>NZ_JBIFGB010000003.1:0-571341 GCF_043558145.1 Sulfitobacter sp. 1A10359 | reverse complement strand
GGAAGTGTGTTCACATGGGTCAATTCTCAGTGACAATTTATGGGGCTACCGGGTCAGTTCTCAGTGACAATCAACAGCTAGGGAAGATCACGGTTGCACAGGCACTAGTATAGGGCAAGTTTGTCACACGGCGATGCCACCTTGCGAGACTCGCCAAGGCGCTATATCCCTTGCCCCATGATACTGGTGTTTGATCTTTGCGACCGTGCGCGTCTGCGCGAACGCTTTTTCGGCGCGACGCATAGCGTTCTAGCCCGACTATAAGCCGCCCCTCTCAGCCACACCCATAGCCATTCCAAACCACGGGAGAGGACCATCATGTCCCCCAAGACGCTTTACGATAAAATCTGGGACGCTCATGTCGTCCACGAAGCCGATGACGGCACTTGCTTGCTTTATATCGACCGTCACCTCGTCCACGAAGTGACCAGCCCACAGGCCTTTGAAGGGCTGCGCATGTCGGGCCGCACGGTGCGCGCACCGGACAAGACCATCGCCGTGCCGGATCACAACGTGCCCACCACCGAGGGCCGCGAAGACCCCGAGGCGATGACCGAAGACAGCCGCATTCAGGTCTCCGCCCTCGACAAGAACGCGCGGGAATTCGGCGTGCACTACTACCCCGTCTCGGACGTGCGCCAAGGCATCGTGCATATCGTTGGCCCCGAGCAGGGCTGGACCCTGCCCGGCATGACCGTGGTCTGCGGCGACAGCCACACCGCCACCCACGGCGCTTTCGGCGCGCTGGCCCACGGCATCGGCACGTCCGAGGTCGAACATGTCCTTGCCACCCAAACGCTGATCCAGCGCAAGGGCAAGAACATGAAGGTCGAGATCACCGGCAAGCTGCGCCCCGGCGTCACGGCCAAGGACATCACCCTTTCCGTCATCGGTGCCACCGGCACCGCGGGCGGCACCGGCTATGTCATCGAATATTGCGGCGAGGCGATCCGCGACCTGTCGATGGAAGGCCGCATGACCGTCTGCAACATGGCGATCGAAGGCGGCGCCCGCGCCGGCCTCATCGCGCCGGACGAGAAGACCTTTGAGTATTGCAAAGGCCGCCCCCACGCTCCGAAAGGTGCGCAGTGGGAAGCGGTGATGGACTGGTGGAAAACCCTCTTCTCTGACGAGGACGCCCATTGGGACAAGGTCGTGACGCTCAAGGGCGAAGACATCGCACCGGTCGTCACATGGGGCACCTCGCCCGAAGACGTGCTGCCGATCGACGCGACGGTCCCCTCGCCCGAAGACTTCAAGGGCGGCAAGGTCGACGCGGTGAAACGTGCGCTGGAGTATATGGACCTGAAACCGGGCCAAAAGCTCACCGATATCAAGATCGACACCGTCTTCATCGGCTCCTGCACCAACGGCCGCATCGAAGACCTGCGCGCCGCTGCCGAAGTGCTGAAGGGCAAGAAGATCAAGGACGGACTGCGCGCCATGGTGGTGCCGGGCTCCGGCCTCGTCCGGGCACAGGCCGAGGAGGAAGGGCTGGCGGATATCTTCCGCGAGGCCGGTTTCGAATGGCGTCTGGCGGGCTGCTCCATGTGTCTGGCGATGAACCCCGACCAGCTTGCCCCCGGCGAACGCTGCGCGGCCACGTCGAACCGCAACTTCGAGGGGCGTCAGGGCTATAAGGGCCGCACGCATCTCGTGTCACCCGGCATGGCCGCCGCCGCCGCACTCACCGGTCACCTGACCGACCTGCGCGAACTGGCGTGAGCGACCGGGGCACGGATACCGGGCGCGTTGCGCGGGGCTCAGTTAGCCTTGCGCAGCTCGCTGCCGGACTTCAGGACTTCGCTGCCGTCGTCCTGTTCGATCTTATAGGCCGGTTCGTCATCGCTCGCCTTGCGGGTCACCTCGCTGCCCTGCAGCTTCAGCGTGATCTTCTGCGTGTATTTCTTGACGATCTTGCCGGTCCCGGTGCCATTGCCCCAGTCCCATTCCACCTTCGTGCCGGTTTGGTACGACATGCCATGCCCTCCTGATATACCATTTGCCTAGAACGCGCCGTCAGCCGGCGCGGTTCCCGCACTCTCCGAAGGATACCCCGATGGATAAGTTTACAGAAATCACCGGCACCGCGGCTCCCATGCCGCTGGTGAACATCGACACCGACATGATCATCCCCAAGGTCTTTCTCAAGACGATCAAACGCTCCGGCCTTGGCGTGAACCTGTTCGACGAAATGCGCTATGACCGCGAAGGCAACGAAATCCCCGATTTCGTGCTGAACCAACCGCAATATCGCGACGCGCAGATCCTCGTGGCAGGCGACAACTTTGGCTGCGGCTCCTCGCGCGAACATGCGCCTTGGGCGATCCTCGATTTCGGCATCCGCTGCGTCATCGCACCCAGCTTTGCCGACATCTTTTACAACAACTGCTTCAAGAACGGCATCCTGCCAATCGCCCTGCCGCAAGAGCAGGTCGACGTGCTGATGAAAGACGCCGAAAAGGGATCGAACGCGCGAATGACCATCGATCTGGAAGGCCAGACCGTGACCACTTCAGATGGTGAGACATTCCCCTTCGAAGTGGACGCCTTCAAAAAGCACTGCCTTCTCAACGGGCTGGACGACATCGGCCTCACGCTCGAAAAAGGTGCCGCGATTGACAGCTATGAGGATTCGCTGGGCCAAAGCCGCCCTTGGGTCTAACGCCCGGCCTGCATGATCAAACTTGTGGGCGCAAACCGCGCGCCCACAAGATGTTGCCGCCTGCCATCAAACCGCCACGGAATTGATGCAAGAAGGCACCACCCCCTCCCTCAAAATACCCCAGTATCCTGCTCTTCTCTCCGCGGAGCCTTGAGGCATGTGCGGAAAGAAGGCAAAAATTGGACCAGAATGAGGCACACCCCATCAGCCGGGGGCATCAAGTTGGAACAAGCACGCGGCATCGTATCGCGGCTGGCCAGTTTGAAAGGGCAGAGCAGTGATCGGACGAATGACAGGCGCGGCGACGCGTGGCCTATTGGTGGCGCTATTGATTGCCATCCCGGCGCTTCTCTTGCCGGGGGCTGATGCGGAATCCAGCCAGATCACCGTGCTGCTCGCCTGTATCGCGGCGATCCTGACCTTCATGGAATACAACGCCCGCCAGCCCGGCATCGTCGAGTTTCGCGACGCGCCGCCTTTCAATCGGCTGCGCTTCATCAGTCTGCTCTTCACGATCCTCGTGTTGTCGCTTATCGCGCGGGGCCAAACGGCCCCCACCCTGCTGACCGGCGCGCTCACCGCGCTTGGCACGATACTGGGCAATGCGCTTGATTTCCCCTATTCCCCGGTGCGTCTTGTGGTACTGATGATGCCCGCCGACGCCCCTCTCGAGGCGGTCAACCTGATCCGCACAGCGGCGGGTCTGGCCTATCTGGTCTCGCTCATCGCATTGGCGACCTTCGTGGTGCTGGTGCGCGTTATGGGCTGGCCCGCGCGCCAAGGCGCTTTCAACGTCTGGGTGAACCTGCCACTTTTCGACCCCACCGCTGGGGGCGATGTGCTCTACCGGCTGCAACGGGACGCGCGGATCAACATCGCGCTTGGCTTCCTTCTGCCCTTCTTCATCCCCGCAGTGGTCAAGGCCACCGCCGATCTGCTAGATCCGATCTCACTGAGCAATCATCAAACCATGATCTGGACAATAAGCGCATGGGCATTCCTTCCGGCCAGTATGATCATGCGCGGCATCGCCATGGGGCGGGTGGCCGAGATGATCCACGACAAACGCCGCCGCGCCTACGCCGAAGCGCATATGCAGGCCGCCTGATCCGCCTCCTGCTGGCGCTGCTCCTGCTGACCGGCACCGCGCAGGCCGAACCGCTGCGCATCGCCACCTTCAACACAGAATTGTCGCGCAAAGGGCCAGGCCTGCTCCTGCGCGACATCCTGCGCGGGGACGACCCCGCCGTCACCTCCGTGATCGAAACCATCGCCAGCGCCGATCCCGATATCATCGCGCTACAAGGCATCGACTACGATCTCGAACAGGCCGCCCTCAATGCCCTCGCTGATGAGCTCACCGCCGCGGGCGCGCCCTACCCCCACCGCTTCGCCGCGCCGCCCAATGCAGGCCGCCAAAGCGGGGTCGACCTCGACGGTGACGGCAAGCTCGGCACCCCCCGTGACGCCCAAGGCTATGGCCGTTTCTTCGGCCAAGGCGCCATGGCGATCCTCTCACGCCACCCGATCCAAGAGGGCGGGTTCCAAGATTTCAGCACCCTCCTCTGGCGCGACCTCCCCGATACACTATACCCGATGATCGACGGCACCCCCTTCGCGGGCGCCGAAGCCCACGCCACACAGCGCCTCTCCTCCAACGGCCACTGGTCCCTGCCGATCCAAACCCCGGAGGGCCCCGTCACGCTACTGACATACCACGCCACCCCGCCGGTCTTCGACGGCCCCGAAGACCGCAATGGCCGCCGCAACCATGACGAAACCATCTTCTGGCTCCACCACCTCGCCGGAAAGATCGGAACGCCCCCGACACTCCCCTTCGTCCTGCTGGGCGACGCCAATCTCGACCCGCAGCGCGGCGACGGGCGCGGCGAAGCCATTGCCGCCCTCCTCTCCCATCCCGCGCTGCAAGCCCCCCTGCCGCACCGCCCCACGGTCAACTGGCCCCAAACCGGCCCGATGCGGGTCGACTACATCCTACCCTCCCGCCACTGGGAAGTCAGTGACGCTGGCCTCATCTGGCCAGAGGGTGAGAGCGCGAGCCGCCATGCCCTCGTCTGGGTCGACCTCACCCGCTAACGCCCCCTATCTTGACCCTCCGGAACCCGCAGGCTACCCAATCTCCAACCGTATTTTCAGGAGTTTCCCATGGCCAACCCATCCTTGCTCATCCTCCCCGGCGACGGCATCGGCCCCGAGGTCATGGCGCAGGTCACGCGCATCATCGACTGGTTCGGCGAAAAGCGCGATCTGGCCTTCGATGTAGAGCATGATCTGGTCGGCGGTGCAGCCTATGACAAACACGGCACCCCGCTGCATGATGACACGATGGCCCGCGCCCTCGAAGTCGACGCCGTGCTGCTGGGCGCCGTTGGCGGCCCAAAATACGACGACCTCGACTTCTCCGTGAAACCAGAACGCGGCCTGCTCCGCCTGCGCAAGGAAATGGACCTCTTCTCCAACCTGCGCCCGGCACAATGCTTTGACGCGCTGGCCGATTTCTCCTCGCTGAAAAAAGACGTGGTCGCGGGCCTCGACATCATGATCGTGCGCGAACTCACCTCCGGCGTCTATTTCGGCGAACCGCGCGGCATCTTCGAGGAAGGCAACGAACGCGTCGGCATCAACACGCAGCGCTACACCGAAAGCGAGATCGAGCGTGTCGCCCGCTCCGCTTTTGAACTCGCCCGCCGCCGCGGCAACAAAGTCTGCTCCATGGAAAAAGCCAACGTCATGGAAAGCGGCATCCTGTGGCGCGAAGTCACCCAACGGGTGCGCGACACCGAATACCCGGATGTCGAACTCAGCCATATGTATGCCGACAACGGCGCCATGCAGCTCGTGCGCGCACCCAAGCAGTTCGACGTGATCGTCACCGACAACCTCTTCGGCGACATCCTCAGCGACTGCGCCGCCATGCTCACCGGCAGCCTCGGCATGCTGCCCTCGGCCAGCCTCGGCGCACCCAATGCCGATGGCCGCCCCAAGGCCCTCTACGAGCCCGTGCATGGCTCCGCCCCCGACATCGCAGGCCAAGGCAAAGCCAACCCGATCGCCTGTATCCTCAGCTTCGCCATGGCGCTGCGATACTCTTTCGACCAAGGCGAAGAAGCCGCACGTCTGGAAAAAGCCGTCGAACGCGCGCTGGCCGATGGCGCCCGCACCCCCGACCTGATGGGCCCCGAAGGCGGCACCCCCATCACGACCGAGGAAATGGGCGACGCCATCCTCAAAGCCCTCGACGCCAGCCTCTAAAAAAACCGAGGCGGGGTTTCACGCCCCGCCCCTTCCCCTTCATCCTTTCTCAAATACCCTCGGGGGAGCAGCCAAAGGCTGCGGGGGCAGCGCCCCCAATTACACCCGCGTTCCCAAAACGCCCCGCAAAATCCCTGCAACTGACCAATTGCCAAAGCCGCCAAGCTGCGGTATTGCGCTGCACATCGGTCGGGCTGTAGCGCAGCCTGGTAGCGCACCTGCTTCGGGAGCAGGGGGTCGGAGGTTCGAATCCTCTCAGCCCGACCAGATCCCCCCACAGATCCCTATGCCCAAAACTCGGATCGCTCCGCTCAGCCGTAGACCCTGAGCAGCATCCAGACCCCCATGCCCAGCATCATGACGTTCTCGGTGAGCGAGACGAACCCAAGTGGGACATTGCTCGACCCGCCGACGCAGGCGCATTTTAGCTCACGTTTGTCGACATAGACCGCCTTGATGACCGAAACCGCGCCAATTGCGCCGATCACGATCGCCACGGGGGCCGAGAGCCAGGTCAGCGCCCCGGCGGTCATCAAAACACCCGCCAACGCTTCCCCGAACGGATAGACCTTGCCATAGGGCACCCACCGCTGCGCCAGCAGGTCGTAGTTCAGAAACATCGTCGAAAAGCTTTCGATATCCTGCAACTTCTGAACGGCAAGGAAACACATGGAGATCGAGATGAACCACTCGAAAGCCCGAAGTGTGAAGATGTTGCCGAATGCATACCAAGAGAGTCCCAGTGCCATCAGGAAGGCCACGCCGAAAATAGCGACAACGGGCTGATAGCTGGTGTCCGATTGCTTTTCCTTGGGCTTGTCCAAACCTAAATGCACGCGCAGATCGTCGTAACCGCCGATCCGCTCCCCATCGATGAAAGTCTGCGGCGTGGTCTCCACACCCTCTTTCGCCATAAAGGCATCGGTCTCTTCGCGGGTCGTGAGGTGGTGATCTTCGACGTGGTAGCCCTGCCGCTCCAGCAGGTCTTTCGATTTCAGCCCGAAGGGACAGAGGTGTTGCTCCATCACCATCCGGTAGAGTTTCGCGGTCTTGCCCTTTCCTTCGGCCATCCTAGCCTCCTTTTAGCTTTTCGAACGACGTCTCAAAGGAGAAACAAGTTTCCAACGCAGGAGAGTTCCGCAAAGGGGTGATTTAGGTCAACCGGCAACCCGGCGCAGCACCACTGGCGCGATGCCGCTCAGGCCAGTTTTCCCAGATGCGCGGCAGGGATCGTGACTGTCCAAGTCAGGGCGTTTTCGCTGGTCACCGTTTCCGCCGCGCCATTAACCATCGCAGGTGCCAATACGGACAGAACCTTGCTCCCGAAACCGGTGGCTTTCTTGGCAGAGGGGTCAATGGTGATGCCGGTCTCGATCCACTGGAAACGCAGCCCCCCCTTCTCGGTATGGGACCAGTGGCATTGGATATCGCCGCAGCCGTTGCTCATCACCCCGTATTTCGTGGAATTCGTCGCCAGCTCATGCAGCGCCATGCCGATCAGTTGCAACGCCTGCGGTCCCAAAGCGACAGAGGGGCCATCCACATCCACCGCCTTGGCCTGCAAATGCAAAAACGGGTCCAACTGTGCGCGCACCAGTTCGGCCAGATCTACCGAAGACCAGCCGCCATCGACCAGCAAATCGGTGGACCGGGCCAGCGCCTGAATACGGGCTCCGAAGGATTTGTTGAACTCCGCGAGAGAGGCCGCCGAACTCGCCGTCTGCCGCTGCATCGCTGTGACCAGAGAAAGCATGTTCTTGGCCCGGTGGATGACCTCACGCGAGACGAGATCGCGCACCTCTTCGGCCTTGCGCGTGGCAGTCACATCATGGTGGATGTTCGAGATCGAGACGATATCCCCCGAAAGCGTCCGAATGGGCGTGCAGGCGATGGTGACATGGCGCTCGGTTCCGTCCTTGGCCACGCGCACCGCATTGAATTGGCGCAGCTTGCCGGCCATGATCTGATCGCGATACTCAAGCACCCGCGTCGGCCAATCCGGCGGATACAAAAGCTCGACCGACTGGCCCAAAGCCTCCTCTTCCGTATAGCCATAGAGCCGCTCAGCTGCCGGATTCCAACTGATGATGCGGCCTTCCATGTCATAGGTCAGGATCGCTTCGGCCGTGGTGGCCACGAGGGCGGCAAAGGTTTCCGCCTGCACATGGGCCCGTTCGATATCGTCATGGGCCATACGGCGTGTCGTGACATTGCGATGCTGCAACAGCAGGCAGGGCGCGCCTTGGATCGTCAGGCGGTTGGCGTTGAGTTGAAACCAGCGCCGCACCCCCGGCCCATCGCAGGGGTATTCCCCCTCAAAGGAAGTCCCGGTTTTCAGCGCTTGGCGCAGCCCCTCCAGAACCGTTTCCGCCTGCACCACGGCACCCATGGCCGCCGCTTCGCAGATGTCAAAGTAATTGGCCCCGACGTAATGCGTTCCGGCGTCGCCGCCATTCTCTTCGCAAAACAGTTTCCACGCCATATTGACCGCGACAATCTTGCCGGTGGCGTCAAGAATGACCACCTCATCGGTCATCGCCTCGATCAATTCATAATGGCTGGCGTCGAGCGTGACGCTTTGGGTGCTTTTCAACATAGCCCCACCATAGCGCGAATTCGGCATTGTCTAAAGTTAACTTAGGTTTAATCGTTAAGGCCAAAGTCCTTATTTTATCGGCTTTTGGCGGAAACCCTCCTGCCTCTGCGGCGGCTGCCCGCCCGCCCGGGCCTGAGGCTTGCAATCCGCGCAATTTCTGAAATAAGCCCCGCCATCCGGTCGCAGCCTACCCGGACATCAAAACAAGGGCCCCAAAATGAAAACACTTGTCATCTGCTCAGGCGGACTCGATTCCGTGTCGCTTGCGCATATCACCGCCGAGGTGCACCACCTCACCCGGCTCGTCTCCTTCGACTATGGCCAGCGTCACCGCAAAGAGGTCGATTTCGCCCGGGCGGCGGCCGAACGATTGGGCGTGCCGTTTCACCTGATCGACATGCGCGGGATCGGTGCGGCGCTATCGGGCTCCGCCCTGACCGACGATATCGACGTGCCCGATGGGCATTACGCCGAAGACACGATGAAGATCACCGTCGTGCCGAACCGCAATGCGATCATGCTGTCGATCGGCTTTGGCATTGCCGCCGCGCAGGGGGATGAGGCGGTAGCCACTGCCGTGCATGGCGGCGATCACTTCATCTATCCCGACTGCCGCCCCGGTTTCACCCGCGCCTTCGATGCGATGCAGCAGGCCGCGCTCGACGGCTATGCCGACGTGCGGCTGCACACGCCCTTCGTCGAGCACAGCAAGGCCGAGATCGTCCGCCAAGGCGCGCAGCACGGCACGCCCTTCGCTGAGACGTGGTCCTGCTACAAGGGCGACGCGGTCCATTGCGGGCGCTGCGGCACCTGTGTCGAACGGCGCGAAGCCTTTCATCTGGCCGAGGTCAGCGACCCGACGGTCTATGCCGATCCCGACTATTGGACCGAGGCCCTTGCCGCACGGGGGAAAGGCTGATGTTCCGTATTCGCAAGGAATTCCACTTTTCCGCCAGCCACCAGTTGAGCCACCTGCCCGACGATCATCAATGCGCGCGGCTGCATGGGCACAACTACATCGTCGTGGTCGAACTGGCCGCCAAGACGCTCAATGCCGATGGTTTCGTGCGCGATTACCACGACTTGAAACCGCTCAAGGCCTATATCGACGATCACTTTGACCACCGGCATCTGAACGATGTGCTGGACGGCCCCTCCACAGCCGAGAACATGGCGAAACATTTCCACGACTGGTGCGCCGCCCGCTGGCCCGAGACCTCTGCCGTGCTGGTCAGCGAGACCCCGAAAACATGGGCGGAATACCGGCCATGACCCTGCGCATTGCCGAGATTTTCGGCCCCACCATTCAGGGCGAAGGCGCGCTGATCGGAGAGCCGACGGTATTCGTCCGCGCGGGCGGCTGTGACTATCGGTGCAGCTGGTGCGACAGCCTGCATGCCGTCGACAGCCAGTACCGCCATAGCTGGACCCCCATGTCGACCGAGGACATCTGGCGCCAGATCCGCAAGCTTTCCAAGGACCAACCGCTGACCGTCTCCCTCTCGGGCGGCAATCCGGCGATACAAGATTTCGGCCCCCTGATCCGCATGGGCAAAGCCGCGGGCTATCGTTTCGCCTGCGAGACCCAAGGCTCTATCGCGCGGCCATGGTTTGCCGAGCTCGATACGCTCGTGCTCTCCCCCAAACCGCCATCAAGCGGTGAGCGCGTCGATTGGGACGCATTCGGCGCCTGCCGGACCCTCGGCGCGCAGGCGCGGCAGCAGGTGATGAAGATCGTGATCTTCGACGAGATCGACTACCATTGGGCGCGCGAAGTGCATGCCCATCACCTCGATATCCCGCTCTACCTTCAACCCGGCAACCCCGAGGTCGACCCCGCCACGCCGGTGGACCCGCAGGCGCTGGCCGACCGTTTGGGCTGGCTGACCGAGCTTGCCATGACCGATCACTGGTTCGCCCCCCGTATCCTGCCGCAGCTTCATGTCCTGATCTGGGGCAACAAGCGCGGCGTCTGACCGATGGAGACCCCCATGTCCGACGACATCTATAGCAATCTTAAACAGCTCGGCGGGGAAACCCGCATCCCCGCCAACCCCGAAGAAGCCGAGCTTGAGCGTGTGCCGAACCCGCAGGCCGATGTGGCCTATAACGTGCGCTTCACCGCGCCGGAGTTCACCTCGCTCTGCCCGATGACCGGCCAGCCCGACTTTGCCCATCTGGTGATCGACTATGTGCCCGGCCCGTGGCTGGTGGAATCGAAATCGCTCAAGCTGTTTCTGACCTCCTTCCGCAATCACGGCGCCTTTCATGAGGATTGCACCATATCCATCGCCCGGCGGTTGGCCGAGTTCCTTGCCCCGCAGTGGCTGCGGATCGGCGGCTATTGGTATCCGCGCGGCGGCATTCCCATCGATGTATTCTGGCAAACCAGCCCCCTGCCCGAGGGCGTCTGGATCCCCGATCAAGGGGTGCCGCCCTACCGCGGGCGCGGCTGACCAAGCCCTCCCTACCTCCGACCCCCGCAGCATTCGGGGCGCGCGCCCACCCGCCCGCGCCCCGTTTTTTCGGTGAAAACCGTGTGTTTTAGATCACAATATCTTCAGCAACCGCCTTCTTCCTTGAACCTCCAGCGGAGAAAGGCCGTTAGTCTCTCATACACGCATACGACCCTGCCCCGCGCAGAGAGGTCAACCACGGAGCGACCACATGCTGACAAGACGTCATTTCATCCAGACCACCACGGCGCTATTTTCCGGCGCGATTGCCACCCCCCTGATGGCCCGCACGCGCCCAAGCGCGGCAGAGAAGGCCGCTTGGGATGCGCAGGTCACCCCAGCAGGCTTTGACCCGGCGACGAGCAACCCTTGGGGCGTCCACCCGCGCTTCTTGCCGCAGCGGGTCGTGGCGAATGACAACCTGCGCGTCGGCGACATCCACGTCGATGCGGTGGCACGCTATATCTATCATATCGAAGAGGGCGGAACCGCCATGCGCTACGGCGTGGCGATCGCGCGTGGCAATCTTTATGAGCCGGGCACCTATACGATCAAACGCAAGGTGCAATGGCCGCATTGGACGCCCACCCAAAACATGATCAAGCGCGATCCCGAGCTCTACGCGGGCCTTGAGGACGGCGTGCCGCCCGGCCCGGAAAACCCCCTTGGCTCGCGCGCACTTTACCTCTTTGAAGGGAACCGCGACACCTATCTGCGCATCCACGGCACCCCGCAGCCACAAAGCATTGGGGGCCGGGCAAGCTCAGGCTGTGTGCGGATGATCATGGCGCATATCAACCAGCTCTACCCGAATGTGCAGACCGGCTCGACGGCCTATCTCTATTCGGCGGAAGAAAGCGTTGTTGCCAGCAGCTAAGCTGGAACGAATAACGGGGGCCGCTTGGCGGCCCCCGTTGTTATGTCAGGCTTGGCGTTTGGTGCAGATCGGATTGCCACCCACCGCCCGCAGCGGCACCAGCGTCGTCTCGACCGGGCCGTTGTGCTGATACCAATAACAGCCATCCTCCGGCAGCAACCGCGCCGTCGACAAATCTTGGTTCGGCGCGGCAAGGCTCACCACCGCCTCCGGCAGATTGCCCACACGGGCCGAGCCGCCCTGCGGCCCACTCGCCGGTACCGTACATCCGGCAACGGCCAGCAAGGCCGCCCCGATCACAAAAGTTCCTGTTTTCATCAAAGCCTCTGCCATTCCTGATTATATCTGGGGCAATCTGACAGACCGGATGGGGATTTCAAGGCACAAGGGGGTGAGGATGCTAATGGTGACCCCGGCAGGATTCGAACCTGCAACCTGCCCCTTAGGAGGGGGCTGCTCTATCCAGTTGAGCCACGGGGCCGACAGGCTTGGGTTTAACGCAAGCGTCTGGCGATGTCATCGGCAGATTGGCAACCGAATGACTGCGCCTCGCAGCAGTGCTGCGGCAATGCTTGATCGCGCCTCCCGCTTCGCGCTACCTATGGGTGAGGAAAACAGGAAAACCAAATTGACCACACCCCCCAAACGCCCGTTGACCCTGCGTGATGTGTCCGATGCTTGCGGCGTTTCCGAGATGACGGTCAGCCGCGTCCTGCGCAAGCGCGGTGACGTGTCGGAAGCCACCCGCAACCGTGTTCTCGCCGCCGCCAAGGCGCTTGGCTATGTGCCCAACCAGATCGCCGGATCGCTGGCCAGCCAGCGCGTGAACCTTGTGGCGGTCGTGATCCCTTCGCTGGGCAATATGGTGTTCCCCGAAGTTCTGAACGGCATCAACCAAGTGCTCGAAGACACGCCGCTGCAGCCAGTCGTGGGGGTGACGGACTACCTGCCCGAGAAGGAAGAGCGGGTGCTTTATGAGATGCTCTCATGGCGGCCCTCTGGGGTGATCATCGCGGGGTTGGAGCATTCCGACGCCACCCGCGCCATGTTGCGCAATGCGGGCATTCCGGTGGTCGAGATCATGGACACCGATGGCAAACCCGTCGATGCGATGGTGGGGATTTCGCACCGCCGCGCCGGGCGCGAGATGGCGCAGGCGATCCTGCGCGAGGGCTATGAGCGGATTGGCTTCATGGGCACGAAAATGCCCCTCGACCACCGCGCGCGGAAACGGTTTGAAGGTTTTACCGAAGGGCTCGCCAAGGCGGGGGTCGAGATCGAAGACCGGGCCTTTTACTCCGGCGGCTCCGCGCTGGCCAAAGGGCGCGAGATGACGCAAGAGATGCTCGAACGCTCACCCGACCTTGATTTTCTCTATTACTCCAATGACATGATCGGCGCGGGCGGGCTGCTGCATCTGATCGACCAAGGCATCGACATTCCCGGTCAGATCGGCCTTGCCGGGTTCAACAACGTCGAGCTGCTGCAAGGTCTGCCGCGTCAATTGGCGACGATGGACGCTTGCCGGAACGAGATCGGTCAGGCCGCGGCGCGGATCATCCTCAACCAGACCCAGCCCGAGCCGGACCCGGAAATGCAGACCCAGATCACCCTGACGCCAACACTGTCGCTGGGCGACACCCTGCGCCGCCGCCGTCAGGGGTGAGTCGCCCAAGGCTCGGCAATGCCGCCGCGCGGCGGTTGTTTCTGGCGCGTCACCTGCTGTCGGACCCGCCGCAGGGCCCGGCCAAGGGCGCGGCACTGCTCAAGCTGATCCATGATCTGGGTTTTGTGCAGCTCGACAGCATCAACACGGTGGCGCGGGCGCATGATCTGATCCTGTTCGCCCGCCGTCCGCGCTATCGCCCCGCTGCGCTCAAGCGGCTTTATGAAAAAGACCGGGCGCTGTTTGAGCATTGGACCCATGACGCCGCCGTCATCCCGATGGAATTTTACCCGCAATGGCATCTGCGCCGAACCCGCGATGCGGCCAAGCTGCTGGGCCGCTGGAAGGATTGGCAGCGGCACGACTTCGAAACACAGATGCAAAACGTGCTCGCGCAGGTCCGGGCCGAGGGCAGCGTCACCTCATCCGACGTGGGCCGCGACGAGCCGCGCAGCAGCGGGGGCTGGTGGCAATGGCATCCGTCGAAAACCGCGCTGGAGTATCTGTGGCGCAGCGGCGCGCTGGCTGTGACCGGGCGCGAGGGGTTTCGCAAGCGCTATGACCTGACCGAGCGGGTGGTCCCCGCCGCGCTGCGCGACCCGGCGCATGCCCCCGACATAGAGCAGACGATCGACTGGTGCTGCGATCAGGCGCTGGCGCGCTTGGGTTTTGCCACGGCAGGGGAATTGGCCGCCTTCTGGGCCCATATCTCCCCCGCCGAGGCGCGCGGCTGGTGCGCGGCAGAACAAGGCGCGGGGCGGCTGGAGGAGATCGACATTGAGGCGGCCGACGGCAGCCTGCGCCCCGCCTTTGCCCGCCCCGGCTGGGCCGATGACCCCGCCCTTACCCGCGAACCGCCCAAACGGCTCCGGGTGCTCAGCCCCTTCGACCCCGCCCTGCGCGACCGCAAACGCGCCGCCCGGCTTTTCGGTTTCGACTACCGGATCGAGGTCTTCGTGCCCGAGGCGCAGCGCGAATACGGCTACTATGTCTTTCCGCTGCTACAGAGCGACAGGCTGGTGGGACGGGTCGATATGAAGGCGCATCGCGATCTGGACGTCTTGCACGTCACCGCGCTCTGGCCCGAACGCGGGGTTCGCTGGGGCAAGGGGCGGCAAGCGGCCTTCGAGGCAGAGCTGCACCGCCTCCTGCCGCTGGCCGGGGTGCGCCGGATCAGCTTCACCGACGGCTGGCTGCGCGCGCCGCTTTAGTCGAAACGGGGCGGCAGCAGCCCTGCGTGAAACCAGTTGAGATAGCTGTGGATCGAATGCACGGGCCGCCCGGTCGCTGCCGCGATATTCGTAGCATATGGCACCATGTTGGTGCATTCCAAAAGAATCGCCCCGACATCCGCGTGGGCCTCCACCAGCCGCTGCGCTGCCTGCACCATCTCGGCCCGCGCCTGCGCCACGTCGAGGTCGGGCAGATTGCCGAGGATCGTTCGGGCGAAGCCGCTGCCCTCCATCCCCACCACCGGGCTGCCCTCGGGCACGCCCGCCGCGTGCAGATGGGCGGGCGAAAGCGTGGCGGCGGAGATCGTCAAGATGCCCACCCTTTGCCCCGGCGGCAGGCAGGCCGCGATCTGCCCCGCCTGCTCCAACGCAGAGGCGGCAACGGGCACGCCCAGCGCTTCGGCGAGGCGAGGCCGGATCAGCGCCAAGAACCCGCAGGTGGTGGCAATGCCGGTGCAGCCTTCGGCGATCAAGTCGCGCCCCGCGGCGATGAAAGCCTGCACGAAGGGCTCGATATCGTCGCACACGATCGCTTCAGGCGTGGCCCCCGGCACCACGGCGTAGCGCACCGGGAAATCCCAACTGCCCGCATGGCCGACATCCCCCAGAATGCGGGGAAACCGCGTGTCCAGCATGAGGATTCCCAGCCGCGCGCCCGTCTCGTTTGTCATATGCCCTCCGTTTGGGCGCAGGGTGCCTTTGCGGGCAGGACGAGACAAGCGAAACTCTAACGATGACATTTTATCAGCATTTTGTTGACGTGATGATTTTTTGTGTAAAAGATGCCCCAAAGGAAACAAGCCATGACCCAACGCGAAATCGAAAGCCACCACCCATGAACCGGCATGTCGTCGTTATCGGCGCCGGGATTGTCGGCGTCTCTGCTGCGATCTGGCTGCGCCGCGCCGGGGCGGAGGTGACACTGGTCGACCGGGCTGAGCCGGGGCGCGGCACCTCGCATGGCAATGGTGGCGTGCTGGCGGCGGCGGGCGTCGCGCCGGTGACCGGGCCGGGCCTGCTGCGCAAATCACCGGGGATGCTGCGCGACCCTGAGTTTCCGCTGTTCCTGCGCTGGCCCTATCTGCCCCGCCTGCTGCCATGGCTGCGCCGCTACATGGCCCACGCCAATGACCGCGATACCCGCCGCATCTCTGCCGGGTTGGTGCCCATCGTGAGCGACAGCGTGGCGCAGCACAAAGCCCTCTGCGCCGATCTGGGGCTGGAGGACTGGGTTCGCGACAGCGACTATTGCTTTGCCTATACCAACCGCGCTGCCTTTGAGGCTGAGGCCTACACCTGGGCGCTGCGCCGCGAGGCGGGTTTCGAGCCGGACATCATCGAAGGCGGCGCGGTCAGGGAATTCGACCCGGCCTATGGTCCGCAGATCACCTGCATCGCACGGCTGGCCGACCACGGCTTCATCGCCGACCCCGGCGGCTATGTTCGGGCTTTGGCCAAGGCTTTCGGGGGGATTGGCGGCACCATCCGGCAGGCCGAGGTGCAGGACGTGGCGATCACCGACGAGGAGGTCACTTCGGTCCTCACCGATCAAGGCTCCCTGCCCTGCGATGACGTGCTGCTGGCGACTGGTGTCTGGTCGAAAACGCTCATGCGCAAACTGGGGATCAACGTGCCGCTGGAATCCGAACGCGGCTACCACATCGTCTTCAAGGATGCCGAGGGCGGCCCATCGCGCCCCACCATGATGGCGGCGGGCAAATTTGTCGCCACGCCCATGGCCGAAGGGCTGCGCTGTGCCGGGATCGTCGAGTTCGGCGGGCTGGAAGCGGGTGCGTCCAAAGCCCCCCTGGCGCTGCTGCGCCGTCAGGCCAAGGCCGCCTTTCCCCATCTCACCGCCAAGGAAGAGATCGAATGGCTGGGGCACCGACCCGCCCCCAGCGACTCGCTGCCCCTGATCGGGCAGATCGGGACGAGCCGGGTCTACACTGCCTTCGGGCACCATCACATCGGGTTGACGGGCGGTCCGAAAACGGGCCGACTGATCGCCGGATTGATCACGGGGCAGACGCCAAACACGGATCTGACCCCGTATCACCCCCAACGCTTCGACGGATGACGCCAAGCGTGGGACTGCAACAACAAGGGAGAAACCACATGACACTGACAGCAAGACTGATGGCAGGCGCGGCAATGACCGCGCTGACGCTGGGCACCGCCATGCCCGCCTTCGCGGCCGAGAAATGGGACATGCCGATGGCCTATTCGGCCTCGAACTTCCACTCCGAGAACGGCGTGCAATTCGCCGAATGCGTGGGCGAGAAGACCGGCGGCGAGATCGAGATCACCGTGCACCCGGGCGGCGCCCTCTTTGCTGGCGCGGACATCAAGCGCGCGATCCAGACCGGGCAGGTCCAACTGGGCGAGCGCCTGCTCTCCGGCCACCAGAACGAGAACGCGGTCTTCGGCTTTGACTCCATCCCCTTCCTCGCGCCCTCTTTCGAGGCGAGCGCGCAGCTTTGGGAAGCCGCCAAGCCCAAGGTTGAATCCGTGCTGGAAGAGCAGAACCTCGTCTTGCTTTATAACGTGCCATGGCCGCCCCAAGGGCTCTACTTCAAGAAAGAAGTCGACTCGGTCGAAGACATGAAGGGCGTGAAGTTCCGCTCCTACAACAACACCACCGCGCGTCTGGCTGAATTGACCGGCATGTCGCCCGTCACCATCGAGGCCGCCGAAGTCAGCCAAGCCTTCGCCACCGGTGTCGCGGAATCAATGATTTCTTCGGGTGCCACTGGCTATGACCAGAAGGTCTGGGAGAGCCTGACGCATTTCTACGAAGTCGACGCATGGTTGCCGCGCAACTATGTGATGATCAACGCCGATGTCTGGGCCGAAGTCTCGGACGCGAACAAAGAGGCGATCACCACCTGCGCGACCGAGGCCGAAGAGCGTGGCCTGCAAGCGTCCAAGGACTACACCCAGTTCACCTATGATGGGCTGCGCGAAGGCGGCATGAACGTGGAACCGGCCAGCGAAGAGCTGATGTCGGGCCTGCGCGAAGTGGGTGAGACCATGACGCAAGAGTGGCTCGAAGCCGCGGGCGAAGACGGTCAGGCGATCGTCGACGACTACAAGGCGATGCAGTAATCACGAAACCTGCGGCGGCCCGTCACCCGGGCCGCCGTTCTCGTGCCCGGGCATGATTTGACGGAGGGAGAGCCGCATGAAGGCGCTGCGCAGACTATTGGACGGGCTATATACCGGGGCGGGGGCGCTTGCCGCGCTCTGTCTGGTGGCCATCCTTACCTTGATCGTGGCCCAGATGGTCGCCCGTTGGACTGGCAACGTCTTTCCGGGCGCCGCCAGCTATGCGGGCTATGCCATGGCCGGGGCCAGCTTCCTTGCCTTCGCCAATGCGCTCAACCGCGGCTCGCATATCCGCGTTTCGATCCTGCTTAACGCGCTGAGCGCGGGCGGGAAGCGGCTGCTGGATATCTGGTGTTTCGCCGTGGCGGCGGCGGTCGCGTGGTATTTCACCTATTACGCCTATTGGTTCGTCTACTGGTCGTGGAAATTCCACGAAGTCAGCCAAGATCAAGACGCTACGGCCCTTTGGATTCCGCAATCTGTCATGGTGATCGGCGGCGGCATCCTTGCCATCGCGCTGACGGACAATCTTTTGCACCTCATCTTCAAGGGCGACCACCGCGTCACCCGTGACCTAGTCGATCAAAGCTTCGGGGAATGACGCCATGACCGAGATCTATGCCATTACCCTGTTTCTGATCGTTCTCTTCTTCCTGCTCGGCACCGGTGTCTGGGTTGGCCTCGCCCTGATGGGCGTGGCTTGGGTCGGGATGGAGCTTTTCACCACCCGCCCCGTGGGCGACGCCATGATCACCACGATCTGGGCCAGTTCCTCAAGCTGGACGCTGACCGCGCTGCCGCTCTTTGTCTGGATGGGCGAAATCCTCTACCGCACGCGGCTGTCGCAGGACATGTTCCGCGGGCTGTCGCCTTGGCTGGCGAAACTGCCGGGCGGGCTGGTGCATACCAATATCGTCGGCTGCACGGTCTTTGCCGCCGTCTCGGGCTCTTCCGCCGCGACGCTGACCACCGTAGGCAAGATGTCGATCCCCGAGCTGCGCGCGCGCAACTATCCTGAAAAGATGATCATCGGCACGCTGGCCGGGGCCGCCACGTTGGGCCTGATGATCCCGCCCTCGCTGGCGCTGATCGTCTATGGTGTCACGGTGAACGAAAGCATCACCAAACTCTTCTTCGCCGGCGTCCTGCCCGGCCTGCTGCTGGCGCTGATGTTCATGGGCTATGTCGCCGTCACCAGCATGTTGTCGAAGGACTGGAACCCCGATGCGGAGACCGGGATGAGCTTTGGCGAAAAACTGCGCAACTCGCGTTTCTTGCTGCCGGTCTTTGCGCTGATCACCGTCGTGATCGGGTCCATGTACCTCGGCTTTGCCACGGCGACCGAGGCGGCGGCCATCGGCGTCATCGGCTCCCTCACGCTGGCGCTGTTCCAAGGCTCGCTGAACTGGCACAGTTTCCGCGAGAGCCTGATGGGGGCGATGCGTACCTCTGCGATGATCGCACTGATCCTTGCGGGCGCGGCCTTCCTGAAACTGTCGATGGGCTTCACCGGTCTGCCCCGCGCGCTGGCCGACGGGATCGCGGCGATGGAGCTTTCGCGCTTCGAGCTGCTGATGGCGCTCTTGGTCTTCTACATCGTGCTGGGCATGTTCCTCGACGGCATCTCCTCGGTCGTGCTGACCATGGCGGTGGTCGAGCCGATGGTCCGCAGCGCGGGCATCGATCTGATCTGGTTCGGCATCTTCGTGGTCGTGGTCGTTGAAATGGCGCAGATCACCCCCCCGATTGGCTTCAACCTCTTCGTGCTGCAAGGCATGACCAACCACGAGATGGGCTATATCACCAAGGCCGCGCTGCCGATGTTCGCGATCATGGTCTTCATGGTCTTCGTCCTGATCTGGTTCCCCGAAGTGGCCACATGGCTGCCCGAAAACCTGCGCAGCGCACCGGTTTAGCGGTGAAGGGCCATGCGCTATATGCTGAGACTGCCCTCGCGCCATGCGCGGGCCTGCCTGATCGTCGGGCTGCTGGCGGGGCTGGCCCTGCCCAGCCTTGCGGCGGCGCTGGCCGGGTGGCTGCCGCAGATGGTGGCGGCCCTGCTGACGATCACCGCGCTCAGGATCGGGCACCGCGCGGCCCTTGGGGCAGTGCGCGATCTCATCTGGGGGCTGGCCTCGGTGCTGGCCTTGCAGACGCTCCTGCCCCTGCTGCTGCTGGGCGGCTTCGTGCTGGCCGGGCTGGGGCAGACCCCTGCGGCACTGGCCGTGACCCTTGCCGCGGCGGCCCCGGCGCTGACGGGCAGCGTGAACCTCGCCCTGTTGATGCGGCTCGACGCGGGGCGGATGATGCAGCTGATGGTGCTGGGCACCGCCGCCTTTCCGCTGACCGTCCTGCCGGTGCTGGCAGCCCTGCCGCAACTCGGCCCGGCCTCGGAAATCGCCCTCGCCGCCCTGCGGCTCTTGGCGGTGATCCTTGGCGCGACGGGGCTGGGCTTTGCCCTGCGCCATGTCTTTCTGCCCCATCCCACCCCGCGCCAGACCGAGGCGCTGGACGGCGCATCGGTGCTCGCCTTCTCGGTCATCGTTGTGGGGTTGATGGCGGCGCTGAACCCCGCGCTGCGCAGCGATCCATGGGCCGTGGCGGGCTGGACGCTGCTGGCCTTCGCCCTAAGCTATCTGTTGCAGGCGGGCACGTTGCTGCTGACCCGGCGTGGCCCGCTGCGCGCCGTGGCCGGACCACTGGCGATCGGCGCGGGCAACCGCAATATCGCGCTGTTTCTCGTGGCGCTGCCTGCGGATGTCATCGCGCCGCTGATGATCTTTATCGGCTGCTGGCAACTGCCGATGTATCTGACCCCGGTGCTGCTGCCGCGCCTTTACGAAAGGATGCTTCGCAATGACTGACTGGCCCCGCATCCGCAGTGTCGGCCTCTCCGGCCTATTGGTCACCTTTGCCGAGAAGATGTCCGAACCGGCCAACCGCGCCGCCCTCGCCTTTCGCGCGGCGGTAGAGGAACAGGACTGGCCCGAGGTGAGCGAGACGAGCACCTCGCTGGTGTCGACCTTCGTGCAATTCGAGGTCTCCCAAGAGGCCATCACCACGATGACCGACCGCCTGCGCGGACTGCTCGAAACCCGCGACTGGTTCGCCGAAGCCCTCCCCGCCGGGCGCAGCCTGTGGCATGTGCCCACGGTCTATGGCACCGATCTGGCCCCCCAGTTGGAGGAGGCCGCCGAGGCCGCGGGCCTCGACCCCGACACGGCCATTGCGGAACTGTCGCAGGCGCGGGTCCGGGTGCTGACCATCGGCTTCGCCCCCGGGCAGCCCTACATGGGCGAACTGCCCCCGCATTGGGACATCCCGCGCCAGCAGGGGCTGACGAAATCGGTGCCGCCGGGGTCGCTGGTGGTGGCCATTCGGCAGCTGATCATCTTCACCAATGCCTCCCCCACCGGCTGGCGGCACATCGGCCAGACCGCTTTTCGCACCTTCCGCCCGGGCAGCGACATGCCCTTTCCGCTGTCGCCGGGCGATGAGTTGATCTTTCCGTCGATCACCCGGCAAGAGTTCGACCGCATCGCCGACGACCCCACCGGCGGCGCGGAGCGGGAGGCGCTGACATGAGCGGCACGCTGACCATCCATCAAGCCGGTCCGGCCATGACCATCCAAGACCTTGGTCGCCCCGGCTATCGCGCCGTTGGCCTAACCCACGGCGGCGCGGCGGACCCGACTGCCCTGCACGAAGGGGCGGCCCTGCTGGGGCAAGATCCCAACAGTGCCGCGCTGGAGATGGCCGGGAGCGGCGGCAGTTTCGAGGTCGATCAGGACACCCGCATCGCCCTGACCGGGGCGCAGATGCAGGTGAGCATCGACGGCGAGCCGATTGCATGGAACGCCAGCCACCTTCTGCCCGCCGGGGCCAAGCTGACCATCGGCGGCGCGCGGGACGGGGCCTATGGCTACCTCCATGTCGGCGGCGGGCTTGACGTGGCGCCGGTGATGAACGCGCGTGCCAGCCATCTGGCCGCTGGCATCGGCGCGCTGCTGCAAAGTGGTGAGACTCTGCCGCTAGGGGTCGATAAGGGCGGTGAGGCGAACCTCACCCTGGCCCGCGACAGCCGGTTCGGGGCCGAGCGGGTGCGCATCGTCGCCTCCATGCAGACCGATGCCTTCGACGAGGGAACCCGCCAGCGGTTCACCGAAACGACCTTTCGCCGTGATCCGCGCGCCAACCGCATGGGCGCACGGATGGATCATGACGGCGAAGGTTTTGCCACCGGCGGGCAGTTGACCATCGTGTCCGAAGTCATCACCCCCGGCGACATCCAGATCACCGGCGACGGCGCGCCCTTCGTGCTGATGTGCGAATGCCAGACCACCGGCGGCTACCCCCGCATCGGCACGGTGATCCCCTGCGACCTGCCGATCGTCGCCCAAGCCCAGCCGGGTGCTGCGCTGCAATTCGCCTTCGTCGACCTCGACGAAGCGCTGGCCGCCGAGACGCGCCACCGCGCCGACCTCGCTGCCCTGCCCAAGCGCCGCCAACCGCTGTTGCGCGACCCGGCGCGGATTCGCGACCTTTTGGGCTATCAACTGATCTCCGGCGTGGTTTCAGCCACTACCGACCCCTTCGAGAAGGAGCAGACATGACCACCGTCGATCTAAACGCCGACATGGGCGAAAGCTTTGGCCCTTGGAAAATGGGCGACGACGCGGCGCTTCTGCGCGTCGTGACCTCGGCCAATATCGCCTGTGGCGGCCATGCAGGCGACGCCGACGTGATGGCGGCCACGATGCGCATGGCACATGAAAACGGCGTCGGCATCGGCGCGCATCCGGGGTTCATGGACCTCGCCGGTTTTGGCCGCAACCGCCTCTCGGTGCCGCGCGGCACCTTGCAGAATCAGATCCGCTATCAGGTCGCCGCGAGCGTCGGCATGGCGCGCAGCGTCGGCACGCAAGTGCGGCACCTGAAGCTGCACGGGGCGCTGGCGAATATGGCGTCTGAGGATGAGGAACTGGCCCGCGACCTCTATGAGGCAGCGCTGAGCGTGGCGCCCGACCTCATCGTCATGGTGCTGGCCGCCACGGCGCAGGAGGCGGCGGTGAAATCACTGGGCTGCAAATGGGCCGGGGAGATCTTCGCCGACCGCGCCTATAACGACGACGCGACGCTGGTCGACCGCAGCAAGCCCGGTGCGGTGATCCACGATGCGGAAGCGGCAGCGGCGCGGATGGTCGAGATGGTCAAGGCAGGCGCGATCATCACCGAGAGCGGCAAACACATCCCCAGCCGGATCGACACGATCTGCCTGCATGGCGACACCGCAGAGGCCGTTCAAATCGCAACCGCCGTCCGCAAGGGTTTGCAGGACGGCGGCGTAACTTTGGCAAAGTTCAGCGGCAGCGTTTAGCTGCGCACCAGCTTTTCATAGTCCAAAGCGATCTCACGGGTCAGCGCGCCGACCTCAAAGTTCCAGTCGCCGATCTGCCCCACCGGGGTCACTTCGGCGGCGGTGCCAGTGAGCCAGCACTGCTCGAAACCTTCCAACTCTTCGGGCATGATGTGGCGCTCGTGGACCTTGATGTTCTTCTCGCGCAGCATGTCGATGACGGTCTGCCGGGTGATGCCGTTGAGGAAGCAATCGGGCGTCGGCGTGTGCACTTCGCCATCCTTGACGAAGAAGATATTCGCGCCCGTCGCCTCGGCCACATAGCCGCGGTAGTCATACATCATCGCGTCCGAGCAGCCCTTCGCCTCGGCCGCATGTTTTGACATGGTGCAGATCATATAGAGACCCGCCGCTTTGGCATGGCTCGGGATCGTCTCGGGCGAGGGGCGCTTCCATTTGGAGATGTCGAGCTTGGCGCCCTTCATCTTGGCATCGCCGTAATAGGCACCCCATTCCCATGCTGCGATAGCCATGCGGACCGGGTTGCGGGCCGAGGCGACACCCATGTCTTCGCCCACACCACGCCAAGCGACCGCACGCACATAGGCGTCTTGCAGGCCAGAGGCGGCGAGGACTTCGGCCTTGGCAGCTTCGATCTCATCAATGGTGTAGGGGATCTCAAAGTCGATCATCTCAGCCGAGCGCTTGAGCCGTTCGGAATGCTCGCGGCTTTTGAAGATTTTGCCGTTGTAGGCGCGCTCGCCCTCAAACACCGAAGACGCATAGTGCATCGCATGGGTCAGGATGTGGACGTTGGCCTCACGCCAATCCACCATTTCGCCATCCATCCAGATGTGTCCATCCCGGTTGTCATATCCGCCTGCCATGGTGTTTCCCCTCCAAATGACGCGCTATCTTTTCAAAAATTGCGCAACAATCGGCAGATGCAGACATTTAATTGCGCAAAACACGAGATTCGATAGCCTTTCACTATTGGAATGTCAACAACGCTGACGTAAACTGATCCCCAACAGGCCCGAGAGAGAATGAGACACACTATGGCTGACGGGCGCATGATGGCCCCTAGCAGCGGCGACAGCCTGCTGTTTTTGACGGATGAACAACTGCGGCAGGGGATCGAGGCGATGTTCTTTGCCTATCGCGGCTTCACCGCCGATCCTGACCGGATTCTGGCCGATATGGCCTATGGGCGCGCGCATCACCGCGCCATCCACTTCATCAACCGCGCCCCCGGTACGACGGTGAACAACCTGCTCAATATCCTCGGGGTCACGAAACAATCGCTCAACCGTGTCTTGCGCACGTTGATCGCCGATGGTCTGGTGCAGAGCAAGGTTGGCCGCAATGACAAGCGCGAGCGGCATCTGTTCCTGACCGACGAGGGTCGCACGCTGGAACAGGAGCTATCAGACGCTCAGCGCGCGCGCATGCGGTTGGCCTTTCGCACCGCCGGACCCGAAGCCGTGGCCGGTTTCAGAACGGTATTGGAGGCCATGATGGACCCCGAAATGCGCCAAAGCTTTGACCGGCTGCGCGAAAGCGCCCCATGAACGATCTCGACCCGCACCTGCTGGTCGTCGACGACGATGAGCGGATTCGCAGCCTGTTGAAGAAGTTCCTGATGCGGAACGGTTTTCTGGTCAGCACGGCCCGCGATGCGGCCCATGCGCGGCGGGTGCTGGCGGGGTTGGAATTCGACCTCATCGTGCTCGACGTGATGATGCCCGGCGAAGACGGCATGGCCCTGACCCGCGCTTTGCGCGAAACCCTGCAAACCCCGATCCTGCTGCTGACCGCCAAGGGCGAGACCGACAACCGCATCGAAGGGTTGGAGGCCGGGGCGGATGACTACCTGCCCAAACCCTTTGAGCCAAAAGAACTTCTGCTGCGCATTAACGCCATCCTGCGCCGAATGCCCGACACCACTGCTGCCGACACCGCGCCAAAGGTGCTGTCGCTCGGCGTGATCCGCTATGACATGGAGCGGGGGGAGATGTGGCAGGGCGACGATCTGGTGCGCCTCACCGCGACCGAAGTTCAACTGATGAAGATCTTCGCCGCCCAGCCCTGTGTCGCGCTGAGCCGTGCCAAATTGGTCGAGGAACTGGGCCGCGACCGGGGGCAAGCGCAGGAACGCGCGGTCGATGTTCAAATCACCCGCCTGCGCCGCAAGATCGAGAGCGACCCGAAACAGCCGCAATACCTGCAAACCGTGCGCGGCGCGGGCTATATGCTGGCCCCGGACTGACCTAGGCCCGCCTGCTCAAACGGGCCGGTGAAATTCATCACGCAAGCCCGCTGGCAATGCGCGGCGCGAAGTTCTATTGTCGCGCGAAATTCCGAAAACGAGGCGCGCAATGTCCGACACACCCGTAGAAGAGATGAACTTTGAGACCGCCATGACCGAGCTTGAGAAAGTCTTGGGCCAGCTTGAAAACGGCAATGTCGCATTGGACGAAAGCATCGCGCTTTACGAACGCGGGGCCAAGCTTAAGGCGCGCTGCGAGACCAAGCTGAAAGAAGCTGAAGAGAAGGTCGCCGCGATCACGCTTGACGGCGATGGCAACCCGAATGGGCTGAAACCCGTCGAAGGGCTTTGACCGCCCACATGCAAGAGACCACCCCCCGTCCCTTGGCAGAGGCGCTTGCCCATGCCCGCGATCTGGCGCAAGCGCAGATCGACACAGCACTCGGCACCTATGATGGCCCTGTGGCCGAGGCGATGCGCTATGCCTGCGGCGGCGGCAAGGGGCTGCGCGGCTTTCTGGTGATCGAATCCGCCCGGCTGCATGGCATCGCCCCCGGCATGGCCGCCCCTGCGGCGGCGGCGATCGAGGCGCTGCACGCCTATTCGCTGGTGCATGACGACCTGCCCTGCATGGATGACGACGATCTGCGCCGGGGCCAGCCCACAGTGCACCGCAAATGGGATGAGGCCACTGCCGTTCTGGCCGGTGACGCGCTGCAAATGCTGGCCTTTGAACTCCTTGGTCAAGCGCCCTGCCCTGCAGAGGCGCGTCTGACCTTGATGACCAGCCTCGCCCAAGCGGCAGGCGTCGGTGGCATGGTCGGCGGTCAGGCATTGGACATTGCCGCCGAGACCGCCCCCGCCCCGCTGTCGCTGGCCGAGATCACGGCGCTTCAGGCAGGCAAGACCGGCGCGTTGATCGAATGGTCCGCGATGGCCGGGCCGCGCATGGCGGATGCCGATGCCTCCGCCCTTGGGGCCTACGCCAAACACCTCGGCCTCGCCTTTCAGATCGCGGATGACATCCTTGATGTCGAAGGCGACGCCGAAACGGTCGGCAAGGCGGTCGGCAAGGACGACGCGGCGGGCAAGGCCACTTTCGTGTCCCACCTCGGGCTGGCCGGGGCCAAGACCCGCGCCGCCGAATTGGTGGACATGGCCTGCGACGCCCTATCTGAATATGGACCAGAGGCGCAGAGCTTGCGAGCCGCTGCCGCCTTCGTTATTGCCCGCGACAGCTAGCCGGGCGGCACATGCGCCAATGCGGCACCAGAGAGGCCCCGATGAGTGACAAACCCGCCACACCCCTGCTTGATCAGGTCACCCGCCCTGCGGACCTGAAACACCTGTCCGATGCCGAACTGACCCAAGTCGCGCGCGAACTGCGGGCCGAGACGATCTCGGCCGTGTCGGAAACCGGCGGGCATCTCGGCGCGGGGCTTGGCGTGGTGGAATTGACCGTGGCGCTGCACGCGGTCTTCGACACGCCGCGCGACAAGATCATCTGGGACGTCAGCCACCAGTGCTACCCGCATAAGATCCTGACCGAACGCCGCGACCGGATCCGCAGCCTGCGCATGAAGGACGGGCTGTCGGGCTTCACCAAACGCAGCGAATCCCCCTACGACCCCTTTGGCGCGGCCCATAGCTCGACCTCGATCTCAGCCGCGCTTGGCTTTGCCGTGGGCCGCGATCTGGGCGGCGTGATCCCCGAAGGTCTGGGCGACGCGATTGCCGTGATCGGCGACGGCGCGATGTCTGCCGGCATGGCCTATGAGGCGCTGAACAACGCGGGCGACCTGAAGAAACGCCTGATCGTCATCCTCAACGACAACGAGATGTCCATCGCCCCGCCCGTCGGCGCGATGTCGAGCTACCTGAGCCGCCTCTACGCCGAAGCGCCGTTTCAGGATTTCAAAGCCGCCGCCAAGGGCGCGGTGAGCCTGCTGCCCGAGCCCTTCCGCGAGGGGGCCAAACGCGCCAAGGATATGCTTAAAGGCATGGCCGTGGGCGGCACGCTCTTCGAAAACCTCGGGTTTTCCTACCTCGGGCCGATCAACGGGCATGACATGGACCAGTTGCTGCCGGTGCTGCGCACCGTGCATCAACGCGCGACCGGGCCGATCCTGATCCACATCCAGACGCAGAAGGGCAAGGGCTATGGCCCTGCTGAGGCCGCGCGCGACCGCGGCCATGCCACGGCCAAGTTCAATGTGGTGACGGGCGAGCAAAAGAAAGCCCCCTCCAACGCGCCGAGCTACACCCGCGTTTTCGCCGATAGCCTGCTGGCCGAGGCCGCCGAGGATGACAAGATCTGCGCCGTGACCGCTGCCATGCCCGATGGCACCGGCCTCGACCTTTTCGCCGAACGCCACCCCAGCCGCTGCTTCGACGTGGGCATCGCCGAACAACACGGCGTGACCTTCTGCGCGGGTCTCGCCGCGGCGGGGATGAAACCCTTCTGCGCGATGTATTCCACCTTCTTGCAGCGCGGCTACGACCAAGTCGTGCATGATGTCGCAATCCAGCGCCTGCCGGTGCGTTTCGCCATCGACCGCGCGGGGCTCGTGGGCGCCGACGGGCCGACCCATGCGGGCGCCTTCGACGTCGCCTTCCTTGCCAATCTGCCCGGTTTCGTGGTCATGGCAGCCGCCGATGAGGCCGAGTTGCGCCATATGGTCGCCACCGCCGCTGCCCATGACGACGGCCCCATCGCCTTCCGCTATCCGCGGGGCGAGGGGCGCGGGGTCGAGATGCCGGAGCGCGGCACGCCGTTGGAAATCGGCAAGGGCCGGATGATCCGCGAAGGCAGCAAAGTCGCGCTTTTGTCCTTTGGCACGCGGTTGGAGGAGGTCGAGAAGGCCGCCGAACGACTTCGGGCCAAGGGCATCACCCCCACCATCGCCGATGCCCGTTTCGCCAAGCCGCTGGACCGTGAGATGATCCTCAAGCTCGCCCACGACCACGAAGCGCTGATCACCATCGAAGAGGGCGCAGTCGGCGGCTTCGGCAGCCATGTCGCACAGCTGCTGGCGGATGAGGCGGTGTTCGACAAGGGGCTCAAGTTCCGCTCCATGGTGCTGCCCGATACCTTCATCGATCAGGCCAGCCCGGCGGATATGTATGCCGTGGCGGGGATGAACGCCGAACAGATCGCTGCCAAGGTGCTCGAAGTGCTGGGGATCGGCGACTTGGACGCACAGCGCGCCTAACTGGCGGCGGTCAGCACCAGCAGGCCACCCGCGACCAAGGTGATCACGACACAGACATAGCCCAAAAGCACGAAAAGCCCGTCGCGGGTGAACAGCCCAAACACCAAGAGGGCAACGGTGCCCGCTCCCAGCGATGACATCATCGGCAGCACCTCCATAAAGGGCCAACCGAGCGGGATGATCGTGACCACCACCAGTGTGATGAACCGCATCGGCCCGGTGGTGAGGAACTGAAGGCGCGGCTTGCAACGCCCGTCGACGAAAGCGCAAGGACGGCGCAGAAAGCGCACGCAGCCGCTCAACCGATGGCCCGCCACCTCACGCCGCAACAAGAACTGTGGCATCCAAAGCCTGCGCCGTCCGGTCACGGCCTGCACGGCCAGCAAGATGATCGTCACCGCCGCGAGGGTCGAGACGCCGGGAATGCCCGACAGGGGCGAGACCAGCAGCAAGGCGACGATCAGGATCAGGGGGGTGATCGAACGGTCCCCGATCTCATGCAGCACGTCGTTGATCGACACCGCTTCCTTCTCTGCCGCGCGCTCCATGCTATCCAGCAAATGGGCCAACGTGTGTTCGTCTTGACGCATTCAGAGCCTCTGGCGGTGCCTCGGATTCAGTCTTCCGCCTCCAGCAGCGCGGCCAGACCAGAGCGGTAATCGGGATAGATCGGTTGCCAGCCCAACGCCGCCTTGGCGTGATCGTTCCGGACCTTCTTGCTCTCCGCGTAAAAGCTGCGAGCCATGGGGGTCATCTCGGCCTTGTCGAAGTCCACCGCCGGGGGCAAGGGCAGGCCCAAAAGCGCGGCGGCATGGCCGATCACATCCTGCGGCGGGGCCGGATCATCGTCACAAAGGTTATAGATCGCCCCCGGCTGCGGTTTGGCCAGCGACAGGTCCAGGGCTTGGGCGATATCCTCCACATGAATACGCGAGAAGACCTGCCCGGGCTTGATGATGCGCCGCGCCGTGCCTTTGCGCACCTTGGCGAATGGTCCGCGCCCGGGGCCGTAAATGCCCGCGAGCCGGAAAATATGCAGCGGCAGGCCGGGGATCGCACTCCATGCCGCTTCCGCCTGCACCCGCGCCGCGCCGCGCCGGGTGGAGGGGGTGAGCGGTGTCGTCTCATCCACCCAATCGCCCCCATGGTCACCGTAAACACCGGTGGTCGACAGATAGCCAACCCACCGCAAATGGGGGGCCGCCGCGGTGATTTCATCCTGTAAATCCAGCAGAACCGGATCCCCCTCCGGCCCCGGCCCGGCAGAGACCAATAGGTTGGGCACCTCTTGCAAAAGCGGAGACAGATCGCTGCCGGGCCAGACCATCGGCTCCACCCCCGTCGCTGCGATCTCATCCAGTTTTTCGCGGCTACGGGTCGTGCCAATGATGCGCCAGCCCTGCGGGAGCAACCGGGCCGCCAAGGCCCGCGCGCTATAGCCATGGCCGAGGGAAAGAAGCGTTTTATCCATACCGCCAAAGTGGCCCGCTTGGGCCGCAACCACAAGCGGCAAGCGGTGGATTTACTCTTTCAGGAGGTCGATCCGCTGCGATCATTAGAACCTGCGCGATTAACCCCGGTGCTCCGTTGGTAGCGAGCCTGCCATGCACTTCGCTATGAGGACCTTCGCAATGCCTCAGGCGGGGCGAACCCCTCAACCCAACGGTAGACCACCTGACGCGCCAGCGCTTCGTCATTCGCCACCAGCGCTTCGCGCAGATCTCGCAGGGCAGAGGCGATTTCGAGTTCGTGCAGCCCGTTTTCCCGCGCGGAATAGATTTTGGGATGGGCCGTATTGATCAGCAGACCGCTCAACGTGAGCTCTTCGGTCATCTTTTCGCCGGGGCGCAGACCGGTGATCTCAATCTCGATATCGCCATCGGGGTTGTCTTCGTCCCGCACCGTGTATCCGGCGGTCTCGATCACCTGCCGGGCCAGTTTGAGGATCGGCACGGGTTTGCCCATGTCCAGAACAAAGACCTCGCCCCCTTGGGCCAGCGATCCGGCCTGTAGGACCAAGCGCACGGCCTCTTCGACCGTCATGAAGTAACGCGCCACCCCGCGGTCCGTCACCGTCAACGGGCCACCGCGGCTGACCTGCTCTTGGAACAGTGGCACGACCGACCCGGAGGACCCCAGAACATTGCCGAAGCGGACCATGGAGAAGATGACACCGCCCGGACCGCCATATTTGCGCGCCATATCCTGAATGACGAGTTCGGCAAGCCGCTTGGACCCGCCCATGATATTGGTCGGGCGCACGGCCTTGTCGGTGGAAACGAGGATGAAACGCTCCACCCCCGCCCGGGCCGCCTGTTCGGCCAGAGCATGGGTGCCGAGGACATTGTTCACCAGCCCCGACAGCGGGTTCGCCTCGACCAAGGGCACATGTTTATAGGCCGCGGCATGAAGGACCACATTGACCCCGTGTTGCGACAGCACTTTGCGCAGCTGCCGGGTATCCGTCACCGTCCCCAAGACCGAAACGATTTCGATATCGCTGCCCTCGGCCAACTGGCGGATCTCCATGTCGGCGTTATAGAGGGCCAGTTCGCTCAACTCGAAAAGCACCAGTTTGGTGGGCCGACAAAGCAACACTTGGCGGCACAGTTCCGACCCGATGGAGCCGCCTGCCCCCGAGACGAAAACCACTTTACCCGCATAGCTCTCGCCCCCTTCGTTGATCAAAGGGGTGACCTCATCCCGGTTCAAAAAGCGGCTCGGAGAGACGGGGGAGAGCTTGTCGACCAAAGCCTCTTCGCCGATCAGCTGCGCGAAGGAGGGGAGGGTCTGCACCTCAAGACCTAGCTTTTCCAACCGCCGAGCGATCTGGGCCTGTTTGGGGGTGCTGAGCGAAGGCACGGCAAGCAGCACGCGGTCGATCTGCTTTTCGACGGTAAGTTCAGCGATGCCCCCTGGGGAATAGACCGGCAGCTTCGAGACGTTGAGCCCCTGAAGCGCGATATTGTCATCAACAAAAGCAATCGGTTCGATCGTTTCATGGCCGCGCAGGGCCGAAACCAGTTGCGTCCCCGTGGTGCCTGCGCCGTAGATCAAAACGCGGCACCGCGCGTCGCCCGTCCGGTAGATTTGCAACACGATATGCAACAAGATGACCCGCGACAGGACCACCAGAGAGAAAAAGATCGCCCCGAACATCACATGTACGCCGATTGGGAAATCCAGTCCCAGAAGGGTCGCGCCCAGCAGAGATACGGCCGCAAGGATAGTCCCGAGTATTGCGGTGCTTCCGACCGCTGCGGTCTCGTAGGCGTTGAGTTGTGTTGTGCAAACCCCCAAGCGGATCGAAACGATTACGCCGACGATCAGGGTAATGGGTAGCGTGAGGGCATAATTCAACAAGGCATCGACGAAGGGTTCAGGTAGCCCGCGCACCGCCAGAGCGATGATGGCAGCTAACAGGATCAGGCAGGAGTCAAGCGTCAGCATGATCACGCGCTTTTGCCGCTTGGTCAGCGACTTGATAATGCTCAGCATGCGCCGTCTCCTGCTTACGAGTATATTAGCCGCAGCGCGGCCGAAACCTATTAGTAGCTCTCTTTTGTCCATGGAGCTTTTCGAGAGCGCCAAGAAGCGCAAAAACAGTAAATAGCGCTTAATGTATCACCATTCGAATCTGCATTCGCTTAAATTTTCAGCAAATAATGCCATGATTTTGTGAGGAACACCAATTCTTAACTAATTTGCCCGTCAACACTCTGCTGACAACCACAAACATTAACTGCTGCGAAAGAGGTTGCTAATGGTTTGAAACACCAGATCAAAGTCGTAGCATATGCTTTGATGGCGCTGATAGATCAGATCAAGCTGCGCCTTGCGCGGGACGCAGGTGCGACAATAGACACGATCGGTCTCTGCTGCGGTCTCGCAGTGCGACAGCAGCCGTTCTTCATGTTTGTGGTAGCGGATCGTGGCCAATCCGGTCACGCCGGGCCGGGATTTCAGGACTTCGGCATAGACCTCGGGAAAACGCTCAACATATTCGCGCAGCGGCGGGCGGGGGCCGACAAAGCTCAGATCACCGCGCAGGATGTTCCACAGCTGGGGAAACTCATCCAAGCGCCGCGCCCTGAGCCATGCGCCCGTGGGGGTGATCCGCGCGGCCTTGTTGCCGCCCGATACGCCCTGATCCTCTTCGGCCACAGTCATCGTGCGCAGTTTCCAGAGCTTGAAACTCTCTTCCGGCGTTTTCATCCGTTCGGCCACATGGAAAAGTGGCCGCCCCTCTTTGACCAGCAGCCAGACCAGCAAGCCCAGCAGGATCGGCCCCAAGATGACAACGAGAAGGCTGGCGAAGAACAGATCGAAAATGCGCTTGCGCCAAGTCATTGATGGGTCTTCATCGTTTGTTCATATCCTGCTGCCATTCCTGCACCAAACCGGCGGGCGTTTGAGTTTCTGGCGTGAAATCGACGTGGCGTTCAAGTGCATTCGTATCCAGCCGCACCTCGGGAATGGCAGCGGCAGGGGCGGGTTTGGGCTCCCACGCCAGCCCCGCCGCATCCAGCAACGCGCCCATTTCCACCGCGCCGGGGGCCGCGATGTTCAGAATGGGCGGCAGTTTGACTGCTTGGCAAAGCGCGTGAAGCACCCGCGCCAAGGTCACCGGCCCGATGTAACTGCGGCTTGGCGTGCGACCATTGGGGAAGCGATCAATTTGCATGCCCGGCCGCCAGCCGCCGAGGATCGCATCCGCCCCCGCTACGTTGCCGATCCGTAGCGCGGTGACTGCGGTCTCGCCGCTCGCCTCTTGCACCGCCTTTTCCATCGCAAGCTTCTGTCGGCCGTAGTCCGACAGCGGAGCGCAGGACAGGTCCTCTCGCAGCGGGCCGTCCTCTGCACCGTAGACCGCCGCCGATGAGGCGACGATAAGCCGCGGGACCCCCGCCGTCTCTGCCAGTTTCAGCGCAGCTAAGGCGAGGGTCGCGTTATCTCCCAAGGCAGCACCCCCAGCCCCCGCCCGGGCTGGCGTCACACCCGCCAAAGAGATGATCGCTCCTGCCCCACTTGCGGCTGCGAGGGCTGCATCGCTTGGGCTCTCTTCCGCATTCGGCAGCTTGAGATCATAAAAGCCGGGCCGCGGCTCTCTCGACTGGCTGCGCAGCGCCTCCGGCTCTGGCCAATGGCGGCGCAGCATGCCGCCCAGCCGCCCCGTCGCGCCAAGCAAAAGCACATCGCCAGATGCCAGAACCCTGCCCGAAAGCGCATTGCCCATTGAAATCATTGACGCCATAAGTTCAGTCATTATCCTGTCGAATTAGAATTGTAATCATAGGCCGCGCAGGCAGCATTCTGCGAGACCCGTTATTTTACATTAGACATTGATCAAATACCCCGGTTTGCCGGTAAAACATTCGGAAGCGATGCGCATCTTATGAAGCACCTCAGCAAGCTGTTCCTCTCGATCCTGCTGGCATCTTCTCTCGCGGCCTGCGCAAACCTTCCGCGCGGTGCCGCCATTCAGAAAGAGGTGACACGGGCGGCGGAGACTCCAGATGCGGATATCGCTGTCTATCCGGTAACCCATGCCTTTCTGCCCCATGTTGCCCATTGGCCCCGAACCGATAGTAAGCGCCATAGTTGGATCGGCGCCAGCCGGGGATCGAATGCCCAAGTCATCCGCCCCGGCGATCGGCTGGACCTTTTGGTCTGGGACAGCGGCGATAACTCCTTGCTGACCTCTCCGGCTCAACAAGTCGCCACACTGCCCGGCATTCGCGTCTCGGAAAGCGGGACCATCTTCATGCCCTATATCGGCAAGGTCAAAGTCTCTGGCCGCACACCGGATTCGGCCCGTCAATTGCTTCAACGGCAGCTTGAGGGGATCGTGCCCTCCGCACAGGTGCAACTGGCGATGACCGAAGGACGCGGCAATTCGGTGGACCTCGTGGGCGGGGTCAACAAGCCCGGCAACATCCTGATGCCAGACAACAACTTCACCGTTCTCGCTGCAATCTCAGCTGGCGGCGGCGTGCTCTCCAGTATCGAAAACCCGCAGGTCAAACTGCTGCGCGGCGCCAATATCTATACCACCTCGATCGACCGGCTTTACGAGAACCCAAGCCTCGACACCCGGCTGATCGGGGGCGATAAGCTGATCATCGAAGATGACCGCCGCTACTTCCTGTCGCTGGGTGCCGCCGGGCGGGAGGCACAGTTTCCCTTCAACCGCGACGAAGTCTCGGCACTGGATGCATTGGCAATCATCGGCGGGGTGAACGAATCCCGCGCCGATCCCGAAGGCATCCTGATCCTGCGCGAATACCCCGCCAGCGCGGTGAGTGCGGGCGTGCGCGGCCCGCGCCGCACGCGGGTGGTGTTCACGCTGGATCTGACCACATCCGACGGGCTGTTCTCGGCGCGGAATTTCCATATTCAATCCGGCGATCTGGTGCTCGCGACGGAAAGCCCGCTGTCGGACACCCGCACCATTCTGGGCCTTGTCGGTTCGGTCTTCGGGCTGGTGAATACCGCCGGCAACCTCAGCAACTGACCCTAGCCGATCCGCTTGCCCTCGGGCACCAATGCGTTGATCTGCGCGAGGTGTTCGGGCAAGCAGCGGGTCAGGAAATCGTAATTCTCAACCACATGGGCCCGCGCCGCCGGGCCGAGATGGGCGTGATCCTGCGGATGGGCGAGCACCTCTACCACCTGCGCTGCCAACGCATCGGGGTCGAAGAAATCCACCAGCAGGCCGGTTTCACCGTGGGTCACGGCCTCGCGCACCGGGGCCACGTCAGAGGCGACGATCGTGGCCTGCATCGACATGGCCTCGAGCAAGGACCAAGACAGCACGAAGGGCATCGTCAGATAGATGTGACAGCGGCTGATCTGCACGAGCTTCTTGAAGTCGGGATAGGGCACTTTGCCCACGAAATGCACGCGGTCCCAATCGACCCTATCCTGCAACTCCGCCGCCATCTCTCCGCGCAGACCGCCGGGGTGATCGCTCTGCTTGCCGTAGGAGACCTCATTGCCGCCGACGATCACCACCCGCGCATGGGGCCGCTCGGCCAAGATACGCGGCAGGGCGCGCATCATCGTGTGAAAGCCGCGGGTCTTTTCCAGATTGCGCGCGACATAGGTGATGATCTCATCCTCGCGCGTGACGGGCCGCGCCAAACGCCCTAGACGCAGGCTCACATCTGGGTCGGGCAAGAGCTGATCGGTGCGGATGCCATCATGACAGACATAAAGCTTGCGGTGAAAGCTCTCGGGAAAACGGTCGCGCTGCCAATAGGTCGGGCAATGGCCCAGATCGACGGTTTCAATATTGGCCAGCGGTACGATGTTGCGGGCATGGTTGAGGTAGGGCGCATGGGCCGAGATTTTCTCGGCTGGGTCAAAGCCCACCATCCCGCCGGTCATGTTATAGTAATACTCGAAATAACCGATGATCGGCACATCCGGCCAAAGCTGTTTGAAGAAACTCAACTCCCCCCAGCCGACGTGACCAATGATGATGTCAGGGCGAAATCCCTCTCGCGTTTCGATCTGCTGGGCGGCGTTGACGGCACCGAACCCATTGCCTGAGGCTTCCTCCCAAATGCGCGAGAGACCATAGGCCTTCTCGTCGGGGCGGTGATGGGGCCGGTAGACACGGGTTTCGACCCCCGGCAGCTGCGGCGCATTTTGACGTTGGGTCAGAAAATAAATGCGATGCCCGCCCGCCTGCGCCAGCCATTGTATCAACTCCCGGTATTGGCCGGGCATGTTCTGGTGCACAAAGAGAAAATTCATATAATCGTTCCGTAAATGCCTTGCGCGCCAGTTAGCCGCAAGCGGCGCGCTCTGGCAACATCGCGCGCCCTTTCCGATGGCGTGATCGCTTGAACCTCCCCCGGCCCTATGTCACCTTTGGACATGACAGATAAAACGTTCCCCTCTTGGCCCGATGTGGCCGCGCAATTGGTCGAGGTCGCCGCCGGACGGCGCGCGGCCGATACGATTATCACCGGCGGCACATGGGTGAATGTGCACACCCGCGAATGCCTGCCCGACCATGACATCGCCATCGCCGCCGGGCGCATCGCCTTCGTCGGGCCTGATGCCAGCCATTGCCGCGGCGATGATACCCATATCATCGAGGCCAAGGGCCGCTACATGGCGCCCGGCCTTTGCGACGGGCATATGCATATCGAGAGCACGATGCTCACCCCCGCCGAGTTCGCCCGCGCCGTGATCCCGCATGGCACCACCTCGGCCTTCACCGACCCGCATGAGATCGCCAATGTGCTGGGCCTCGACGGCGTGCGCATGATGCATGACGAAGCGTTGATGCAGCCCATCAACATCTTCACGCAGATGCCATCCTGCGCGCCTTCCGCCCCGGGGCTGGAAACCACGGGTTTTGAGATCACCGCCGAGGACGTGGCAGAGGCAATGACGTGGCCCGGCATCGTGGGTCTGGGCGAGATGATGAACTTTCCGGGCGTCAGCAACGCCGATCCGCAGATGCTGGCCGAAATCGCGGCCACGCAACGCGCGAACAAGACCGTGGGCGGGCATTACGCCTCCCCTGACCTCGGCCCCGCCTTCGCCGCCTATGTGGCAGGCGGCCCGGCGGACGATCACGAGGGCACCTGCGAGGCCGACGCCGTGGCGCGGATGCGGCAGGGCATGCGCTCGATGATCCGACTCGGTTCTGCGTGGTACGACGTGAAGACGCAGATCACCGCGATCACCGAGAAAGGGCTCGATCCGCGCAACATGATCCTGTGCACCGATGACAGCCACTCGGGCACCATCACCAACGAGGGCCACATGAACCGCGTGCTGCGCCATGCCATCGACTGCGGCTGCGACCCGCTGGTGGCGCTGCAGATGGCAACGCTCAACACCGCCACGCATTTCGGGCTGGAACGCGAGATCGGCTCGCTCACCCCGGGCCGCCGCGCCGACGTGATCCTGACCTCGGACCTTTCGAGTTTCCCGGTCGAGATGGTGATCGCCCGGGGCGAGGTCGTGGCCGAAAGCGGCGACTGCCTTGTCGATTGCCCGCATTACGACTGGCCCAGCAGCGCGCGCAACACCGTGAACATGGCGCGCGACCTCGCGGCGGCGGACTTTGACATCCCCGCCCCCGAGGGCGCCAATGCCGTCACCGCCAATGTCATCGGCGTGGTCGAGAACCAAGCCCCGACACGGGCGCTGAAGTTCGAACTGCCGGTGACCGAAGGCCGCGTGCAGGGCACCGGCGAGGTCTGCCAGATCGCGCTGGTCGAGCGCCACCGCGCCACCGGCACGGTGACCAACGCCTTCGTCTCGGGCTTCGGCTACGAGGGGCGCATGGCGATGGCCTCGACCGTGGCGCATGACAGCCACCATATGATCGTCGTCGGCACCGATGCCGAGGAGATGGCCCGCGCCGCCAACCGGTTGCGCGAAGTGGGTGGTGGCATCACCATCTTCCGCGAGGGCGAGGAACTGGCGCTGGTGGCTTTGCCGATCGCCGGGCTGATGTCCGACCGCCCCGCCGCTGAGGTCGCCGCCGATGCCGAAGCCCTCGTTCAGGCGATGATCGACTGTGGCTGCAAGCTGAATAACGCCTATATGCAGCACTCGCTTCTGGCCCTCGTGGTGATCCCCGAACTGCGGATCTCGGACCTTGGGCTGGTCGATGTGCAGAAATTTGAAATCATACCTTTGTTAGAGCCGCAAACATGACAACGATCCTGACCCCGGACACCCCGAACCCGGAAAGCTTCCGCGATGCGACCGCTGCCGTGGACCGTCTGACCGAACTCTATCAGCAGGCCACCACCTTCTTGCGGGAGTCTTTTGCCAAGGCGATGGAGAGCTCGGCCCCCGATGCCCGCGTCCGCGCCTTTTACCCTGAGCTGCGGTTTCGCACCTCCTCCTATGCGCATGTGGATACGCGGCTGTCTTTCGGGCATGTCTCCTCTCCCGGCACCTTTGCCGCGACGATCACCCGGCCCGATCTGTTTCGGAACTACCTGATCCAGCAAATCGGCCTGTTGATCGAAAACCACGACCAGCCGGTGATTGTCGGCCCTTCGACCACGCCGATCCCGGTGCATTTCGCCATGTCCGGCGATAACGCGCTGAACGTGCCGCAGGAGGGGGCGGCGGACTTCACCCTGCGCGATGTCTTTGACGTGCCGGATCTGTCGACCACCAATGACGATATCGTCAACGGCACCTATGTGCCCGAGGATGACGTGCGCCCGCTTGCACCCTTCACTGCGCAGCGGGTCGATTACTCCCTCGCGCGGCTGGCGCATTACACGGCCACGGATCCTGAGCATTTCCAGACCCATGTGCTGTTCACCAACTACCAGTTCTATGTGACGGAGTTCGAGCAATACGCCCGCGAGATGCTGCGCGACCCGGAAAGCGGCTATACCGCCTTCGTCTCGACCGGCAATGCCGAGATCACCGACCCCGATGCGCCCTTGGCCGAAACGCTGAAGACGCCGCAGATGCCGACCTATCACCTCAAGCGGGCGGATGGGTCGGGTATCACGCTGGTCAACATCGGCGTCGGCCCGTCCAACGCTAAAACGGCGACGGACCACATCGCCGTGCTGCGCCCCCATGCTTGGCTGATGGTCGGCCACTGTGCCGGGCTGCGCAATACGCAGGCTCTGGGCGACTTTGTGCTGGCGCATGGCTACCTGCGCGAGGATCACGTTCTGGATGACGACCTGCCGGTCTGGGTGCCGATCCCGGCGCTGGCCGAGATCCAGATCGCGTTGGAGCAGTCGGTGGCGCAGGTCACGCAGTTGGAGGGCTATGAGCTCAAGCGCATTATGCGCACCGGCACCGTCGCCACCATCGACAACCGCAACTGGGAACTGCGCGACCAATCCGGCCCGGTGCAACGGTTAAGCCAATCCCGCGCCGTGGCGCTGGATATGGAAAGTGCCACCATCGCGGCCAACGGCTATCGCTTCCGGGTGCCCTATGGCACGTTGCTATGCGTGTCGGACAAACCGCTGCATGGGGAGTTGAAACTGCCCGGCATGGCCTCGGACTTCTACAAAACCCAAGTCGCCCGCCATCTGATGATCGGCATCCGCGCCATGGAGTTGCTGCGCCGCATGCCGCTGGAGCGGATCCACAGCCGGAAACTTCGGTCCTTCGACGAAACGGCGTTCCTATAGGGCTAGAAACAGCGGAAAATCGCATGTTTTCGCGTTTATAGCGCCACAATTCGTTGTGTTATCCCACAACATACCGTTACATTCCGGCCATGAGGCCCTAAAAAGCGGGCAGTCTAAGGAGAATAAAATGGCAAAACCGATGACCAAGACCCAGCTCGTTGCTGCTCTGGCAGAAGAGATGGACACCGACAAGAAATCCGCAGGCGCAGCGCTCGACGCCGTTTGCAACCTGATCACCCGTGAAGTGTCCGCCGGCGGTGCCGTGACCCTGCCGGGCGTTGGCAAAATCTATTGCCGTGAGCGCCCCGAGCGGATGGTCCGCAACCCCGCCACTGGCGAACAGTTCAAGAAAGACGCCGACAAAGTGGTCAAGATGACCATCGCGAAAGCGCTGAAGGACAGCGTGAACGAGTAAGCCTTGGGCTGAGCGTTTACGAAAGGGTCGTCTTCGGGCGGCCCTTTTTTGTTGTGGGATTGATGGAGGGCCATCGCCTCCGGCTTGTTTCCGGGCCGGGTGGCACATCTTACCAAACCCACCTTGCCCTCCCCCTACAAACCCGCCATTCCTTAGCAAGTTCAGCACAGGGGGCATTTCATGGACATCCGCGCAATTCTCATGGGGCTGGCCTTTGCCGTGATGTGGTCCTCGGCCTTCACCTCTGCCCGCATCATCGTGATGGACGCCTCGCCCCTGCTGGCCCTTTCCCTGCGCTACCTGATCTCGGGCCTGATCGGCGTTGGCATCGCGCTGGCCTTGGGGCAAAGCTGGCGGCTCACCCCCGCGCAATGGCGGGCGACGATCATTTTCGGCGTGCTGCAAAACGCGGTCTACCTCGGCCTTAACTTCATCGCCATGCAGACCATCGAGGCGTCCCTCGCCGCGATCATCGCCTCGACCATGCCGCTGCTCGTCGGCTTCGCCGCTTGGGCCTTCTTGGGTGAAAAACTGCGCCCTCTGGGCATCGCAGGGCTGTTTGCCGGTGTCATCGGCGTCGCCATCATCATGGGCGCGCGCTTGGGCGGGCAAGTAGACCTCTATGGCCTCATCCTCTGCGCCATCGGCGTTGTGGCCCTCACCGCCGCCACCCTGTTGGTGCGCGGCGCGACCTCGGGCGGAAACTTCTTGATGGTTGTGGGCCTGCAAATGCTCGTCGGTTGCGTTGCCCTCTCCATCGCCACCGCGCTGTTCGAAACACCCCGCATCGACCCCAGCCTGCGCCTGACGCTTGCCTTCGCCTATACCTGCCTCGTGCCCGGCTTGGCCGCCACTGTGGTCTGGTTCTGGCTGGTCAACCGCATCGGCGCCACAAGGGCGGCGACCTTTCACTTCCTCAACCCCTTCTTCGGCGTGGCCATCGCAGCGCTGCTGCTGGGCGAAACGCTGGGGCCGCGCGACATCCTTGGCGTCGCGATCATCGCGGGCGGCATCCTCGCCGTCCAAGTCTCGCGCCAGCGCAGGGCATAACGCCAGTGTGAGGCGCACCCCCTTTGAATTTCACCGCCACACCCCATCTAATAGGCCAAGCCCATGAACGGAGGACGCCATGCCGCAATACGAGAAAACCAATGCCGCGATTGACGCGCTGAGCCCCGAAGAATTCCACGTTACCCAACGCAGCGGCACCGAACGCCCCGGCACCGGCAAATACCTCGACAATAAGGAACCGGGCATCTACGTCGACATCGTTTCGGGCGAGCCGCTCTTTGCCTCTTCGGACAAATACGAAAGCGGCTGCGGCTGGCCGAGCTTCACCAAACCGATCGAGCCTGCCTATGTCGAAGAGTTGGAAGACGCCTCGCTCGGCATGGTTCGCACGGAAGTGCGCAGCAAACATGGAGACAGCCACCTTGGCCACGTCTTCCCCGATGGCCCGCCCGACCGGGGCGGGCTGCGCTATTGCATCAATTCCGCCTCCCTGCGCTTCATCCACCGTGACGACATGGAAGCCGAAGGCTATGGCGAATATCTCAACCAAGTGGAGAATGTGACATGACAACCGAACGCGCAATATTGGCCGGTGGCTGCTTCTGGGGCATGCAGGACCTGATCCGCCGCCGCCCCGGCGTGGTCTCGACCCGCGTCGGCTATACCGGCGGCGACGTGCCTAATGCGACCTACCGCAACCACGGCACCCATGCCGAAGGGATCGAGATCATCTTCGACCCCGCGAAGACCTCCTACCGCGAGTTGCTGGAATTCTTCTTTCAGATTCACGACCCGACCACGGTGAACCGTCAGGGTAACGACATCGGGATGAGCTACCGTTCGGCGATCTACTACGTGAACGACGAACAGAAAGCCGTCGCCGAAGACACCATCGCCGATGTCGAAGCCTCCGGCCTCTGGCCCGGCAAAGTGGTGACCGAGGTTGAGCCCGTGGGCGACTTCTGGGAGGCCGAGCCCGAGCATCAGGACTATCTTGAGCGGCTGCCCAACGGCTATACCTGCCACTTTCCGCGCGCCGATTGGGTGCTGCCCAAACGCGACGCCGCAGAATGAAGCGCTGCCCCCGGCCCCGCGCCGGGGGTTAGCCCACCGCAACCCGCGGGCGGCCCGAAGCTTCGACGGTCAGCGCGGCCTCGACGAAAACCTCCCGCCCCTCGACATCCGCCAGCCGGATATCCCGCGTAACATGACATTCAATCTCCGCCGCCCCGGCTGCCCCCGCGCGAGCACGGGCGGCTTCGGTCAAAGCGCGCTCCGCTTGGGACAAAGCGCCTTCAGCGGTCGGGAAATCCTGCGGGCCATTAGCGAGGTGGAGGCGAAACACCCCCTCTTGCGGTACGGTGATGGTCGCGCTTTCGCGCATGGTGACCCGGCCCACCACTGCGCCTATGGCATTGGCGACATGGGCGTATTTGGGCAAGATCATCTCACTGCTCAGCCTTTTGCCCACCGCCGGATAGTAGGTCGCCGCCGAGGCGCCCAGGCCCACCATAGGTAAGTTCAGCCCCGCATCGATCCGCAGCACGCCGCGATGGCCCGAGAGGCCGCGCTGCATCAGCACATGGCGCGCCAGAACCTCTGGCGGCAGGTCGAAACCAGGTTTTTCTTCGGCAAATGCGGTCTCTAACAGGGCCAAGGTCGTCTGGTCGGTCAATCGGTCGAGGATGATCTGAGCGAGGTCATCAGGATCAGGACAGAACCGCATCCCCGACCCGCCGCGCTTGCGCCCGAACAGGGTCAACGCCTTGCGCGCGGCATCGGCATCCCATGCAGAAAGATGCCCCGTCACATGGCTCGCATCCGTGGGCGTCACCCCTGCCAGTTGCACCAACCCGCGTGCGACCAACCGCGCCAAAGCGCTTTGGTCGACCCGGTTGCGCAGCACATCCCCCAAGGGCCAGACATCGCCACCGATCCGCTCCAACAGCGCCATGTCGCGCGGGGCCAGACCTTCGGCCCCCTGCCCCTCTACGGCGCGGACAAAGCGGCCGTCATGCTCTGCCACCACGCTGCGGCGCAGCTGCGCGTCCAAGGCGTTATGCACCACCTCCGGCGCGGCGACCGCGATGAGAGAGATCGGCAGCAGGCGCTTCGGCCCAAGAGTCACGCCTGCGGTTAGACCCTGAGACGTGAAATGCACCTCGCTGTCGCCGCCCAGCCCATGGGTGCGCATCGCGACCGCCTCGGCCATGGTGCGGTAGGGACCGACCTGCGCGCCCGCCGGGTCAATCGCCGGGCGACCGTCGCGCAATAGGGCCACATCGGTCGTTGTGCCGCCGATATCCGACACCAGTGCCGTCTCTGCCCCGGTCAACCACCGCGCGCCCACCAGCGACGCCGCAGGGCCGCTGAGGATGGTCTCGATGGGCCGTTCGCGGGCCTGCGCGCTCGACATCAGCGCGCCATCACCGCGCACCACCATCAACGGCGCGTGGATGCCCAGATGGCGCAATTGATCCTCCGCCCGGCCAATCAGCAGGTCGATCATGCCGATCAACCGCGCGTTCAACAGCGCCGTGAGCGCCCGCTTCGGCCCGTTCAGCTTGGCCGAGAGACTGTGAGAGGCCGAGACGGGGCGCCCCGTGACCTCTGCCACCAGCTCTGCGACCCGCTGCTCATGCGTGGGGTTGCGCGTGGCGAATTGGCTGGCCACGGCAAAGCCGCTGACCTCGGCCTTATGCGTCTCTAAAAAGGCGATCAGGGCCGGTTCGTCCAGTGGTGCAACCTCGGCCCCCGCGTGGTCATGGCCGCCAGAGAGCAGCAGACAAGGGTCCCCCCGCAGCGCCTCCGACAGCCCATGCGCCTCAAGGTCAGCCGCGCGAAACCCGACATAGATCAACGCCACGCGTCCGCCCTGCCCCTCGACCAGCGCATTGGTCGCCAAGGTGGTGGAGAGGGAGGCCATCGCGATCTCTTCCGCCGCCACGCCGGATTGGGCCAAAACCGCGCTGACCGCCTTGCCCACGCCCACGGCCAGATCGGCACGGGTCGTCAGCGCCTTGGCGGTGGCGATCACCTCTGTCTCATCGCGGATCAGCACCGCATCGGTATAGGTGCCGCCCGTGTCCACGCCCAATAACACCGCCATGCGCGTGCCTCCTATGCCAAACGCGCTGCCGCCCAACGCGCGGCATCGGCCACGGTGGGGTCAGCGTCTTCGGTCAGAGATTGCGCCACGGGGCGCAGCCGCGCCAGCCCGGAATTGCCGATGGCATAAAGCACGTTGCGCACGAAACGATCCCGCCCGATCCGTTTGATCGGAGAGCCGGAATAGCGCGCGCGGAAAGCGGTATCGTCAAGGCCCGCAAGCTCGGCCAGATCGGCGGGCTGCACCGCCGGACCGTGATAGCGCATATCGCTGGCCGCCACGGCGAACTTGTTCCACGGGCAAGCGGCAAGGCAATCGTCGCAGCCATAGATCCGGTTGCCCATCTTCTCGCGCAGGTCCAGATCGACCGGCCCTTTGTGTTCGATCGTCAAATAGGAAATGCAGCGCCGCGCGTCGAGTTGATAGGGCGCAGGGAAAGCATCCGTTGGGCAAGCCTCAAGACAGGCCCGGCAAGAGCCGCAGTGGTCCATCTCTCGCACATCTGGGGGCAGATCGAGCGTCGTAAAAACAGAGCCTAAAAAGGCCCAATTGCCGAACTTTCGGCTGAGGAGGTTGGTATGTTTGCCCTGCCAGCCCAGCCCGGCGGCCTGTGCCAAAGCCTTTTCCGGCACGGGAGCGGTATCGACGAAAACCTTCACCTCCGGGTCCAGCGCGCGCGCCTCTTCCATAAGCCACCGCGCCAGCCGCTTCAGCCGCTTCTTGACGATATCGTGGTAATCGCGCCCCTGTGCGTAGACCGAAATCCCGCCCTTGTCGGGATGCTCCAACACCGCGCGGGGGTCATGTTCGGGGGTGTAGCTTTCGGCCAGCATGATGACCGACCGCGCCTCGGGCCAGAGGGCGGCAGGGTTGCCGCGCCAATGCATGCGCTCTTCCATCCAGCCCATCTGTCCGTGAAACCCGGCCTCGACAAAGCGGGCGAGCCGTTCGGGCACTTCGGGCACGTCTTGGGGGCGGCAAATGCGGCAGGCGACAAAGCCTTCCTCAAGCGCCCGGGCCACCACCCGCGCCTTGAGAGCCTCCGGCCCGGGTTCGGCGCGGGGGGCGGCAGGCATCAGAAGTCGAGGTTGTTGTAATGCAGCGGAGGCGGGAAGCCCGGCAGTTGATCGGCGAGGATCGAGCGGAAAGCCGGGCGCGACTTGATCTTGGCGTACCAATCCTTGACCACGTCAGAGCGGTTCCAATCCACGTCTGAGATATAGTCGAGCGAGGACAGATGCGCGGCGGCGGCGAAATCGGCCAGCGTCATCACATCGCCCGCCAGCCAGCGGCGGTGATCCAGCAGCCACGCCATGTAGTCGAGGTGATATTTGATCGCCTTGGCCCCGGCCTTGACGTTCTTGCTGTCCGGGTAGCCCTGTTTGGTGACCTTCTTGTTGACCCGCTCATACAGCAGTTTCGAGGTCACCTCGTCGTGGAACTTGTCGTCGAACCAACTGACCAAACGCCGCACTTCCAAGCGCTGCACCGGGTCGTTGGGCAGCAAGGACGCCTCGGGGCGGGTCTCTTCGATATATTCACAGATCGCGGCGCTTTCCGCCATCATGATCCCGTCGAGCCGCAGCACAGGCACCTTGCCCGCCGGGTTGCGGCGCAGGAAATCGGGGTCTTGCTCCCAATAGCGCTCCTCGACCAGTTCCACCTCGATCTTCTTCTCCCCAAGGCTGAGCCGCACCTTGCGGCAGAAGGGGGACAAGGGAACGTGAAACAAGCGAGCCGTCATATAAAGTCCGTGTGGTTAAAGGGATTGCACTCTTCCATGCCTGCTGGCGCGAGGATTTTCAACTCTCGAAACAGGCGGCGCGACCGTCCGCGCGGATGGTCGCCGCCCCGTCCATGATCTGGGCCGTGCGCTTGCGGGTAAAGTCACCGGGGCGCGAGGCGGAACGCTCTTTCGGGTCGGGCAGGATCGCGGCAAGGCGGGCGGCCTGCGTGGCGCTCAGGTCTGCCGCCGCGACGCCAAAGTAATGCGGCGCCGCCGCACCAACGCCAAAGACACCTTCGTCAAACTCGGCCACATTCAGATAGACCTCGATGATCCGCCGCTTGGGCCAGAGGGTTTCGACCAGCGGGGTCATCCCGGCTTCAAGCGCTTTGCGCAGCCACGACCGGCCATGCCAGAGGTAGACGTTCTTGACCGTCTGCTGGCTGATCGTCGAGGCCCCGCGGGCCGACCCGTTCTCGATCGCGGTACGAATCGCCTGCATGTCAAAACCCCAGTGGTTGCAAAAATTCGCATCCTCCGCCGCCACGGCGGCGCGGGCCATCACGGGGGCGATCTGTTCCAGCGGCACCCAGTCCCGCTGCACCCCGCCCAAACGGCGCGATTCCGAGAACATGTAGAAACCCGTGGGTGGATTGACGAAGCGGAACAGCAGCACCAACAGCACCGCCAAGAGAAAGGCCAGCGCCAGGGCGCGCAAGGCCCAACGGCGCGCGCGTTTCTTGAGCGAGGGGCTGCTCTTGCTCGATTTCTTACCCTTGGGGGCGGTCTTTTTCCGTGTCGCCATGGATCAGCTATAGGCCGTCTGCGGGATTTTGTGAACGGCTCTCGCGCGCGGTGATCTCTTGCGCGAGGTAGGCCCCGATCCGGGCAGAGCCTCGGGCCGAGGGGTGCACGTTGTCGCGAGCGAAGAGCCCGCGATCCCCCCGGTCGATCACGTCTTCGGAATCGACGAAATGGACCCCGGGGCGGCGCGCGGCGAAGCGGGCGATGCGGGATTCGATTTCGACCAGATCATCACGGCAGCCCGCGAAGGCGCCCGAACCGGAGCCCGCGTAATAGCCCATCCACATGACCTGCGCGCCGGTCTGGGCGCGGAGGCGTTGCAGGAAGGCAGGGATGCTGCCGCTTTGACCATCCGGCGCAATCAGCGCATCGACAGCGGCTCCGCAGGCGCCACAGCCGCAATCGGCGTTCAGGTCATTCGCGCCGCCATTGACCACCACCCAGTTCCAGCGTCCGCCGGGGAACTGTTGCTGGATGTCAAAGCCGACGGCGGAGGCCACGGTCGAGGCATTGTCGAACTGAGCGCCCGGCACGGCGCGGCTGGTGACGTTGCGGCCCGTTTGACTGGCGATGACATCGGGGATGGCGCGGCCCCCGTTCCACGCCATGATGGAATCGCCCAAGATGAGGATGTCACCCCCGCCGCGCGGGGCGGTGTCGGTGCAAGCGGCAAGGCCGGTGACTAGGGCGAGGGCGACTAGGATTTTATGCATGGGGTCCTCCGATGCGGAGGAAGTAGCGCATCCCGTCCCGTCTACCACCCCGCCCCGGAAGCAAGCCGTAGGTGCCGGGCCATTGCCTGCCCGCCCGGACGGGTAGGCGATGGCCCTCCCCGCGCGACCGGAGCCGCGCGGGGCAAAGATTACTCCGCCGGAACCGCGGTTTCTTCCACGCTGAGCGGCGCGGGCAGATGCACCAACATCTCCTTCGGGCAAACCTGCAAGAAGTTGTGCTTCTCGGTCTCCCAATGCTGAAGGATATCAGCGGCCTTGCGGCTCTTGGTCTCGGCGACATGGCGCTCCAGCAGACCGTGCAACTGATCGAGCCAATGATCGACGGTGACCGGGCAGGTCACGATGGTCTCGGCATTCATCAACTTATGGGCCGAGCCTTCGGGATCATAGAGATAGGCCATCCCCCCGGTCATCCCGGCAGCAAAGTTCGCGCCGATCTCACCAAGGATCACCGCCACACCGCCGGTCATATATTCGCACCCGTTGCTGCCGCAGCCTTCGATCACCACATACGCGCCCGAGTTGCGGACGGCGAAACGCTCGCCCGCCCGGCCCGCGGCAAAGAGGTATCCCGCCGTCGCGCCATAGAGCACCGTGTTGCCAATGATCGTATTCTCCGACGCCACCACGGGGCTTGCCATCGAAGGCCGCACCACGATCGTGCCACCCGACAGACCCTTGCCGACATAGTCATTGGCATCGCCCGAGACTTCGAGCTTGAGCCCCGGTGCGGCGAAGGCCCCCAGTGACTGCCCAGCCGAGCCGGTCAGCTTCACCGTCAGGTGATCCGGTTGCAGCGAATTGCGCATCCCGAAGCGCTTGACGATATGGCTCGACACCCGCGTGCCGACGGTCCGGTGCGTGTTTTGGACGGCATAGGACAGTTGCATCTTCTCACCGTCCTCAAGGAAGCGCGCGGCATCGCGGACGATCTGCGCGTCCAGCGTGTCGAGCACAACCTGACGCGGCTTGTCGCGGTCATAGACGTTCTCATTCGCGCCATCGACGGTGATCAACAGCGGGTTCAGGTCGAGATCATCAAGGTGCGCCGAGCCTCGGCTGACCTGCGTCAGCAGGTCCGCACGGCCGATGACCTCATCAAGGCTGCGCGCCCCGATGGAGGCGAGGATTTCCCGCACCTCCTGCGCGTAGAAGGTGATGAGGTTCACGACCTTATCCGCATTGCCGGTGAACTTGCCGCGCAGCGCTTCGTCCTGCGTGCAGACGCCGACGGGGCAGGTGTTGGACTGGCACTGGCGCACCATGATGCAGCCCATGGCGATGAGCGCGGCGGTGCCGATGCCGTATTCCTCGGCCCCCATCATCGCGGCCATGACGATGTCACGCCCAGTGCGCAGGCCGCCATCGGTCCGCAGGGTCACCCGGTCGCGCAGGTTGTTCATCGACAGGACCTGATGCGCCTCGGTGAGGCCCATCTCCCACGGCAGACCCGCGTATTTGATCGAGGTCGCAGGCGATGCCCCGGTGCCGCCGTTGTGGCCCGAGATCAGGATGATGTCGGCCTTGGCCTTGGCTACGCCGGCAGCAATTGTACCAACACCACTCGAAGCGACGAGCTTAACGGTTACCTTGCAGCGCGGGTTGATCTGCTTGAGGTCGTAGATCAACTGCGCGAGGTCTTCGATCGAGTAGATATCATGGTGCGGCGGGGGCGAAATCAGGGTTACCCCCTTCGTCGAATGCCGCAGCCGCGCGATCAGGTCGGTGACCTTCATGCCCGGAAGCTGGCCACCCTCACCGGGCTTGGCACCCTGCGCGACCTTGATCTCCAACTCTTCACACTGGTTGAGATACTCTGCCGTCACGCCAAAGCGACCCGAAGCAACCTGCTTGATCTTGGCTGACGGGTTATCGCCATTGGCTTCCGGCACGAAATGCGCCGGATCCTCGCCGCCCTCACCGCTGTCGGACTTCGCCCCGATGCGGTTCATCGCCACGTTCAGCGTCTTATGCGCCTCAGGCGACAGCGCCCCCAGCGACATGCCCGGCGTTACGAAACGCTTGCGGATTGAGGTGATGCTTTCCACCTCCTCCAACGGCACCGGGTTGCCGCGCGGCTTGATGTCCAAAAGGTCGCGCAGATGGATCGGCGGATTGCTCTGCATCTTTTTCGAATACTGCTGCCACATCTGGTAGGACGCTTTGTTGCAGGCCATTTGCAGCATGTGCATGCTGCTCGCCTCCCAAGCGTGTTTCTCACCCGAGCGGCGCAGCTTGTAGAAGCCACCGATGGGCATCACGACACCGTCGCCCTGCCAGCCCTTGGCGTGGACTTCCTCGGCCTTGCGCTGGATGCCGACGACACCGATGCCTGAGATGCGGCTGGTCATGCCGGGGAAATACTCGGCACACATGGCACGGGACAGGCCCACTGCCTCGAAGTTCAGACCACCGCGATAGGACGAGATCACGGAAATCCCCATCTTCGCCATGATCTTGAGCAGACCTTGGTCAATCGCCTCACGGTATTTCTGCACCGCCTGCGTCAGGGTCATGTCCAGCAGCCCGCGCTCAATCCGGTCGGCGAGGGAATCCTCGGCCAGATAGGCGTTCACCACGGTCGCACCGCAGCCCACCAGCACGGCGAAGTAATGCGGATCGACACATTCGGCAGAGCGCACGTTAAGCGAGGTAAAGGTCCGCAACCCCTTGCGCACGAGGTGGCTGTGCACCGCGCTGGTGGCGAGGATCATCGGCATCGCCACGCGGTCAGCACCGCTGTGCTGATCGGTCAGCACCAGATGCCCCGCGCCCGAGCGCACGGCGTCTTCCGCCTCGGCCCGGATGCGCGCCAGACCGGCGCTCAGATTGCCGTTGCCGGGCTCGAAGGTGCAGTCGATGGTGACGGTATGCACTTTGAACTGGGCCATCAGCTCATCGAACTGCGCGTTGCCCACAAAGGGGCTGTCGAGCACGATGATTTCGGTCTGCGAGCTGTCTTCGTCGAGCACGTTCTTGAGGTTGCCGAACCGTGTCTTGAGGCTCATCACCCGGAATTCGCGCAAGGAGTCGATCGGCGGGTTGGTGACTTGGCTGAAGTTCTGGCGGAAGAAGTGGCTCAGCGGGCGGTACTGGCCGCTGAGCACCGCCGAAGGCGTGTCGTCGCCCATCGAGGCCAGCGTTTCCTTGCCGTCTTCGGCCATCGGCGCGAGGATCTGTTCCAATTCTTCGATGGTATAGCCCGCGGCCACCTGACGGCGGCGCAACTCGGCCCCTTCGAACAGCGGTTTTTCGGTGACACCGGCAAGGACACCATCCATCTCGGTGATCTTGCCGACCCATTCGCCGAAGGGCTGGTTGGCGGCTAGTTTGTCTTTGATTTCGGTATCGTGGAAGAGTTTGCCCTCTGCCATATCCACCGCGATGATCTGGCCGGGGCCAAGCGCGCCCTTGGCCACGACGCGCGCCTCGTCCAGCGGCACCATCCCGGCCTCGGAACCGGCGATCAACATGCCGTCCGAGGTTTCGACATAGCGCATCGGGCGCAGCCCGTTGCGGTCAAGCCCGGCGCAGACCCAGCGGCCATCGGTCATCGCTAGGGCGGCGGGACCGTCCCAAGGCTCCATGACGGAGTTGCAATAGGAATACATGTCGCGCCATGCCTGCGGCAGTTCCACGGCCTGTTTGGACCAGGATTCCGGCACCAACATCGTCTTGGCCATTGGCGCGGAGCGGCCCGCGCGCACCAGCACTTCAAACACGGAATCAAGCGCCGCGGAGTCGCTGGAGCCGGAGGCCACGATCGGCTTGATGTCCTCGGCCATCTCGCCAAAGGTCGCGCTCGCCATGCGGATCTCATGGCTCTTCATCCAGTTCATATTGCCCTTGAGGGTGTTGATCTCACCGTTATGGGCCAACATGCGGAAGGGCTGCGCCAACCACCACTGCGGGAAAGTGTTGGTGGAATAGCGCTGGTGATAGATCGCGAAGGCGCTAATGAATTTGTCGTCTTTCAGGTCGGGATAGAACTCCGCCACCTGTTCGGCCAACATCATGCCCTTATAGATGATCGAGCGGCAGGACATCGAAGCGATATACATCTGCGGCACCTGCGCCGCGATGGCGGCTTTCTCAATGCGGCGGCGGATCACGTAGAGCTCGCGCTCAAAGGTCTCTTCATCCACGCCCTTGGCGTTGGAGATCAGGATCTGCTCAATCTCGGGCCGGGTCGCATTGGCCTTTTCACCCAGCACCGAGATGCCGACCGGCACATGCCGCCAGCCATAGATGTAGTAACCCATGCGGAGAACTTCGGTCTCCACGATGGTCCGGCATGTCTCTTGCGCGGCGAAATTGGTGCGCGGCAGGAAGACTTGGCCCACGGCGATCAACTCGTCCTCACGCGGGGTGTGACCGGTGCGGCGGACTTGTTCATAGAAGAAGGGCACAGGGATCTGCACATGAATGCCCGCGCCATCGCCGGTCATGCCGTCGGCATCGACCGCGCCGCGGTGCCAGATCGCCTTGAGCGCGTTGATCCCATTGACCACAACCTCGCGGGTCTTCTCGCCATTGATGTTGACCACAAGGCCCACGCCGCAGGAGGAATGCTCTTCCTCGAAACTATACATGCCCTTTTCGGCCATCATCGCGCGTTTGGCTTCTTCGCGGGCCACCCAGGCGTCATCATATTTGGTCATGGCTTGGTTCCTTCCACAAACGCCGCAAATCCTGCTTTGACTTGGGCCTTGGTTTTGTTCTCGTGCGCGCTGGCAAAGGCAGGGCCGTCGGGCGTCACGTCTATTTCACTCTTGGTCTCGGGCAGCGCCGCAGGGGGCGGGGCGGCAGGCCGCCCCGATACCATCACTCCGCCGCGATGCGCTGTGCGCCGTTGAAATCGTCAAGGATCGCCTGCGCGCAGTCGCGCCCGTCTTTGATCGCCCAAACCACAAGGCTCGCCCCGCGCACGATGTCGCCCACGGCATAGACCCCGTCGAGCGCGGTCGCCCCGGTGACGTAATCGGCCTTGATCGTGCCCCAGCGGTTGACCGGCAGCTCCGGCTCGTTCCAAAGCGTCGGCAGGTCTTCGGGCTCAAAGCCGAGGGCCATAATCACCATGTCGGCTTCTTCGACATAGTCGGCGCCTTCGATCACCTCGGGCGACTGGCGGCCCGTCACGTCAGGCGCGCCGAGGCGCATCTTTTGCACCATCACGCCGGTCACCGGATCGCCGACGAAGCCCTTGGGCGCGCTCAGCCATTCAAAGATCACGCCTTCTTCTTCGGCGTTTTGCACTTCGCGCTGGCTGCCCGGCATATTGGCCCGGTCGCGGCGGTAGAGGCATTTGACGCTTTCCGCGCCCTGTCGGATCGAGGTGCGCACACAGTCCATCGCGGTGTCGCCGCCGCCGATCACGACAACCTTTTTGCCCGCAGCGTTCAGACGGCCGTTTTCGAATTCTTCGACCGTGTCGCCAAAGCTCTTGCGGTTGGAGGCGGTGAGGAAGTCGATCGCCCGTTCCACGCCGAATCCGCCCACACCGGGGGCTTCGATCTCACGGGTTTTATAGACGCCGGTCGCGATGATCACGGCATCATGCTTGCCCCGGATCGCGCCAAAGCTGATGTCGACACCGACATCGCAATTCAACTCAAAGGTCACGCCACCTTCGGCCAACTGCGCATTGCGGCGTTCAACCACGTCTTTCTCAAGCTTGAAGCCGGGAATGCCATAGGTCAGCAAGCCGCCGGCCCGGTCGTAGCGGTCATAGATGGTGACCTGCACGCCCGCGCGGCGCAGCATATCCGCTGCCGCCAGACCGCCCGGGCCCGCGCCGATGATGCCGACACTTTCGGGCCGCTCTTCGCGCGGGGCGGCGGGTTTGACCCAGCCCTGCTCCCAAGCGGTGTCGGTGATGTATTTCTCGATCGAGCCGATGGTGACGGTTCCATGGCCCGACTGTTCGATCACGCAGTTGCCTTCGCAGAGGCGGTCCTGCGGGCAGATACGGCCACAGATCTCGGGGAAGGTATTGGTCGCTTGGCTGATCTCATAGGCCTCTTGCAAACGCCCCTCGGCAGTCAGGCGCAGCCAGTCAGGGATGTTGTTGTGCAGAGGGCAATGGGTTTGGCAATAGGGCACGCCGCATTGGCTGCACCGGCTCGACTGCTCGGCCGCTTTGGCATCCGCATATTCGGCGTAAATTTCATCGAAATCCGTCCGGCGCAAATCGGGCGGGCGTTTTTCGGGCATATCCCGCGCAACGTCTGTAAATTTTAGCATGACCTGCTTCGCCATATACCCGTTCCTTCGACAAATTCCGTCAGAAGGCTCGTATACGAGAGCGCCAAAGTAAATAAAAGACAGCAATGCTGACCTATTTACCTCTTTCCGAGCAAATAGGAGGCTCGGCCATTATTTTTATACATCATTTAAGGTCCGATGCGGACCTACCCACTAAAACCCAGCCCAAAGTGCGAGGATAACCACCCCGCCCACAAGGATTCGCCACCACCCGAAAAGCGCATAGCCATAGCGGCTGATGTAATCGAGCACCCAACGCACCACGAAAACGGCAGAGATAAAGGCCATGGCGAAGCCCACGGCAATCTCGCCCATGGCCGAGGCATCCAGCACATCGCGGTTCTTGTAGATGTCATAGGCGAAAGCGCCCGCCATCGTCGGCATCGACAGAAAGAAGGAGAATTCCGCCGCCGCCCGTTTACTGGCGCCCAGCAACAGGGCGCCAACAATTGTCGCCCCCGAACGTGAGGTGCCCGGCACCATGGCGAGGCATTGGATCACGCCGATCTTGAAGGCCATCGAGAGCGGGAACTTAGTCGCGTCGGAATGGGTCGGCGCAGGAGCAATGCGGTCTACAACCAGCAGGACCACCCCGCCCAGTACCAACATGACAGCAATCAGCAAGGGCGTCTCGAAAAGGACTGTTTTGATGAAGTCATGCGCCAAAACGCCGATCACGACCGCTGGCAGAAAGGCCAGAAGCACGGACCAGATGAACCGCCGCGCCTGCGGATCATGCGGCGCGGCCGAGAAGACCGCCCAAAGCCGCGCGGAATAGACCGTCAGGATCGCCAGCACCGCGCCCAATTGGATCACGACCTCAAAGGTCCGTCCGGCGCTTTCGAAACCCAGAAAATGACCGGCCAGCAAAAGATGCCCGGTCGAAGATACGGGGATGAACTCTGTCAGCCCCTCCAGCAAACCCAGAAAGGCGGCGATCAGAGTGGTCGATTGTTCCATTATCCCTGCCGCAGGTTACGTGCCGATGCTTTGATGGCGTCATATTGCCCCGAGGGCCGGAACCGCCAGAGATAGTCGGGGAGCACCGCATCCATCGCGGTTGGGGTGATGCCAAGCTCGGCAAAGCCGCGCGCGTCTTCCGCTACGACATTGTCCTTGCGCAGGTTCTTGACCTGATCGCGGGTCAGCATCTTGTTGGTGAACAGCCCAAAGGTAGCCGTCTGCACCATATCGAACCCGAAGGCGACGATCTTGGCGAGGAACCACGGCATGTTGAGCACCAAACGACGGCGGTGAATCACCTTGAGCATGCGCTGCATCAACCCGCGGAAGGTATCCACATCGGGACCGCCGAGTTCATAGACGCCCGAAGCGACCTGCCCCTCCAGTGCTTTTTCCGCCGCCTTGGCCACGTCATCGACGAACACCGGCTGGAACCGGGTCGAGGCACCGGCGACCGGCAGGATCGGGCCGGTGCGGGTCATGCCTGCAAAACGGTTAAAGAATTCATCCTCTGGCCCGAACATGATCGAGGGTCGCAGGATCACGGCATGGGGCATATGTTTGAGAATGGCCGCCTCGCCCTCGCCTTTGGTGCGGGCATAGTCGCTCTCGGCCTCCATATCCGCGCCGATGGCAGAGACATGCACGAAATGACCGATCCCTGCGGCGGCGGCCATGCGCGCGATACGCTCGGCCCCTTCGGATTGGACGGCGTCAAAGCTGTTCTTGCCGGTCTCGACCAGAATGCCAACGCAGTTCACCACCGCATCCGCGCCGCGCAGCGCGTCGGCCACGGAGCCATCGTTGCGGATGTTGCACAAAACAGGTTCGACCTGGCCGACCACACCATAGGTCCGCACAAAGAGCGCCTCGTTGGGATTGCGCACCGCCACCCGCACCCGCCAACCAGCTCTGGCCATGCGATACGCGATATAGCGTCCGACAAACCCCGAACCGCCATAAATCGTGACCAGCTTAGACATTCTGCCGCTCCTGTAGATAAATTCTCTGACAGGATGTACCCGCGCACCGCCCCTGTCACAAGGCCAAACCCCCGGTTGCAGCGCCTCGCGGGCAGGATTTTCCGATTTTCGTATAAATTGCGATTGACAGTCACCCGGCTGAGCCTTAGAGCACCCCACACGATACGTGCCCAGGTGGCGGAATGGTAGACGCGCTAGCTTCAGGTGCTAGTACTGGCAACGGTGTGGAGGTTCGAGTCCTCTCCTGGGCACCATATTCCCCGACAGATGATTGACTGTAGATCAGGCCTTAAACGGCCCAGACGCTACCCCCTCGGGGGCGCTGCGACCGCCGGTCACGCACGGCCCTATTGAACGCGGACACCCGCATTTTGCAGGCAAAGCTGTAGCCGCGCAGCAAGCTCGGCTAGGCTGAAAGGCTTTTTCAAACAATCGCTTGCCCCCGCCGCCAAAGCGCGGCGCAGCAGATTGGCGTCTTTCCGGGTGGAGATCATGACGACCGGGATGCCCCGATAGAACGGCAAGCCCCTGACATGGCTACAGAACTCAAGCCCATCCATCGCGGGCATCATGAAATCGGTGATGATGACATCCGTCGCGATCCGCTCCTGCGCCAGCGCGACCAGAGCTTGGGCGGGGCAGCCATAATCTGCCACGCATGAGAACCCGACCTCGGCGAGGGACGCTTGGATGAACTGTCGTGCGATTTCAGAATCGTCGATAACGATAGCATTCCAGTTCATCACGCCCCGCCTTACACTTTTAATCACGCCCCAAGGGCCACCCTAGTGGTGCGAGACTTAATATGACGTGAATGCTTAAATGCGTTTGCCGACGAACATCGCCGAGTCGGAACGCACGCAGGCGATCTCACCCCTTTGCCAGATAAGCTCCCCCTGTGCGGTCGCGTATTTGCCCATGCTGACGCAGGCGGTGATCGGGGTGATTTCGCTAACGGCTTGGGCGGCGTCGAAACTGTTGCTGAACTGAATGGACATGGCTTGTGCTCCTGAGTTGACTTGTCTCAACCTTCACACATCTCGCCGCGCAATGCCTGCTGGCGTCGGGATAAGCGCCCTATTCTTAGGTATAGAGCGCCCCTCCCTCGGGCTGCGGCTAATGCCTGTTCAGCAGCTTTTGGTACTTCGATACAAAGAGATGCGCGCCCTTCATCTTTTGCGTCACCCAATCGCCCGCGGTGAAGAGCATCAAAAAGCTATTGCCGCGCACCGGCCCCAAGGGCAGCAGAATCGGCGCCTCTGCCCCCCAAGGGCGATAGGTTTTCATATCCGCCAGCTTGCGGCCCGTGATCAGCCCGGTGAGGGTCTTTCTCAGCCATGGCAACTGCCGGCTGACCGCAACGATGGTCATATTGTCGCCGGGGTCCGCCACATCCCCCGCGGCAAAGACATTGGGCAGGGATGAGGGGCGCAGATAGCCATCAGTCTTGATCCGCTCCGCAGCGGTGACCTCGGCCCCGGGCAGGTTCTTCAACAATTCTGACGCGGCGCGCGCGCCCAAGACGGGGAAGATCAGATCGAATCTCCGCTCCGCCCCGCCGTCGAGGGTGAGGCTGCCCGCATGTGGCTCTGTCAGGGAGGCGAGCCCTTCGGCCTTCTTGCCAAGGATCAGCTCCACCCCGGCGCGTTTCAGCTTCCTGCTCAACGACGCGCCGAGGCTGTCGGGCTTTCCGGCAAAAAGCTTGTCGTCTTTGGTGATCAGGGTGATCTCTTTGTCGGGCATGGCATGGGCGATCTCACCGGCAAGCTCGACCCCGACGGCGCCCGCGCCGATGATGCCTACGGTCTTAGCCGCCAGCAGCTTCTCACGCGTCTCTTGGTTCGCGGCCCGCAGCCCGTCGATATCTGCGCCCTTGGGCTTGAACGGCGTCGCATAGTCCGAGCCGGTGGCGACGACGATGTAATCCGCCTCGACCCGCGTGCCGTCCTCCAGCGTGACACACTCGCCATCGACATCAGTCGCCCGCGCCGCGACAACGCGACCCCGCTTCAGCAACCGGTCATAGGGGATCAGCGATTCCTCAACCAAACTGGGCTGCACCACGGCGCGGATCATCGCGGAGGCATGTACGAAATGGCTGCGCGGCTCGATCAAGGTCACCTCGGCGATCTGGTCCATCGCCTTGGCCAGTTCGGCCCCCAGATAGCCGCCCCCTACGATTGCGATACGCTTGCCCATCGGTGCCTCTCCTTTTGATCGGTTTCGCCTGCCGGACAGTCTGCCCGCGTGGTCAGCTTTCTACATAGGTGCTCTATCACCGATTTCTCGCCGAACGTGGCGAAAGCCGCCGATCCTGCCATCACCGGGGGCTAAATGCCCATGCGATAAGCGCCGGGAAGGGCGCGATTCTCTTAAATGGTGCAACATATTGTTTAGAATCATCGCACCTGTTTAACTCCCCCCAGCGACAGGGAGAGCCGCGACACAATGAAAGACACCAAAGCAGAGACTTTTCTGCGTTTCGATAACGTCAAGAAGAGCTACGATCAGGAAAATCTCGTCGTCAAAGGCTTCGACATGGATGTGCAGGAGGGGGAGTTCATCACCCTTCTTGGCCCCTCGGGCTCGGGCAAAACCACCGTCTTAATGATGCTGGCGGGGTTTGAGAGTGTCACCTCGGGCGATATCGCGATCAATGGCCGGTCGATCAACAAGACCGCGCCGAACAAGCGCAACATCGGCATGGTGTTCCAGAACTACGCGCTGTTCCCGCATATGACCGTGGCCGAAAACCTCGCCTATCCGCTGAGCGTGCGCAAAATGTCCAAGGCGGATATCAAAGAGCGTGTGGCCGAGTATCTGTCGCTGGTCGAGCTTTCCGCCTTTGGCGACCGTCGCCCCGGGCAGCTTTCGGGCGGGCAACGGCAGCGCGTGGCGCTGGCCCGCGCGATGATCTTCCAGCCGACGCTCATTCTCATGGACGAACCTCTTGGCGCGCTCGACAAGAACCTGCGCGAGCAGATGCAGTTTGAGATCACCCGCCTGCACAAGCAGATCGGCTTTACCGTCATCTACGTCACTCACGACCAGACCGAAGCGCTGTCGATGTCCGACCGGATCGCCGTCTTCAACGACGGTGTGGTGCAGCAATGCGCCCCGCCCGCGGAATTGTACGAGCGCCCGGTGAATGCCTTCGTGGCCGAGTTCATCGGCGAGAACAACTTCGTGCAGGGCCGCGTCACCCGGATCGAAGGGCAGATCGCCAAAGTCGAGACCGATACCGGCACGATCACCACGCAAACCTCCGAAGGGCTGACCGAAGGCGCGCAATGCCGCGTCTCGATCCGTCCCGAGAAACTGTTCATTCACCCCACGACCCATGCCCATGACAACGCGCTAACGGCGACTTTCGTCACGCGCATCTATGTGGGCGATTTCATCCGCTATTATTTCCGCCTGCCGGACGGCACCGACATTATCGTCAAAGTGCTCAACGACCTGTCCGCGCCCGAGTTCGAAGAGGGCGCGACGGCGCAGCTGTTGTCCCTGACGAAAGACTGCATCGCCTTTGCCAATTAAGGGCGACCGGGGGCAAACCGGGGCCCCGCATAAAACCTGGACATGACAAGGAGAGACCGATGAAGAAGCATCTGAGTTATCTGGCCACCGCGGCGCTGATCGCCAGCCCCGCCTTGGCCGAGGATCTGACGGTGACGTCCTTTGGCGGGGCTTACGGCGCCGCGCAGATGGAGCATATGATCCAACCCTATATGGATAAATCCGGCACCAACATCCTGTTCGAAGACTACGGCGGCGGCGTGGCCGAGATGAAGGCGCAGGTCGAGGCGGGCAACATCCTGTGGGATGTCGTCGACATCGAGGTGATCGACCTCGAACGCGCCTGTGCCGAGGGCTATCTGGAAGTGATCGACCAATCGGTTCTGCCCGATGGCGACGATGGCACCCCGGCGGCGGATGACTTCATCGATGACGCGCTGGCCAATGAATGCGGCGTGGGCAATATCGTGTGGTCCGTCGTCTTTGCCGTAAACACCGAGAACGGCGAAGGCCCCAAAACCATCGAAGACTTCTTTGATACCGAGGCGTTCCCCGGCAAACGCGGTCTGCGCAAGCGGCCTCAGGTCAACATGGAATGGGCGCTGCTGGCCGATGGCGTCGCCCCGGAAGAGGTCTATGAGGTGTTGGCCACCGAAGAGGGGCAGAAACGCGCATTTGCCAAACTCGACACCATCAAGGACGACATCACTTGGTACGACAGCTGGTCTCAGGCCCCCGTTCTGCTGAACGACGGTGGGGCGACCATGGTGCAATCCGCCAATGGCCGCATCTTCGCCGCGATCAAGGATGATGGCGCCCCCTTCGAGATCGTCTGGGACAGCCACATCTATGACCTCGACGTTTGGGCCATCATGAAGGGCACCGAGAAGAAAGAAGAGGCGATGGAGTTCATCAAGTTCGCCACAGGCACCGTGCCGCTCTCGGGGATGCAGGACGTGGCCTATGGCCCGACCCGCGCCTCTGCCCAAGCGCTGCTGCCCGAGGACGTGAAACAAGACCTGCCCACCGCGCATCTTGACGAAGGCGTCAAAGCCGATGGCATCTTCTGGGCCGACTATGGCGAGACGTTGGGCGAGAAGTTCAACGAATGGCTGCTGCAATAAGCATCCCGCCCCGCGCCTGACCGGGCGCGGGGCACCCAACCCCTATAGATGAGTAACCGCGTGTCCAGCCTCACTTCCCAAGACGCCGCCAACGCCCGTCGCCAAATGCGCAGACGCCGCCTGCAGGCGTTTCTTTTCGTGGTGCCGCTGCTGCTCTTCATCCTTTTCGCCTTTGTCGCGCCGATCACCACGATGCTGTTCCGCAGCGTCTACAACCCCACCGTGGCCGAACTGGTGCCCGAAACGCTGGAGATGCTCGAAGACTGGGAGGGCGAAAGCCTGCCCGACACGGCGGTCATCACCCAAATGGCCATCGACATGAAGCGCATGGCAAACAACCGCACCTCCGGCAGGTTCGCCGATGAGATCAACCGCGCCCTGCCGGGCATGTCGAGCGTCATCAAATCCACCGCCCGGGGCCTGCGCCGCGTCGAGGATGCCGAGCTTGCCGCCAATGGCGCCGAGATGCTGCTGGAAAAGAACGACCGTTGGGCCAAACCCGCCACTTGGCGCGCGATCCGCAGCGCCGGGCAGGTCTATACGTCGAGCTACTACCTCACCGCTGTCGATATGGAATACGACTCCGAAGGGGACATCGTCCAACGCGACACACAGATCTACAAACAGCTCTACACAAAGACGCTGAAGATGGCGCTGATCATCACCGGGCTGACGATGCTGCTGGGCTATCCGCTGGCCTTCTACATGTCGCAGGCCAGCCCCGCGACGGCGAACTTCCTGATGGTCTTTGTCCTGCTGCCCTTCTGGACCTCGCTCTTGGTGCGCACCACCGCGTGGATCGCGCTGCTGCAAGCCGGGGGCGTGGTGAACTCCTCTCTGCTCTGGGCCGGGCTGATCAACGAGCCGATAGAGCTGCTCTACAACGAGTTCTCGACCATCCTCGCCATGACCCACATCCTGCTGCCCTTCATGGTGCTGCCGCTCTACGCGGTGATGCGCGGGATTGATTCGAGCTTCATGCGCGCGGCGATCTCGATGGGGTCGAACCCCATCGGCGCGTGGTACAAAATCTACCTGCCGATGAGCCTGCCGGGTCTCTCTGCGGGGGCGCTTTTGGTTTTCATCATCTCGGTCGGCTACTACATCACGCCTGCGCTGGTCGGCGGCACCGACGGGCAGATGATCTCGAACATCATCGCTTTCCACATGCAGGTCTCGAACAACTGGGAACTGGCGGCGGCGCTTGGCTCGCTCCTGCTAATCCTGATCCTCGTTCTCTACTGGCTGTTCGACCGTTTCGTCGGCACCGACAACCTCAAGCTGGGATGACACCATGAGCCCATTGCCCGACTATTACACGATCTGGCACAAGGCGGGCCACTACGGGCTGCGCGTCATGGCGGGTCTGGTGCTGATCTTCCTGATGCTGCCGATCCTCGTCATCATGCCGCTGTCGTTCAACGCCGAGCCCTTCTTTACCTTCACCCAAGGGATGCTCTCGCTCGATCCGGACGCCTATTCGACGCGCTGGTATCAGGAGATCGTCGATGATCAGAAATGGCGCATCGCGATCCGCAACTCCTTCGTCATCGGCATCGCGGCGGCCAGCATCGCCACCGTGCTGGGCACGCTGGCGGCGGTGGGCCTCGCCTCGCCTTGGATGCCATTCAAACGGGTGATCACGGCGTTGCTGCTGTCGCCCATGATTGTGCCGCTGATCATCATCGCGGCGGGGATGTTCTTTTTCTACACGCAGTTCAATCTCGTCGGCACCTTCACCGGGCTGATCATCGCCCATGCCGCGCTTGGCGTGCCCTTTGTCATCATCACCGTCACCGCCACGCTCAGCGGCTTTGACCGCTCGCTCTTTGTCGCAGGGCTGAGCCTTGGCGCCTCGCCGATCAAGGTGTTCTGGGACGTGGTGATTCCGCTCATCCGCCCCGGCGTTATTTCGGGCGGGCTTTTTGCCTTTGTCACGTCTTTCGATGAGGTGGTGCTGGTGCTCTTCCTCGCAGGGCCAGAGCAGCGCACGATTCCGCGGCAGATGTTCTCGGGTCTGCGCGAGCAGATCAACCCGACGATTCTGGCGGTGGCGACGCTGCTGGTGGTGCTCTCGGCGACGATGCTTTTTGTGCTGGAAGCCCTGCGCCGACGCTCGGCCCGGCTGCGCGGTCAGGAATAGGCAAAACCGCCCGGGGGGCGGCACCAAACACCTGATCCATAACCATTTAGGAGGGGGGGGTGAGTGGTGAGCCGTGATGGGTTCGAACCATCGACCTACTGATTAAAAGTCAGTTGCTCTACCAACTGAGCTAACGGCCCACTAGGCGGGTAACTAGAAATTACGGGCGGCAGGGTCAAGCCCTTAATTACGAAAATCTTGCGAGATGCTGGATTAGTTTTCATGCCGGGGTTATATGCGCCGAATGTACAGCGATCAGACCCCCGGTTTGCCCTTCATGAAGATGCATGGGCTTGGCAATGACTTCGTCGTGTTTGATGCACGCGCGGAAGGAATCGACGTGACCCCGGCGATGGCACAGGCCATCGGGCACCGGCAATTTGGCGTGGGATTCGATCAGCTTGCGGTGATCACGCGCGGGACGGGCGACGCGCATCTGACCTTTTACAACAGCGACGGCTCCCTTTCTGCCGCCTGCGGCAACGCCACCCGCTGCATCGCGCGCTATCTGATGGACGACACAGGCCGCGATTCGCTGCATCTGACTACAGCACGCGGCGATCTGGCAGCGAAAGACGCCGGGGGTGGCCTGACCTCGGTCAACATGGGCCACCCGCAGCTAAAGTGGGACGAGGTGCCGCTGGCGCGCGAGATGGACACGCTGCACCTGCCGATCGACGGCGATCCGACAGCGACCGGCATGGGCAACCCGCATTGCACCTTCTTCGTCGCGGATGCCGAGACCGTGAACCTCTCCGACCTCGGCCCCCGCGCCGAGCATGACCCGCTCTACCCTGAGCGCACCAACGTGCAGGTCGCGCAGATCGTCGGGCCGGACCATATCCGCATGCGCGTCTGGGAGCGTGGCGTCGGCGTAACGCTGGCCTCGGGTTCCTCCTCCTGCGCCACCGCCGTAGCCGCCGCGCGCCGGGGCCTCACGGGCCGCGCCGTGCGCATCGACCTCGACGGGGGCACGCTGCATATCGACTGGCGCGAGGATGGCGTCTGGATGACCGGACCGACGATGCATGTCTTTTCCGGCACCCTCACCCCCGCATTTCTGGAGAGCCTGACATGAGCGCCCCGATTTTCAGCACCATGGGCTGCCGCCTCAACGCCTATGAGACCGAGGCGATGAAGGAACTCGCCGAACAGGCGGGGCTGGAGAACGCCGTGGTCGTCAACACCTGCGCGGTCACGGCCGAGGCGGTCCGCAAGGCACGGCAGGACATCCGCAAGCTGCGTAAGGCGCATCCCGGGGCGCGGCTGATCGTGACCGGCTGCGCGGCCCAGACCGAGCCCGAGACCTTTAACGCCATGCCTGAGGTCGATGCCGTGATCGGCAACACCGAAAAGATGCAAGGCGCGACATGGCAGGGCATGGCCGCCGATTTCATCGGCGAGACCGAGACTGTGCAGGTCGACGACATCATGTCCGTGACCGAAACGGCGGGCCATTTGATCGACGGGTTCGGCACCCGCAGCCGGGCCTATGTGCAGGTGCAAAACGGCTGCGACCACCGCTGCACCTTCTGCATCATTCCTTACGGTCGCGGCAATTCCCGCTCGGTCCCCGCAGGGGTCGTGGTGGACCAAATCAAGCGGTTGGTGGACAAGGGTTTTAACGAGGTGGTGCTGACCGGGGTCGATCTGACCTCCTGGGGCGCTGACCTACCCGCCACACCGAAACTCGGCGATCTGGTGATGCGAATCTTGCGTCTGGTGCCCGATCTGCCGCGCTTGCGGATTTCCTCGATCGATTCGATTGAGGTGGATGAAAACCTGATGCAGGCCATCGCCACCGAGCCACGCCTGATGCCGCATCTGCACCTGTCGTTGCAGCATGGCGACGACATGATCCTCAAGCGCATGAAGCGCCGCCATCTACGCGACGACGCGATCCGTTTCGCCCAAGAGGCCCGCGCCCTGCGTCCCGACATGACCTTTGGTGCCGACATCATCGCCGGTTTCCCGACCGAGACCGAAGCGATGTTCGAAAACTCGATGAAACTGGTCGAGGAATGTGACCTGACATGGCTGCATGTCTTCCCCTATTCCGCCCGCCCCGGCACCCCCGCGGCGCGGATGCCCGCGGTGAACGGTGCTGCGATTAAAACCCGCGCGGCACGGCTGCGCGCGGCAGGAGAACGGCAAGTGCAACGGCATTTGGAGGCGCAAGTCGGACGCACGCACGATGTGCTGATGGAGAACCCTCACATGGGGCGCACGGCGCAGTTCACCGAGGTGAGTTTTGCCGCGTCACAGGTCGAGGGCGAGATCGTGCGGACCGAGATTACCGGGACTTCAGGCACGCAGCTGACCGCCTAGCGCGCAGGGCATCGCCCTCCCTGGGGGCGATGGAACGAGGCTGTGGTCGGAACGGCTGCCGTACTCGAAACAACGCCGCATCATGAAACCTCGCCAAATCGCCCTCCGGGGGGAAGGAGGGCGATGCCCGGTGTGCCACCGGGCGGACCCTGTTGAGAGGTTTTAGGCCAAATGGCCGCCACCATTACGCATGGCCAAAAAAGCAAAAGGGCGCCGGTTTCCCGACGCCCTTCTCATTTCCAAAAGCCGTGGCCCGATCAGCCGTCCTTGCGACGGTTCTTGACCGGTGCCCAGAGCTTTTTGTTGGTCAGGTACAGCAGCACCGACAACAGACCCAACAGCACGACCCCGGCAAAGCCAGCCTGCTTGCGCGCGCCCAGCTTGGGCTCGGCGGTCCACATCAGGAAGGCAGAGACATCTTCGGCCATGTGCTGCACGTCGTTGGCATGCTCATCCGCGAACTCGACCAGCTCATCCGACAACGGGGGCGCCATGGCGATCCAGCCGCCCGGGAAGACAGTGTTCTCATAAAGAACCGTGCCCGCTTGCTCTTTCTCTTCGCCTGTGTAGCCGGCCAGAAGTGCGGTGATATACTCCGGCCCGCCGATCCCTTTGAGGAACTGGTTGATGCCCAAACCGTAGGGGCCGTGGAACGCGGCGCGTTTCTTGGCCATCAGCGAGAGGTCAGGTGCGTTCGGCAGGTTGGAGCCGGGGAAGTGGTCAACCGGGGTGCCGGGGCGGGTGTCGTCCAGCTCGGCGTCATAGACGTCATAGCCTTTGGCGTATTCGATCACCTGCTCTTCGGGCATGTTCGGACCGGTTTCGTCCGACAATGTCCGCATCGCGACATACTCCAGACCGTGGCAGGCCGCGCAAACCTCGGTGTAGATCTGCAGACCGCGCTGGAGCTGGTTTACGTCGTAACCGCCGAACGGACCATCGAAAGAGAAATCGATGTTGTCGATATGCGGTGTGGCGTGGGAATCGTCACCCTGATCGTCGTCACCGGCGTGATCTTCAGCGGCAGTTTCCTCGCCGTGGTCTTCCGCTTCCATGACACCCACGTTGGGGTCATCACTATGCGCCTGACCGGCAACATCGTCTTCGGCGATCACTTCGTTTTCAGCGTTTTCCTCGGCTGTCGATTGCGCTTCGTCCGTGGCTTCGACTTCCTCGGCAGGCGCTTCTTCGGCGTCTTCGGCAGAAACCTCTTCGGGCGCTTCCTCGGTGGCAGCATCCTCAGTGGCGGTTTCTTCGGCCGGGGCCTCTTCCGCTACTGGTGCTTCCTCGGCAGGCGCCGTTTCAGCCGGAGCTTCTTCGGTTGTCGCCTCTTCAGTTGGTGCGTCATCAACCGGAGCCTCGGCAGCAGGTGCCTCTTCGGTTGCGGTGTCCTCAGCAGGGGCTGCCTCAACCGCGGGTTCGTCAGCCGGGGCCGCGTCGACCTCGGGTTCGGCTGCGGGCGCGTCAGTTTCAGCAGGTGCCTCTTCCGCCGCTGGCGCTTCAGCAGGCGCGGTTTCGGCTTCGGCCTCCGGCGTTTCCGCCGGAGTTGTTAGCAGTTCTTCTTCTGTCGCTGTGTCCTGCGCCAGCACCGCCGTCCCCGGCAGGGCAAGGCCCAGAGTTACCACGGCAGAAAGGAGGTTGGTCTTCATCATGGTCATGATCCTTATTCCGCCGGGTTCACAAGCGTCTTGGTGCCGCCTGCCTTCGGCGCGTAATGCGCGTCAAAGTCGGCTTCGATGGTTTCAGGCTGCGCCAGCGGCTTCTCGATCACGCCCAAGAGGGGCAGGATCACGAGGAAGTAGGCGAACCAATAGGCCGAAGCGATCAGTGAGAAGCTCGCATAGGGCTCTTCTGCGGGCATCGCACCCAGCCACATCAGGGCGAAGAAGTCGATCACCAGCAGAGCGAACCACCATTTGAACATCGGACGATACCGGCCCGAACGTACAGAGGATGTGTCCAGCCATGGCACCAGCGCCATCACGGCAATCGCACCGAACATCGCCAGCACGCCGAAGAACTTGGCGTCGATGATGCCACCGGTCACGAAGGACGCGATCTGCACAACCCAAACCTCAGAGGTGAAGGCCCGCAGGATCGCGTAGAAAGGCAGGAAGTACCATTCCGGCACGATGTGTGCAGGCGTCGCCAGAGCGTTGGCTTCGATGTAGTTGTCCGGGTGGCCCAGATAGTTCGGCATGAAGCCAACAACCGCGAAGAACAGCGTCAGGATCACGGCCAGCGCGAACAAGTCCTTGATCACGAAGTAGGGCCAGAACGGCAGCGTGTCTTTCTTGGCGTCTTCCTTCGAGGTGCGGCGCACTTCGACCCCGGTGGGGTTGTTATTGCCGGTCGTGTGGAAGGCCCAGATGTGGAGAACCACAAGGCCCGCAATTACGAAGGGCAGCAGATAGTGCAACGAGAAGAAGCGGTTCAGCGTCGCGTTATCAACGGCAGGTCCACCCAGCAGGAATGTCTGCAGTGTTTCACCGACGAAGGGCACCGCGCCAAAGAGGCCGGTAATCACGGTCGCGCCCCAGAAGGACATCTGACCCCAAGGCAGAACGTAGCCCATAAAGCCGGTGGCCATCATCAGCAGATAGATCAACATGCCGATGATCCATGTGATCTCACGCGGGGCTTTATAGGAGCCATAGTAGAGACCACGGAAAATATGCGCATAGACCGCGATAAAGAACAGCGACGCGCCGTTCATATGCAGATAGCGGATCATATAGCCGCCGTTCACGTTGCGCATGATGTGCTCAACCGACGAGAAGGCCAGATCGACATGCGGCGTGTAGTGCATCACCAGAACGATGCCGGTGATGATCTGCAGTGCCAGACAGAAAGTCAGCACGATGCCCCAGATCCACATCCAGTTCAGGTTCTTGGGCGTGGGGATCATCAATGTGTCGTACAACAGGCCAACGATGGGAAGGCGGCGGTGCAGCCACTTTTCGCCGTTCGAATTCGGCTCGTAATGGTCGTGAGGAATTCCAGACATCTCTCTTCCGCTCCCTTAACCCAGTTTGATCGTGGACTCGTCCACGAATTCGGCGACAGGCACCGGCAAGTTGCGCGGAGCCGGCCCTTTACGGATGCGGCCCGCGGTATCGTAGTGCGACCCGTGGCAGGGGCAGAACCAGCCGCCAAAGTCGCCAGCATCACCCAAGGGCACGCAGCCGAGGTGTGTGCAAACGCCCATCTGAACCAGCCACTCGCCGCTTTCGTCCAAGGCGCGGTTGGCATCCGTGGCGGGCACGTCGCCGCCCAGGTTGGCGTTCTGCGCGATGGGGTCAGGCAGGCTGGACACGTCAACAGCGCTTGCCTCTTCGATCTCGGCCTCGGTGCGGCGGCGAATGAACACCGGCTTGCCCAGCCATTTCACGGTCAGCTGCGTCCCGACTTCGACGCCGGACACATCCACACGAATGGACGACAGCGCCTTTACGTCGGCAGAGGGGTTCATCTGGTTGACCAGCGGCCAGACGGCGGCACCAACGGCGACGGCACCTGTACCGGCTGTCGCGTAATACAGGAAATCCCTCCGGGTGCCTGCGTGTTCTTCTGCTTGGGACACGGGTTTACTCCAATTCTTGGCCGACTTTGGCCGACAGACATAGGGGTGGCGTCACCTTGCCACCTGACTTCTCGCCGCTATCTACCGGGATGGACCGCGCCCGTCCAGATGTCAAAGCCGCGCATCTTGGATCAACCGCGCCACAACGCGGCAAAAATACCGCGATTGTGGCAATATCATTACGGCACGCTTACTGCGGCGGCGCGGTATGGGTCATCGCGGGGCGCGAATCAAAGGCATCGAACCATGCCGCCAGATCGGGGTTTCCAGCCCGCCAATCCCGCGCAGCATGGCGGAAATCGATATATCCCAAGGCACAGCCAAGCGCGATTTGCCCCATGTCCAAGGGCCCAGCCAAATGTGCAGCCCATTGATTGTTAAGCGTCTTACAGGCCCGGTCGACCTTGCCCCACTGGCCTTCGACCCATTCCGACATGCGTTTATCTTCGGGGCGCAGCTTGCCCTCATAGACCATGGCGAGCGCAGCATCGAGCATGCCATCCGCCGTGGCCTCCAGCGTCAAAGTGTCCCACCTGCTTGTGCCTTGGGGGTAAAGCCCCGCCCCGGCGCGGTCATCCAAATAGGCGCAGATCACCCGGCTGTCGTAAAGCGTGCAGCCGTCCGGCCGCTCCAGCGCAGGCACTTTGGTCAGTGGATTGCGTGCGGCAAAGCCTTCGGCAGGGGCCAGCGGCGTGCCCGAAGTCGGCTCTAGCGCGACATCATCAAGCTGACCCGTTTCATGCAGCAACACCATGACCTTGCGGACATAGGGTGAGGTTGGAGAATAAAATAGTTTCACGTGAAGTCCCCCCTTGGTTGCCCGCACTATTCAACGGGGCCGCGCCAGACGCAACGGGGATCACACCCCGCGCATCAGGGCCGCCATCACCGCCGGATCCGTACCGAACCCATGCGCCGCCATCTGCTCCGCCGCCGCGAGACGCACGGCCGCATCCTTGTTCTGTCCCAGCTTCCACGTGCCGTCGACCCCGGTGACGCGGAGCTGGCAAGGCACGATCATCCGCAGCATCTTGTCCCGCGCCTCGGGGGTCATCTTGTCCATCTTCCACGGGGTCTTTGGGGCCAGCCGCGCCTCATAGATCGCCGATTGCCGGGCCAACAGATCGGGCAGTTCCTCTGCAGGGCGAAGCTCTAGCCTGCCGGTCAGATGCACGGCCACATAGTTCCATGTCGGCACCTGATCCTCGATCCCGTACCAATCGGGCGAGACATAGCTGTCGGCCCCCGTTACGGCCAAACGCACCGGCTGCGGGGTTTTCAGCGCCCGCGCGATGGGGTTGGGGCGCACCAGATGCAACTCGGCCAAATCCCCGGCGTCGTTCAGGATGAAAGGCACATGCGCCATCAACGGCCCCTCTGCCCCGTTGATCGCCAGAACGCCAAAGCCGGTGTCACGAGCAAAGACAAGGTTCCGGTCGCGGCCCTCTTTGCGGTAGATCGGATTGGGGTGCATGGTGCCTCCTATGCGTTTCTTTTGGTATTGCAGAGCCTTGCGCAACTTGGCAACCTGACATCATTCTCAGGGCGGGGCGGAATTCCCCACCGGCGGTAAGCGGTCCCCGCAAGCCCGCGAGCGGCCTTTTCGAAGGTGTCAGCAGATCTGGTGCGACTCCAGAGCCGACGGTCACAGTCCGGATGAAAGAGAATGCGAACAAAGACGGGGGCGAAGCCTCGGTCGTTGCGCGTGATCGCCTTGGGTGGACGTGTCTGAACCTAAAGGAGATCACCATGACACAAGAACGTTCCGCCCGTTTCGCCTTTGTGCGTGCAAGCTGGCATGCGGATATCGTCGACCGCGCCTATGACGGGTTTACCGAAGTTATTGACGCCGCGCAGGTGGACAGCTTTGCCGTTCCCGGTGCCTTTGAACTGCCGCTCATGGCGCAGCGTCTGGCCAAGACGGGCCGCTACGACGCCGTGATCTGCGCGGCCTTCGTGGTGGATGGCGGCATTTACCGGCATGACTTCGTAGCGCAGACGGTGATCGATGGGCTGATGCGCGTGGGGCTGGACTGCGACCTGCCGGTGCTGTCGGTCTCGCTCACGCCGCACCACTATCAGGAAACGGATCATCACAACGCGATCTACCGCGATCATTTCGTCACCAAGGGGCGCGAGGCTGCGCAGGCCGCCCTTGGCATGACCCAAGCGCTGGAGACGTTTTCTTCAAAAGAAAACGGCGCGGAAATTTCAAAAATTTCCGCCGCCTAGCCGAGATAGGCGCGCAGGGCCGGGGGCGGGTTGTCGAGCAATTCCGCCGCCGGTCCCGGCGCATGGGCGCGCCCGCCTTCGACAAAGATCACCTCATCCGCAATGCGGCGCACGTCATCGGGGGCATGGGTCACCATGATCAGCCCCGCGCCGGTCTCACGGGCGAGGTCTTGGACCAGATCCAGCATCTCGACCCGCAGCGCCGGGCCGAGCGCGGCGAAGGGTTCGTCCAACAGCACCCAAGGCCGCGCCTGCACCAGCACCCGCGCCAGCGCCACGCGGCTTTGCTGCCCGCCCGACAGCGCGCCCGGGCGTTTGGCGGCATGGGTGGCAAGCCCCACCCGCGCGAGGGCGGCATCGACCGCCTCCCGATCCGCTGCTTTCAGCCGCAAATCGGGGCGCAGGCCAAGGCCGACGTTCTGCCGCACGGTGAGATGCGGGAATAGGTTGTTGTCCTGAAACAGCATCGTCATGCCGCGCTGGCCGGGATGTTGATCCGTGATCTCCTCCCCCTCCCGCAACAACCGCCCCGCCGCCACCGGCACGAACCCACAGATTGCCGCCAGCAGGGTCGACTTGCCCGACCCGGAGGGGCCGATCACCGCGTAGTTGCGCCCCTGCGCCAGTGTCATATCGGCCGCGAGGGAGAACTCGCCCCGCTCAATGCGCATATCTTCAAGCGTCAGCATGCCAGCGCCCCCATTTGTCGCAGATGAAAAACACCGCCAGCGCCAAGACCAGCAAAAGCAGCGCTGCGCCCGCCGCGGCCTCCATCCGGTAGGCGCCCATCAGACGGTACATCTGCAAAGGCAGCGTCGCACGTTCCTGATCGGCGAAAAGCGCGATCACGCCGAGATCCCCCACCGAGAGCGCCCCCGTCAGCCCGGCGGCAAAACCAAGTTGCGGGCGCAGACGCGGCAGGACCAGCAGCCGCCACAGCGCCCAGCCTTTCATGCCGAGGGTCTGGGTCAGGGGGCCATAATCCTTCAAGGTCTCGCGCAGGCGCGGCACCAGAATGCGCAGCACGAAAGGCAGCGCCATCAGCGCGTTGACCAAGGCGGTGACCGGCAAGCTCAGCCGTGCCGGGTCCAGCACAGGGTTGATCAAGATGAACCACCCCGTGCCAATCATCAGCGGAGAGGCCGCAAGCCCCATCAGGCCAATCGCCTCCACCCCGCCGCGTCGCCGGGTGGCGATCCAGCCTGCCATCGGCAGCGCCAGCAGGGCCAGCACCGCCACGCTCAACCCCGCCACCAGAATGCTATTCCCGGAGGCCTGCCAGACCGAGGCAGGCAGTTGCGCGACCCCCGCCAGCCCGCGCAGCACCACGGCCCCCAGCGGCAGCAGCAAGAACAGCGCGGCGAGCGCGATCACCAGCCCGTCCAACGCTCGCTGCACGCCGCCCCGCGCATCCCAGCGGCGCAGGGGGCGGTCCAACCCGCCGCCCAAGCTGATCGGCGGGATCAGCCAAAGCGCTGCCACCGCCGCTGCGCCAGCCAGAACAAGCTGCACCACGGACAGAAGCGCGGCGCGCCCCAGATCAAAGTCAAACCGAAAGGCCTGATAGATCGCCAATTCAACCGTCGTCGCCCGCGGCCCACCGCCTAGCGTCAGCGCCACGGCGAAACTGGTCAGGCAAATCACAAAAATTAGCGCCGCCACACCGGGCAGCACCTGCCGCAGCATCGGCCATTCCAGCGCCAGAAACAGCGCCCGCGGCGTCATCTGGAGCTGCCCCGCGAGCCGAAACCGCTCGGACGGGATGCTCTGCCAGCCTTGCAGCAAAAGCCGCGTCGCAAGCGGCAGGTTGAAGAAGACATGCGCCAGAACCACGCCATGCAGCCCGTAGATTGACACCGGCGGCAGGCCAAGAGCCGCGCCAAACTGGTTCAGCACGCCCGAGCGGCCAAAGACGGTCAGCAGCCCCAGCACCGCCACGATCACCGGCAGAATGAAAGGCGCGCCCAGCAGCGTGATCAGCGCCCCACGCCCCCAGAACCGCCGCCGCGCCAAGGCCCGCGCCACCGGCACGGCCAGCAGCACCGAAAGCACCGCCGACCAGACCGCCTGCGTCGCGGTAAACCGCACCGCCGCCCAATCCGCCGGGCCAAGCCCTGCGCCCACATCGGCTGCCGCGAAAACGGCGACCAAAGCGGCAAGGATCAGCCCCGCCACCAGCGCGGCGGCGAAAAGCCCCGTCTTGCCGCTTAACGCGACAGCGCGGTCAGCCATTCGTCCAAAGCCTCCTCACGGAGCGCGGGGACCTCGCCGTTCGGTACCAACAGCGCCTTGCCGGGCTGGATCATGCCCTCGAACCCTGCGGGCAGACCGCCTTCGGGCGTCACGGCGGGATACATCCAGTTGGTCGTCGGCAGCACCGATTGCGCGGCATCAGAGACGAGGTATTGCAAGAACCGATCCGCCAGTTCCGGCTGATCCGACCCGGCGAGCTTCCCCGCCACTTCGATCTGCATGTAATGGCCCTCGTCGAACAGCGCCGCGGTCTTGCTGTCGTCCTCCTCCGCGATCAGGTGATAGGCCGGAGAGGTGGTGTAGCTCAGCACCATATCGGCTTCGCCTTCGAGGAAGAGTCCGTAGGCTTCGGACCACCCTTTGGTCACGGTCACGACGTTATCCGCCAGTCCTGCCCAAACCTCAGGTGCGTCGTCGCCGTATGCCGCTTTGACCCACATCAGCAGGCCCAAACCGGGCGTTGAGGAGCGCGGGTCTTGGATCACGATTTTCAGATCGCTTTCGGCCAGCGCTTTGAAATTACCGGGCGCGCCCAGATCGGTGCCGTGGACAAAGGCGAAGTAGCCCCAGTCATAGGGCACGAAGACCTCGTCTTCCCAAGTGATCGGCAGGTCATAGTCGGCCTGCAACCCGCTCGGCGCAAACAGATCGGTCTCTTTCGCGGCGGCGACAAGGCTGGTGTCCAGCCCCAGCACGATATCCGCGTCGGACCGTGCGCCTTCAAGCTTGAGCCGCGCCAGCAAGGCCGCACCGTCGCCCATGCCGACGAATTTCAGATCGCAGCCGCAGTGGGCCTCGAACCCCTCTTCGATGGCCGGGCCCGGCCCCCATTCGGTGACGAAACTGTCGTAGGTATAGACCGTCAGTTCAGGCGTCTCGGCCCATGCGGCCGATGCGCCCATGACGCCCGCAGCAAGTGTAAGATACTTCATCGCATCCTCCTTTTGCGGCGAAAGGTAAAAGGTGGATGTCTGTCCTGACCTTCCCTCCGCCGGTGTTAACCGGTTCAGGTTCAACGGGTCCGCACAGCATGCACATCTCAGCCCAAAGGCCCCCCGAGGTAGCGTCAGGGGTAGATCGGACCTGCACAATTGGCAAGGCAAATCCCCTTGAGGCAGGGCGCTGGCCCGGCTAAGGGTTTGACAACAGGAGGTCCGCCCATGTCGATCAACAGCTTTGGCCATCTTTACCGGGTCACTACATGGGGCGAGAGCCACGGGCCCGCCCTTGGGGCGACCATCGACGGCTGCCCCCCCGACGTGCCGATTGACGAGGGCATGATTCAACATTGGCTCGACAAGCGCAAACCGGGCCAGAACAAATACACCACTCAGCGGCGCGAAGCGGATGAAGTGCGGATCCTGTCGGGCACCTTCGAAGGGGTCACCACCGGCACGCCGATCCAGTTGATGATCGAGAACACCGATCAGCGTTCCAAAGACTACGGCGACATCAAGGACAAGTTCCGCCCCGGTCACGCCGACATCACCTATTTCCAAAAATACGGCATCCGCGACTATCGCGGGGGTGGCCGTTCCTCGGCCCGGGAAACCGCCGCGCGGGTGGCGGCGGGCGGTCTGGCGCGTGAGGCGATCAAGGCGCTGGCGCCGGAGCTTCAGATCACCGGCTACATGGTGCAGATGGGGCCGCATAAGATCGACCGCGATGCCTTTGACTGGGACCAGATCGACCAAAACCCCTTTTGGGTGCCGGATGCCAAAGCAGCGGCGGACTGGGCCGACTACCTCGACGGGCTGCGCAAATCGGGCAGCAGCGTCGGCGCGATCATCGAAGTGACGGCGCGCGGCGTGCCTGCGGGCCTCGGCGCGCCGGTCTATGGCAAGCTCGACACCGATCTGGCCGCCGCGATGATGAGCATCAATGCCGTCAAGGGCGTGGAGATCGGCGAGGGCATGTCGGCGGCGATGCTGACCGGCGAATTGAATGCCGATGAGATCACCATGGGACCCGATGGGCCGGAATATTCCTCGAACCACGCCGGCGGCATCTTGGGCGGGATCAGCACCGGGCAGGATGTGGTGCTGCGTTTCGCGGTGAAGCCGACCTCCAGCATCCTGACCACGCGGCGCACGATCACGAAACAGGGCGAAGAGACCGAGATCATCACCAAGGGCCGTCACGATCCCTGCGTCGGCATCCGCGCGGTGCCGGTGGGCGAGGCGATGATGGCCTGCGTGCTGCTGGATCACCTGCTGCTGCATCGCGGACAGATTGGCCAGAACCGCGGCATAATTGGCCCCGAGGCGTGAGGATCAAAGCATGAAAGTCGATGATTTCTCCGCCCGCCCCGCCCTTGGTGTCGGACTGAAAATCACGGCGATCCTGCTTTTCACCTGCATGTCCGCGATCATCAAATCGCTGGCCGACGAGGTTCCCGCCGGGGAGTCTGTCTTCTTCCGCTCCTTCTTTGCCATTCCAGTGATCCTGATCTGGCTGGCACAGCGCGGCAAATTGAAGAGCGGGCTAAAGACGCAAAACCCGATGGGCCATGTCTGGCGCGGGCTGTTCGGCACCACGGCGATGGGGCTGACCTTTACCGGCCTCGGCCTGCTGCCCCTGCCCGAGGTCACGGCCATCGGTTTTGCCACACCGATTTTCACCGTCATCCTCGCCGCCGTGTTGCTGGGCGAGAAAATCCGCCTGATCCGCGTGAGTGCTGTGGCGATCGGGTTGGTGGGGGTGATGATCATCCTCTGGCCGCGTTTCACCAGCATCGGCACGATGGAGCAGACAGCCACCATCGGCGCGTTGCTGATCCTGATGGCGACGATGGTGCGCAGCCTCGTGCAGATCCACATTCGCCAATTGGTACAGAACGAAGACACCGCCGCAATCGTCTTTTACTTCTCCTGCACTGCCTCCCTGCTGGCGCTTTGCACCCTGCCCTTCGGCTGGGTCATCCCCGATCTGCAAACCTTTGGCCTGCTGGTCCTCGCCGGGTTGATCGGCGGGGTGGCGCAAATCCTGATTACCTCGGCCTATCGCTTCGGCTCGGCCTCGATGCTGGCGCCCTATGACTACACCTCGATGCTTTTCGCCATTTTGCTGGGCTATGTCTTCTTTGCCGAACTGCCCACGATGATGATGCTGGCGGGCGCGGCGTTGGTGATCAGCGCGGGCGCGCTGGTGATCTGGCGCGAGCGGCAGTTGGGGATGGAGCGTGGCAAGGCGCGATCTGTCACCGATCCCAAAGCGTGATCGAATGCGGGCTTTCGCCCGGCCCGGCCTCTCCCTATGGTGCCCCGAAACCGGATAGAGGAGATGACCGATGAGCGACGCGGATCCGAAAGATCACAAGGAAAAGATGCAGCAGCGTCAGGCCGAACAGCGCGCCAAGGTGGCCGAGTTGCAAGACCCGGACAAGGGTCTGGTGCTGGTCCATACCGGCCCGGGCAAGGGCAAATCCTCTTCCGCCTTCGGCGTCGTGGTACGCGCGCTTGGCTGGAAGCAGCGCGTCGGCGTGGTGCAGTTCATCAAGGGCAAATGGAAAACCGGCGAACGATTGTTCTTTGAACGGTTGGACGAGGTGACATGGCACACGATGGGCGAAGGCTTCACTTGGGACACCCAAGACCGCAACCGCGACATCGCCGCCGCCGAGGCCGCATTCGGCAAGGCGCGCGAGATGATGGAGAGCGGCGACTATGACCTTGTGGTGATGGATGAGATCAACATCGCCATCCGCTACGAATACCTCAAAATCGAAGACGTGATCGCCGGGCTTGACGCCCGCGACAAGCGCACCGCCGTGGTGCTGACAGGCCGCGACGCCCGGCCCGAGCTTTGCGACTATGCCGATCTGGTAACTGAAATGTCCGAGGTTAAACACCCGTTCAAAGCGGGCATCAAAGCACAGCGCGGCGTCGACTACTGAAACGAAAAGGATCGCCCGCTTCCGGGCGATCCTCTGGCTGTGCCATGCAGAGGGCGCTTAGATCGCCGCGCCCTTGGGGTCGAGCGTAACCGAGTAGAGCTCGGTATCGGCGCGGTCCATCAGGCGCACTTTCATCTGCTGGGTCTTGGCGTCGATATCGACCAAGCCAAAGAATTGCAGACCGGCGGAGGGCGGCAGGTTCACCTGCCCTTCTTCGGGCGCTTTGACGTATTTCAACTCGGGGCCAAAGGTGCCGTCCAATTCGTTCGGGCCGAAGGTGCCGGCGTGCAGCGGGCCCGAGACAAACTCCCAGAACGGGTCAAAGTCCTGAAACTGCGCTTTGTCGGGGTTGTAGTAATGCGCGGCGGTGTAATGCACATCCGCCGTGAACCAGACCACGTTGTCGACCTGCGCGGTCTTGATGAAACGCAGCAGCCCCGCGATCTCTTGCTCGCGGCCCTTGGCGGCACCATTGTCGCCATTGGCGACCGCCTCGGCCCCGCCGCCGACGACCAGACCGATGGGCATGTCGCAGGCGATGATCTTCCATGTGGCCGCCGAATTGGTCAGCTCGCGCTTGAGCCATGCCATCTGCTCGGCCCCGAGGATATCGGTGGCCTGCGACATCTCGGTCTGCATGTTCTCGCTGTTCGGCCCCCGGTAGCTGCGCAGGTCGAGGAAGAAGACATCCAGCATCGGACCGTAGTTGATCTTGCGGTAGACCCGGCCCGGCTCGGCGGGGGTGATGCGCAGCGGGGTCATCTCATGGAAGGCCTGCGAAGCGCGGGCGGCGAGGACATGGATCGACTTCTCGCTATAGCGGTCGTCTTCCATCAGGCTGCGCGAGGAGGACCAGTTGTTCACGACTTCATGGTCGTCCCACTGCATGAAGGTCGGCACATGGGCGTTCATCTCGCGCACATGGGCGTCCATCAGGTTGTATTTCCACTGACCGCGGTATTCGTCCAGCGTCTCAGCCACCTTGCGTTTCTCGTCGATGATGGTGGTGTTCTTCCACATCGTGCCATCGTCAAGCTGGACCTCATCCTCAAGCGGGCCATCGGCATAGATGGTGTCACCGGAATGCAGGAAGAAGTCGGGGCGGTGTTTGGCCATGGTCGCATAGGTGCGCATGCCCTCATCGTCGATGCCCCAGCCCTGACCGGCGGTGTCACCGGACCAAGCAAAGCGCACGTCGCGGCGCGCGGTGGGCGCGGTGCGGAACTGGCCGATGATCGGCTCGGAGGTGGCGTTGATGTCGCTCAGATCGGCGGCGGTGAAGCGGTAAAAGATATCCTGATCCGAGGGCAGCCCTTCGACCAGACGTTTCACCGCCAGATCGTGGTTCGGCAGGGCGTTCATCGGCGCAAGCTGGCGCGCGTTGGCAAAGCTTTCGGTGGTGGAGATTTCGACCTTCACCCGCGCCGGGCGGTCGGTCCGGGTCCAGATCATGCCGGACTGCGTGTCGACATCGCCCGATTGCACCCCATGGGTAAACATCGGGCGCGAGGCCGCACGGCTAAGGCTGGGCATGGCAAGGCTTGCGGCAAAGGCGGTGGAGCCCGCCAGCACAGCGCGACGGGTCGGGCGGATCAGTTTGGTCATCGTGAGCTTCCTCTGAGGGTGGCGATGGCGGCACAGAACCCCCGATGCGTGACAGATGGCCGACAGCTGCGTGACTCTTTGGCAAAGCTTTGGTGACAGCGCGATGACGTGTTACCAAAATCCGTACCCTATTTTCTTTCCGTAACATTTTGATTGAACCGAATCGCCCCGATGTGTAGATTGCGGTGCAACAACAGGAGACCCCCATGCAGGCATTCATCTGCGACGCGCAGCGCACCCCCATTGGCCGTTACGGCGGCGCCCTCTCTTCGGTTCGCGCCGATGACTTGGCCGCCGTGCCGTTGAAGGCGCTGATGGAGCGGAACCCTTCCGTCGACTGGGCGCGGGTCGATGACGTGATCATGGGCTGCGCCAATCAGGCGGGCGAGGACAACCGCAACGTGGCACGCATGGCGTCGCTATTGGCCGGTCTGCCGGTCGATGTACCGGGTGCCACGATCAACCGTCTCTGCGCCAGCGGCATGGACGCCGTGGGCGCCGCCGCCCGGGCGATCCGCGCGGGCGATATGGACCTCGCCATCGCCGGCGGGATCGAAAGCATGTCGCGCGCGCCATTCGTGATGCCCAAGGCCGAAACCGCCTTTTCGCGCAGCAACGCCGTCTATGACACCACCATCGGCTGGCGCTTCGTAAACCCGAAGATGAAGGCGCAGTTCGGCGTGGATTCCATGCCCGAGACCGCCGACAACGTCGCCGCCGATTATGACGTGTCGCGTGAAGATCAGGACGCCTTCGCCGCGCGCAGCCAGGAACGCTATGCCGCCGCCGCCGAGAAAGGCATTTTTGCTGAGGAGATCGCCCCGGTCACCATTCCACAGCGCAAGGGCGAGGATATCGTCGTCGACAGCGACGAACACCCCCGCCCCGGCACCACGCTGGAAAAACTCGGCAAGCTGCGCGGCATCAACGGCGCGGATCTCACCGTTACTGCCGGCAATGCCTCGGGCGTGAACGACGGTGCTGCGGCAATGCTGCTGGCCTCTGAGGCGGGCGTGAAGGACCACGGTCTTGCCCCCATCGCCCGCGTCGTCGCCATGTCCGCGGCGGGCGTCGAGCCACGCGTTATGGGCATCGGCCCGATCCCTGCGGTGCGCAAGGTGCTGGACCGCGCGGGCCTCACGATCGAGCAGATGGATGTGATCGAGCTTAACGAAGCCTTCGCGAGCCAAGGCCTCGCCACGCTGCGCGCCCTTGGCGTGCCGGACGACGCACCCCATGTGAACGCCAACGGCGGCGCCATCGCAATCGGCCACCCCCTTGGCATGTCCGGCGCGCGTCTGGTGATGACGGCGGCGCTGCAGCTCAAGCGGACGGGCGGCAAATACGCGCTATGTACCATGTGTGTGGGCGTGGGTCAGGGCGTTGCCCTGATCCTCGAAAACGCAGGCTGACACTTCTTTCCTCGAAAGGAACGGACCGATGTATGCACAGATGATCAAATCCACTGGCAAGGGCGTCAAATCCCTCGACGAGATGGACCCCGACGAGCGCGCCTTTCAGGAACGCATCGACGCGGGCGGCAAGATCGAGCCCAAGGACTGGATGCCCGACGGCTATCGCAAGAACCTGATCCGCCAGATCGGACAGCATGCGCATTCCGAGATCGTGGGCCAGTTGCCGGAAGGCAACTGGATCACCCGCGCGCCGACGTTGGAGCGCAAGGCGATCCTTCTGGCCAAGGTGCAGGACGAGGCCGGCCACGGTCTCTACCTCTACTGCGCGGCGGAAACGCTGGGCGTGACCCGCGACCAGATGACCCGCGACCTCCTTTCCGGGAAGATGAAGTATTCCTCGATCTTCAACTATCCCACGCTGACATGGGCCGACATGGGCGCCGTGGGCTGGCTCGTCGATGGTGCCGCGATCATGAATCAGGTGCCGCTGCAGCGCACCTCCTACGGGCCCTACGCCCGTGCCATGGTCCGCATCTGCAAGGAAGAAAGCTTCCACCAGCGCCAAGGCTTCGACATCATGATGAAGATGGCCAATGGCACGCCCGCCCAGCGCAAGATGGCGCAGGACGCGCTCAACCGCTTCTGGTTCCCGGCGCTGATGATGTTCGGCCCCTCGGATAAGGATTCGGTCCATTCCGCGCAGTCAATGGCGTGGAAGATTAAGATGAACACCAATGACGAGCTGCGCCAAAAGTTCGTCGACGAGACGGTGCCGCAGGCCGAATACCTCGGCCTCACGATCCCCGACGAGACGCTTAAGTTCAACGAAGAGACCGGCCACTACGATTTTGCCGAACCGGACTGGGAAGAGTTCTTCCAGGTGCTCAAGGGCAACGGCCCCTGCAACACCGAACGGCTGGCGGCGCGCAACAAGGCTTGGGACGAGGGCCGCTGGGTGCGCGAGGGGCTTCTGGCCCACGCCGAGAAGAAGCGCAGCAGACAAATGGCAGCGGAGTAAGCGACATGAGCAGCCCTGAATCCAGCGAATACAAAGGCACCGAAGCCGCCCCCCACGGCGACGCACGGCCCACCGAATGGCCCCTATGGGAAATCTTCATCCGCGGCCAGCACGGGCTGAGCCACCGCCATGTCGGCAGCCTGCATGCGGCGGATGCGGAAATGGCGATCAAGAACGCCCGCGACGTCTATACCCGCCGCAACGAGGGCGTGAGCATCTGGGCGGTCGAAGCCAGCGCCATCGCCGCCTCCTCGCCCGAGGAGAAGGGCGCGCTCTATGAGCCGGCGAACGACAAGGTCTACCGCCACCCGACCTTCTACGACATTCCCGACGAAGTGGGGGCGATGTGAGCACCGATCCCAAGTTCGAATTCCTCTGCCGCATGGGTGACAACGCGCTGGTGCTCGGGCACCGCGTCTCGGAATGGTGCGGCGTGGCGCCGGTGCTGGAAGAGGACATCGCGCTGGCGAACGTAGCGCTCGACCTGATTGGCCAGACCCAGCTTTGGCTGGGACTCTCGGGCGAGGTCGAGGGCGCAGGCCGCGACGCCGACAAGCTCGCCTTTCACCGCGATGTCTGGGACTTTCGCAATGTCCTGCTGGTGGAACAGCCCAACGGCGATTTCGGCCAGACCATGATGCGGCAGTTCCTGTTCGACGCATGGCATTTGGCGCAGTTGACCGCGCTGATCGACTCTAGCGACAAAGAGATCGCCGCCATCGCCGAAAAATCGGCGAAAGAGGTGACCTATCATTTGGAGCGGTCCTCCGACACGGTGATCGGCCTTGGTGACGGGACCGAGGAAAGCCACCGCCGGATGCAGGCGGCTCTCGACCTGCTTTGGCCCTATGTGGGTGAGATGTTCATCAGCGATGATGTTGACGCCGCCATGGCCGAAGCCGGTATCGCCCCCGATCCGGCGAGCATGCGCAAAAGCTACGACCAACTGGTCGGCGACACGCTGGCGGCGGCGACCCTCAGTAAGCCCGAGGACGACTTTGCCCATAGGGGCGGGAAAAGCGGCGCGCGGCACAGCGAACATCTGGGCCATATGCTGACCCAGATGCAGTGGCTGCAACGCGCCTACCCGGACGCCACATGGTGAAACCCGCCCCCCACAGCCGGCCCGCCCCCGCGCCGGTGCCGGGGGTGGTGCGCGGGTCCCCCTCGCGCGGCCCCGCCCGCGGCGAGAAGCCGTCGGTCAAGACGGTCTGGGCGTGGCTCTCCGCGATCCCGGACCCCGAGATCCCGGCGATTTCGCTCACCGATCTGGGCATCATCCGCGATGTGGCATGGCAGGGCGACACGCTGGTCGTCACCATCACACCGACCTATTCGGGCTGCCCGGCTACCAGCATCATCAACCTCGACATCGAGACGGCGCTGCACGGCCACGGGATCGAAAAGCTGGAGTTGAAACGCCAGCTCTCCCCGCCTTGGACCACCGAATGGATGAGTGACACCGGCCGCGCCAAGCTTGAAGCCTACGGCATCGCGCCGCCCCGCCCCGCCGGCGGGCCGCAGCACTGCCCGCACTGCCAATCGAAAGCGGTGGAGCGGATCAGCCAGTTCGGCTCGACCCCCTGCAAGGCGCAATGGCGGTGCTTGGACTGCCTTGAACCCTTTGACTATTTCAAATGTATCTGAGGCCCCGATGAGCCAGTTCCACCCCCTCACCGTCACCGACATTCATCACACCATCCGCGATGCCGTGGTGCTGACGCTGAAGCCGGAAGACCCCGAAGCCTTCGCCTTCACCCAAGGCCAGTACCTGACCTTCAAGCAGGATTTCGACGGCACCGAGTTGCGCCGCAACTATTCGATCTGCGCCGGTCTCGACGACGGCGAGCTGAAGGTCGGCATCAAGCGCGTCGATGGCGGGGCCTTCTCGACCTATGCCAATACCGAGCTTAAGGTCGGCGACGTGCTGCACGCCATGCCGCCGCAGGGCAAGTTCTACACCCCGATCGAGCCGGAGGTGGCGAAGAACTACCTCGGTTTCGCGGGGGGCTCGGGCATTACCCCGGTGCTGTCGATCCTGAAAACCGTGCTGATACGCGAGCCGCAGTCGACCTTCACGCTGGTCTATGCCAACCGCGCGGTGAACACGATCATGTTCCGCGAGGAACTCGAAGACCTTAAGAACCGCTACATGGGCCGCCTGACGGTGATCCACATCCTCGAATCCGGGCAGGACATGGAGCTTTTCGAGGGCCGCGTTGACCAGGACAAATGCGATGCGCTGTTTAAGCATTGGATTCAGATCGACAACATCGACACCTCCTTCATCTGCGGGCCGGAACCGATGATGCTGGCCATCGCCGAGGCGCTGAAGACCAATGGGCTGACCGACGAGCAGATCAAGTTCGAACTCTTCAGCGAAAGCCAGCAGGGCCGTCTGGCGAAACAGGAAATGGCCAAGCGCAGCGAGGGCCAGAAGGGCACCGAGATCACCGTCATCATCGACGGCGCGCGGCGTAGCTTCACCATGCAGAAGGGGCAATCGGTGCTCGAAGCCGCGCTGGAGAACGGGCAGGAGGCGCCGTTTTCCTGCAAGGCCGGGGTCTGTTCGACCTGCATGGGCAAGGTGCTGGAAGGCGAGGTCGAGATGATCTCGAACCACGCGCTGGAGGATTACGAAGTCGAACGCGGCTACGTGCTGACCTGCCAGTCCTACCCGCTGAGCGACACGCTCGTCATCGACTACGACACCCACTGAAGGAGCCGACATGCGCGATATTCACAGTTACGCCGCCGGCGAATGGCTGGCCCCCGGGGCCGGCGCCCGCAGTATCGCCAGCGCCATCACCGGCGAGGTGATCGCGCAGGCCGGCAACGACGCGCTCGACGCGGGTGCCATGCTGGGCTTTGCCCGCGAACACGGCGGTCCCGCCCTGCGGGCCATGACCTTCCATGACCGCGCACGGATGCTGAAGGCGCTGGCGCTGCATCTGATGGAGCACAAGCAAGCGCTCTATGACCTGAGCTACGACACCGGGGCCACGCTCTCGGACCACAAGATCGACGTGGATGGCGGCATTGGCACGATGCTGGTCTTCGCCTCCAAGGGCCGGCGCGAGATGCCGGACGCCCATGTCTACCTCGACGGCGCGCCCGAACAACTGGGCCGCGAGGGGCAGTTCATGGGGCGGCATATCTGCACCCCGCTGCAGGGCGTGGCCGTGCATATCAACGCCTTCAACTTCCCGGTCTGGGGCATGTTGGAGAAACTGGCGCCGACGCTGCTCGCCGGCGTGCCGGCAATCGTGAAACCGGCCACCGCCACCTGCTATGTCACCGAGCATTGCGTGCGTCTGATGCTGGACAGCGGGCTGCTGCCGAAGGGTGCTTTGCAATTCGTGAGCGGCGGCTTGGGCGACATGCTCGATTTGCTCGGCTGTCAGGATGCCGTGGCCTTCACCGGCTCCGCCGACACCGCGCTGAAGCTGCGTGGCAATCCGAAGCTCATGGAAAACTCCGTGCGCTTCACCTCTGAACAAGACAGCCTGAATGCTTCCGTCCTCGGCCCCGATGCCGTGCCGGGGACGCCCGAATTCGACCTTTTCGTCAAGGAAGTGCAGCGCGAGATGACCGCCAAGGCGGGGCAGAAATGCACCGCCATCCGCCGTATCATGGTGCCGCAGGCGCAGGTCGACGTGGTGATCTCAGCCCTGTCCGAGCGCCTTGCAAAGACCACCATCGGCGATCCGCGGGCCGAGGACACGCGCATGGGCGCGCTGGTCTCGGGCAGTCAGAAACGCGATGTGTTGGAGAAGGTCGGGCTGCTGAGCGCCGAGGCCGAGCGCGTTTTCGGCGACCCCGACAACTTCACCGTGAAGGGCGCCGACCGCGACAAGGGCGCCTTCCTGCCGCCGATGCTGTTCCACTGCGCCGACCCCGACGCCGCCGAGCGCGTGCATGACACCGAGGCTTTCGGCCCGGTTTCCACCCTCATGCCCTACCGCGATCTCGCCCATGCGAGCGCGCTTCTGAACCGCGGCCAAGGCTCGCTCGTTGCCTCCCTCATCACCAACGACGGCGAAGTCGCGCGCGAGTTGACGATGGGCTCCGCGGCCTTCCACGGACGGCTCTACTTCAACAACCGCAAATCTATGGGCGAGGCCACCGGCCATGGCTCCCCGTTGCCGCATATGGTGCATGGCGGCCCGGGCCGCGCGGGCGGCGGCGAGGAGTTGGGCGGCGTGCGCGGCGTGATGCATTACATGCAGCGCACCGCCGTGCAGGGCAGCCCCGACATCCTCACCGCCATCGGCAAGCAATGGGTGCCCGGCGCGGAAGAGATCACCGACCGCGCACATCCCTTCACCCGTCGCTTCACCGAGCTTGATCTGGGCGAGACTTTCCATTCGCCCACCCGCGAGGTCACGCTCGAGGATATCGAGACCTTCGCCCATTTCACCGGCGATACCTTCTATGCCCACATGGATGACGAGGCCGCCGCCGCGAACCCCTTCTTCCCGGGGCGCGTGGCGCATGGCTATCTGCTGCTGAGTTTCGCCGCGGGGCTTTTCGTGCAGCCCGACCCCGGCCCCGTGCTGGCCAATACCGGCCTCGACAACCTACGCTTTCTTGAGCCTGTCTCGGCCGGGGACAGCATCAAGGTGCGGCTCTCGGTCAAGCACAAGACACCGCGCAACGAAGAATACGGCGAGGTGCGCTGGCATGTGACCCTCACCAACCAGCGTGAGGAAGCGGTCGCCGAATACGACCTGCTGACGATGAATGCCGTCTGACCACGCCCCCTCGGTCGTCGCGGCACTCGCTGGCCTTGGCGGTCAGCGGGTTTGGTCGCTGATGGTCAGCCTTTTCGGCGATCTGGCGCAGGGACAGGGTAATGCGATCGACGGACCGGTGCTGTCGCAGATCATGTCCGCGCTCGACGTGCGGCCCGAGGCGAGCCGCGTGGCGCTGCACCGGCTGCGCAATGACGGCTGGCTGCAGTCGCACAAGGTGGGGCGGATCAGCCAACACAGTCTGACCGCCCAAGGCCGCGCGGAAAGCGCCGCCGCCAGCCCGCGCATCTACGCCGCAGCGCCGGACCTGACCGAGCCTTGGCAAATGGTATTGACCGAAGAGAACGGACGCGAGACCGACAGTGCCCTGCGCGGCGCGGGTTTCATCGCCGCCCTGCCCCGCGCCTATGTCGGACGGGCCGAGAGCGTCGCGCCCGAAGGCTGCCTTGCCCTGCCCGGCGCGCCGCCGCCCGATTGGCTGCGGCGCGCGGTGGAACCCGCCGAGCTTGAAGCCGACTATGCCGCGCTTTTGGTCGCCCTTACCGGCTTGGATGCCGAACTTCCCGACCCAGAGCAATTCACAGCCCTAGACGTCGCCGTGCTGCGCTGTTTGATCGTACACAATTGGCGGCGATTGGTGCTGAAGCACCCCGCCCTGCCCGGTGGGCTGATCCGCCCCGAGTGGCCCGGCTACCAGTGTCATCTACTCGTCGACCGCCTGCTACATCGCTACCCGCGCCCCGCATTGCGGGATCTGGCCGCCGCCTGACGCAGCGCAAAGCCCTGCTTTCCCATGCCGGACAAGCAGGATATAGACGTGCTCATGACAAATTTCCTCTATCAGAACGACCTGCCGAATGACCTCGACCTTGGGCCGATGGTCGCGATTGATTGCGAAACGATGGGGCTGCATCCGCATCGCGACCGGCTCTGTGTCGTGCAGCTTTCGGGCGGCGATGGTCACGCGCATCTGGTGCAGGTCGCCAAGGGCCAGACCGAGGCGCCGAACCTCTGCGCGCTGCTGGAGAACCCTCATGTGCTGAAGCTGTTCCACTATGGCCGCTTCGACATTGCCGCAATGCTCAACACCTTTGGCGCCACCGCGACGCCGGTCTATTGCACCAAGATCGCCAGCCGACTGGTGCGCACCTATACCGACCGGCACGGGCTGGCGAAGCTTTGCCAAGAACTTCTGAGCGTCGATATTTCGAAACAGCAGCAATCCAGCGATTGGGGGGCCGAAGATCTGACCCAAGCGCAGATCGACTATGCCGCCTCTGACGTGCTTTACCTGCACCGGCTGCGCGATGAACTTAACAAACGCCTGATACGCGAAGGCCGGATGGACATGGCGCAGGCCTGTTTCGATTTCCTGCCCATGCGCGCCCGGCTGGATCTGGAGGGATGGCCGGACACGGACATCTTCGCACACGCATGAACACACCTTTCCTCGACACCGCCCGCCGGGTGATCCGCTGCGAAGCCGACGCGCTGACGCTCTTGGCCGACAACCTCGATGACCGCTTTCGCGCCGCGGTTGACCTGATGCGCACCTGCAAGGGCCGCGTGATCGTCACCGGCATCGGCAAATCGGGCCATATCGGCAATAAGATCGCGGCGACGCTGGCCTCCACCGGCACGCCCGCGCAATTCGTCCACCCGGCCGAAGCGAGCCACGGCGATCTAGGCATGATCACCGCCGCCGATGTGGTGCTGGCAATCTCCAACTCCGGCGAAGCGCCCGAGCTTGCGAACCTCATCGCCTATTCGCGCCGCTACGAGATCCCGCTTATTGGCCTCACCAGCCGCCCCGAAAGCAGCCTTGGCCGCCATAGCGACGTGGTGCTTGAACTGCCCCGCACGGCAGAGGCCTGCGGCACCGGCGTGGTGCCCACCACCTCGACCACGCTGACGCTGGCGATGGGCGATGCCGTGGCCGTGGCGTTGATGGAAAACCGCGCCTTCACCGCCGAGCATTTCCGCGACTTCCACCCCGGCGGCAAGCTGGGCGCAAGGCTGAGCCGCGTGGCCGATCTGATGCATGTGGGCGATAAGCTGCCGCTGGTCACCGCCGACGCCCCGATGCCCGAGGCGCTGAGCGAGATCAGCCGCAAGGGCTTTGGCGTGGTCTGCGTCACCGATGCGGAAGGCGCGCTGGCCGGGATCATCACCATGGGTGACCTCGCCCGGCATTTGGATGGCTTGATGACCATGACCGCCCGCGATGTCATGACCCCCTCGCCCGTGACCATCACCCCCGACGAATTGGCCGAAAAGGCCGTGGGCGTGATGAACAGCCGCAAAATCACCTGTCTTATCGTGACCGACCCCGCGCAGAACGACGGCAAATCGCCCATCGGCCTGCTGCATATCCACGACTGCCTGCGCGTCGGGCTGGGGTGACGCCGGATGAAGGGGGATCGCCACTCTCGTGTCGTGTCGTGGCTGAAAGTGCTCTTTCCGCTAATCGCGCTGGCGCTGCTATCGACCCTGTTCCTGCTGTCGCGGGCGATTGAACCGCAGGCCGTGATCCCTTTCGCGGACAAAGAGGTTCAGGAACGGCTGCGCGACCAGCAGATCACCGGCCCTTTCTATTCCGGCACCACCGCGGATGGCGATCTAATCTCTTTCTCTGCCGAAAAGCTGACCACCCCCGGCGGGGAGACCGGCACCAATGAGGCCGAAGACATCAAGGCGACGCTGGACCTAGAAGGCGGCTCCAAAATCACGCTGCACTCCAACAGCGGGCGGTTCGACACCGGCGCAGAGGCGGCGGAACTGGCGGGCAATGTGCGGGTTAGCACCTCAACCGGCTACGAAATCCTGTCCGAGCGGATGATCTCGAACCTCACCACGCTGGACCTGCAATCGCCCGGCCCGGTGCGCGCCACCAGCCCCGCGGGTGAGATCACCGCCGGCAGCATGGCCATCACCAACCGGCAGAACAGCGCCGGATCGCAATTGCTTTTCACAAAGGGTGTGAAACTGATATACACCCCGCAAGCAACGAAAGAGTAACTGCCTTGAGACACTTGTTTATTTTGATGCTGCCGCTGTTTTTCGCGCTGCAGGCCGCCCCTGTCTCTGCACAATCTGCCAATGTCGCCTTCGGCGCGCTTGAGCAAGACACCAGCCAACCCGTCGAAGTGACCGCCGATAACCTGTCGGTCGACAATGCCACGGGCACCGCCGTCTTCACGGGCAATGTATTGATTTCTCAAGGCGAAATGACCCTTTCTGCCGGTAAGGTTGAGGTCGTCTATCGCGCCTCGGATCAGGGCATTGCCAAGCTGGAGGCCACCGGCGGCGTGGTCTTGGTCGCGGGGGAGGACGCCGCTGAATCGCAGCGCGCCGATTACGACATCGACGCCGGCACCTTGGTGATGCGCGGCGATGTGCTGATGACCCAAGGCCCCAGTGCGCTGAGCGCGCAGGAAATGACGGTGAACCTGAACGACGGCACGGCGCAGATGTCGGGCGGCGTGAAGACCATTTTGCAGCCCGGCAGCGACAACTGATGCCGCCCGAGCTGAAAGTCGCCGGGGGCGATTCCGGCCTGCGCATTCAACATCTGCGCAAGTCTTACCGCAAGAAAGCGGTGATCCGCGACTTTTCGATGGCGCTTGACCGGGGGGAGGTCGTGGCGCTTTTGGGGCCGAACGGCTCAGGCAAGACGACGACATTCTACGCGGTGGCCGGTCTGGTCACGCCCGAGGGCGGGCGCGTCACGGTGGACGGCAAAGACGTGACCACCCTGCCGATGTACCGCCGCGCGCAGCTTGGCATCGGCTATCTGCCGCAGGAGATGAGCATTTTTCGCGGGCTGTCGGTGCAAGACAACATCAGCGCAATCCTCGATATCCGGGTCAAACACCGCCACCAGCGCCGCGAGCGGCTGGAAGAGTTGCTGACCGAATTTTCCATCGAACACCTGCGCCGCGCACCTGCCCTGGCGCTATCGGGCGGGGAACGACGCCGGGTGGAAATCGCCCGCTGTCTGGCCGCCAACCCGAACTATCTGCTGCTTGATGAACCCTTTGCCGGGGTCGATCCAATCTCGGTCGGGGACATCCGGCAACTGGTTGCCGACCTCAAGAAACGCGGCATCGGGGTGCTGATCACCGACCACAACGTGCGCGAAACCCTAGAGATCGTGGACCGCGCCTATATTCTGCATGAGGGCAAAGTTCTGATGTCCGGAACGCCCGAAGAAGTTGTGCAAAACGAGAATGTCCGCCGCGTCTACCTTGGCGATAATTTCCGTATTTCCTAAGACTTAGCGCGTTTTTCCGGGCCTGCCAGCCCTCGGCGAAGCCTTGCTCGCATGATGCGGAAAACCGCTCTGATTGTAGCGATAAAAGGATGGCGCGCGCATCGGCGCCATTGACTTTCAAACCGAAACGCGGCCTCATTGAGCTATGGTGACATCGCGTTCCTGTTTGATCCTGCATCGCCCTTCCCGCGAAGGAACGGTCAAAATCATCCTGGTCGCAGCGCCATTCCTCCATATCTGAAAGTTGTCGCGCTCCACGCATGTGGACCGTTTGGCAATGTTCGGAACAAGAAAGACAAGGAGACGATATGCGGTATCAGATCAGTGGCAAACAGATCGACATTGGCGACGCGCTTCGGACACATGTCCGGACCGAACTGGACGAGGCGGTCAGCAAATATGCCGAACGCCCGACAGATGCGATGGTGGTGTTTTCCAAAACGGGCCACGAATTTGCCTGCGAGGCGACCGTGCATCTTTCCACCGGTCTCAATGCGTCGGCCAAGGCCAAGGCGACAGAGATCTACGCCGCCTTCGACAGCTGCTGCGAAAAGATGGAGAAGCAGCTGCGCCGCTACAAGCGCCGCCTGAAGGACCATCACAAAGAACGTGCCGAACCGGTTGAACTTCTGGGGGCGTCCTCCTATATCCTCGCGTCAGACAGCGATTCAGATGCGCAGGAACCTGATACCCTCCAACCCATGATCATTGCAGAGATGCAGACGAAGGTGCCAACTTTGTCTGTCGGCGAAGCGGTGATGCAGATGGAATTGTCGGGCGATCCGGTGCTATTGTTTCGCAAGGAAGGCCAGGAAGGGATGAATGTCGTGTACCGCCGCGAAGACGGCAACATCGGCTGGATCGACCCTTCGTAACCCACGGCGGTAACTTCCGCCACAGAGCAGGGCGAGCGGAATGGATTTCGGCAAACTCCTCAAGCCAGAGGCCGTGAAGGTTTTGACTTCGGCTTCGAGCAAGAAGCGTCTGATGCAGGATATCGGCGAACTCGCCCAGCAAGCCTATGGGCTGCCGGCCGGCCAAGTGGTGGACGCGCTGATGACGCGCGAAACCCTCGGGCCGACCGGTGTCGGCCATGGCGTTGCCCTGCCCCACGCGCGGATGGACGGGATCGACAAGGTCGTCGGTGCCTTCGTCTTGCTGGACAAGCCGATTGATTTCTCCTCGGTCGACCGGCAACCGGTCGACGTGGCCTTTGCCCTCTTCGCCCCCGAAGATGCGGGGGTGGAGCACCTCAAAGCATTGGCACTGGTGGCCCGCACGCTGCGCGACACCAGCATCTGCACCAAGTTGCGGTCGAACCCCGACCCGGCCACGCTTTACACCATCCTGACCGAAGACAAGGCCGATAAGGCGGCTTGATTTTGGGGCGCATGATCTTGGGCCGCCTGACCTTACGCTAGACGGCGACCGGTTCCGGCTCTGGCGGGGTCGGCTTTGCGCGTTTCGCTTTCTTCTCTCCCAGCATCAACATCGCCGGGGTCACCACCAGCGTCAGCACCGTGGCAACCACCAGACCGCCCGCAATGGCCGAGCTTAGTTCGGTCCACCATTGGGTGGAAGGCGCGCCATAGACGATCTCGCGCGTGAAGAAGTTGATGTTGAGGCCGATCACCATGGGCATCAGACCAAGCGCCGTGGTGACCGACGTCAGCACCACGGGCCGCAAACGCTGCGCCCCGGTGCGCAGCGCAGCCTCTAGCGGCGACAGCCCCAGTTTCTTGAGATCGTTATAGGTATCAATCAGAACGATATTGTTGTTCACCACGATCCCCGCCAGCGCGATGACCCCGATGCCCCCCATGACCACCCCGAAGGGCCGTCCGGTAATCAGCAGGCCAAAGAGCACGCCGGCGATCGAAAAGACGATGGCCGACATGACGACGAAGGCTTGGTAAAAGCTGTTGAATTGGATCACGAGGATCACGAACATCAGGAAAATCGCGGTGATGAAGGCGCCGACGAGGAAGATCATCGATTCCTGCTGGTCCTCCGCCTCCCCGGCGAAAGAGGCTTCGACACCCGGCGGCAAGTCCATCGCGTCAATCGCGCTGCGCAGCGCGACGGTCTGGTCGTTCACCAAGACGCCCGGCGCGACATTGGCCTCGATCGTGACCACCCGCTCTTGATCCACCCGCGTGATCGTGCCGGTCCGCGGACTAGGCTCGAAAGTCACGAAGTTCGAGATCGGCACCAGCCCTGCGGAGGTCGGCACGCGCAGCGATTGCAACTCTTCCAGCGTACGCTCATCGGAGGGGAAGCGCACATTGATGTCGATGGAACCCTCGGCATCGTCAGGCCGGTAATCCGCCACGGTGATGCCCCGCGTCAGCAGTTGCACCGCTTGCCCCAGGGTCGAAATATCGGCCCCGAACCGCGCGGCCTCGGACCTGTTCACCGCGATGCGCCATTCCACCCCCGGCAGGGGGCGCGAGTCGGTCACATCGGTGAAACCGCCGATATCGGCCATCTTCTCGCGAATCTGATCCACCACCTGCTGCTGCACCTGCGGGTCATGCGCCTCGATCCGCAAGTTGACGGGTTTGCCCGCCGAGGGGCCGTTCGATGCGGTCTGCACCTGCACGTCGATCCCCGGAATGGCCGCCATCTCGGTCCGGATTTCCTCGCCAATGATGGCGGCGGGGCGGCGTTCGTCCCATTCGGTGAACTCAACCTGAATGGTGCCGATCAGATCGGCACTGTCGCGGTTGCTGCTGCCGGTGCGGGCATAGACGCTCGCGATCTCGTCATAGGCAAAGAGGCGCTGTTCGACCTGCCGCACCAGCGCATCTTGTTCGTAGATCGAGAAGTTGTCCCGCGCGCGCACCTGCACCTGCGCAAAATCAGGCTCTACATCGGGGAAAAAGGTGATCCCATTGCCGAATTGCGCATAGGCCGTAAAGCCGCCCATCAGCATGGAGATGGCAAGGATCAGGGTCATCCACGGGCGCAGGATGGCGAATTGCAGCAGTTTGACATAGCCGCCGGTAAAGCCCTTCAGGTCACGCGGGTCGCCCTGTTCGGCGGCATGGAGCGTCGCCTTATCCTTGGCCGATTGCGGGGGGCGCTTGCCGATAATCCCGCCGACGACGGGGATAAAGACCAGCGCCATGAAAAGCGATGCGGTCAGGGTCAGGATCACCGTGATGGGCAGGAATTTCATGAACTCCCCCACCGTGCCGGTCCAGAACAGCAGCGGGAAAAACACGCTGAGTGTTGTCGCCGTCGAGGCGATGATAGGCCATGCCATGCGCTTGGCGGCGTGGGCATAGGCGGCGCGGGGCGAATGCCCCTCTTGCAGGCGGCGGTCGGCCAGTTCGGTGGTCACGATAGCCCCGTCCACCAGCATCCCCACCACAAGGATCAGTGAAAACAGCACCACGAGGTTCATCGTGTAGCCCATAACCCAAAGCGCCGTGACCCCGGCCAAGAAGGCCCCCGGAATGGCCAAGCCCACCAGCAGGGCCGAGCGGACGCCCAAGGCCCAGACGATCACGATCATCACAAGGATCACCGCCGCGATAACATTGGCCTCAAGATCGCTGAGCATGTCTTGGACCTGCTCGGATTCGTCTTGGGTGTATTTGACGGTGATGCTGTCGGGCCATTCCGCGCGCATCTCGTCAATCAATTCGCGCACCGCCGCGACTGTCTCGATAATATTCGCGCCCGAGCGTTTCTTGATCTCAAGCGCCAGCGCGGGCTGGCCGTCGATACGGGCGAAGCCAGTCGGGTCTTTGAAGGTTCGACGGATCGTGGCGACATCGGCAAAGGTCACCACCGTATCGCCGCGCACCTTGATCGGCAGCGACATGACATCTTCGACATTCTCGATCAGCCCCGGCACCTTGAGCACCAGCCGCCCCGCGCCGCTTTCAATCGCCCCCGCCGCGATCAGGCGGTTGTTGCGGTTGATCTGGCTGATCAGCTCTTCGAAAGAGATGTTGTAGGTCTCAAAGACCGTGGGGTCGATCAGCACCTCCAAAAGCTCGGTCCGCTCCCCCCCGACATCGACTTCAAGCACGCCGGACAGCCCTTCGATCGCGTCCTTCAGCTCTTCGGAAATGGAGTTGAGCGTCCGTTCCGGCACCGGGCCAGAGAGGATCGCGGTCAGGATCGGGAAGAGCGCCGTGTTGATCTCGGTCACGACCGGATCGGTGGCGTCCTCGGGCAGGTCCGACTTGGCCCGGTCCACGCCCTCGCGCACCTTGTCGAGCGCCTCATCGGAATCGAACCCCGGCTCGAACTCCAATTGCACCGAGGCATGGCCCTCGGCCCCGTTCGAGGTGATCTGTTTCAACCCGGTGATGGCGCTGAGTTCGGTTTCAAGCGGCTCAACGAGCAGCCGCTCGCTGTCCTCGGGCGAGATGCCTTCGAGAGAGGTCGAGACATAGAGCGTCGGGATCGGAATCTCGGGCGAGCTTTCCTTGGGGATGCCGACATAGGCATAGGCCCCGACCGCCAAGATCATCACCAAGCTCAGGATCACCACGCGGGCGCGGCTGAAAGCGGCGTCGATCAGCGTGTTCATTCCACTTGCTCCGGCTGGGCGGCTTCGGCGCTGCCGGTGATCTGGCCATCGCCGCTCGGCTGGTCTTCCAACTCGTCAATCTCGGGCACACCCGCCGTGGGCTGTGCTTCCCCTTCGTTGTCGCCACCGGTTTCGGGCTGCGGATTGACCGTCTCCCCGTCGTTGACGAAACCCTGCCCGATGGTGATGATCTGGGCCTGATCCGGCAGGCCCGCGATCCAGATGCCATCGGTCTGCGCGCGCACGATGGCGATCTTGTTAAAGACAACCTTATCGTCATCGTTCACCGTTTTGACGCCCAAGGTGCCATTGGTGTCCAAGGATAGGATCGCCGGAGAGACGAAATGCGCGCGGGTCTCGCCCGTGGGGATGCGCACGCGGGCCGAAATGCCCGCGGGGATCGCACCATCAGCGTTTTCGACCCTGACTTCGGCGGTAAAGGTCCGGGTTTCGGCGCTGGCACTGCTTGAAACGAACTGCACCTTGCCCTGCGCCTCTGCCCCGGTGATGAAGACGACCTCGGCCGTTTGACCCTCTTTAATGTCTTTAAGCGACTGCTGGGGCACCTGCACTTGGATCGTCAGCGGCGTGTTGTCGACCAGACGCGCGATTTCCTCACCGGTCGACACGAACTCTCCCGCTGAAATATCGAGCATCTCTAGCCGGCCGGGAAAGGGGGCGCGGATTTCGGTGTTGTTCAGCGCCTCTTCGGCGGCGGTGACCGAGGCTTGGGCGGCGGCCAACGTCGCGCGCGCTTGGCTCACGCGGTCCACGGTCGACACGCCGCGGTCCAGCAGCGCTTGGGCGTTGTCGTATTCGCGCTGTGCGCGGCTCAACTCCTCACGCGCGCGGGCCAAATCGGAATCGCGCGCCGTGGTGCTGAGCCGCGCGATCAACGCGCCCGCTTCGACCGCATCGCCCTTGGCGACCAAAACCTCGGCGATCTCCCCACCCGCTTCGGCGCGGACCATCGTATCGCGGTCCGGCAGGGCCTGCCCTTCAGCTACGAAGACCTGCGTCACGCTGTCCGCCTGAGAGCCGCGCACGGCCACCGTCACCGCTTCGGGAGCAATGGGCGCAGGCGCGGCTTCCTCGGTCTCTTCGGAGGGGATGATATAGCCGCTGCCCATCCAAAGAGCGATCAACAGCGCGATCCCACCGGCGATGAACTTCGACCGTTTCGAGCCGGCATCGCTGTCGAATGAAAGCGTCTGGCGCTCTTGAGATGTGTCACTCATTGATCGAACTCCATCACCGCGACCCCGTGATCGGGCCGCGCGTCAATTCTTGGGCTTGCTCACCCGGGTTGCTACGTCATCAAGCGCGGCGCTGATCGTGTCATAGAAGGCCGCGAAAGTATCGAGCCTTTGGCGCACCCCTTCGGCCTCTTCGGGCAGCTTGCGGATCGTATCGTTAATCTCGGATTTGGCGTGGCGGGTCCCTGCCAGCGCGTATTTCGTCATGGCGGCATAGGCGTCATCGGCGAGTTGGAAGTAGTCCTGCCGGTCGCCGGTCTTGTTCACACGCCGGATCAACCCCCGCTCTTCGAGCAGACGGATAGAGGTGCTGATCGTGGCGCGGCTCACGGAAAGGCGGCGCGACAGCGCGCCGAAGGCAATCGGCTCGCCCTCGAAAACCAGCATTGCAAAGACCTGCCCCGCCATGCGCGGCAACCCTTCGCCCATGGCAACGACGCCCATGCGGGTGATGAAGTCATCGCGGACTTGGTCGATTTGGTCAGTGCTATCCATCATTCCCCGTCCACGGCAGGCGCGTTGACGGTAGATAGACAAGGCGGGGCACAAATCAAGACTATTCAGAATTTTCCGAACAGACGGAACAACGCGCGTCGCCGGTAGCCCCGGCGCTCGACCCTACTTCAACCCGTTCCGGGCGATATAGCGAGCCAGATCAAGGACGAGTTGCCCCCGCGCCGCGGCGATGGCGTTTGCGCCACCTTCGGGATTGAACGGCACGCTGAGGTCAAACAGGCCCGACCGCTCCCGCCGGTCATCGCGGACGGCCACGAAATACTGACCGGAGGCGCGGAACTCCCCCGATTCGGTGGCCACCAGTTCGGCAAAGCGCACTTCGAGGCTGGCATCGGGGAAGGCCTCGAACGGCCAAGGCTCAGACGCGATGCGCCGCCCCGTCATCCGCGCAAGGTTCTGGCTAAGCTCCAGCGCCACGGCCCGTTCGGGCGCATCGGCCCAAAGCACATCGGTCGAGCTGACCAGACGGCCATCGGCCAATTGCACCGAAATCTCTTCGGCGGCGGCGTAGGTCGGCAAAGACACGTCGCGCACTTCGACAGAGCTGAAGGCGATGGAGGTCTTCTCTGTCACCGCCGGGGCGCGGACGGGGAAACGTTCAGCCGTGCCGCCACAGGCCGCCAAGGCTGCCAGCAGGCCGAGGGTGATCAAGGGTCTTGCAAATGTCATGCGTTACCGTCCCAGCAATAGAGAATTGGGGTTACGTTCGATGGTCCGCGCCAAAGATGCAAGGGCATCGGCGGCTTTCTGGATGTCGCGCAGGGTGCGCTCGGCGCTGCGGCTGAGCTGTTCACCTTGGTTATAGCCTTCGATGGTGCGGCTGGCTTGGGCAAAAAGCGCGGTCAAACGCTCGACCACCTGCGGCAGGTCTTGGGCCGAGAGGGCGATATTGTCCGCGGCGTTGCGGGCCGAGGCCAAGGTGCGGTTCACATTCTCAACCGCGCCGCCTTCGCGCAGCTCTTCCAATGTGGCGTTCAATTCGTCCAAGGCGCGTTTCAATGCGCCCGGCAGGGCCACCGCATCTTCGGTACCGATCACCGCATCGGCGGATTCGGTGAGGTCGGTGAGTGCGACGACCAGTTCTTCGACCTCAAGCGTTTCGGCCTTGGCCGCCACCGCCTGAATGCGCGCCACCAACTCAGGCACGCCTTCGACCGAGGAGGACACCGCATTGGCCGCATCCGAAGCGCCCTCAAGCGCGTCGGAAAGCCGTTCGGCAATCCGCTCTTCCTCAAGCTGGGCCACCAATTCTTCGATCCGCACCAGCGTGCCGTTCAGGGCGACAGGCACGTTCTTGACCTCTTCGGAAGAGACCAGCCCGGTCAATTCACCCAAAAGGGTGCGCACGTCCTGCGGGGTTTCGCGCAGGTCTTCGTCCGACACGAAAGCCTCTGCCGAATTGAGGAAGGTGATCGCGCTGTTGAGCAATTCTTCGATCGGCAGGCTGTTGATGCGGGTAAAGACCCCTTCGACCGTGGCCGCGGCATCAGAGACATCGCTTTCCGTGGTCGGCATCAGCGCAAGGCCATTCTCCGTCTCGTTCAAGGATGCCTCGGGTGCGTCTTCGACGGCCACGAACTCAACCTTCAAACCACCCGTCAACAGGCTGGCCGAGGCCAGCCGCGCGCGCAGCCCGTCTTCCACACGTTCCTTCAGGAAGGCCAAAGCCGCTTCGGCGGTCACATCATCCTGCATCCCCAGATGCGCCGGTTGGATCGACAAGATGGCGTTCAGCCGGACGCGGCTGTCGCCGAACCGTTCGAAATCCACCAGCCCCGAGAGGGTCTCGACCTCGCCGATCTCCAGCCCGCTCATCTCAACCGGGGCGCCGACAATTAGACCCGAAATATTGTCGTCGAACACGACGCTCAGTTTCAGCGGATCGACTTCGGAGGCGTTAAAGACAGAGTTCCGCGCGGTTTCCTTGTCGGGGTAAATTTCAAACACCGTGCCGTCAGACACCTGCGCCCCGCCCGAGACGAAAGTGTCAAAGGTGATGCCGCCGCCGACGAGGGTCGCCAACGACGAAAAGTCGATCTCGGCCCCCGCGGGGCCAATGTTGACGCTAAAGCCCGATGCATCCCAAAAGCGGGTGGATTCATTGATCAACTGGCGGTGCTCTTCGAAAATCAGTGCCTCGACAATGGCGTAGTTGCCGCGCGGGGCGATCTTGGCATAGCCGACGCGGCCCACTTCGATGCCCTTGTAAAGGATCGGCGCATTGTCGGTCAGATGCCCGTTCGCGGTGGAGCGGAAGGCAATCTCAAGCCCGCCTTGGCCGCCGCGGATCAACGGCTCGGTCGACGATCCCTGAAAGCGCTCTGCCGCGGGGCCGACCTGTTGGTCCCACGACCCTTCGATATAGACACCGCTCAGCACCGTGCTGAGACCGGTGATGCCCTGTGCGGTGACTTCGGGCTGCACGACCCAGAAGACCGCGCCATTGTCGATATAAGGCGCCACGTCCTTGTCGACGCGAATATGCGCCGTCACTCGATCCAAACCCGAGGTGAAGCCGACCTTCTCGACCACCCCGACCGTCACATCGCGAAAGCGCAATTCGGTCTCTCCGGCAGAGATACCCGCGCCCTCTTCAAATTCCACGACGATCACCGGGCCGCGTTCGCTGTAAGAGCGATAGGCCACGAAAAGCGCCACGATCAAGGCGAGGATCGGGATGATCCAGATCACCGAGGCCCCGCTGAGAAACATCTTGCGAGTCGGGGAAATCGGTACGTCGGGAGGCGTCTTAGTCATTGGTTTTCAGGCCCTCGTCCTTGGTCTGAGCGTCCCAGATCATGCGGGTATCGAACGCTTGTGCCGCCAGCATGGTAAAGATCACGGAGAGGGCAAAAAAGATGCTCGCGGTACCGGGATTGATGGCGGCCAGTGTCTTGAGTTGCACCAGAGACGACAAAATCGCAACCACAAAGATATCGATCATCGACCAGCGTCCGATGTACTCAACCACTTCGTAAAGGTAATGCCGCTGGCGCTGCGAGGTGACCGAGCGCCGCTTGACGCTGATGGCAAGAAAGGCCACTGCCATGAATTTGGCCAACGGAATGGCGACAGAGGCGAAGAGGATGATCAGGGCGATCCCCCAGTTGCCATATTGCGCCAGTTCCACCGCGCCGCCGATGATCGTGCTTTCCTCGACCTGAAACAGCGTGCGGGTTTTAAGCATCGGATAGGTATTCGCGGGGATGTAGCACATCAGCCCCACCGTCCAGAATGCCCAGACACGCTGAAGGCTCATCCGATCGCGCGAGACCAGCTTGCTGCCACAACGGCTGCAAAGCTCCGTGCCCATCGGCGCGGGCTTGTTACAGCGGGTGCAGGCCACGATGCCCAACTCCCGTGCGCTCACGATGTCTTGGGATGTTCCAGAGAGTTCCATACGGACCATTTGCATAAGAATCTGTCCTGCGCGATGACGAGGATCACCAACGCGCCGAACATGTAAAACGCGGGGCCAAAGCCCACATCGGCCAGATCGGCCACTTTGACCAGCGCCACGGCACAGCCGATGGCAAAAACCTCGGCCATCGACCAAGGGCGCAGTTCCTCCGACAGGCGAAAGGCGGCGACGGCATGGCGCGCGGGCGGGCGATCCAGCACCACGGGGATCAGCACATAGAGCGTCAGCAGCACCCGCAAGAGCGGGATGAAAAAGATCAGCGCCGCCGTGGCCAGCGACAAGAGGATCATCGGCCCGCCGGAAAAGGCAAGTGCTGCATCCAGCACCGATACCGCGTTGCTGGCCCCCGCCGCGTCGATGGTGAGAAAAGGAAAGACCGCCGCCCCGATAATCAAGACCATGACCGCCACCGCCACGGCGATGATCTGCAACCCGGCGTTTCTGCGGGGCGTGATCAGGGCGGTATGGCACCGCTCACAACTCGCCCGCTCCCCGTGGGCGGGGCGGCGCAGCCGATAGACGGCGTCGCATTGCGGACAGACGATCAATTCGTCCATGGGCAATTCGGCAAGGGGGGTGTCGGGGCGATCCATTCTGAACGCATATATGATGCCGCCCTTTGGCGTATCAACAAATATTCACCGCCCTGTGGCGCATCTGCACCGGCGGATCATCGCCCTCGCGCGAATGTGAGGGGAACAGGCGGCCATGCAGACCGTTGGTCTAGCAGAAATGACAAAGGAGAAAGCAATGACCGATATCACCAATGCAAAGATCCTGATCCTCGCCACCAATGGCTTTGAGCAGTCCGAACTGGAAAAACCCCTGAACGATCTGCGCGACCGCGGCGCCACCGTCCATGTGGCCACTCCCGACGGCAATGAGATCAAGGGTTGGGATGAAGATGACTGGGGCAACACCGTGCCCGCAGACCTCGCCCTTCGGGACGTGAATGTCGACGACTACCAAGGCATCGTGCTGCCCGGTGGCCAGATAAACCCCGACCTGCTGCGCGCCAACGAAGACGCGGTGGCTCTGATCCGCAAGTTCCACGACAGCGGCAAAACCGTCGCCGCCATCTGCCACGCCCCGTGGCTGCTGATCGAGGCGGGCATCATCAAGGGCCGCAAGGCGACCTCCTTCTCCTCCATCGCGACGGATGTGAAGAATGCCGGTGCGCATTACGAAGACAGCGAAGTGGTGGCCGACCAAGGCATCGTGACCAGCCGCTCGCCCGAGGATCTCGACGCTTTCGTCGCCAAGATCGTCGAGGAAATCGAAGAGGGCAAACACGACCGAAAAGCGGCCTGAGCCTTGCCTCTGTGACGAGATTTACCCCCGGTCCTTTGACCGGGGGTTTTTCATGCGCGGTCGCGCGGCAGACCAAGCTCCGCCAGCACAGCATCGGTATCCGCGCCGATGGCCCGTGGGGGGCTGGGCATCTGTGGCGCGGCACCGTCAAACCGCGGCGCTTGGCCTGATTGCAACACGCCATCGACCCTCACCACATTGCCCCGCGCCGCCATCTGCGGATGATCCGGCGCTTCGGAAAAGCTGAGCACCGGGGCCACGCAGGCATCCGAGCCATCGAAATGCGCCGCCCAGTCGTCCCGGGCGCGGGTGGCAAAAATCGCGGTGAAATCGGCGATACGCGCCTCCCATGTCGTCCTGTCGTTCTGGCTCTCGGCAAGCGCCGCAGGCAGGCCCAACTTCTCTAACAAGATCGCGTAGAACTGCGGCTCCAATGCCCCGACCGAGATGAATTTCCCATCCGCACAGGTGTAGCAACGGTAAAACGGCGCGGCCCCGTCGAGCCAATTGGCGGCACGCTTTTCGGTCCACGCGCCTTGGGCCAGCATGCCATGGATCAGCCCCATCATCGCAGGCACCCCATCGACCATCGCGGCGTCGACGACTTGGCCCCTGCCGGTCACCCCGCGTTCGATGACGGCAGCAAGGATGCCGAACAGCAAGAACATCGTTCCGCCGCCGTAATCCGCCACCATGTTCAGGGGCGGCACCGGGGGCGCGTCGGCGTGGCCCATGGCATGAAGTGCCCCTGTTAGAGCCAGATAATTGATGTCATGCCCCGCCGTCTGCGCCCATGGGCCGGTCTGGCCCCAGCCGGTCATGCGGCCATAGATCAGAGCCTCAGGGCAGGCGTCAGGGCCAAGGCCCAAACGTTCCATCACGCCGGGGCGAAACCCTTCGATCAGCACATCGGCAGAAGCGATCAGCGCCTTTGCCGCGGCGATGCCTTCGGCGGTTTTCAGGTTCAACACCACCGACCGCTTGCCGCGCCGGTTGATGTCCGACGGGTCCGCCGGGGCGGCTTTGCGGTCAACCGTAATGACATCCGCACCCAGATCGGCCAGCAGTTGCCCCGCCAGCGGCGCGGGGCCAAGACCGGAAAACTCCACCACCCTAAGCGAGGACAGCGGCCCTTTGCGCGCCGCCCCGCTCATGCTGCCCCCGGCACCAAGACCTGCCGCGCCCCTTCGGTGAAATCCGACAGCGACAGCGCCCATGTCGTGCCGGGCCAGCGCAACTCCATCTCGCGTTTGCGCGGGCGGTAGACAGCGGTGTAAAGCGTGCCAAACCCGGCGTTGAAGGCCGTGGAATAAAGCGGCGGTTTGAGGAAGGCGCCGATGAACTTCTCCTCCGGATCGCGGTGCAGGCGCAGACGTTGTAACAGATAACGCTCCCGTTCGACCGTGGCGGTAAAGCGGGCGTGGCTGATCCACTCAACATTCTCTTGATGATTGGTGGCCACTGCGGCGCGGGTGATCACAGCCGGGCGATCAGGAGCCATCATCGCGGTCAGATAGCGCCGCTTCCGGTCGAGCACGGTGACGTTGTAGCTCATATGTGTGGGCACCCGCGCCAGCACCTCGCCCGCCTCCTGCGCGGTTTCGCAGGTCTGCAAGACATAGCGCAGGATCAGCGGCACGCCGAAGCCTTCGCCCACCACACGTCGCCCGCCAAAGGTCAGCGAGATCGACAGCCCCGCGTCATTCACCCCATCGACCAGCCCCCAGAGCCCGTCGGAAGTGCCCATCACCTGCCGCCCCTGCCAGTTCGTGCGCAGCACCATCGCGTCAAAGGCATTGGGGTTGTAGTCATAGTTGCGCACCATGACCGGCTCTTTCCCCGCCCAGATCGCCTGGGAACAGGCCGAGAGATAAGGCGGTGGGCAGTAAAAACTAAGGAAGCGCGCCGCGTGATCGCCGCCGCCTGCTAGACTGCAAAGCTGGTCATATAGCGGCAGCATCTCGGGCATATGCTGGGCCAGCGCACGGCGGCATTGGGCATAGGTCGGACGCGCGGCCTCCCCCTCCTTCAGCCACCATGCGTGATAATCAGGCCAATAGGCCGCGAAGAGTCCAGCCCATTTCGGGCCGGGCTGGTCTTCGGACAATGCGCGCCAGTACATCGCGGCCTTTCGTCTTGCTACAGGATCTTGAACGCCGGATCAGAAAGCTCTGGACCGGCCGAGGCGGTGGGCAAGGGTTTGCCATCCACGCTGCGTTTGATCCCATGAATCCACTTTTTCGCGCGTTCGTTCAACTGGAAAGACTTGGTCATCGACCGGCCCCGCGTCACGAGGATGCCGATATCCGCGCCCTCGTAGCGGTAATCGCCCGGTTGCAGGATGCGCAGAAAGAAGGCCTCGTTCTCGCTCTCGACCGCGCGGCGGTGATAGTCGAACCGGTCGAAATCGACACTGCCGTCTTCCCGCAGCTTGTAGATCCCGGTCTCGGGCGCTTCGGTGCAGATGTCGACACTGTCTTCGGTGTGTTTGATGACCATCTGGCTCCAGCCGTCGATATTGTCCGGATCGGCCCAGCGGGCGTTCAGCTCATCCACGTCGAGGGTGAACTTCTTGCGGCTGAACTCCAGCAAGTGGAACAAGAACAGCGGCGCGTCGGCATGGGCGAAGGCCGCGTGGTTGGTCATGGAACTCGCGCCGGTGATCCGCGGGTTCAACTCGCCCAGCCACAAGTCGCCGGTCTTCTTGTCGATCAGGAAGTCGAGCTCGAAATAGCCGCGATAGCCCTCTTTCCGCAACTGCTCGCCGAACTTGAAGGTCAGATCGCGGGCCTTCTCCCGCACCTTGGGCGGGAAGGCGGTGGCGAGGATCTCGTTGCCGCACCAGCCACCGCGGTAGGGGGTCAATTCCTTGAAGCCGACCAGTTCGGTCATCAGCGGGCCGACGATGGTGCCCTCCTTGGTGGCGCAAGCCTCGATCGCGGCACCGCGACAGTCGATCCGCTTCATGATCTTGATCTCGCCCTCGCCCACGATCTCGCTCTCGTGGCGGCGGAAATCGGCCTCGGTCTTGATGAAAAAGGTGGTATGCCCGCTGTCGCCATAGGCCGATTGCAGCACGAGGTCATGGCCCAGATCGGCCTTCTCGCAGATCTCGCGGAGGTGGTCGTAGCTTTTCACCTCGCTCAGCGTGTTGGGCACCGAAGGCACGCCGGCCTTGTTGCCGATGCGCACCGTCTCGATCTTGTTGTCCATCGATTGGCGCAGCTTGGCCTTGGGGAACCAGACCTCGGCCCCGAGCTCTTTGCTCAGGCGCTCGGTCTCTTCGTCGAACATCAGGAAGACGAACTTGGGCTTGCCCCCGCGGCGCTTGATGAAGTCGATGACCTCCTTGTGCTGCAGCAGGTAGTTGTTGATGTCCTCGATGCTCTGGAACTCCGCATGGGGCTGTTCCGAGGGGCAGAAGACGTTGGGATGCTTGCCGCCGTAGCAGTCGATGTAGCAGATGTATTTGAAGTTTTTCACCCATTCATCGAGGCCCAAAAGGTTAAAATTGGTGGCCGAGATGAAATAAACCGGATCTTCGTTTCGGTGAAAGAACCGGCGGATTTCGGAGATATTCTTAAGAATTTTTACCATGTCGTAGGTCCTTTTGGTCAAACGGGTGAAGAAGAAAGGTCTTTGCGGCGCACGCGTTTCAGCGCCTCCGCAGTAAAGACGCGCAGGCCCAGATCGGGCCGGTATCCGTGGATCTCGCTCACGTCGAGCGCGCGCATGAAGTCGAGAATTTCCTGACTGACGACCTGTCCGGGTACGAGGATCGGAAAGCCGGGCGGATAGGGGATGATGAAGCTGGCCGAGACCACCGTGTCGCCCGCGTCCATGACCTCTTGCAAGGATCCGTTCAGATCGAGGTAGTCACAGTTCTTCTCATCATAGGCGAGGAAGAAGGGCGTGCGAATGTCGCCTTCGGGCGTGTCTGCGGCGCGGAAGGCTTCGTGGAAGCAACTGAAATCCGGCAGCGGCGGGTAGTTCTCCATCAGATTGGTGACGCGCCGGTCGAATGACAGCCGCTCCATCCGGCTGGCATCGTCCAAAAGATCATCGAGAGATTTGGCAATCTCCACCAGCACTTCGATCAGATAGGCGACCGAAGAGCGCGTGGTGCCGATGTTGGTCATGAACAGCACGGTATTGCGCGAGGTCTTGTTGATCTGGATGCCGTATTTGTCCATCAGGATCTGGGTCTTGAAAGTATCGCCATCCCAGCCCGTGCCGCCGACGGCGAGGGTCACGCGGGTCGCGTCGAGCACGAATTCATCCTGCTCCCAGCAATCCCACATGTCGGTCCAGCCCTGCTCAACGTCATAGTAGCTGGTGACGCCGCTTTCGCGGTGCTGTTCGGGGATCATGTCCCCGGCGGAGAGCACTTTGAAATACTTGCGTAAGAGGGGGTGTTCGCTGATCGCGCGACGCATCGACATCGCCGCTTCGACCTGTCGCTGGACAAACTCGAACCCTTCGAGTTCGACCTGACGCCGCCCCACGTCGAGCGAGGCGATGATCTGATAGTTCGGCGAGGTCGAAGTGTGGGTCATATAGGCTTCGTGAAAACTCTGCTCGACCTCGCCTTTGAAGTCCTGATCGTTGACATGGATCATCGAGCCCTGCCGCAGTGAGGTCAGCGTCTTGTGGGTCGATTGCGTGGCATAGGCCCGCACCCGCGCCTGCGGCGGGGGGATCAGCCGGGTGTTGAGCAGGGTCTCATCATCCGCGTCCTTCAGGGTCTTTTGCTGCGCCTCATAGGCGGCGGCATGGGCCTCTGACTTGAACTTCGCCCGCAAGGTATTGGCCGCGTTCATCGCGGTGCGCTGGCGATATGTAGGACTAAACCGGGCAAAAGCGAACCATGCCTCGTCCCAAAGGAAGATGAGGTCGGGCTTGATCGCCAGACATTCCTCCATCACGCGCTCGACGTTATAGACCAGCCCATCGAAGGTGCAGTTCGTCAGCAGCAGCATCCGCACCCGGTCGAGTTTGCCCGCCGCCTTCAACTCCAAGAGCCGTTCCTTGATCTCGCGCAGCGGCACCGCGCCGTACATTGAGTATTCGTTGAGCGGATAGCTGTCGAGGTAGCTGACCTGCGCGCCCGCGAGCACCATGCCGTAGTGGTGGCTCTTGTGGCAGTCGCGGTCGACCAACACGATGTCGCCGGGCCGCACCAACGCCTGCACCACGATCTTGTTGCAGGTCGACGTGCCATTGGTGGCGAAAAACGTCTGTTTAGAGCCGAAGGCGCGGCTTGCCAGTTCCTGCGCCTCTTTGATCGGCCCATGCGGCTCTAGCAGGCTGTCGAGGCCGCCCGATGTCGCCGAGGTCTCTGCAAGGAAGATATTCGGGCCGTAAAACGCCCCCATGTCCTGAATCCAGTGGCTGCGGGTGATCGACTTGCCGCGGCTGATTGGCATGGCGTGGAAGACGCCGGTGGGCTGTTTGGAGTATTCCACCAGCGCGGTGAAGAAGGGCGACTTGTTGCGCGCCTGCACCCCGCGCAGGATGTTGAGGTGCAGCTCCATGAAGTCTTCCTGATTGTAGAAGACCCGCCGACAAATCCCCAGATCGAGCCCGGCGATATCCTCGACCGAGCGTTCGGTGACCAGATAGGCATCAAGCTCGGGCCGGACCTTGGCGATCATGCGGCAGAGCTCTGGGCCATAGCTCTCGGGCTGAAGTGCGTCGATCTCATCCTGCCCGCCCGCGCGAGCGAGGTAGCGGGTCAGGATCTGTTGATCGACTTTCGATTTCAGCGTGAGCCCGGGGCGGACGACGATGGCTTGGATATTGTGGTTGAACATCACCGCGATCAGCGCGTCTTCAAGGCTGGGCACCACGACGGCTTCGTAGATGAACGGGTCTTCGGTCCGGCGCATGCGGGTGACATTGCTGCGCAGCCAGCGTTCCTGCTGTTCATTCACATTGTCGACGATCAGCACTTCGAAATAGGGTTTCGCCAGCGCCCGCGCCTCGGGCGGCAACATCGCCTCGTCGTCATGCTCGTCTTGATCCAGACTGTCGCGTTCCAACGGGATGGTGCGGCGGCGATAGGCGCCGGTGGTTAGCGCCCGCGTCACCCGGTTCACGGCAAAGGCCAGATCTTCGAAATTGCCGTGGGCGAACTGGCGACGCATGTGGTCAAAAGCGGACATGCCCGGAAAGGCCCAATAGGGCTCGATCAGGGCCAGTGACTCAAACAGCGCCTCGATTTCCTTGCGCCCCTGTGCCGCGCTCTTGCCTTTCGGATCGCGCGACATGGCGGCGGCAGCGGCGCGCAGGGCGCTCCACCGATCCGACCGTAGTTGAATGGCCGAGGAATAGTCGTTCATAGAATGCATCAGTCGTCCTCTGCTGGAGGGCCGACCGATGCGTCAGGTAGCGCTTTGCGCGAACCTAACCCCGGCCTAGCCGCTGGTATTGTCGTTCTGCCCGGGCGTGTCGGGCGTTGTCTGTGGGTCGGGCGTGCCCGCAGCCGGGGCCACGGGCGCCGGTGTCTGGGCCACCTCGGGCGCCGTCCCGGCGGTGGGGCTGGCAAGCGGCTCAGGCGGGAAACCGTTCTTGCCCTTATAGGTCGGGATCTCTGCAGGCACCTGCTGGGCGGGCACATCGACATGCAGCCCCGCGCGGCTGCCCTGTTGCGGGATTTCAAGCGGGCCAAGGGTGTGCAGGAAGGCATCCGCGCCGCTGTCACGGTCATAGACCGGGAAGTCTGTCGGGCGGTCGCGGAAGGATTTGAGCAGTTGGCCCAAGCCCTTCATCCCCGTCTCACGCTGGCGGCGCACCATGTTGAGGTCGATCTCAATCGGGAACATGTCCTCTTGCCCTGCCGATTGGTGCAGCACCATCGAAGTCGGGTCGACCACGCAGGAACGGCCCACGCCACCGGCGCCAAGGCCGTTCACGTCGAAGATATAGCACTGGAACTGCGCCGCCGTGGCGCGCGCGATGGCAAGTTCCGCATCGCGGTCGGTGGTGCCGGTCAGCACCGGGTGCAGCAGCACCTCAACCCCTTGCGAGGTCAACTGCCGCGTCGTTTCGGGGAACCACATGTCATAGCAGATCGACAGGCCAAAGCGGCCCACATCCGGCACATCGAAAATACAGAATTCATTGCCCGCCGCGATCCCGGCCTCATAGGGCCGGAAGGGGAACATCTTGGCATAGCGGCGCACCACTTCGCCTTCGGGGTTGATGACGACCGAGGTGTTATACACACGGCCATCTTCGGGGTGTTTGAGGAACATCGAACCGGGGATTAGCCAGACCCGGTGCCGCCGCGCGGCGGCCTGAAACTGTTCGATCGTCTCATTCTCGGGCGGCAGGGCAAACCGGTCGAGCGGGCCGAAAGGCGCCAGTTCGGAGAACAGCACCATCTGCGTCCAAGGGAAACGCGCCATCAGAATGTCGAGCCGCTGGATCATGCCCTCGACATTGGGCTGCAAGGCATTGACGTACATCTGCACGCCGGCAATCGCGAAAGGGGTCATGCGTGAATACTCCGAACACCGCGGCGCAATGGACCATTTCCTTGCCTATCTCCGCGAAGCACCTGTCTTACGCCCTCACGACCAGAACGGAAACAGGGGAACGACGCACAATGCGGTCGGCGTTGGAACCGACGAGGAATTCGCGCAGGCTGTCGGGGTGCTCGGACCCCATGACCACCAGATCGGCGTTTGATTTCTTTATCGTTTTCAGCGCCTCGCGGTGAATCTTGCCGAATTTCAGGTGCTGCTTCACCTTTACGTCATCAGGCACCTCACGCTCGACCAACTGTTCAAGCGCCTTGGCCGCGCGGCCCGTGGCCTGTTTCTCGTAATCCGCGGGGAAGAACCCTTCGACCAGCGGCGTGCCCATATCCGGCACGACCGAGAGGATATGCAACGTGCCCTTGGAGAGGCGGATCATATCAATCGCCTGCGGCAGCGCCTTTTCCCATGATTTCGGGTCGCTCAGATCAACGGTCAGCAGAATGTTATCGAACATGATGCGCCCTCCTCAGGCTGTCGCGGGCTTACGGGGGGCCTGCGCGGCACGGCCCCGTTGCAAGAAGACCACCAGCGCCAGAAGTAGCAGGGCGGGGATGAACATCCAGTACTTGCTGGGTTGTGGCATCGGTTTCAGCACCCGCAGCACCTCTTGATCCCAATCGAGACCCGCGCCCTGCGCCGGGCTGTCATAGAGGACATCGTCGATGATCATCTTGTCGCCATCCTCGCGGAACATGAGACCCGCGGCCTCCAGCTTCTCGGCCCCAGTCTCACCTTCGCCGATGGGCAGCAGCGCCACGAACTCCAGCGGATCGCCCAGATCGTTCACGCCCGAGATGCGCAACCGCAGCCGTTCGCCCGCAGGGGTTTCTTCGGCGGCCTGAACGATCTCGGTCGGGGCTTCCTCGCTATAGGGGGGATAGATCATGTCCATCCAAAAGCCCGGGCGGAACAGGGTAAAGGCGATGAGCAGCAGCGCGATGGTTTCGTAGAAACGGTTGCGGGTCAGAAAGAAGCCTTGGGTCGCCGCCGCGAAAAGCAGCATGGCCACGGTGGCCACCACAAAGATGAACAGCCCCTGCCCCCATGTGACCCCGATCAGCAGCAATTCCGTGTTGAAGATAAACAGGAACGGCAACGCCGCGGTGCGCAGGGAGTAGAAGAAGGCGACCAGCCCGGTTCGGATCGGATCACCGCCCGAAACGGCGGCGGCAGCAAAACTCGCCAATCCCACCGGCGGGGTCACATCGGCCATGATGCCGAAGTAGAAGACGAAGAGATGCACCGCGATCAGCGGCACGATCAGCCCGTTCTGCTGGCCCAGCGTCACAATCACCGGCGCCAGCAGCGCCGAGACGACGATGTAGTTCGCCGTGGTGGGCAGGCCCATGCCAAGGATCAGCGACAGCACCGCCGTCAGGAACAGGATGGCAAGGATATTGCCGCCCGAGAGCACTTCGACCACATCCGCGAGCGCCGAGCCGACACCGGTTTGGCTGACCGCGCCGACGATGATGCCCGCTGTCGCCGTGGCGATGCCGATGCCGATCATGTTGCGCGCGCCGGTGACCAGACCGTCGATCAGGTCAAGGAACCCGGCTTTGAGATCGTTCAGGAACCGGCTTTCGCCCCGGAACATCGCCATGAGCGGGCGCTGCGTCAGCAGGATGAAGATCATATAGGCAGCCGCCCAAAAGGCCGACAGGCCGGGCGACAGGCGGTCGACCATCAGCGCCCAGACCAGCACCACAACCGGCAGGATGAAATGCAGACCGGACCGCGCAGTCGGCCCCGGCATCGGCAGGGTCGTCACCTCGGCGTTAGGGTCTTCCATTTCAAGCGGTTCTTCCTTGCTCGCCACATAAAGCAGGCCGACATAGACCGCCGTGAGGAAGACAAAGATGATATAGCCCGCCGTTTCGGGGAAGGCCGGGCGGATCCAGCCCATCAGGTAGTAAACCGCAAAGGACAGCGCGCAGATCGCGATGATCGCAAAGGCGATGCCGATAAGCTGCTGCACCAGCGGCTTGGGCGTATAGGCCCGCGGCAGGCCCTGCATCCCGGCCTTCATCGCCTCAAGATGCACGATGTAGACCAGCGCGATGTAAGAGATCACCGCAGGCAGGAAGGCGTGTTTGACCACGTCGAAATAGGGAATGCCGACATATTCGACCATCAGGAAGGCCGCAGCCCCCATGACGGGCGGCATGATCTGGCCGTTAACCGACGAAGCCACCTCGACCGCGCCTGCTTTTTCGGAGTTGAAGCCCACTTTCTTCATCAGCGGGATGGTGAAGGTGCCCGTGGTCACCACGTTGGCGATAGATGACCCCGAGATCAGGCCGGTCATCGCCGAGGCCACGACCGCCGCCTTGGCAGGGCCGCCGCGCATGTGGCCCATGAGGCTGAAGGCGACTTGAATGAAGTAGTTACCCGCCCCCGCACGGTCCAACAGCGAGCCGAAAAGCACGAAGAGGAAGACGAAGGAGGTCGACACGCCAAGCGCGATGCCAAAGACGCCTTCGGTCGTGATCCACTGGTGGTTCACGATCTCCGAAAGGCTGTTGCCCTTATGCGCGATGATGCTGGGCATATAGGGGCCGAGCACGGTGTAGAAGAGAAAAACGCTCGCCACGATCATCAGCGCAGGCCCAAGGGCGCGGCGGGTGGCTTCGAGCAGGATTAACAGGCCGGTCACCCCCGCGATATAATCCGGCAGGATCGGCGCGCCGACGCGGTTGGCGATGTCACGGTAAAAGATAAAGAGATACAGCGCACAAAAGGTGCCGACGATGGCCAAGGCCCATTCCCAGATCGGAATGCGGTTCTTGGGCGAGCCGAGGAGCACCGTGGCGACCACAAAGGCCGCCGGGATCGGGATCCACCAGACCGCGGTGGAATCCTTCGTACTGACCATAAAGAGGGCGGCAAGAACGATGGGAACGATGACGCCAAGCGCCACCTGAAAACTGGTGCGCGTGGCCGGAAACACCATGATGCCAAGGAATACAGCAAAGCCCAAGTGAATGGAGCGGGCCAGCGTATCGTTGAAAAGGCCGATGGGCGAGGCGATGTAGAGTTGGAACAGGGACCAAGCCAAGGCCACCAGCAGCAGCAAGGTGCCCATCAAACCGCTGACAGAACGCCCACCCGTATCAGAAGAAGCGACAAGTTCGTCCAGTTCCGCCTGGCTCAATCCGCCCCGGTCACCGGTCGCGGCGGTTTCAACAGCCGCCGCCTTTTGCTGGTCCTTCTCAGACATATCGTCCCCCTGTCGGCTCCACCTTGGGGCGGATGCGCATATTGTTTTTCGGGTCTCTGACGGCAGCGTACCGCCGCCAGAGCTATCATGTCACGGATAGATTACTCGAGCCAACCTTGCTCTTTGTAATACTTCTCGGCGCCGGGGTGCAGCGGCGCGGAAAGACCGCCCGAGATCATTTCCTCTTGGGTCAGGTTCTCAAAGGCAGGGTGCAGACGCTTGAAACGGTCGAAGTTGTCGAAAACCGCTTTGACCACCTGATAGACGACTTCGTCGTCAACATCGGCGGAGGTCACGAAGGTGGCTTTCACGCCGAAGGTTTTCACGTCTTCGTCGGTGCCCTTATACATGCCGCCCGGCACGGTGGCCTCGGCATAATAGGGGTTGTCGTCGATCAGACCTTGGATCGCATCACCGTCCACGGGGATCAGCTTGGCGTCGACGGTCGACACGGCTTCTTGGATCGAACCGTTGGGGTGACCCACGGTGTAGATGATCGCATCCACCTTGTTGTCGCCCAGAGCGGCGGCTTGCTCAGCCGGTTTCAGCTCGGACGCCAGTGCGAAATCGTCCAGCGTCCAGCCTTTGGCGTCCATCACGACTTCCATGGTGGCGCGCTGACCGGAACCGGGGTTGCCGATGTTGACGCGCTTGCCTTTGAGATCGTCGAAGGACTCGATGCCGCTGTCGGCACGGGCGATGACGTTGAAGGGCTCACCATGCACGGAGAAGACCGCGCGCAGCTTGTCGAACTTGTCACCCTCGAACTGGGAGGAGCCGTTGTAGGCGTGAAACTGCCAGTCGGACTGGGCCACACCCATGTCCATGTCGCCCGCTTTGATCGCGTTGATGTTGGCGATCGACCCACCGGTGGAGGGGGCGGTGCATTTCAGGTTGTGATCCGCGGTGCCGCGGTTCACCAGACGGCAGATCGACTGACCGACGACAAAGTAAACGCCCGTCTGACCACCGGTGCCGATGGTGATGAATTTTTCCTGCGCCATAGCCGCAGTGCCGGCCACCATGGCACCGGTCATCGCGAGCATTTTGAACATTTTCATAAGATGTCTCCCATTGTTATAATTGGCGGACCACCCTTTAGGCGGACACCATTGCATGCACAAGTAGAGCGCCGCAGCCTTCAGGCAATTGACTGGGCTAGGAAATTCTTCACACGCCATTCAGACCGCGAGCAGACATGCCCCTGTGGCGGGAATCCCCGATTTCACGTTAGGTCGGTTTTTCATCGCAATCAATGCGGCTGACACGAAGGGCCGCAAAGCCTACCCGACGGGCTGGGGCAAGTCGGGCAGAACCGGCGCGGCAGCGATCAGCGATTTGGTATAGGCGTGCTGCGGCGCGTCAAAGACCTGCGCGGTCTCTCCGGCCTCGACGATCTTGCCGGACTGCATCACCAGCACCCGGTCCGTCACCGTGCGCACCACCGAAAGGTCATGCGAGATGAAGAGATAGGTCAGGTCATAATGGCTGCAAAGATCGGCCAGCAGGTCGAGGATCTGCGCCCGGACCGAGACATCCAGCGCGCTGACGGCCTCATCGAACAGGATCAACTCGGGCCGGATGATCAGCGCCCGGGCAATGGCGATCCGCTGGCGCTGCCCGCCGGAGAATTCGTGAATGTATTTCCGTGCATCCGCCGGGCGCAGTCCCACGGCGGTCAGCGCTTCGTCAATCGCGCGGGAACGCTCGGCCCCCTGTGGCGGGTTGTCGAGCAGGTGAAACGGCTCGGTCACCAACCGATCAACGCGGTGGCGCGGATTGAAGCTGCCGAAAGGGTCTTGAAACACCACCTGCATCTTGCGGCGCACGGCGAGGTTCGGCTGCGTCCCGGTAAAGACCGGCTGGCCATCGACAGTGATACTGCCCTCTTGCACCGGCTCCAGCCCCAAAATCGCCCGGGTCAGGGTCGATTTCCCGCAACCGGATTCCCCGACCAGCCCCAAACGCTCCCCCCGGTTTAGGGTAAAGCTGAGGTTGTCCACCGCGCGGAACGTGCCGGGCGCGCCAAAGAGTGTCTTGCGCGGCAGATGGTAATCGCGGCATACGCCTTTGACCTCTAACAGAGGCTTAGGCGCGGGCGGCGCGGGCAGGTTCACCTCATGGCGTGAGGCGTCGAAAAGCATTTTGGTATAGGGGTGCTGCATGTTGTGCAGGAGGGCCCGCGTCTCCCCCTGTTCGACGATCTGCCCCTTGCGCATGACGATGATCCGGTCGGCCATATCCGCCACGACGGCAAGGTCGTGGGTGATCATCAACAGCCCCATGCCGTCTTCGCGCGCCAATCGGGTCAGCAGGGCGAGGATCTGCGCCTGTGTGGTGACATCCAGCGCGGTGGTCGGCTCGTCCGCGATCAGCAGACGGGGGCGCAGGGCGATGGCGATGGCGATCACCACCCGCTGGCGCTGCCCGCCGCTTAGCTCATGCGGATAGCGCGATAGGGGAAAGCGGTCTTGGGGCAAGCCCACGCGGGTCAGCGTATCGGCGGCTCGGGCCTCAGCCTCGGCCCGGGAGACGCTGGGTTCGTGCACCCGGATGGTCTCAGCCACTTGGCGACCGATGCTTTGCACCGGGTTGAGCGCGGTCATCGGCTCTTGGAACACCATGCCGATGTCATTGCCGCGCATATCGCAAAGCGCTGCCTCGTCCATCTGGGTCAGATCGTCCTCGCCCAGCATGATATGCCCGGTCGTCGTCGCGCCCTTGGGCAGCAGCTGCATCGCCGCCAGCGCGGTCATCGACTTGCCCGAGCCGCTTTCCCCGGTCACGGCCACGATCTCTCCCGGTGCGACGGAAAAGGTCACCCCGTCGAGGATGCGCAGCCCGTGGATAGAGAGCGAAAGGTTGGAGACAGAAAGAAGCGTCATGTGCGTGCCACCCTCAGGCGGGGATCAAGCAGGTCGCGCAGCCCGTCACCCATCAGGTTCAGCCCCAACACCGTCAGGATGATCGCGAACCCCGGCATCAGGGCCATATGCGGCGCGATGCTGACCATGGTCTGCGCATCGGCCAGCATCCGGCCCCAAGACGGCACCGGCGGCTGCGCGCCGAGGCCGACATAGCTCAGCCCCGCCTCGGCAAGGATGCCGAGAGAAAACTGGATGGTCCCCTGCACGATCAGCAGGTTGGCGACATTGGGCAGGATATGCTCGAACGAGATACGCGCCGCGGATTTGCCTGCCACCCGTGCCGCCATGATGAACTCCCGCTGCCACAGCGACAGCGCCGCGCCGCGGGTAATGCGGGCGAAAACGGGAATGTTGAAGATACCGATGGCAATGATCGCGTTGATCGCCCCGGCCCCGAAGACCGCCGTGATCAGAATGGCGATGACAATGGCCGGGAAGGCAAAGACCAGATCATTGCCGCGCATGATGACCTCATCCACAAGGCTGCCGCGCCGCGCCGCAGCCCAAAGCCCCAACGGCACACCCACGCCCATGCCAATGCCCACCGCCACCAGCGCCACGGCGATGGAGGTGCGCGCACCGACCATGATCATGCTCAGAATGTCGCGACCAAAGTGATCCGTCCCCATGGGATGCACCAACGACGGGCTGCGCAGCTTGTTCGCGATATCAAGCCCGGCATAGTCATAGGGCGTCCAGACAAAGGAAATCACCGCAGCCAGCAGAAAGACCGAAGTCAGCACGGCCCCAAGGATCAGGTTGCGGTTCATGTGCGGGCCCTCAACCGGGGATCGACGGCGGCATAGGCCACATCGACAAGGAAGTTCACCAAGATCACCGAAAAGACCAAGAGCATCACCACCGACTCGACCACGATCAAATCCCGCGCCGAGATCGACTGAAACACCAACCGCCCGAGCCCCGGCAGGTAAAAGACCTGCTCAATAATGATCGACCCGGCCAGCAGGAAAGAGAACTGCAAGCCGATGATGGTCAGCACCGGGATCAGCGCATTGCGCAGCCCGTGCCGCCAAAGCGCCTGCCGCGCCGTCAGCCCCTTGGCCCGCGCGGTGCGCATGAAATCTTCGCCCAGCACATCCAGCAGGGCCGAGCGCATGACCCGCGCAAGGATCGCCGCCTGCGGCAAGGCCAGCGCGATGGCGGGCAGGGTCAGCGCGTGCAGCCCGGCGAAAAGCCCCTTGTCCCAACCGACGAAACCGCCTGCCGAAAACCAGCGCAGATTGATCGAAAAGATCAGCACGAGGATCATGGCGAACCAGAAGTTCGGCACCGCCACGCCCAATTGCGTCGCCCCCATCACGCCCACATCCCCCGCCCGACCGCGGCGCGAGGCAGCATAGATGCCCGCCGGAAAGGCCACGATGACAGAGAGGAAAAGCGCATAAAGCGCCAAAGGCACAGAGACCCAAAGCCGGTCGCCAATCATCTCGGTCACCGGGGTGCGATAGGTGTAGGAGGTGCCGAAATCCCCCTGCAACATGCCACCGACCCATTCCAGATAACGCTCTGGCCGGGACTGATCGAGCCCCAGTTCACTGCGCAGCGCGGCCAGTGTTTCGGGCTGGGCATTCAAGCCCAGCATAAAGGACGCCGGATCGCCGGGGGCGACCTCGATCACTATGAAAATCACCAGCGACGCAACCGCGAGACTGATGAGCAAGGAGAGAAATCTTTTCAACGCATAGCGCAACATAGCGCGGAGGTTAGGCGGCACGCTCGGGAGGGTCCAGAGCCCGCGTGCAGTTTCCCCCGCAAGAAAGAAAAAAATGATCATTTTTTGGATGTTCGGCCAGCTGCGCCCCGAATGATCGCCGAAAGAATCCAGTCAAGGCATGCCCTTAGCCGCTTTGGGCGCGGTTTCGCGGGACTTATTGCTATGCGCTGGAACCATATCCGTTATGCGGTGTTGTCTTCGGGAGAACAGACAAAACTGGAGAATGGAAATGAAAACGACTTTGAAAACACTTGCGATCGCCGGCCTTCTGGGCACCGTTTCCGCACCCGCCTTCGCCGCTGCGCACATGGATATGGCAACCATGACCTGCGCGCAGTACCAAGAACTCAGCGATGACGACAAAATGAAAGTCGCTTCCATGGCAATCGCCGAGTTGGAAGATGGCGGCCACGGTGGCTCCATGATCACCGAAACCAAGAGCGACGGTTCCGAGCCGAGCGACATCTCCGCTGAAGAAGCGACAGATTCCGAAGAGACTGAAGATTCCCTGATCGACAACACCAAAGCTGTTGAAGATTCCGAAGAAGCTGACGAAATGGCAGACACGGACATGCAGCAGGAAATGGAAGACTTCATGGTCGTCTGCAACCAGAACCCCGATGCACTGGTAAGCGAAGCCGCTGCTGGCATGCGTGGCAAAGACTAATAGGTCTTCGCCTCTAATTACAAAGGGCGCGCCTCACGGCGCGCCCTTTTTTAGTGTCTCAACATGATCCTTTCAGATCACTCCGCCCAGCTGACACCAGTCAGATCGGTCGCCTGTGTCGGTGCGTTCACCCAAAGCCCCTCGACACCGGCCTTGGCAATCGTCGGGAAGGCGAGCTGGAACAGGTAACCGTTCACATAGTCTTCGGCGATGATGCGCTGCGCCTTGGCCAGCATCTCGCTCCGCGCGGCGGGGTCGGCCGTCTTGTTGAACTCGGTCATCAGAGACTGGAACTCGGCATTGTCATACTGGAAGTAATAGTCCGGGTTGGCATAGATGTTGATGTCCATCGGCTCTGTATGACTGACGATCGACAGGCCGAAATCTTTGCCTTTGAACACGGTTTCCAGCCACTGCGCCCATTCGACATTGGTGATCTGCGCCTTGATGCCAACCTCGGCCAACTGCGCGGCGATGATCTCACCCCCGCGGCGGGCGTAGGAGGGGGGCGGCAGGTGCAATGTCGTCTCGAACCCATCGGGGAAACCGGCCTCGGCCAGCAGCGCCTTCGATTTCTCGGGATCGTAGCTGCTCATCTCCGTCAGGTCGACGTAGTCTGGGTTATGCGGTGCGAAATGGGTGCCGATGGGCGTGCCATAGCCAAACATCGCGCCGTCGATGATCGCCTGCCGGTCGATGGCATGGGCAACGGCCTCACGCACTTTAACGTTATCGAAAGGTTCGCGCTGATTGTTGATCGACAGGATCGTTTCCCCCTCGGTCGAACCGATCAGAACCTGAAACCGCGGGTCGGCTTCGAACTGGGGGATATTCTCAGGCGCGGGGAAGCCAGTGAAAACATCGACATCCTCGGCCATGACGGAGGCGAAAGCCGCTGTCGGGTCCGAGATGAATTTGAACGTCGCGCTGGCCAGGGCGGGCGCTTCGCCCCAATAGTCTTCATTCCGGGTCAGGGTGATCTTGTCGCCTTGGTTCCAGTTCTCAAATTTGAAAGCGCCGGTGCCGATTGGGGTCTGTTTGATCGTCTCGACAGACTCTGGCGCCACGATCACCGCATCGCCCCAAGCGAGGTTGAACAGCATGTTGCCGTTCGGCTCGCTCAGTTTGACCTCAACGGTCTGCGGGTCGATGACATTCACCTCGGAAATCGCGGAATAAAGTGCCTTTTGCGCGTTGGCGCTGTCTTCGGCATTGATCCGGTCGAGGGTGAATTTCACATCCTCGGCATCCATCGTGGTGCCATCGTGAAAGGTAACCCCCTCACGCAGCTTGAAGGTATAGGTCAGCCCGTCTTCGGAAATCTCCCAAGATTCTGCCAGCCCCGGCACCACAGAGCCGTCGCCCATGAAGCGGGTCAGCCCTTCGAAAACATTGGTATATAGCACCGAGTCGATGGCGCCCGCAGCGGCGGAGGTCGGATCGAGGTGCGGCGGCTCAAGTTGCATGGCGACGGTGATGTCGTCCTTGGCAAGGGCCGTCGTGGCGGCAGCGACCAATGCGGCGCTGGCCACACCGGTCATCAAACGGTTCAAACGGTTCATGAAAGTCTCCCATATTGGTGTATTTTTTTGCGAGGCTAGCCAAAAGCCACGCGGCACGCCAGCCTTCGTTGCCAAGCGCGCGCGAGAAGGGTATCGCGGGTGCTTTGCACGGGCGCGCCGCGCATCGGGGCGACCGTGAAAAGGCATCAGGAGAACATCATGGCCACGCTGGGGATTGATTTCGGAACCTCCAACACCGCGGCGGGCATCGCCATCGGCGGCACCCCGCGACTGATCTCGCTGGAGGCCGAGGCACAGACCCTTCCGACGGCGGTCTTCTTTGATTTCGAGGCGCGGGAAATGCGGATCGGTGCCGCGGCATCCGACGCGCTGCTGGCCGGGGCCGAGGGCCGCTATATGCGCGGCTTGAAAAGCCTGCTTGGCACCCGGCTAATGCGCGAACGAAGGGTGCTCTTGGGCGAAAGACTCGACTTTATCGACATTGTTGCGCGGTTTCTGGCGCGGGTCAAAACGCAGGCCGAGGCCGCCACAGGACTGCACTTCGACAGGGCGCTCTCGGGGCGCCCCGTGCGCTTTCATTCCGCCGATGACGCCCGCGATGCCCAAGCCCTGACAGACCTGCGCGAGGCCTATGGCCGGGCGGGTATCGATCATGTGGACTTCATGAACGAACCCGAAGCCGCCGCGATTGCCAATCGCGCGGCCTTGCGTCCGGGGGATCTGGGGCTGGTTATCGATATCGGCGGCGGCACCTCGGATTTCACGCTTTTCCGCCAGCGCGGGAATGATGAGATCGACATTTTGGAAAGCCACGGCATTCGGCTGGGCGGGACCGATTTCGACCGGTCCCTGTCGATCGGGCGGGTGATGCCGCAGCTTGGCATGGGCAGCGAAATTCGCCACGCTTTCGGGGGTGACACCCATATCGCGCCCAATGCGATCTTTAACGATCTGGCCACTTGGGCGAAAATTCCGTTTCTCTATGGGCCGGAGACCCGTAAGGCGGCGGCGGAACTGCATAAGTTCGCCGAACATCCCAAACGTCTGGCTCGCTTGGTCAAAGTGCTTGATGAAGAGCTTGGTCATGACCTCGCCTTTGCTGTCGAAGCGGGGAAAATCCGTGCCAACGGGGCGGGCGACGCGGGGGATGCTGAACCGGTGATCGACGTGTCGATGCTCAAACCCCGCGCGACCTTGCCCCTACCCCGCGATTGGATGCGCAAGCGGCTGTCGAAGCTCGCCGTCCAAATGGGGGACGCGGCAGAGGCGACGGCGCAGAAGGCAGGCCTCGCGCCCGAGGCAGTGGACCGGCTGATCTTTGTCGGCGGGTCGAGCCTGATGGCGGTGGTCGAAGAGGAGATGCGGGCGCGGTTTCCACGGGCGGAACTGCATCGGGGGGCGGCGCTGACGGCGATTGTTGAGGGGTTGGCCTTGCGGGCCGGTGGGGATGAAGGCGGCTGATCCGGCTGGTTGAGAGTGCGGGATCGGTATTTGAGAAAGGATGAAGGTGAAGGGGGGCTCGAAAGGGCCGCTGGTGGTGCGGCGTGAGGCTGCGGTCTTTTTACTGTGCAGGAGGCCGCGGCGGGCTATGTTCATCATGTCCGTAGTTTTTAGGAAGAACGCGCATGGCCCCACTGATCCAGAAGAAACCCCCGACCTCTGCTGTGCAGGAGGAGGCGGAAGAACGCTCTGTCAGTGATGCGGCGGCGCTGTCGCCCAAGCTGATCTATGAGGTGATCCGCCGCGAGGGGCGCGATGAGTTGAACCGCACCAACCGTTCGCTGATCTGGTCGGGGATTTCCGCGGGGATGCTGATCAGTCTTTCGGTCTTGGGCGAGGCGATTTTCCGGACCTATCTGCCGGATGCGGAGTGGCGGTTTTTGCTAGAGAACCTTGGCTATTCCTTGGGTTTCATCGCTGTCATCATGGGCCGGATGCAGTTGTTTACCGAGAACACCATTACCACCGTCTTGCCGCTGATGCAGGAGCGCAGCTTGGGTGTTTTGTGCAGTCTGCTGCGGCTTTGGGGTGTTGTATTGGGGGCGAATGTCGTCGGGGCCTTTGCGGCGGCGGCGCTGTTTGTCTATACACCTGCTATTCCGGAAAACATTCTGCCCGCCATTATCAGCCTTTCGGAACATGCCACCGGGATGGGGGTGTCGGAGGCGTTCTGGCGGGGCATTCCGGCGGGCGTGATCGTGGCGCTGATCGTTTGGATGCTTCCGCAGGCGGATGAGACCGCTTTTTTCCTGATCCTGACCTTCACTTGGCTGATTGCGGCGGGGGATTTCACGCATATCGTCGCGGGTTCGGTCGAGATGGCCGCGCTGATCCTGCATGGCGGCTTGGGGGTCGGTCAGGCGATCTTTGGCTTCTTCCTGCCGGTGCTTGTGGGCAACATCATCGGCGGCACGGTGGTCTTCACCCTTGTTGCTTGGGGCCAGGTCCGCGACGATGTGGAGGACAGTTGAGGCAAAGCGGTCCCGATCAAGGTCGGGGCCGAATTGAGAGGAATGGCATTGGTGTTGCGCAGACCCCCGACCCGACCGGCGATCTATTGGGATGCTTTCAAAGCAAGCCTGAAACAGGCGGCGGAGGACAACCTTGCGCTGATCTCGGCCGGGGTGGCGTTTTTCGCTATGTTGTCGCTGTTTCCGGCGCTGGCCGCATTGATCGCGCTTTTGGGGCTGATTTCGGACCCTGTCGTCGTCGTCGCCCAATTGGAGGAAGTGCGCGGGCTGCTGCCGGATGATGTCTATGACATCATCAATACGCAGGTGACCGGCTTGGTCACCGCGCGGGCCGATACGCTGGGTTGGGCCGGTATCGTGTCATTGCTGGTGGCGCTTTGGTCCGCCCGGGCCGGGGTGGGGGCGATGGTGATCGGGTTGAACGCCGTTTACAATGAGCGCAACCGCAATGCCGCGAAACACTACCTTCATGCCCTGCTTCTGACGGTGAGCCTTGTGGCGGTGGGCATTGTGGCGCTGCTGGCGGTGGTGATCGCGCCGATCATTCTGGCCTTCATCCCGCTTGGCCCCTTTGGCAATGCGGTGGCCGACCTTTTGCGTTGGACCGTGGCGACGGTGGTTTTGTTTGCCGGGGTTGGGGTGCTCTACCGCTTTGGCCCGAACCGGCGGGCAGCGCGGCTGCCGTGGCTCAGCAGCGGGGCGATTTTGGCGGTGCTGTCTTGGGCGGTGCTTTCCATCGGTTTTTCCTATTATGTGGCCAATTTCGGCAATTACAATCAGGTCTACGGCTCGATCGGGGCGGTGATCGCGATGTTAATCTGGCTTTGGATCAGCAGCTTTCTGATCTTGTTTGGGGCCGCGTTGAACGCGCAGGTGGAGCGGCGGACGCGGCCTGACAGCACCGTCGGCCCGGCCAAACCGCGGGGTCAGCGCGGGGCGAAGGCGGCGGATACCTATATTGATCTGGCGCAGGACTGACGGTTAGAGCAGCGGGCGTTTTTGGCGGCTTTCCGGATCGGTCATCCCCTCTTTCGCCAAGGCGGCGAGATCGTTGATTTGCAGCACCCTGTCGGACCATGACAGCAATTGACGCTCCTTCAGGGCGCCGAGGGTCTTGTTGGTGTGCACCACCGAGAGGCCAAGCGCATCGGCCAGATCGCGTTGGGAATAGGGCAGCAGCATCTGGTTGTGGGTGACCATCCCGAGCGACTGGCCGCGTTCGAAAATCTTGACCATCGCCCAAGCGATGGCCTGCATCGCGGTGCGTTGGCCGATGGTGGCGAGGACTTCGCCCATGAAATGCTCTTCGATGGCGGCCAGCCAAGTGATGTCAAAAGCGCGTTCGGGGTGGGATTTGAAGAAGTTCCAGAACTCACTGCGGTTGAAAACGCAGAGCCGCATATGGGTCCGGGCTTCGACGGAGTGGCCCATCTCGCCCATGATGCCAGCCTGTAGTCCGATGAAATCGCCGGGGAAGACAAAGCTGATGACCTGCCGGCTGCCGTTCTCCAGCGTCTTGTCGCGGATGCCCATTCCGGTGAGCGCCGTGTAAAGCTGGGGCGAGTTCGACCCTTCCATCAGGATCGGCGTGCCCGGTTCGACGGTCAACTCACCCGACTTGAACTTCTCCATGAAGCTCACTTCTTCTTTCGACATCGGCAGGAAGGCATCCTTGCGCCGAAGGGGGCAATAGCGGCATTGTGTCGTCATTAGATAAAATTTGCCTTCATATGTCTTAGTTTAATGCGCGTGTTTTGCGCACCCCCTACACCGACGACTTTGCTTACCCGGGGGAAGACCATGTCGATCTTGATCTACGAACCGGACCCATTGGTCTGTTCAGACATAAATGAAACGCTTTCTGCCGCGTTTCCGCAATCTCAAATTGAAGTATTGGAAAGCTTTGATCTCAGCGCATTGGTGAACAACGTCAACGACACGGAATTCGCGGTCCTGTCGCTGCGGCGCGAACAGTTGCAGCAGCATCTGTCGGAACTGTCGAACTTGCAGGAGTGGTTTCCGATCATCTGCATCATGAACGATACGCCACGGCTGGCAAAGGTAGGCGAGCGGCTGAAATTCATCACCCGCCCGTTTTCCAGCAGCAACCTGCTGGCCGCGGTTAACGGCGCGCTTTCTGACCCGCGGTTATGCCAGCCAGAAATGCCATGACCAGGTTCTTCAGGCCATCATGATCGGAGGCGGCGGAGTCTTCTTGCCGGGACGGCTGCGCCGCGGCCTCACCATCTGACCCGGCGATGGCGAGCAAGAGAAAGCCCATCCCGAAATAGACCGCGCCGAGGATCAGCGCGGCGGTGAGCGTAGTGGTGACGGTGATGAGGTAGAGCCATGCCGCCAGCGTGAGAAACAGCAGGCCGATCAGCAAAAAAAGCACGGCCCCGGCGCTGAGCATGGCGGTACGCAGCGCCCGTCGCAGGGAGCCGCGCAGATGTTGCATCACCGAAGACAGCATTTAGCGGCGGGCCGTCACAAGACCGACGAGGAAACCGATGCCTGCGGCAATCCCCAAAGCGGTTCCGGGCTGGGCCTTGAGGAATTCCTCGGCCTGTTGCTGAACTTCCATCGCCTTGAGACGCCCCGTATCGGCGAAATCATTCGCCGCATCGCGGGCATTATCGCGCATCTCTTCCGACTTGGCCTTGCCATAGTCGCCCAGGGTTTCGGTCAGGGATGCGATGTCTTTTTTGAGAAGTGCGATCTGATCCGACAGATCGTCAATCGTCACCTCTTTTGCGGCAGCGGTTGTGGTCTTGGCCATGCGGACCTCCTGAATGTTTGAGTGATGTTAGGCGGCACGCGCTTTTAATGCAAAGGGTTCCCTGCGCGACGTTGCGCGCGGGGAACCCTGTTTTCGCGGCTCAGCTTCAGGCGTTGAGCGTTTCCGTGGAGGAAAAGAACATCGCTTGCGACACGGCCGAGACGACCTGATCCACCGAATAGGGTTTGGAAATCAGGAAGGCAGGCTCGGGCTTGTCGCCGGTCAGCAGACGCTCAGGGAAGGCGGTGATGAAGATCACCGGACGCATGCCCAGCTCGTTCAACAGGTCGTTCACTGCGTCGATGCCCGAAGAGTTGTCGGCCAGTTGAATGTCGGCGAGGATCAGGTCCGGCACATCGGCCTTGCCCAGTTTCACCGCCTCTTCGCGGGTGCGGGCGATGCCGGTCACGCGGTGGCCCATCTCGGCCACGATGGATTCAATGTCCATCGCGATGATGGCTTCGTCCTCGATGATCATCACCGAACCCGAGGTGCTGTCGGCCATTTCGCGATGGGCGATCTGGATCAACTCGCCCGCTTCGGCCTCATCCACACCGATGATCTTGGCGATTTCCCCGTGAGAGAAGCCTTCGATCGTGTGCAGCAAAAGCGCTTCACGGCTGTTGTTCGTAAGGCTGGAAAGATGGCGCTGTGCCTTGGCCCGCGGGCCGCTTTCGCCCTCTTCGACCGGGGCGCCGGCGCTGGCCCAAATTCCGTACAAGACCTTGAAAAGACCCGTCTTTGTGTCCACCCCATCGAGCACCGAGCGATCAACCAAGATGGCTTCCAGCGCCGCCGCAGCAAAGGTGTCGCCGCTGGTCTGGCTGCCTGTCATCGCCCGCGCGAACCGGCGAAGGTAGGGGATGTTGGCTCCCAGTTCATCGCTGATGCTGGTCTTTTGTGTCGCATCGTTCATCTAGTCGAATCCTTTTTACTTTTCTTGGAACCAAACACGTCGACATTGTGTTTGGTTCCAGTATGCATGCATAATTATTCAAACGAGACGACGATGCCAGAGGTGATGTTAGTGAATTCAGGAAACAAGGACGAGCGCGAGCGCGTCATCGATGACAACCTCAAACGGGTCTTCGATGAGACGCTCGAAGAAGGCATCCCTGATCGTTTCAAGGATCTGCTTCAGAAGTTGAAGGAACAGGATTCAGAAAAAGGAACGTCATGATGACCCGTCCCGATCCGCGCGACGAGCTGGTAGAACATCTGCCGGCCATGCGGGCCTTTGCCATCAGCCTGACACGCAATGGTGCCACGGCAGACGACATGGTGCAGGACACCTTGGTCAAGGCGTGGACCAACATCGAAAAGTTCCAAGAAGGCACGAATATGCGTGCTTGGCTCTTCACGATCCTGCGTAACACCTACTATTCCTCGCGCCGTAAGGCGAAGCGCGAAGTCTCGGACGTGGATGGCGTGCTGACCGATGGGCTGGCCGAAAAGCCCGCACACGACGGCCACATGCAGATGACCGACTTCCGCAAGGCACTGGCCCTTTTGAAGGATGAACAACGCGAAGCGCTGCTTCTTGTCGGGGCCTCCGGTTTCTCTTACGAAGAAGCTGCGGAAATGTGTGGGGTCGCTGTTGGCACCATCAAGAGCCGCACCAACCGGGCGCGTGCCCGCCTTGCCGAACTGCTGGGTCACCATGACGACGAGTCGCTTGAAATGACCGATGACGCAACAATGTCTGTCCTATCCGCATCTAAAGTTTCCTCTTTCTAAATATGACATCTGGCTTCTTCAGCGGTGATCTGATGCGTGGGCTGACGATCCGTATCCTGCTGTTCCTGTCTCTCGCGCTTTTGCCCATCGGGCTGATCGCGGTTGTACAGACACGGCAGATCGCGGATCAAAGTCGCCAAAGCGCGGAGCTATCGCTGATCGCCGTCACGGAACAAGCCTCCGCGGCGGAACGCCGGGTGATCCAAGAGGCCTTTGGCGCGGCAGAAGCGCTCACCGCCATCGTGCGGCTCAGGCGGGAAGATCCCGAGGAATGCACGGCTTTCCTTAGGGAATACAAACAGGCGTCAGACATCTATTCGCTTGTGGGTTTCATCGGGCTAGACGGACAAATGACCTGCTCCTCCACGGGGCAGGATCATGACTTTTCGCAGGATGAGAATTTCCAGACCCTGCTGGAAAACCCCGTCCGGCGCGCGATGCCAGTGTTGCAGGGGGCGGTCAGCAATCAAGTGGTCACGCTGATCAACGCGCCGGTCTACGAAGAGCGCGAGTTGATCGGCTTCATGGCACTTAGCATCCCCGAGGATGCGATCAACGCGATCCGCGAGCCCAAGAGCAAACACAGCAGCGTCGCGATGATGACCCTCAATAAGATGGGTCATATCCTTACCACCGAAAACGGGCTTGAGGTGGCCAAGACGGAATATCCCAGCGATGTCGCCCTTTCGTTGCTGACCACGAAAGAACCCAATGTCTTTCTTTCGCAAAATTCCGACGGCCAAGAACGCGCCTATGTGATCGTGCCGATCGTGCCCGGCACGGTCTTCGCGCTTAGCGTTTGGCCCAGCAACACCCCGTTTTTGGACACCGGCGTTTCGACCCGTCTGAGCGCGCTTTTGCCCATCGTCATGTGGCTGGCGAGCCTTATCGTGGCCTTCTGGGCGCTGAACCGTCTGGCGATCAACCATATCCGCAAACTCGGGCGGCAGATGCGGCGCTTCGCGCTGAACCGTACCCTGCCGCGGGGGACACTCGGCCCCTCGGTTCCCACTGAATTGGTCGAGATGGAGTCTGCTTTTGTCGGCATGGCGGAATCCATCTTGCGAGACGAGGCGACGTTGGAAGACAGCCTTCGGCAGAAAAACATCCTGCTGAAAGAGGTGCATCACCGGGTCAAAAACAACCTGCAACTGATCTCTTCGATCATGAACATGCAGATCCGGCAGGCCAAAAGCGAAGATGCGCGTTTCGTGCTGCGCCGGCTGCAAGACCGTATCCTCAGCCTCGCCACCGTGCATAAGAACCTGTATCAGAATGACGATCTGGTCCGCGTCAATGCCAGCGAGCTGCTGCGTGAGATTGTGGGCCAGATGCTCTCAGTCGGCTTGCCATCCGGCTCTGGCGTGAAGGTGGAACAGTCCTTCGAGCCGATCAAGATCGACGCCGACGATGCCGCGCCGCTGACCCTGCTGGTCTCTGAGGCGCTGACCAATGCGCTTAAATACGTCTCGACGGTCGAACATGGCAAAGGCTTCATTTCGCTTAAACTGATCCAAACCGGGCCAGAGCAGGCGATGCTCGAAGTGCGCAACACCATCGGCAACCCCGAAGAGGTGAAGTCCGGCACCGGGCTAGGCTCGCGTCTGATCCTCGCCTTTACCCGCCAGTTGAACGGCCAGGTCGAGGTCGAAACCAACGACGACATCTATCAGATCAGGGTGAACTTCCACGTCCCGACCGACAGTAAAATGATCTACGATTACTGAGGCGCCAAAGCCCCAATGGAATCTGGCCCGAAACGTGGCGGAGCGATCACAGACTCGTCATAGGCGAAAAATTTGTCGGAACCCTTTGGCCTGCGCGCGGTTGAGCACCTGAAACGCAGTGCTAAAAAGGAACACGGAGATGACCACGGAGCTTTTTCTCGGCGGTCTGACCATCCTGACCTTAGCGGCGGTCATCATCCTTGCCCTCACCACGGGCCGAAGGGAACTTCACCCGGATGAGGACCGCACCGGGCGCGAAAAACAGCAACCGGAGACCCAAAGGTCGAACTACCGGTCAGACTACTAAGACCTGACACCCCCTATCGACCGCCCCGAGCAGAATGCTCGGGGCGGTCGATATTTATGGGGCACCTTTTTTAGAAACTGGGCGGGGTACAGGCGCTGACGATCTCACAACTCTCGGACCCGGTGTTGCGGAACCGATGCGGCAGGCGGCTGTCGAACAGATATCCATCCCCGGCATGAAGCAGGCTGACCGCGCCATCCACCGTCACTTCGATGCTCCCGCGCACCACGACCCCCGCCTCTTCGCCCTCATGGCTCAGAAACTCAGGTCCGGTATCCGCGCCGGGCTCATAGGTTTCATGCAGCACCTGAAGCGCGTGATGTGCGGCACTGCCCAACTGGCGCAGGGATACGCCGCCTTGATGGCTCGGTGAAATCTCGGTCAACTCCTCCGCACGGTAGAAGACTTTGGCGCTGTCGTCTTCTTCCAAAATCGCGAAAAACTCGGCCATGCTGATGGGAATCGCGTCCAACAGACTTTTGAGCGACGCAACCGAGGGGCTGGTTCGGTTCTTCTCGATCAGCGATATCGTGCCATTGGTCAGCCCGGCCTTGGCCGCAAGCTCCCGTTGGGAGAGTCCGTGTTTCTTGCGGATCGCTCTGAGTTTATCGCCGACGTTCAATGGCTTGTCCTTTGTAGGCCCCCGCGCCGCCGCTACGGGGCACGGCCTTGGGTCAACCGGGGGTCACGGGAATTGTTAGATAGAGGCTGCGATCGCGATTGACAATTATATTAAACGGAATATGGATTTTTTAAACGACACGTCACTGCCCCCTCTCTTTCGCAATAAGGTATCTGTTCCATGTCCAGCACCGTCAAGAAATCACCCCGGAAATCCGCGGCCAAGGCCAAAGCCGCGCCGCAGATCTCCGTGGTCGAAACCAACCCCGCGACCCAGCCCGACGGTCAGACCAACGCCGACCTCATCGCGCGCCGCGATGCCGCCGTGCCGCGCGGTGTCGCCTCCGCCGCACCGATCTACGCGAAATATGCCGAGAACGCCGAGCTGTGGGACGTGGAAGGCAACCGCTACATCGACTTCGTCGGCGGCATCGGCGTGCTGAACACGGGGCACCGTCACCCCAAGGTGGTCGAGGCCGCCAAGGCGCAGGAAGATCACTACACCCACACCAGCTTTCAGGTCGTGCCCTACGGCCCTTACGTCGAACTGGCCGAGAAGCTGAACGCGCTCGCCCCCGGTGACGCGCCCAAGAAGACGCTGCTGGTCACCACCGGCGCCGAAGCCGTTGAGAACGCCGTGAAAATCGCCCGCGCTGCCACCGGCCGCCCGGGCATCATCGCCTTCACCGGCGGCTACCACGGCCGTACCCTGCTGACGCTTGGCATGACCGGCAAGGTCACGCCCTATAAGAAAGACGTCGGCCCCTTCCCCGCGGATGTCTTCCGCGCGCCTTTCCCCTCTGTCCGCGACGGGATCACCGTGCAGGATGCACTGACCGGGCTAAAAAACCTCTTCCTCACCGATGCCCAGCCCGAGCGTGTTGCCGCGATCATCATCGAGCCGGTGCTTGGCGAAGGCGGCTATACCCCCGTGCCCTTCGAGATGATGCAAGAGCTGCGCGCGATCTGTGACCAGCACGGCATTCTCTTGATCGCCGATGAGGTGCAGGCGGGCTTTGGCCGCACCGGCACATGGTTCGCGATCGAGCATTCCGGCGTGGTGCCAGACCTGATCACCGTGGCGAAATCCATGGCAGGTGGCTATCCGCTGGCCGGTGTCATTGGCCGCACCGATGTGATGGACGCTATGGACCCCGGCGGCTTGGGCGGCACCTATAGCGGCAACCCGGTGGCCTGCGCTGCGGCATTGGCAGCCATCGAGGTGATCGAAGACGAAGGTCTTCTGGCCCGCTCGACCGCGATGGGCGACACGCTCAAAGCCCGCTTTGCCGAGATTGGCGAGCGTTCCGCGCCCTTCCGGTTCTGGGACATCCGCGGCCTTGGCGCCATGGTCGCCGTTGAATTCGTGACCGACTTTGACAGCGCCACGCCCGACGCGGATTTCACCAAACGCGTCATCGCCCACGCGCTGAAGCGCGGCCTGCTGCTGCTGAGCTGTGGCATGTATGGCAACGCCGTGCGCGTGATGGTGCCGCTGACAGCCTCCGACGCCATCGTCGAAGAGGGGCTCGCCATCTTTGAAGAGGCCGTCGCCGCCGCTGTCGCCGAAGAGCAGAAGTAAACCAAACGGTCACACCGGATGGATCGGGCGCGCGGGGCAATCTGCGCGCCCATTTTTATGGCGTCCCTCCGGCGGGGGCATCCTGTCCCACCTCGGCCCTTGGCATCCGCCGGGGAAGCGCGCAAACTCCGCCCGAAATCAACGCCGGAGTGACGATGCCCTTGTTAGCCCCCTGCCCCATGCGCACCCTTGCGGGGATGTTTCACGTGAAGAGCCTGCCATGAGCGCACCGATGCGTCCCGGCCCGCGCAACCTGATCACCGATGTGACGGGGCTGAAGGTGGGCAATGCGCAGGATGCGCGGCTGAAATCCGGCAGCACCGTGCTGATCGGCGACGCGCCCTTCACCGCCTCTGTCCGCGTCATGGGCGGCGCGCCCGGCACGCGAGAGACAGACCTGCTGGCCCCCGACAAGACCGTCGCCGCGGTCGATGCGCTGGTGCTCTCGGGCGGCTCTGCTTATGGGCTGGATGCCTGTTCGGGGGTGGTGGATGCCCTACGCGCACAGGGCCGCGGCTTTCGCGTGGGGGACGCGCTGATCCCGCTGGTGCCCGGCGCGATCCTCTTCGATCTGCTGAACGGCGGCGATAAGGATTGGGCGCAGAACCCCTATGCCGTTCTTGGCCGCCAGGCCTTGGAGGCGGCGGGCGAAAATTTTCAAATCGGCTCTGTCGGCGCGGGCACCGGCGCGCTCAGCGCAATGGTCAAAGGGGGCCTCGGCTCCGCCAGTTTGCAATTGCCGGATGGCAGCACGGTCGGCGCGCTTGTCGGGGCCAATCCGGTGGGCGCCGTCACCACCCCCGGTGACCGCTATTTCCACGCTGCCCCCTTTGAGATCGACGGAGAGTTCGGCGGGCTGGGGCCGGACCCATCCGCCGGGTTGGGGCTGAGCTTCGAGAGCCGCAAGATGGCGGCCATGTCGGCCCGCGCCAATACCACCATCGCCATCGTCGCCACCGACGCCACGCTGACCAAGGCCGAATGCCAGCGCGTTGCCGTGGCGGCCCATGACGGCATCGCCCGCGCCGTGGTGCCTGCACATATGCCCAATGACGGCGATCTGGTCTTCTCCCTCTCGACGGCGGCGCGGCCTGCGGGGGATGTGGCGATGATCGGCCATGCCGCGGCGCTCTGCCTGTCGCGCGCCATCGCCCGCGCCATCTATGCGGCCACCCCCGCCGATGGGGATCTTTTGCCTTGTTGGAGCACGTTGAATGCCTGATCTGCCCCTCTCCGATATCTCACTTCATTACGAGGTCGACGGGCGCGGCCCGCCGCTTTTGATGCTGGCCGGGATGCTGAGCGACAGCGCGAGTTGGGGCGCTTTGGCCCCGCTGCTTTCCGATCACTTCACCCTGATCCGGCCCGACAACCGCAGCACCGGGCGCACGACCCCTTGGGATGCCGAAACCTCTGTCGCGCAGATGGCGCGGGATGCGCTGGCGCTGATGGATCACCTGGGGCATGACACCTTTCACGTCGTCGGCCATTCGATGGGCGGGCTGATGGCGATGGAGCTTTTTGGCCTCGCGCCGGGTCGCATCCAAGCGCTGAGCATTCTCGCCTCTGCCCCAGTTCGCGCCCCCCGGACCATGGCAGTCTTTGATGCGCTGCTCGCCGTGCGCCGCGCACCGGAAGGGGAGCAGCTTTGGCTGCGCGCGCTCTACCCTTGGATTTTTGCCCCCGGTTTCTTCACTGATCCTGACAATACCGAGGCCGCCCTCGCCGCAGCACTTGCCTATCCACATGCGCAGAGCGCGGATGCCATGGCCCATCAACTCGAAGCGTTGCGCGGTTTCCGCCCGACGGTACGGCCCTCGGACCTGACCTGCCCGACCCAAGTGCTCCACGGGGCCGAAGACCTGCTGATCCCCCGCGCCGCCGCCGAGCAGGCTTTTGCGGAGATCCCAAATGTGACCCAGACCACCCTGCCCGAGGCGGGCCATTCGATCCATTGGGACGCCGCCGAGGCCGTCGCCCAACATCTGCGCCAATTCCACGACACCGCCGGAGACCCGAGATGACACAAGACCTTTACGGATTGGAAACCTCTACCGACCGCCCGGAAACCTTGCAGGCGATCAATGACTTCATCCACGGCTTCCTGTCCTACCAACCCAAGGCCGCAGGCGTGATCGCCGCCGCCGATGCCGACCCCGATGGCCCGCTGGTCAATGCCTATGCGGCGCTCTTGTGGATGTTCCTCGAACACCCCATCGCCCCTGAGAAGGCCCGCCCCTATCTGGAGCGCGCCAAGGCAGCCCCCGGCGCCAATGCTCGCGAGCAGGAGGTCATCCGCGCAGTCGGGCACTGGATCGACGGCGATGTGCCCGCCCTCGTCGCCGCCTGTGACGCCATCACCGACCAATGGCCGCGCGATCTGGCGATGCTGAAACTGGCGCAATACCACCTGTTCAACACCGGCGATGCCGCTGGCATGTTGCGCCTCGCACTCAAATCCCTGCCCGAGGCCGAAGACATCGCCTATACCCACGGCATGATCGCCTTTGGTTATGAGCAATGTCACCTGCTCGACCGGGCCGAAGCTGCTGCCCGCCGGGCGATGGAATTGCGGCACGATGAGCCTTGGGCGCATCACGCGCTGGCCCATGTGATGCTAACGCAAGGCCGCGTCGCTGAAGGCGCGCGTTTCATGGAAAGCGTGGCCGAGACGTGGAGCGACCTGAACTCCTTCATGCGGAGCCACAATTGGTGGCATCTGGCGCTGTTCTACCTGTCGCAGGGCCGTCACGACGATGTGCGCGCCGCCTATGACCAGCATATCTGGGGGCTGGAAAAGGACTATTCCCAAGACCAAGTCGGCGCCGTGTCTCTGCTGGCGCGGATGGAATTCGCGGGTGTCGATGTGGGCGACCGTTGGGGCGATGTGGCCGACCATGTGGCGGCGCGGGGGGCGGATACCGTGAGTCCCTTCCTGACGCTGCAATACCTCTATGCCCTTTGCCGCACCGGGCGGCCCGAGGCGGCAGAGATGCTCAGCGCGATCAATGCCCGCGCGAGTGAGACTGCCGCCCATGACCACGCCGCATGGGCCGAGGTCGCACTGCCCGCCGCCCTTGGCATCGCCGCCCATGCCAAGGGGGAGTGGGCCACGGCGATCCGCGAGCTTGGCATGGCCCTGCCCCGCATGGCCGAATGTGGCGGCAGCCATGCGCAGCGTGACCTGTTCGAGCAAATCCACCTCGACGCGCTGGTGCGCGATGGCCGGGCCTCAGCCGCGCAGCAGGTGCTTGAGATGCGCCGGACCTATGACCCCGATGGCGTGCCGCTGAACCTGATGCTGGGCGAGGTCTATGAAAAGACCGGCCTGCCGGATCTGGCGGCCCAAGCCCGCGCGCGGGCCGAACGCACGCTGGCCGGGGCCTAAACCGGGCGACGCGCTTTAGGCGCGCGGGCCGACGGTGACTTCGAACTCGGAGATGCCGTCGACCCCCCCGGTGATCACATCGCCGGGCTGCACCGCCGCGACACCGGCAGGCGTGCCGGTCATGATGATGTCACCCGGTGCCAAGGTCACGGCCTGCGACAGGGTGGCCGTATGCTCCCGCACCGACCAGATCATCTGCGACAAATCGGCCTCCTGCTTCATCTCGCCGTTCACCGCGAGCCATAGGCGGCCCTTCTCGACCGAGGGGACATCGGCCATGGGCAGGATCGGCGCAATGGGCGCGGAGTTGTCAAAGGCCTTGGACCAGTCCCACGGGCGGCCCATCTTCTTGGCCTGCGCCTGAAGATCGCGGCGGGTGAAATCAATGCCCACCGAGGCGCCCCAAATGTGATCCATCACATCCGCTTCCGCGATATTCGCGCCGCCCTTGCCGATGGCGATGACAAGCTCCGCCTCGAAGTGGAAATCCTCCGTCAGCGGCGGATAGGGCACGGTGCAAGGCGTATCGAGCGTGGCATCGGCGGGTTTGGTGAAAAAGAACGGCGGGTCGCGCATGTCATTGCCCATCTCAAGCACATGCGCCTCATAGTTGCGGCCCACGCAAAAGACACGGCGCACCGGGAAACGGTCGCTGGTGCCTTGAACGGCAAGGCTGCTTTGCTTGGGGGGATCAATCACATACATCACGGGTGTTCCTTTTGGCATAATGCCGCCAAGGAACACCCGCGCTTTGTAACAGTCAATGACCCCTCGCGCTTATAAGCCTTTGAGCGGCCACTCTTTCACAGTTCGGCGCCTTTGCGGATGGCCTCTTGCACCTCGGCGATCTCCTCGGCGCTCAGCCCATAATCCGCCGCCGCCACCTCGGCGCTGATGTAGCCGCGCAGAAGGTCGCGTTTGACCTGCGCCTTGGGGCGTTCCTCGGCGGGGCCGTAGCCGGCGCCACCCGGAAAGGCCATCATCACCTTCGCCCCATGCGGCACGAACTGCTTGCCCTTGCCGCGCATCGGCGTGCCGTCGTCACGGGCGATGGTGGTGGGCGCACCGGGCTTGCCGCCCTGTCGCCCGCGCGCGGGGTGATCGACGCGGTCGAACATGGCCTGCATGTCGAACTCATGCCCCTCGCGCGCGCCGACCTCCATATATTGCCCCAGCCCGCCGCGCTGGCGCCCCGCGCCGCCGCTGTCGGGGCGCAACTCCTTGCGCCAGATCACCACGGGGCCGGCGTGTTCCGTGGCCTCTACCGGCATGGTCATCACGCCCGAGGGGAAGGCCGTGGCATTGAGCCCGTCGTGTTCGGGTCGCGCGCCCGAGCCGCCGGAGTTGAAGGTCAGCACCTCAGCCCGGCGCGCGCCCGCGGGCGCTTTCGCATCCGTGCGGGGGCGCAGGCTGACCTGGAAGTTACACAGACACCCCGCCCCTTCGGCCGGGACGAGGTTCGGCAGGATCTGATCCAGCGCCGCATAGACCGTATCGGGCACGAAGTGGCCCACGATATGCCGCAGCGCCACCGGCGCGGGGTGGACGGCGTTGACGATGGTATCCTCGGGCGCGGTGATCCGAAACGGCTCCAGCGAAGCGGCGTTGTTGGGGATTTCCGGCGCGATGGCGCATTTCAGCGCGTAGCAGGCATAGGCCTTGGTATAGACCAGTGGGCAGTTGATGCCCTTCTTGTCGATCCCGCTGGTGCCCGCGAAATCCGACAGGATGTGATCCTCTTCGATGCTCACCGTGACCTTCAGCGTGATCGGCGTGTCGAAGCCGTCGATCGTCATCTCGCCAGTCGCCCGCTGGCGCGGCAGTGCCGCGATCCGCTCCAAGGTGGCGCGGCGGGAATTGTCTAGGATGAAGCTCGCGATGCCGGTGAGATCGTCGAGGGCGAATTCCTCCATCATGTCGATGAGGCGGCGGTGGCCGATTTCGTTGCAGGTGGTCAGCGCGTAGATGTCGCCGATCAGCTGATCCGGCTCGCGCACATTGCCACGGATGATCCGCACCAGCGTCTCGTCGACCTTGCCCGCATCGGCGAACTTCATGATCGGCAGATAGAGCCCTTCCTCGTAGACGCTCGCCGCATCCGCGCCAAAGCCACGCCCGCCGATGTCGACGATATGCGCGGTGCAAGCGAAGAACCCCACCAGCTTACCGTGATGGAACGACGGCGTGACCATGGTGATGTCATGCAGATGGCCCGTCCCCTCCCAAGGGTCGTTGGTGATATAGACATCGCCTTCGAGGATGTTCTCCCGCCCGATCCGGCGGATGAAATGCGCCACCGCGTCGGCCATGGCGTTGACGTGGCCCGGCGTGCCGGTGACCGCCTGCGCCAGCATCTGACCGTCGGTGTCATAGACGCCCGCGGAAAGGTCCCCCGCCTCGCGCACCGAGGTCGAGAAGGCAGTGCGCACCAGTGCCTGCGCCTGTTCCTCGACCACCGAGATGAGGCGGTTCCACATGACTTGATAGGCGACGTTGGAATGTGTCTGTGCCATGGGCTTACCCTTTCACGGTGATGTCGATGCAGCCGTCGGGCTGGCAGATGGCGCGGCGCGAAGCGGGCAGGATGATCGTCGTCTCATCCTCGGTGATGGCGGCGGGGCCTTGGGCGGTCTGGCCCGGGGCCATCTGACCGCGCAGCACGACGTCGGCCTCGCAGTACTCAGAAAGCGCCGGGTCGAAAATGCGCCGTGTTAGAGCCACATCCGCCGCCGCACCCGGGGACTGCTCTGCGGTGCGCGCGACCTCTTCGGGCGGCGTGGTGGCATTGACAGACCAAACCGTGATCTCGATGTCCAAGCCCTCGACGGTGCGGCCGAAAAGCTTGGCGTAATCGGTCTCGAACAAAGCCTCGAAACGCGCGGCATCGGGGTTTAGCGCGTCCGCTTCGTCCAGCACGATGGGGATCTCCCAGCCCTGCCCGCTGTAGCGCATGTAGACCTTGTATTCCGACAGGATCTTGGCCCCGGCATCGCAGTTGCGCACAAAGCCGGTGGCCTCGTCGCGCAGTTCCGCCAGCAGCGTCTTGATGCGGGTCGCGTCGAAGTCCGACAGCTTCATGTAGACCGAGCGGTTGGCCTCGAAGCTGAAAGGCGCACGCAGGAAACCGATGGCCGAGCCGACCCCGGCCCCGGGCGGCACCAGCAGGCGCTCGACCCCCAGCTTCTCACACAGCCGCCCGGCATGCAGCGGGGCCGCGCCGCCGAAGGCGATCATCGTGTAGTCGCTTAGGTCCTCGCCGTTCTCCACCGCATGCACCCGCGCGGCATTGGCCATGTTCTCGTCCACCACCTCGGCCAGACCGAAGGCGGCAGTGGCGGCGTCCATGTCGAGTTCCTGACCGATCGCTTGGCTCAGCGCCGTCTCGGAATTGCCGGTCTCGAGCCGGATCGAACCGCCGGCGAAATTGTCGGGGTCGAGCTTGCCTAGTACGAGGTCGGCATCGGTCACTGCGGGCTTTGCCCCGCCGCGGCCATAGCAGGCCGGCCCCGGCTCGGAGCCCGCGCTTTCCGGCCCCACCCGGATTTGCCGCATGGCATCCACATGGGCAAGGCTGCCGCCGCCCGCGCCGATCTCCACCATGTCGATCACCGGGATCGAGATCGGCATGCCGGAGCCTTTCTTGAAGCGATAGGTCCGCGCCACCTCGAAGACCCGGCTGGTCTTGGGCGTCTGGTTCTTGATTAGGCAGATCTTGGCCGTGGTCCCGCCCATGTCGAAGCTCAGCACCTTGTCGAGCCCGTAGCGCGCGGCGATGTTGGCGGCGAAGACCGCCCCGCCCGCGGGGCCGGATTCCACCAGCCGCACCGGGAATTCGGCAGCGCTTTCAATCGAGATAATGCCGCCGCCCGAATGCATAAGGAAGATGTTGCAGGAGACGCCCTCTTCCTGCAGGCGCCCTTCGAGCCGTCCGAGGTAGCTCTTCATCAGCGGCTTGATATAGGCATTGGCGACCACGGTGTTGAACCGCTCATACTCGCGCATCTGCGGCGAGACCTCGGAGGAGATCGAGACCATGACGCCCGGCAGCTTCTCTTCCAACACCTCGCGGACCATGCGCTCATGCGCGTCGTTCAGATAGGAATGGATCAGCCCGACCGCGACGCTTTCATAACCCGCGTCGGCGATGCGGTCCGCCAGCGCCTCGACCTCGGCGCGGTCGAGCGGGTGCAGAACCGCCCCCGTGGCATCGACACGCTCTTCCACCGTGTAGCGCATCTGGCGCGGCAGCAGCGGTTCGGGAAGGTTGAGGTTCAGATCATACTGCTCGAACCGGCTTTCGGTGCGCATTTCGATCACGTCACGGAAGCCTTGGGTGGTGATCAGCGCGGTCTTGGCCCCGCGCCGTTCGATCAGCGCGTTGGTTGCCAGCGTGGTGCCGTGGATGATCTGCGTGAGATCGGCGGGCGTGATCCCGGCCTTGGTGCAGACCTGATGCATCCCGTCGATGATCGCGTTCTCGGGCGCGGCATAGGTGGTCAGCACCTTGGTTGAGAAACTCTCGCCGCCCTTTTCCAGCACCACGTCGGTGAAGGTGCCGCCGATGTCTACGCCCAGTCGGATGGTTGATGCCATGTCTCACTCCTGTTTGGGCGCAGGATAGGGGTGGGCACAGCATCGGTGCAAATTATTATATTCTATGGGTGTGAAAGGTTTTTTCGATCCTCGACATCGAAGCTTCGGGCGCAGTCGCGGGCCAGTTCAGCGGCGCGGGCGACATAGGCGGGCGTGCGATCCGCGTGATAACGCGCGGCGACTTGCAGCGGGCGCGGGTGCCACGCGGCGGGCAGAATCCGCAGCGCCCCATCGGCCAGCGCGCCTGCCACCATCACACGCGGCATCACCGCCACACCCATCCCGTCGAGCACCATGTTCATCGCCGCCGACAGGCTGCTGGAGGGCACCAAACGGGCCTTCGGCGCAGTCGTGCCGTCGAAATGGCCGATGAGATCGGAATGGGCCTGCGTATGCCGCGCATGGCCCAGCACCGGATGGCGCAGCATGGCGGCGAAGTCGGGTGCGGGGCCGATCTGGGCGGCCAATTCCGGCGCGGCGACCCAGATGTAGTCATAGGTCGCCAAGTCCAGCCGCCCGCTTGCCGGGGTCGAGAAGGGGGCGGTTTGCAGGGTCAGGTCGAGCGCATGAGCGGCAAGCTCCTGATCCAGATCGCGCGAGAGATCGACGGTAAGTTCGACAGTGAGATTGGGATAGGCATCGGCCAGCGCGCGCAGAAAGGGGCGCAGCCATGTGCTCGCGACCACTTCGGTCACGCCAAGGCGGAGGCTGTCGTCGATCAGATCGGGTCGCGCGGCGGTCTCGACAAGTGCTTCGGCTTCGCGCAGCACGCGGCGGGCTTGGGTCAGCAGGGCGCTGCCCTTTTCGGTGAGCCGGATCGACCCAGCATCGCGCTGCATCAGGGTGACGCCCAAGGTTGCCTCCAGCCCGGAAATCCGGGCCGAGATATTGGGCTGTGTCGTGTTCAGATGCGCGGCGGCGCGGCGGAAACTGCCAAGGTCTGCGACCCAGATCAGCGCTTCAAGCTGTTTCAGCGTGAAGAGATTGCCGATCATTCGCGCCAGTCAAAGAAACCCGGTCCGGCCTCGGCCAGAAGCTTGCGGGCCATCGCCTCACCCGCCGCGGCGCCGTCGGAAATGGCGCAGGTAACGTCATCGCCGATGGCATCGGACCCGTCGGGGCGCAGCACCTGCCCGCGCAGGCGCATCTCGCTGCCGTTGAGTTCGGCCAGACCGGCGATGGGCGTCTCGCAAGACCCATCGAGCGTGGCGAGGAACGCGCGTTCGGCGGCAAGCTGTTCGCCAGTCTTGCGGTCATGGATCGCCGAGAGCATCTCGGCGGCGCGGCTGTCATCCTCCCGCCGCTCAACCCCGATGGCCCCCTGCGCGATGGCGGGCAGCATGTCGTCGGGGTGCACGGCAGCCTGTGGCACGTCGTCCATTTGCAAGCGGTTCAGCCCGGCCATGGCGAGGAAGGTCGCTTCGGCCACACCGTCATCGAGTTTTTTCAAACGAGTCTGCAAGTTGCCACGAAACTCGACCACTTCCAGATCAGGCCGCCGCAGTTTCACTTGCGCCCGGCGGCGCAGGCTGGAGGTGCCCACCACCGCGCCTTCGGGCAACTCGGCGATGGATTTCAGATGCGGCGAGATGAAAGCGTCGCGGCAATCCTCGCGCGGCAGATAGGTGTCGATCAGCAGGCCTTGGGGTTGCAGCGTCGGCATGTCCTTCATCGAATGCACCGCGATGTCGATGGAGCCGTCGAGCAGCGCGGCCTCGATCTCGCGGGTGAACAGACCCTTGCCGCCGATCTCTTTCAGCGGGCGGTCGATGATCTTGTCGCCCGTGGTCTTGATCACGACGATGGTGAAAGCCTCGAACGGGAGATCGAAGGCGGCGGCGAGCCGGTCGCGCACCTCATTCGCCTGCGCGAGCGCCAAAAGCGATCCGCGTGTGCCGATGTTGAGAGGCCGGGCCGGGGTGGGAAGCTGATACGTCATGACGCATCCCTACCCCCGTCGACATGAACTGACAACTGCTGTACCTGCGCTACCTACGGGTTTGCCACAAATAGGAACGCCATAATGACTGCGAACAAGACCATCCTGCGCGCCCTTGCGGGCGAAACCCTGCCGACGCCGCCGATCTGGATGATGCGGCAAGCCGGGCGCTACCTGCCCGAGTACCGCGCGACCCGGGCCGAGGCAGGCGATTTCCTGTCGCTGTGCTACAACCCGGAACTGGCCGCCGAGGTGACGTTGCAACCGATCCGCCGCTATGGTTTCGACGCTTCGATCCTTTTCGCCGACATCCTGCTGGTGCCGCAGGCGCTTGGCGCCGATCTGTGGTTCGTCACTGGTGAGGGGCCGCGTCTGTCGACGATCACCACCAAGGCCGAGATGGAAGCGCTGAAACCAGCGGACGCCATTCACGACCACCTCGCCCCGATTTACGAGACCGTGCGCATCCTGTCGCGCGAACTGCCCGAAGAGACGACGCTCATCGGTTTCGCAGGCGCGCCTTGGACGGTGGCGACCTATATGATCGCGGGCAATAGCACGCCGGATCAGGGGCCAGCCCATGCGCTAAAGGACGAGAACCCCGAGGTGTTCGATGCGCTGATGGAGCGGATCACGCTGGCGACGATCGAATACCTCGACATGCAGATCAAGGCGGGAGCCGAGGTGGTAAAGCTCTTCGACAGCTGGGCCGGATCGCTGGAAGGCACGGATTTCGACCGCTATTCGACAGAGCCGCTGCGCCAGATCATCAGCGCGTTGAAGGCGCGTCATCCGGGCGTGCCCGTGATCGCCTTTCCGCGTGGAGCCGGGGCGCGCTTCGCCAATCTACATGCCGCCACCGGGGCGGACTGTATCGCCGTCGACGACGGCGTGAGTGCAGAGTGGGTGGCCGAACATGTGCAGCCGCATGGCTGTGTGCAGGGCAACCTGAAGTCCTCGCATATGGTGTCAGGTGGGGATGCGCTGGTGCAGGAGACCCGGGCGATTTGCGATGCGCTGTCGAAGGGGCCGCATATCTTTAATCTGGGGCATGGGATCACGCCGGATGCGGATCCGGAGAATGTGCAGTTGATGATTGATACGGTGCGCGGGACGCGGGGCTGAACACCCGCGCTAAGAGATGAGGGCCATCGCCTGCCCGCGGGTTGGCGATGTCACGTTGGTTCATACCACTTTATGGTTCAACCATGATGTGTGTCCGACACGGGGCGCCCAGACTAACCAAATCGCCTACCCGTCCGGGCGGGCAGGCGATGGCCCGGCGCCTGCGGCTTGATTCCGGGCCAAGGTGGTAACCGTCACCGCTCGGTCTCGCCGAGACTTGGTTCCGGGACTAAGTTCTGCTTACACCCACTTCGCCATCGGCGGCAGGCTCATCAGAACCGCATCCGGATCATGCCCCGTCTCCAGACCAAACTTCGTCCCCCGGTCATAGACAAGGTTATACTCAGCATAGATCCCCCGGTGGCGCAGTTGCACGTCCTTGTCGTCCATGTCCCACGGCATCTCGCGCCGTTTGTCGACCACGGGCACATAGGCGGGCAGGAACGCGCGACCCACATCCTGTGTCAGCGCGAAATCCGCCTCCCAGTCGCCGCTGTTGCGGTCATCGTAAAAGATGCCACCCACACCCCGCGCGCGTTTGCGATGGGGGATGTAGAAATACTCATCCGCCCAAGCCTTCAACTCATCATAGAGCGTGGCCCCATGCGGGTCGCAGGCGGCCTTCATCTCGGCATGGAAATGGTCGGTGTCCTCGTCATACTCGATACAAGGGTTCAAATCCGCACCGCCGCCGAACCACCATGCATGGGGGGTCCAGAACATGCGGGTGTTCATATGCACCGCCGGCACATGTGGGTTTTGCATATGCGCAACTAGGCTAATCCCAGAGGCCCAGAAACGCGGATCTTCGGCCATGCCGGGCAACCCCTTGCGCGCGGCCATGGCGGCCTGCGCCCGCTCGCCCAACTCGCCGTAGACGGTGGAGATATTCACGCCCACCTTCTCGAACACACGGCCCCCGCGCATGACGGACATCTCACCGCCACCAGCGTCCGACCCATCGGGGGCAGTGCGGGTGGTGTTGCTGACCACGAAACGCCCGGCCTCTTCCTCGCCCACATGACGCGCTTCGATGTCGTGAAACGCCTGAACGATGTCATCGCGAAGCTTGCGGAACCAATCCGCCGCGCGTGTCTTTTGGTCTTGCATGTCGTCGGTCATCTCTGGCCCGCCTTTCTGTTATTCCATCGCTCCGCCGCCAAGGATCAGACCTTCGTGTTCGGCCATGTAAATCCGCAGCCAAGGCGTATATGCATCGGGATGCTGCGCAAGGTCGGCATGTAGATCGCCGAGGGTGATCCAACGCGTCGCCATCACCTCATCAGGATTTTCCGTAATCGTCAGATCCGGCGCGGCATGGGCGAGATAGACCTCGACCACCTCATGCTCGATCAGCCCGCCGCCGACATCGGCACGGTATTCGACCCGGCCCCGATGCTGCAAGGCCAGCCCGGTGATCCCCAACTCTTCGTCCAAACGCCGCGCGGCGCAGTCCTCGGGCGGCTCATCCCAATGCGGATGCGTGCAGCAGGTGTTCGCCCAGAGACCGGGGGTGTGATATTTGCCAAGCGCGCGCTGCTGCATCAGCAGCTTGCCGTCGGAGATGACAAAGACCGAAACCGCCATATGCCGCAAACCGCGTTCATGCGCGGCGAGCTTTTCGACCGGTTGCAGGGTGCCGTCGACCCAGGCGGGGACCATGATCTCCATCAGATGCGGCTTACCGTTGTGTTCATCTCACCCTCGGCGCAGAAGAAATTCACCGGCAGTTATCGGGGGATTTCCCCCTAGTCTCAACCGCTAACCGGCCCGCCCTGCGCCCGTGCTACCTTTTGGCGCAGTGAACATCCTTTACCCCTTCGCCCCAAACGCTAGATTCAAGTCAGACTGACAAAGGAACTCACAATGAACATGCGTATCGCGTCGATCTTCGCCATCTGCCTTGGGGCCACGCCCCTTTGGGCGGAAAGCCATGCCTCCGGTGACGCCGAAGCCGGGGAAAAGGTCTTTCGTAAATGCAAAAGCTGCCACATGATCTCGGATGATGAGGGCAACGATATCCAAAAAGGGGGCCGTACGGGGCCGAACCTTTATGGGATCTACAACCGCGTGGCGGGTTCCGTCGAAGACTACCGCTATGGCGATTCCATCGTGGCTGCGGGCGAGGCCGGGCTGACATGGGACGAAGAGAGTTTCACAGGCTACGTCGCCGACCCCAAGGGGTTCCTGGCCGAGTATCTTGATACGAAACGGGCCAAGTCGAAAATGTCTTACCGTCTGAGAGACGAAGAAGACGCGAAAGACGTATGGGCCTATCTGGTCTCCGTCGGGCCGGAAGTGACCGAGACTGATGAAGCGGCAGAGGCGACCGAGTAATCTGCGCATTCAGCGCAATGCGAAAGGGGGGCCATTTGCCCCCCTTTTTGTTTCGGATCAGAAGCAGTCGCGCAGCAGCTGCGTGACATTCTCTTTGGTCAGTTCAATCGGGTTGCCGCCACAGCTTGGGTCTTGCAGGGCCGAGGCCACCAGTGCGTCGATGTCGGGGTCGGTCACGCCAAGGGCAGTCAGCGAGCTGGGAATGTTCAACTCTTCATTCAGCTTGCCGACGAAATCGTAGAACCCGTCAAAGCCGCCCACGATATCGAGATAGGCCGCCGCCTTGGCTAGACGCTCCTCGATTGCGGGGCGGTTCATGCGCAGAACCGGCTGCATGACAACGGCGTTGGTGGTGCCGTGATGCGTGTGATGCACCGCGCCAATCGGGTGGCTGATGGCATGGATGGCGCCCAGACCCTTTTGGAACGCTGTGGCGCCCATGGCGGCGGCGGACATCATATGGCCGCGCGCCTCAAGATCACTGCCATCGGCATAGGCGCGGGGCAGGTATTCCTTGACCAGACGCATCCCTTCCAGCGCCATGCCTTGGCTCATCGGGTGGTAATGCGGCGAGCAGAAGGCTTCGAGGCAGTGGGCGAAAGCATCCATCCCAGTGCCTGCGGTGATCATCGGCGGCATGCCGACGGTCAGTTCCGGGTCGCAAATCACGACGGCGGGGAGCATCTTGGGGTGGAAGATGATCTTTTTCTCATGGGTCTGGGAATTGGTGATGACGCTGGCGCGCCCCACTTCCGAGCCTGTGCCGGCGGTCGTCGGCACGGCCACGATGGGCGCGATGCCGTCGGCGTCGGCGCGGGTCCACCAATCGCCGATGTCTTCGAAATCCCACAGGGGGCGGGTTTGGCCCGCCATGAAGGCGATGACCTTGCCCAGATCGAGACCGGAGCCGCCGCCGAAGGCGATCACGCCGTCATGGCCGCCGTCGCGGTAGACCTTGATGCCCGCCTCGGCGTTCATCTCGGTCGGGTTCGGGTCAACGTCCGAGAACATCGCGCGGCCCAGACCTTCGGCCTCCATCAGGTCCAGTGTGGACTGGGTGATCGGCAGATAGGCCAGCCCCTTGTCGGTGACCAGCAGCGGCTTCTTGATGCCCGCAGCGGCGCAGGCCTCGGCAATCTCTTTAATCCGGCCTGCGCCGAAACGGATGGCGGTGGGGTAAGACCAATTGGCAGTCAGGGACATGTCTCAGGCTTTCTTGAGGTGGTAAGATTTAGGGCGTGTCAGCGCGTGATAGCCCAGTTCAGACAGGCCCGCGCCGCGCCCGGTTTGCTTGCAGCCGGTCCAGCACAGCGCCGGGTCCAGATAGTCGGCACGGTTCATGAAGACGGTGCCGGTTTCCAACCGCTGGCCGATGGCCTCGGCAGCCTCGGCATCGGCGGTAAAGATCGCGGCGGTCAGACCGAATTGGCTGTCGTTCATCAGCGCAATGGCCTCTTCATCGTCCTTGACCGGCATGATGCCGACAACGGGGCCAAAGCTTTCGTCACGCATGACGCGCATCTCATGGGTCACATCGGTCAGCACCTGCGGCGTCAGATAGGCACCGCCATCGTCGGCGGGCATTCTATCGATATGCGCCTTGGCACCTGCCGCCACGGCCTCATCAATCTGCGCGCGAACCTCGTTGGCGAAACGTACATTGGCCATCGGCCCAAGCGTCGTGGCCTGATCCAGCGGATTGCCGAGGTTGAGGTTATTCACCCATGCCACGGCCTTTTCGACAAAGGCGTCATAGAGGCTTTCGTGCACATAGATCCGCTCGATCCCACAGCAGCACTGGCCCGCGTTGAACATCGCCCCGTCCATCACGCCATCGACTGCCGCGTCGAGGTTGGCATCGGCCCGGACATAGGCAGGGTCTTTGCCGCCAAGCTCGGTGGCGACACCGGTGAAAGTGCCCGCCGCGGCGCGTTCCATCGCCCGACCGCCGCCGACAGAGCCGGTGAAGTTGACGAAATCAAAGGCGTTGTCGGCGATCAACGCCGAGGTGGTGTCATGGCTCAGCACGACGTTCTGGAACACATCCTCGGGCACGCCAGCGGCGCGGTAGGCATCGGCGAGGTGTTCACCGACCAGAATGGTCTGCGAGGCATGCTTCAGGATCACCGAATTGCCCGCGATCAGCGCAGGCGCGATGGTGTTGTTCGCGGTCATGTAAGGGTAGTTCCACGGCGCCACGACGAAAACCACGCCATGCGGCTCGCGCATGATCTTGCGCGAAAAGGCGTCGCTGTCTTCGATCACATTGGGTGCCAGCGCATCGGCGGCGATCTTGGCCATGTGGCTGGTGCGTTCCTGCAAGCCGCCGAACTCACCCCCGTAGCGCACTGGGCGGCCCATCTGGTGGGCCAGTTCCTCGGTCATCCGGTCGGTGGAATTCTCAATCTCTTTCAGCGCGGCCATCACCAGATCGACACGCTCCTGCAAGGGCCGCGCGGCCCATGCCTTTTGCGCGCGGCGCGCGCGGGCAACAGTGTCTTGCGCTGCTTCCGTGCTCAGGGTTTCGCGCTCCGCATAGACCGAACCGTCAATCGGAGAGATACATTTTACCGTCGTCATTCTCAGGCCCTTTCAAAGCCGCGGGCGATTTCCCAATCGGTCACCACCCGGTCATATTCTTCCTGCTCCCATTCCGCCGCGCGGGTGTAATGGGTCACTACATCTTCGCCCAAGACCTCGCGCAGGAACGTCGAGCCGCGCAGGGTCTCGGTTGCTGCCCGCAGGGTCTGGGGGATATCGACAGCGTCGGACTCGCCATAAGCATCGCCGCGTGTGGGCGGGGCAAGCTCCATCTTGTCTTCGATCCCTTTGATTCCGGCAGCCAGCATGACCGTCTGCGCCAGATAAGGGTTTAGGTCCGATCCGCCAATACGGCATTCGACCCGCACGCCCTTTGTCCCTGCCCCGCAAAGGCGGAACCCCGCGGTGCGGTTGTCGACGGACCAGACGGTCTTGGTCGGGGCGAAGGTGCCTTTGGCGAAGCGTTTGTAGCTGTTCACATAGGGGGCGAGGAAATAGGTATATTCCGGCGCATAGGCGATCAGACCGGCCATATAGTGGCGCATCAGATCGGACATGCCCAACGCGCCCTCGCTGTCAAAGAAAGCCGCTTCGCCGTCTTTCCACAGCGACTGATGGACGTGGCTGGAAGAGCCGACGCGGTCCTTATGCCACTTGGGCAGGAAGCTCGCCGCATGTCCCTGCTGCCAAGCGATTTCCTTCACCGCATGTTTGGCAATCGTGTGGTAATCGGCGCAATCAAGCGCCTGTGAATAGCGGATGTTGAGCTCTTCCTGACCGGCCTCGGCCTCGCCCTTGGAGTTCTCAATCGGCAGACCGGCGGCGAAGAGATGGTTGCGCAGCGGGCGCATGACGTTCTCTTCCTTGGTGGTCTGAAGGATGTTGTAGTCTTCGTTATAGCCGCTGATCGGCGTGAGGTCGCGGTAGCCGCCCTTGCGGATCGCGTCAAAGCTCTGCTCGAAAAGGAAGAACTCCAGCTCGGTCGCCATCATGGCATCGAAACCCAGTTCCTTCAGCCGCGCGATCTGTTTCTTGAGCATGGCGCGCGGGGAATGCGGCACCGGCTGGTGCGTATCGTGATCCAGCACGTCGCAAAGCACCATCACCGTTCCCTCCAGCCACGGCACCGGGCGGATCGTGTCGAGGTCGGGCTGCATCACATAGTCGCCGTAACCCGTCTCCCACGAGGTGGAGGCAAAGCCTTCGGGCGTGGCCATCTCAAGGTCGGTGGCCAGCAGGTAGTTGCAACAATGGGTTTCTTTATAAGAGGTCTCGACGAAGTTGACGGCATGGAAGCGCTTGCCCATCAACCGGCCTTGCATGTCCACAAGGCACGCAAGAACCGTATCGACGGATCCTTCTTTGACCAGTTTTTTCAGCGCGTCGAATGTCAGTGTGCCGGGCATGTTCTGTCCACTTCAGGGGGTAAGGCGGGGGCGCAGGCAGCGCGCCCCCGGTTGTCGGTTCAGCCGTTGGTGTAGGGCGGACCGGCTTTGTTGATGACTTCGTTATAGTCGCGGAAGATCTGCACGATCTTGGCGTGCACTTCGCCTTCCTCGGCGATCTCTGTCCAGAAGTCCTTGGCCGCGTTTTCAACCTCGGCCCATTCGTCGGCAGGCACGGTGCTGAGCTTGAGCTTGTCGCCCTGCGCGCGCAGACGCGCCTCGCCGCCCCAGTACCACTGGTTGCGGTAGGTGTGGCCCGCTTCGATCCCCGCCATGACCAACTGTTTGAGGTGATCCGGCAGATCGGCCCACTGCTGCTGGTTGACGAAGAACGACCCGATCCAAGCACCCGAGATGTTGTTGGTCAGGAAGTAGTCGGTCACATCGGCCCAGCCGACGGTGTAGTCCTCGGTGATGCCGGACCACGCCATGCCGTCGAGCTCGCCTGTTTGCACGGCGACTTCGGCGTCCTCGTAGGGAATGTTCACCGGCACCACGCCGAACTTCGACAGGAAGCGGCCCGCGGTGGGGAAGGTGTAGAGCTTCAGACCGTCCAGATCGGCGACCGATTTGATCTCTTTGGTGGTGTTGAAGTTACAGGGGTCTTGGCCCGCAGCCGACAGCCATTCAACGCCGACCTTGGCATATTCCTCTTTCCAGATTTCGGCCAAGCCGTACTGGTTGAACAGCACCGGCACGTCGAGAATGTGCTTGGTGGCGAAGGGGAAGTAGCCGCCGAATTGTTGCAACGGCGTGGGCGAGGCCATGGAGTCGTCATCGGAATGCACCATGTCGATGGTGCCGCGCTGCATGGCTTGGAACAGCTCACCGGTGGGGACGATCTGGTCGGCGTAGAACAGTTCGATCTCCATCTCGCCATTGGCGGCGGCATTGATGTAATCGACCGCCGGTTTGGTCACCTGCTCACCCAGAGCGGCGCCGGCATAGGTCTGCATGCGCCATTTGATCGGCGCTTGGGCATGCACGATGGAGGGCGCGGCGAGGGCCGCAGGGGCGGCGACGGCGGCCCCGGATAGAAACTTTCTGCGAGTGGTCATACGTCTCTCCTTTGTTGAAATATCAGGCCGTCTTTGCGCGGCTCTCATTGTTATTTGTCGTAGATGTAATCGGGCAGCCATGTCGCGATCTCCGGGAAGACCATGACGAGTATCAGCGCCAAGACCATCACCAGCACGAAGGGCGTGATCGAGGCGTAGATGTCGCGCAGCGTGATCTCTGGCGGGGCCATGGCGCGCATCAGGAACAGGTTATAGCCGAAGGGCGGCGTCATATAGGCGATCTGCGTGGTGATCGTGTAAAGGATACCATACCAGATCAGATCAAAGCCCAGCGCACCGACCAAGGGCACATAGAGCGGCGCCACGATGACCAGCATCGCCGTATCATCAAGGAAGGTGCCCATGATGATGAAGCTAAGCTGCATCATGATCAGGATCATCCAGGGGCTGAGGTTCATCTTTTCGGTGAACAGGCTCTCAATCGCTTTCACCGCGCCCAGCCCGTCAAAGACCGCGCCAAAGGCGAGGGCGGCGAGGATGATCCACATGAACATGCAGGTGATGCCCAAGGTGTTGCGCACGGAGTTCTCGAAAACCTCGCGGGTCATGCGGCCCTTGAGCACCGCTGCAAAAAACGCCGCCGCCGCCCCGATGGCCGAGCTTTCGACCAAGCTGGTCCAACCGTTGACGAAAGGCACCATCATCACCGCAAAGATCACCAGCGGCAGGATGCCCGCCCGCAGAAGGCGCAGTTTCTCGGCACGGGGAATGTCGCGATCCTCGGCTGAGAGGATGGGACCAAGTTCGGGATTCATCCGGCAGCGGATGACGATATAGGCGATGAACATCGCTGCCATCATCAACCCCGGGATGACCCCGGCAAGCCACAACTGCCCCACCGGCTGCCGCGCGATCATCGCGTAAAGCACCAGCACGACCGAGGGCGGCACGAGGATGCCAAGGCTCGACCCCGCCTGGATCACCCCCGTCACCATCCTTTTATCATAGCCACGTTTCAGCAGTTCCGGCAGCGCGATGGTCGAGCCGATCGCCATGCCCGCCACGCTGAGCCCATTCATCGCCGAGATCAGCACCATCAGGCCAATCGTGCCAATCGCCAGCCCGCCGCGCACCCCGCCCATCCAGACGTGGAACATGCGGTAAAGGTCATCGGCAATGCGGCTTTCGCTGAGGACATAGCCCATGAAGATGAACATCGGCAGCGTCAGCAGCGGATACCATTTCATCAGTTTCATCGCGGCGGCGAAACCGATGTCATAGCCGCCCTTGTCGCCCCAGAGCAGCAGCGCCGAGACCACGGCGATAAAGCCGATGGCGCCAAACACCCGCTGGCCGGTCAGTAGCATCAGCATCATTGACGAGAACATCAATGTCGCAATCATTTCATAGGACATCAGATGGCCTCACCCTTGAGCCGCAGCACGTCTTTCGCGAGCTCGGACAGACATTGCAGCAGCATCAGAAAGATACCGACGATCATCACGACCTTGATCGGCCAGAGATAGGGACGCCATGCGGAACTGGATTGCTCCATATGGCCAACCTCTTCACTACCGGTGATCAAGTCGCCGAAAAAGCTGAACGGCTCGGTCCCCCAGTAGCCCAGCGAATAGGCGGTAGAGCTTACCGCGCCATAGAGCAGCACGCAGAGATAGAAGATCAGGAAGAAGACGGTAAAGAGGTCAAACCACGCTTTGCGGCGCAGCGACCAATCGCCATAAAGGAGGTCCATCCGCACGTTCGACCCCAGTTGGATCGAATAGGGACCGCCCAGAATGTAATAGCCCACCATGACGAACTGCGCCATTTCCAGCGTCCAAAGCGAGGGGACGAAGAAGGCTTTGCTGACGGTGGACCACAACAGCACCCCCATCAGGACAAATATGCCATACATCATGATCCGCCCGATCCGCCGGTTCATCGCATCGATGCCCCGGATATAGCCCCGGATGAACCTCATGGTTTGACCTCCTTCATCTCGGGCCGAGCCATGGCGGCACGGAGCCAATTGCTGATCATCTCGGCCATCTGCCGCTGTTCGGCTTCGGTCGTGATGAGGTCATTACGGATCTCTAGCATGACATGGGGATGACCATGGGCCAGCCCATGTTCTTTCAGCGTATGGGTCACCCCGTCCTGCGGGCCGTAGGGCTCATTTCGTTCGACATTGAGATCCGTGAACTCCGACGCCACCGCGAGCATCGCATCGGCAAGGCGCGTGTCGCTGTCGTGGAGAATGCCGATCTCAACGTTGCGCGGTTTGCCGTGGTAGATCGGCGTGAAACTATGCACCGTGACGATCGCGGGCGCATCGACCCGTTTGATCGTCGCCGCCAAAGTCGCGCGGAACGGTTCGTAATAGCGCGTCACCCGCTCGGCTCGGCCCGCTTCATCAAGCGCGGCATTGCCGGGGATCGCGAAAATCTCGCTCTGCGCGGGCATCGCGCCGGGGGCTTCGGGCGGGCGGTTGCAGTCGTAAACCAGACGGGAAACCCGCCCTGCTACCAGCACTGCATCCAGATCTTGCGCCATCGTGCGGGCCACGCCCAAGGCGCCGGGGTCCCAAGCCACATGGCTTTCGCGGGCCGCGGCATCCAGCCCAAGGCCGTCGTAGTAGGCCGGTATCTCACGCGCCGCATGTTCGCAGACCAATACCAGCGGGGCCTTGGCCCCGGCATTGATCACCTCGACGACTTCATTCGAAAGATCTAACTGTTCTGACACCCTGTCCCCCTCAATTAGTTCAAACCTCATTCGGGCGGGGGGCTTCTGTCAACAGAATAATGTCAAATTTATTACAACGCCGTTCAGTTTGTGTTATTACTCGTCAAAAGAGGGGCATCCATGGCTGAACCGACGCTGACCATTTCCGACCGTATCCAGCAAGAGTTGGACCGGCTAACCCGTGCGGAACGGCAGCTCGCCCATTCGATTCTGGAAAACTACCCCGCCTCCGGCCTAGGCCCGCTGACGGCGCTGGCGAAGGATGCCAATGTCTCAACCCCCACCGTGGCGCGGATGGTGCAAAAGCTGGGGTTCAAGGGCTATCCCGAATTTCAGAACGAGCTGCGCGAAGAGCTAAAGGCCAAGGCCAAGAACCCCATCGCCAAACATGACAACTGGACCGAAGGCGCGCCCTCGGGCCATGTGTTGAACCGGTTCACCGATGCGGTGATCGACAACATCCGCCACACGTTGGGCCAGATCGAGCCTGCCACCTTCGACCGCGCCTGCGCCATGATCGCCGATACTGCGCATCCGCTCTATATCGTGGGCGGGCGCATCACCCATGTCATGGCCGAATATCTGTTCCTCCACGCCCAGATCATCCGCCCCCGAGTGACACATATCCAATCTACATCAAACGCTTGGCCGCATTACCTGCTGGACGTGGGGGAAGGCGATGTCTTCGTCATTTTCGACGTGCGCCGCTATGAGAACAACACGCTGAAACTGGCGGAGATGGCCCATGCGCGGGGTGCCAAGATCATCCTCTTCACCGACCAATGGCGCTCTCCGGTGCATAGCCTTGCCGATATCTGTTTCTCCAGCCGGATTGTCGCGCCCTCGGCTTGGGACAGCGCGGCGGCCACGCTGCTGCTGGTAGAGAGCGTGATCTCGGCCATGCAAGACATCAACTGGGCCGATACAAAGGACCGCGCCGAACGGCTGGAAGACATGTTCGACCAGACCCGTTTGTTCCGCAAATTCACCTAAGCCCCCAGCAAGCAACGCCTTGTCATAAAGGGTATTGGCTTGCCCAAACCCCGCCAGTCGTCTATGGCCAGCACGCCGGGTGTGGTGTCCAGCGCGGTGCCGTGACACGCGCCAAGGCCGGAGGGGGACCGACCATGCGTGATGAAATCTTTTCGCCCAGCGAACTTGAGCGCCATTATGACCTCGCGCCATCGCCAGCGCTGGCGGCTGAAATGGCCGATATCTACGCCCGGATGGACCGCGTGATCTCGCCCCCCGACTGGGCCATCCACGCGCCCTATGTCGCCGCGATCAACAAGCTCAAGAAAGAGCGCAACGCGGTCATCCTCGCGCATAATTACATGACGCCCGACATCTACCATGGCATCGCGGATTTCGTCGGCGACAGCCTGCAACTCGCCATCAAGGCGACCGAGGTTGAGGCCGATGTCATCGTGCAATGCGGCGTGCATTTCATGGCCGAGACCTCGAAAATCTTGAACCCCGCGAAAACCGTGCTGATCCCCGACATGGAAGCGGGTTGCTCGCTGGCCGAAAGCATCACCGCCGAGGGCGTGGCGCAGATGCGCGCGCAATATCCCGGCGCGCCGGTTGTCACTTACGTCAACACCACGGCCGAGGTGAAGGCGGCGTCGGACATCTGCTGCACCTCGTCGAACGCGGCGCAGATCGTGGCTGCGCTTGAGGCAGAGACGATCATCATGACGCCGGACAAATACCTTGCCCAGAACATCGCCAAACAGGTGCCGCAAAAGCGCATCGTCTGGTGGGACGGCGCCTGCATCGTGCACGAACGCTACACCGCAAAAGATATCGCCGACTACCGCGAGTGGAACCCCGACACCCGCATCATCGCGCATCCGGAATGCCCGCCCGACGTGGTGGCGGAGGCGGATTTCTCCGGCTCGACCAGCGGGATCCTCGACTATGTGCACCGCGAAAAACCCGCCAAGGCGATGTTGGTCACCGAATGCTCCATGGCTTCGAACATCGCCGATGAATTGCCCGAGGTCGATTTCGTCGGTCCCTGCAACATGTGCCCCTACATGAAGAAGATCACGCTGGAAAAGGTGCTCTGGTCGCTGCACACGATGTCCGGCGCCGTCGAGGTAGAGGCCGAGGTTGCCAGCAAGGCGCGGGTGGCCGTGCAACGGATGATCGACCTCTCCCGCGAACTCGGCCTCTGAAGGGCGCGCGCGTGGAGCAGATCACAACCGGCAGGATCATCATCGTTGGGGCCGGTCTGGGCGCGCTCTATGCCGCTCTTTGTCTTTCGCCGCGCCCGGTTTTGCTGATCTCGCCCGATCCTTTGGGGTCTGGGGCCAGTTCTGCTTGGGCGCAGGGCGGCGTGGCCGCCGCGATGGCGCAGGCCGACAGCCCCGAGGCCCATGCGCTCGACACCATCAAAGCGGGGGCGGGCACGGTCGAGCCGCGCGTCGCCGCCACCGTAACGGATGAGGCCCGGGCCCATATCCTCGCCCTGACGGATTTCGGCACCGCCTTCGACCGCAGCGCCGATGGCGGCTATGTCATGTCGCGCGAGGCCGCACATAGCTTTGCCCGCGTCGTGCGCGTGCAAGGCGATCAAGCGGGGGCCGAGATCATGCGCGCCCTGATCGAAAAGGTGCGCGAAACACCCTCGATCCAAGTGCTCGAAGGGGTGCTAGCCCGCGGTTTGGAAAGTGACGGCACCAAGGTCACCGGGGTCGAGGTCGAACTGGCCCGGCCCGAAGGCTCCGCCCCCGTGATGCTGCGCGGCGCGGGGGTCTTGCTGGCGGGCGGCGGCTCTGGCGGGCTTTATGCGCTGACCACCAACCCGGCCCGCATTCGCGGGCAGGTGATCGGCATGGCCGCCCGGGCGGGCGCGCTCATTGCCGATGCTGAGTTCGTACAATTCCACCCGACCGCCATCGACTGCGGCGAAGACCCCGCGCCCTTGGCGACCGAAGCACTGCGCGGGGCCGGGGCCCATCTGATCAACCGCGAAGGCGCGCGTTTTATGGAGGCGGTTCACCCCCTTGCCGAGCTTGCCCCGCGCGATGTCGTGGCCCGCGCGATCTTTGCCCAGACCCAAGCGGGGCTGCGCCCCATGCTCGACACCCGCGCGGCCTTGGGCGCGGCGGTGCTGACCGACTACCCCGCCGTCGCAGCCGCTTGCGCGCGCAATGGCATCGACCCGGTAACCCAGCCCATCCCCGTCGCCGCCGCGGCGCATTACCATATGGGCGGCGTCGCGACGGATGCGCATGGCCGCTCAAGCCTCACTAGGCTCTGGGTCTGCGGAGAGGCGTCTTCGACCGGGCTGCACGGCGCGAACCGTCTGGCCTCCAATGGGCTGCTCGAAGCGCTGGTCTTTGCCCGCCGCGCGGCGCAGGACATGCTTGAGGAATGCGAGGCGGGCGGTGATGATGTTGTGAAGCTGCCGGAGTTGTCTGCTGGCGAGACACCGAACGAGACCCTCGTCACCCGTCTGCGCCAAACCATGACCGCAGAGGTCGGCGTGCTGCGGGATGCGGCGGGCTTGCACCGCGCCTTGACGGCCATCGCCGAGATTGAAGCGGCGCAACCCGATTGTGCCCAGTTGCAAAACATGACCGCCACCGCGACGCTGATCGCCGCCGCCGCCCTCGCCCGGCGCGAAAGCCGGGGCGCGCATTGCCGCACGGACTATCCCGAAACACGCCCCGAAGCCGCCCGCAGCTTCATGACATTGGCCGAGGCCACCGCCTACCGCACCAACCCCGAGGACGCCTGAAGATGACCACCGCCCTGCCCGACCTGATCCTTGAGCCGCTGGTCCGCGCCGCCTTGATGGAAGACCTCGGCACCTATGGCGATGTCACGACCCGCAGCGTGATCCCCGAGGGCACGACCTATACCGCCCGGCTGCGCGCCCGCGCCGAGGGGGTCGTTTCTGGCATGCAGATCGCGCGGCTGGCCTTCCACCTTGTCGACCCGACGCTTGAGGTGCGCACGCTGAAGGAAGACGGCAGCAGGATCGCCAAAGGCGACACGCTGATGGAGATCGAAGGCTCCGCCGCCGCGATCCTCTCGGCGGAACGTGTGGCGCTGAATTTCGCCGGGCGGCTCTCGGGCATCGCCACCCTGACAGCGGCCTGCGTGGCCGAGACGAAGGGCACCGAGACCCGGATCACCTGCACCCGCAAAACCACGCCGGGGCTGCGCATGGTCGAGAAACAGGCGGTACTGCACGGCGGCGGGTTCAACCACCGCTTCTCCCTCTCCGACGCGATCCTGATCAAGGACAACCACATCGCCGCCGCCGGGGGCATCCGGCCTGTGTTGCAGGCGGTCAAGGCCAATGCCTCGCATATGATCCGGGTCGAGATCGAGGTCGACACGCTGGCGCAGCTTCAAGAGGTCTTGGACGAAGGCGGCGCGGATGTGGTGCTGTTGGATAATATGGGTACGCCGACGCTCTCGCAGGCGGTCGAGATGGCACAGGGGCGCATCGTGCTGGAGGCTTCGGGCAACATGACCCTGCCGCGCTTGGCCGAGGTCGCGGCGACGGGGGTGCACTATATCTCTATGGGCGCGCTCACACATTCTGCGACAACGCTGGACCTTGGGCTGGATTTCTGAACCAACTGGGGCAAAGATCGCGCAACCAGCGAAGGGAGCCCGCCATGTCCGACCTTACCATCCGAACCGTAAGAGACCATGACCGCGCCGATTGGGAGCGGCTTTATCAAGGCTATGCCGAATTCTATAAAGTCGAGCAGACGCCGGAGATGCGCGCGCGGGTCTGGTCTTGGCTGCATGATCCGCTGACCGAGGTCGAAGGGCTGGTCTGCGAAGATGCCGAAGGGCGGGTGATCGGACTGACCCATTTCCGGCATTTCGCCCGACCGCTTGCTGCGGCGACGGGCTGTTTCCTCGACGATCTTTTCGTGGCCCCCGAAGCCCGCGGCAGCGGGGCTGCCGATGCGCTGATCGGAGAGGTGAAAAAGATCGCCCAGAAACGCGGATGGAGCCTTGTCCGCTGGATCACGGCCGAGGATAACTACCGCGGCCGTGGTGTTTATGACAGGCTGGCCACCCGGACCAACTGGGTCACCTACGACATCAAGCTGTAGGGTCCGGCGCTTTCTTGGGCGTCTCGGGATCGGTCGGCTTTTCCGGTTCGGTCACCAGTTCCGCTTCTTCGATATCCTCCGTCCGCGTGGTCAACGCCCCCTCTGTCGGCGTCGTTTCCGGCGCGCCCACGATCAGAGGCAGCATTTGAACACCGCTCGGCATGGCAACTTCCGAGAGCGGCGGAGTTTTCCATTCCAGGGTGTCAAAGCTCTTGCAGTTTTCGCAGATCGGAACCCATTCGGCATGGATGTGGTGGCAGTTCTCGCAAATCCACTGCGGCCCGCGTGAGACGTTCAGCGCGCGTGTCAGCCAGCCTTTGACCACGGTGTCCGGCGCGCCCTCGCCCCGCTCGATCGCCGCCATCAGGGTGACGGACCGGGCCGAAGGATCGGTCTCAACCAGATTGCCAAGCGCCCGGCGCGCTTCGGGGAAGTCTTCGTTGGCGATGTGCAGTTCGGCCAGCAGCATCTTGGTCTCGGGATGGTCGGGCTGAGATTTGGTCAGCGCGCGGAACCTTTTGATCCGCTGGGGCGGTGTCTCATCCGGCTGAATCTCGGCAAAGGCGGCGGCAAGATCGGGGTGCGGCTGCACGCTCCACGCTTTTTGCAGCACTTTGGAAGCATTGCGGGGCTTGTCCTGCGCGATATAGCTGCGCGCGGCCATCACGGCGGCGGGCACCAGATCAGGCGACAGGCGGTTGGCTTCAATCGCGGCCTCGCGGGCCTCGACACTGTTGCCCTCGTCGATGACCTCGCGCGCCTCGGAGAGCGCCAGCACCGCATCGCGGCGTTTGTGCACATCGCGTGGCAGATGGCCGTTTTTGTACTTGGCCTGCAAGGTGCCGCGCGCACCGGTCCAGTCATGCTTTTCGGCCTGCAACTTCAGCAGCGTATCGCCGGTTTCTTCGTGTTTGGGCTTCAGCGCGAAGGCCTTCTCGGCCAGCTTCAGCGCTGTATCGGTATCCCCGTCAGCCAGCTTTTGCTTCATGATGCCACGCACGCCGACGAAACGGGTCTTTTCGTCTTCGACCAGCTTGCGGTAGGTCCGCTCGGCTTTGCGGCGGTCCCCCGCCAGCTCCGCCGCCTGCGCGGTCAGCAGATTGGTCAGTGCCGGGCGTTTGAGATAGCGGTCGGCCTTGGCCGCCTTGGCCATCGCGACCTGTCCCTCGCCGCTGGCCAACGCCATCAACCCGTCCGACAGCGCCTCATAGCCCTTACGCTCACGGTTGCGGTCAAAGTAGCGCGACAGCGCCGTCTCATCGCCATTCAGGAAATGCCAGACCGCCGAGAGCAGCGACACGATCTTGAGCAACACCCAAACCGCAAGCATCAGCAGCAAAACGGCGATCACCGATTGCAACGGTCCAAGGGTATATTCCGTGCCCGCCACGGTCAGTTGAATGCCGCCTTCGCTTTCCAACAGGAAACCCGCGCCCCAAGCCAGAGCGGCGACCAGCACGACGAAAAGAACGATTTTAATAAGAGACCAGAGCATTTTTCGTTCCTCAGTTGGCCGTCAGGCGTTGGGAGAGTTCATTGGCGGCGGTTTCAGCCGCCTGACGCCCGCGGGCATCGGCGAGCCATTCCGCCATCGCATCCTGCGCGGGGGCTGGCAGCGTGTCGATCTCGGCCAGCGCATCGGTCAAACGGCCATCGCGCACCGCCGCTTCCGCGCGAGACAAGACAGCATCGGCATCCGTCCCTTCGCGCGGCGCGACCGAGCGAGCACCCAGTTGACGTTTCAGGAAGTTGCCAAAGCCGCCTTCGCCCTCTTCCGGTACGGCGGCACGGGCGGTGGCCAGCGCCTCCCGCGCGGCATCGGGATAGCGCGCTTGGAGATTGGCGAGGGTGACGACACCGCCCGCGGCGCTTTCACGCAGGGTTTCGGGTATGTCCTCGACCCCGGCCTGCTGCAACTCGGCCAGCGGCGCTTCGAAGGGGCGACCGGCGCTGATCGCGGCATTCATCTGGGTCATCGCGGTCTGGGCACGGGCCGCTTCCGCTGCGGCGGCGGTTGCTTCTTCGGCGGTCTGGGCGTTGTCCAGCAGGCTCTCGATCTCGCTGCGCTGTTCGGCGACAGAGGCGCGCAGGGCTTCCATCTCACGCTCAAAAGCCGCGACCGCGACTTGATTGTCACCGCCGGTGGCGGGCTGCTTTTCAACCGTGGTGAGGCGGCTGTCGATCTCGGCCAATTGGCTTTGCAGCGCCGAGAGGGCCTCGCGGCTGGCGGTCAGTTCCTCGCGCAGCGCGTCGACCTGCGGCAGGCTTTCCGGAAGGGTGGCAGGCTCTTCAACGCGGGCTTCCAGTTCCGCGATGCGGGCCTGCTGCGCTTCCATCGCGCTCTGCAATTCTGCCGCGCTTTGTGCCCGGGTGCCCAAGACGTCATATTCCGATGCGGCAAAGCCGAGGCCCGCAGCGATGGCACCCCCGAGCAGCATAGGGAAGAACACGCTGCGCTTACGCTCTTTCGGGGCAGGCTCAGGGACCGAGGTCGATGCAGGTGAGGACGTCGGTTTGGACGTGGCAGCGCTTGGCTTTTCAGCCTTTTCCGGCGCGGGTTTGGATGAGCTACCGCTCGGCTTAGACGCGGCCGCCGAGGCGCGTGAGGGCGCGGGATCAGCGGCCGGTTTGTCCTTGGGTGCAGCGCTGGTGGCGCTTGTCTTGGGATCGTCCTTGGGCGAAGCCGTCTGGGGCTTCGTCTCTTTCGCCGGTGTGGCACTCTCGGGCTTGTCTTTAACGGGTGTGGCGCTTTCGGGCTTGGCCGGGGCTTTGTCGTCCGGTTTGGCCGCAGCGGCGGGCTTCGCTGTCGTTTTATCCGTTGTGGGCGTGGTGCTGGGTGTTTTTGATGGGTCGGCCTTGCCCGTTTCGGTTTTCGGCGCGTCGGGTTTTGCCGTCTCCGCCCCCTTACCATCGGTCTGGCTGGGCTTCGCGGCCTCGGCCCTCTCTGCCGTGGTCGCCTTGTCCGCCGCGGGAGGCGTCTGATCGGCTGTGGTCTTGTCCGCTTCGCTTTTGCTGACCGTCTTCTTGGGTTTTGCCACGCCTCACGCCTTTCGATTCTGAACCTGTCATTCACTCGCAATGGCGAGCTTACCCGGCATACCTATGCCCCTCAAGGCAAGGTGGTGCAGCGGAATAGTTTTTCAACGGCCTCTGCCATGGCCTCGCCGGTGGGTTCTGTGGCGACATCATGCGCGTAGAGCGGCATAGCTTCAAGCGCCTGAGCGGCGGCGCGGCTGATCGACATGGCGATGACCCGTTCCGTCGAAGCGGCCTCGCGGGCGAAATGCTGCGCGCTGCGCGGAGAAAACAGCGGCACGATGACAGGGTCAGGGCCCTTTAGAAGGGTCTGCGCGGCGGTGGAGAGCGGCAGAAGAGCCTGGTCATAGACCGTGGCGGTTTCCACCTTCAGACCTGCGTCGCTTAAAATTCCGGCAATATCTGCCCGCCGGTGCCGCCCGGCAAGGTGCAAGAGCGGGCCGATCTGGGGGCGTTCCGCCAAGGTCGCGATCAGCGCCTCGGCATCCAGCCCGACCATCTGCGCTTGCCAGCCCGCTTTGCCCGCCGCCGCCGTGGTCTGCGGGCCGACGCAATAGGCAGGCCGCCCCTCCCCCAAAGGCGCTTGGGCCACGGCATTGGCCGAGGTAAAGATCACCCCGGCATAGGGCGAAAGATCGACAGGCTCACCCGTCGCGGTAATCTCGATCAGCGGAGAGATCACGGCCCCGTCGCGCAGCGCAGGCGAAAGCCGATCCAGAAACTGCGCGGCACCGGGCTGGGGACGTGTCAGAAGCAATCTAGGCTGCGGCATCGCAAGGCTCCGGCATTGTTTGCGCGTGAGAGCGGTGTTACCTGCGGTACAGGTGCCTTGCAACGGAAAGCCCCCATGCCCTCTACCCAGTCTCAGACCCGCTTGATCCTTGGTTTGGAAAGCAGTTGCGACGATACCGCCGCCGCCGTGGTGCGCATGGAGGAGGACGGGCGCGGCAAGGTGCTGGCCTCGGTCGTGGCGGGCCAGACCGAGTTGCACGCCGACTTTGGCGGCGTTGTTCCTGAAATCGCCGCCCGCGCCCATGCCGAGAAATTGGACCACTGTGTCGAGGATGCCTTGGCCGAAGCCGGGATCGGCCTGCCGCAGATCGACGCCATCGCGGTTACCGCCGGGCCGGGGCTGATCGGCGGCGTGGTGTCGGGCGTGATGTGCGCTAAGGGGCTCTCGGCGGCGACGGGCAAACCGCTTTACGGGGTGAACCACCTCGCGGGTCACGCGCTGACCCCGCGGCTGACCGATGACGTGCCCTATCCCTATCTGATGCTGCTGGTCTCGGGCGGGCATTGTCAGTTTCTACTGGTACGCGGGCCCGAAAGCTTCGACCGTCTCGGCGGTACCATCGACGATGCCCCGGGAGAGGCATTTGACAAGGTCGCGCGGCTGTTGGGCCTGCCCCAGCCAGGCGGACCGTCGATCGAAAAATGCGCCCAAGAGGGCGATGCGAAACGCTTTGCTCTGCCGCGCCCCCTGCTGGATCGCGAGGGCTGCGACATGTCCTTCTCGGGTTTGAAAACCGCTGTGCTGCGCGCGCGCGACAAATGCGTGGCAAAGCGTGGCGGGCTGACGCGGCAGGATCAAGCGGACCTCGCGGCAGGGTTCCAAGCCGCCGTGGTCGATGTGCTGGCCCATAAAACGCGCCGCGCCTTTGCGGAGTATCCCGCGACAGGCGCGCGGAGCCTTTGCGTGGCGGGGGGCGTGGCGGCAAACAAGTCCATCCGTGCCGCGTTAGAGACTGTTGCAGCAGCGCAAGAGGCCGCCTTCGTGGCGCCGCCGCTGGCGCTTTGTACTGACAACGCCGCGATGATCGCCTTCGCGGCGGGAGAGCAGGCCGCCCTGCGGGATGCCGATGACCTGACCCTCGCTGCGCGGCCCCGCTGGCCGCTGGACACCGCGCGCCCGTCGATGCTGGGCAGCGGCAAGAAGGGGGCCAAGGCATGAGCGTCTCCGTCCTCGGCGCAGGGGCATTCGGCACGGCGCTGGCCATTTCGCTTGCGGGCAAAGGGCCGGTAACACTCTGGGCGCGTGACGCGAGGGATATGGCCGCGCGGCGCGAGAACGCCAAACGCCTGCCCGGCTGCCCTTTCCCCGAGACGCTCAGCGTGACCGAAAGTCTTGCCCAAGCGGCCGAGGCCGAGACCCTTTTGCTGGCCGTGCCCATGCAAAAGCTGCGCAGCGTGTTAAAGGAACATCGCGCAGCGCTTCACGGGAAACATTTGGTCGCCTGCTGCAAAGGCATCGAACTCAGCAGCGGCGTGGGGCCGGTCAGCGTGATCGAAAAAACCATTCCCGAAGCCACCGCCGCGATCCTGACAGGGCCCAGCTTTGCCGCCGATATCGCACGGGGCCTGCCCACCGCCCTGACCTTGGCCTGTGCAGACCCTGCGGCGGGCGAACAGCTGCAAGCGGAACTCACCACGGCGAACCTGCGGCTTTACCGCACCACGGATACCACCGGCGCGGAATTGGGCGGGGCGCTGAAAAATGTCGTCGCCATCGCCAGCGGGGCCGCGATAGGGGCCGGATTGGGCGAAAGCGCCCGCGCCGCGCTGATGACCCGCGGCTATGCGGAAATGCAACGCCTCGCCGCCCATCTACAGGCCGAGCCGACAACGCTGGCCGGGCTTTCGGGCTTTGGTGATCTCACGCTGACCTGCACCTCTGAGCAATCGCGCAACTACCGTTTGGGGCAATCGCTGGGCCAAGGCACCCCTTTTGACCCGTCGACCACGGTCGAAGGGGCCGCGACCGCCCGCGCCGTCGATGCGCTGGCGCGCGAAGCGGCGCTCGATATGCCGATCACCCGCGCGGTTGCCGGATTGCTCGACAACCAGTTAGATGTGGCTGGTGCCATGAAATCTTTGCTGACCCGCCCCCTAAAGGAAGAATGATATGCTTGTTGCCCTGATCGCCCATGACAAAGCCGATGGCCTGCCGATCCGTCAGGAAAACCGGCCCGACCATTTGGCCTATCTAAAGTCCAGTGATGCCGTGGCACAGGCTGGGCCGCTTTTGGATGCCGAAGGCGGCATGATCGGTTCGCTCATCATTCTGGACGTGCCCGATATGGCCGCAGCCGAGGATTGGGCCGCGAATGACCCCTACGCCAAGGCCGGCTTGTTCCAAAGCGTGACCCTGACCCATTGGAACCGGGTGATCGGCTGATGGCCTATTGGTTGTTCAAATCCGAACCCGCAACTTGGAGCTGGGCCGACCAAAAGGCCAAGGGCGACGCGGGCGAGGAATGGGACGGCGTGCGCAACTATCAGGCGCGCAATTTCATGCGTGAGATGAAGGTTGGCGACCTCGGGTTCTTTTACCACTCGCAGAAAGATCGTGAGATCGTCGGCATCGTCGAAGTCTGCGCCGAGGCTCATCCCGACAGCAGCACCGATGACCCGCGTTGGGAATGTGTGGACATCAAAGCGGTGCGGTCGTTCAACCAGCCGGTCAGTTTGGATACGATCAAAGCGGACCCAAGGCTGGAGGACATGGTTCTGGTGAAGAATTCGCGCCTATCCGTGCAGCCTGTGACCGATGCGGAATGGCAGCTTATCTGCGCCTTGGGCAAGACCGCGCCCTAATACCGGCGCGGCCACTGGAAAAACGAAAAAGGGTTCCGGCACCCCGCCAGAACCCTTCTCACCCCATGTGCTCCCATAACCACCACACATGTTCGTAACTCTTACCAGCCGCTCTGGCCGATATAAGAGAGATAGCAGAAACCGGGGATTTACTCAACTTTCGACTGTGTCAAAGCCCGCGCAAAAACGAAACGCGCGCTTAACCAAGCGCGCGTCTGAGGTAAGGTTTTAGTAGGGTTTCCCACCGCCCTTCAGGCGTAGACGGACTCTTTGCCGAAGTGTTTGACCAGCATGTAATAGACCACCGCGCGGTACTTGTTTCGCTCAGACCGGCCATAGGTCTCGATCACTTTTTGAATGCCGCCCATGAGATGCTCATCATCCGGCAGGCCGAGTTTCTTGATCAGGAAGTTGTCCTTTACGGTGTTCAACTCAGCCGTATCGCTGGAAGACACCGTCTGCGCGTCGGCGTTATAGATCGACGGACCGCAACCGATGGTCACCTTGGTCAAAAGGTCCATATCCGGCTCCATGCCGCATTTGTTCTTCAGGTCTTCGGCGTATTTGGCGATCCATTCGTCACGCTTGCCCATAAAATCTCTCCCAATAGTGTCTTCGGCCCGTCAGGGGTTCCTGAGGCCGGAGCCTAAGGCCATATCCCTGTATTGCAAAAGATTTATTTCGGGGGCGGTGGGCTGACCCCGGAGCCGCCAGAAAAAGAGGCGCCCGAATTGGGCGCCTCTCAGTCAGGATATCGGCTGTCGCTTAGGAGGCGTCGTCAAGGCGGACGTCGTCTTCCAGACCTTCGATGTTTTCTTCATCGACTTCCGGCTGGGCTTCCAGCTCGGCTTTGGTCCAAGAGCTCAGCTTCAGGTCGTTCTCGGCTGCCATGGAGATTTCCTCAAGCGGTACGGCGACGGTGTGTTCGCCAAGGCCGAGGAAGCCGCCCACGCCAACAACGGCGGCATAGCCATCGTCGGTCTTGATGACATAGTCGACGTCACCAATGCTGTCGCCATCGGCTTCGACGACGGTCAGGCCGACCAGATCACCCACGACCATGCCGGAGAATGCGTTGCTCATGCCGGTGTCGGTGCGTGTCACGTCTGTTTCCATGTCCGCTTCGGTGTTGGAAGCGACATTCTCATCCAGATCGGTTTCGGCTTCGCCTTCGATCTCGGCTGTGGTTTCATTGTCGAAATCGGCATCTTCGTCGGCGGCCAGATCGGTGTCAGTCTCGGTGGTGACGGTGCCGCTGGTGTCGGTGCTCAGGGTCGAATTCGACTCTGAATCGGCGTTTCCGGCCAGATCCGCTTCGGCATCGGTTGTCGGCGTCACGCCATCGGTCTCGGCGGTCAGTTCCGCTTCGTTGTCGACTTCGGTGTCACCTTCGAACTCTGCGCCCTGGGTCGGTGCGGTCAGCATTTCGTCGGTGGTGTTGGGGTCGTTCGTCCCCTCATAGTCGTCGGAATTCTCGCGCGACATTTCGGCGGTCTGCTCGGCCTGCTTTTCAACAGTGGCGGTCAGATCGTTGGCGGTGTTGGTAACGCTTTCGCTCGAAACTGTGGCTTCGGCATCTGCCGCGGCACCGGCTTCGGTGTCGGCGGTTTGTGCGAACGCGGTGCCCGCAGTCAGTGCAAGGGCGGCGACGGTGGACTTCAGGAATGTACGTTTCATCTTCGATACTCCTTTTGAATGGTCTGGGGATGAAACACCGCCCGATTGACTATGTTCCGCCCGTCCTCCGCCGCTGGCAGATATGTGCTTGAATCCGCCGATTGAGCTGATTTTCCTATATATCGTAGTCGCTTGATAGAAAAACGCCGCCCCGGTGATCTCCGGGACGGCGCTGAAACATGCTGAGAGAGGGAACTCTTCGCGGCTTAGTAGCGGTAATGCTCGGGCTTGAACGGCCCCTCGGGCGTCACGCCGATATAGGCAGCCTGCTCCGGGTTCAGCTTCGACAGTTTTACGCCGATCCGGTCGAGGTGCAGACGGGCCACTTTTTCATCCAGATGCTTGGGCAGAATGTAGACGTCATTCTCGTATTTGTCGGTGTTTTCCCACAGTTCGATCTGCGCCAGCACTTGGTTGGTGAAGGACGCGGACATGACGAAAGAGGGGTGGCCGGTGGCATTGCCAAGGTTCAGCAGACGGCCTTCGGAGAGCAGGATCAGACGATTGCCGTTCGGCATCTCAATCATGTCCACCTGTTCTTTGATGTTGGTCCACTTGTGGTTCTTCAGAGCGGCGACTTGGATTTCGTTGTCGAAGTGGCCGATGTTGCCGACGATCGCCATGTCCTTCATCTCACGCATATGCTCGATGCGGATCACGTCTTTGTTGCCAGTGGTGGTGATAAAGATATCGGCGGTGCCAACCACGTCTTCCAGCAGCACGACCTCAAAACCGTCCATCGCGGCTTGCAGCGCGCAGATCGGGTCGACTTCGGTGACCTTCACGCGGGCACCCGCACCCCGCAGAGACGCGGCGGAGCCTTTGCCCACGTCGCCATAGCCCATGACAACGGCGACCTTGCCCGCCATCATCGTATCGGTGGCGCGGCGGATACCGTCGACGAGGCTCTCTTTACAGCCGTATTTATTGTCGAACTTCGACTTGGTGACAGAGTCGTTCACATTGATCGCGGGGAAGGGCAGCTGGCCCTGTTTCACGAGATCATAGAGACGGTGCACGCCCGTCGTGGTCTCTTCGGACACGCCCTTGATCTGGTCGCGCATCTTGGTGAACCAGCCGGGGCTTTCGGCCATACGCTTCTTGATCTGGGCGAAGATCGCCTCTTCTTCTTCGGATTTCGGCACGGCGATCAGCTCGTCTTCGCCATTTTCCACGCGCGCGCCGAGAAGGATGTAGAGCGTCGCATCGCCGCCATCGTCGAGGATCAGGTTCGGCCCTTCGGGGAACATGAAGGATTTGTCGAGGTAATCCCAATGCTCGACCAGCGACTGGCCTTTGATGGCGAAGACCGGCACGCCCGCTTCGGCGATGGCCGCGGCCGCGTGGTCTTGGGTCGAGAAGATGTTGCATGATGCCCAACGCACATCGGCGCCAAGGGCGACCAGCGTTTCGATCAGAACGGCAGTCTGGATGGTCATATGCAAAGAGCCGACGATCCGCGCGCCTTTCAGCGGTTTGCTGTCACCGTATTCATCGCGCAGCGCCATCAGGCCCGGCATTTCGGTCTCGGCGATGTCCAGCTCTTTACGCCCGTAGGCCGCCAGATTGATATCCTTAACAATATAGTCGTGGGCCATGCGGCGCTCCTGTTTAAAGTGTTGCAGGGCGGTTAGCACCTTCGCCGCGAATTCTCAACGTGAATGGGGGAAAGCCGCGCCGGATCAGTCCAGAAGAGCGGCCAGTTGCTTATCGCCCGACCGGCCCGCCATCCAATCATCGCCCTGGGCCAGCACGCAGGCATTGCCATCGGCCAAAGTCTTAACCAAGGTCCATGTCCCCGACTGATCCGATGCCCAAAGCTGGCTGTTGCCTTCACGCTGACCCGGCACCGGCTCTTCGCCGTACCAATCGATCAGGGCAGACTTCATTTCCTTGGCGGGCATGCAGACTTCTTCTGCCTGTGCAACACCGGCGAGGGTGGTCAAGGTAACTGCAACTATCGTACCGGAAAAAACGGGTTTCATGATCATCTCCTTCGTGGGATGAACAGGTTTGACAGGGATTTGTTCCCAAGGCTCACGAGGTAAGGACTCCCGCGAATGGCGCAGAAACCACGCGCATGGCAAAGGATGCTGTCAGGTCGGCGACTTGACCTGCTCGACCCCACGCCGGTCGATGTCGAGATCGAAGACATCGCCCATGGTCTGGCCTTTGTCGCACGCTGGAACGGGCAGACACGGGGCGACTATGCCTATTCGGTGGCCGAACATTCGCTGCTGGTGGAAACGATTTTCGCCCGCATCGCCCCCCGTGCGCCTGCGAAATGGCGCCTCGCCGCGTTGCTGCATGATGCGCCGGAATATGTGATCGGCGACATGATCTCGCCCGTGAAGGCCGCGGTCGGGCCGGATTATCGTGCCTTGGATGAGCGGTTGACCACGGCGGTGCATGTCCGCTTTGGCCTTCCCGCCAGCCTGCCGGTGCGGGTCAAGCAGCAGATCAAAAAGGCCGACCGCATCAGCGCTTGGATGGAGGCCAGTCAGATCGCAGGCTTTTCCGAGGCCGAGGCGACCCGTTTCTTTGGCCGCCCTGATGCCGCGCTGATGGAAGGGCTGAACATCCTGCTGCGCCCGCCGGTCGAGGTACGGGCCGAGTTCACTGAACGCCACGAGGCGCTGCTGCGCGAAATGGCGTGATCCACATCCGCCGCGCCGGGGCGCTTGATACCCGCGCCCTGGCCGATTTGCTGAATGCGATCATCGCCGAGGGCGGCACCACCGCCATGGTCAGCCCCGTCAGCCCGCGTGAGTTGCAAGGCTGGATGGCCGCGCCCGACAGCGCGTGGCATCTGGCGGAAGACGGGCGCGGTGAGATCAAAGGCTTTCAATACATCGAACCCCACCCCGACCTGCCCGAAGGCGGTGTGGACGTCGCAACTTTCGTACGGTTGGGAGAGACGGGGTTCGGCATCGGCTCGGCCCTGTTCAAACAGACCAAAGAGGCCGCGCGTGACCTAGGCTATGCCCATATCCACGCCATCATCCGCGCCGACAATCAGGGCGGGCTGGCCTATTACCAAAGCCGCGGCTTCGAGGATTCCAGACGGCTGCCAAACTGCACATTGGCGGATGGCACCCGCGTTGATAAAATCTGGAAACGGTTCGAGCTTTAGCGCGGCGAGCGTTTTGCCAAGATGCGCTGCAAGGTCCGCCGGTGCATGTTCAGCCGCCGCGCGGTTTCCGAGACGTTGCGATCACAGAGTTCATAGACCCGCTGGATATGCTCCCACCGCACGCGATCCGCGCTCATCGGGTTTTCCGGCGGTTCGGGCAGGTCCCCTCCGGTGGCCAAAAGCGCATTCACGATGTCATTGGCGTCGGCGGGTTTCGACAGGTAATCCGTCGCCCCGGATTTCACCGCCGCCACCGCCGTGGCAATCGCACCATAGCCCGTCAGCACGACGACCCGCGCATCGGCGCGTTTGTCGCGCAGCACTTCGACCACGTCGAGCCCATTGCCATCCTGAAGCCGCAGATCGACCACGGCAAAGGCCGGGGGGCGCGCGGTGGCGATGGCTTTGCCAGCCGCGACGGACCCTGCGGTTTCCACCTCAAAGCCGCGTTTCTCCATCGCCTTGGCCAAGCGGCGCAGAAACGGCTCATCGTCATCGACCAAAAGCAAGCTGCGGTCCGCGCCTAAGTCAGAAATATCCTGCATCAACATCCCCTCTCAAAGGCTAATATGGGGCGGCCAAGGCGGCGGGTCAATTTCAGCGTTGATCCAGAAAACAACCGATGCTGTCGGCCATCTCTTCGGGCCGTACTTCACGGCGGAAAAAGTCGACGACGCCTTCTTCGGGCATGACCAGATAGCTGAAGGTCGAATGATCGACGAGGTATTCACCATTCTCGTCCGCCGGGTGGGCCTTGTAGTAGGTGCGGTAGGCTTGGCTGGCGGCTTTGATTTGCTCGGGCGAGCCGGTCAGCCCGACCATACGCGGGTGCATCACCTCGGCAAAATCACCGACCACTTCGGGCGTGTCGCGCGCAGGGTCAACGGTGATGAAGACCGGCGTGATGCTCTGGCCGCGCTCATCCAGAATTTCGGTCGCCGCGGCGTTGCGGTCCACGTCCAGCGGGCAGACATCGGGGCAGGAGGTATAGCCGAAATAGAGCAGGGCAGGCTCCTTGATCACATCGGCATCGGTCACGGTTTCGCCCGCACTGTTGACCAGTTCGAACGGCCCGCCAATATCGCCGCCCGCCACTTGGCTTGACCGGCAGGTGGCATAGGGATCGTCCTCGCCCCGCAGCACCACAAAAGCCGTCCCGGCCAGAAATACAGCCGCGACCCCTGCCGCGCCAAATGCAATCATTCGTTTCATGTCAGTCCTCCGCCGTGCTGGCCGGTCTTGATCGTGTTTCGCCGCAGACCTACGCTAGATGGCAGGTGATGCAAGACGCAATAAAGTGATGGGGCTAAGATGACGCAGGCAAATATCCGGCCCCTCGATGGGCGCACCCGTGCCAGTTGGATCCGCCTGCGCACGATGATCCTGCTGCGCTGGTTCGCCATCGCCGGACAGTTGACCGCCGTCACCGTGGCGCAATGGGCGTTTGGGCTGCAGCTGGCCTTTGGCCTGTGTTACCTGACAATCGGGGCCTCGGTGGTGGGCAACCTTGTCGCGGCCTTCGTCTTTCCGCAGAACAAACGCCTGTCGGAGCGCGAGAACCTCGCCATGGTGCTCTTCGACCTGCTGCAACTGACCGCGCTTTTGGCGCTGACGGGCGGGCTGCATAATCCCTTTGCACTTCTGCTGCTGGCCCCGGTGACGATCTCGGCCACCGCGCTCAGCCTGCGCTCGACACTGGTTCTGGGCGGCACCGCGATTATCGCGGCCTCGGTGCTGGCGCTGTGGCATCTGCCGTTGGTGACGCAATCAGGCGATGTGCTGCGACAGCCCGGCATCTTCGTCTTCGGGCATTGGGCGGCGCTGCTCATCGCCATCGTTTTTACCAGTGCCTATTCCCGGCGCGTCACGACCGAGGTCCACTCCATGGCCGACGCGCTCTCGGCCACGCAAATGGTACTGGCACGGGAGCAGAAGCTCTCGGACCTCAGCGGCGTCGTTGCCGCCGCCGCCCATGAATTGGGAACGCCGCTTGCCACGATCAAACTGGCCAGCACCGAACTTCTGGGCGATCTGGAAGACCGCCCCGATCTGGCCGAAGACGCCGCGCTGATCCGCGATCAGGCCGACCGCTGCCGGGATATCCTGCGCGACATGGGCCGCATCGGGAAAGACGATCTGCACATGCAGCGCGCGCAGCTGACCGCCGTGGTGAAAGAGGCCGCCGAGCCGCATCTGGAGCGCGGCAAGACGGTGATGTTTTCCGACAATCCGATGGCCCGAGACCCGGCCCGCGCCCCGACGATCCCGCGTAAGCCCGAGATCATCCACGGGCTGCGCAATCTGGTGCAGAACGCCGTGGATTTTGCCGAAACCACGGTTTGGATCGAAACCGAATGGTCCGCCGAGGATATCTCGGTGCGGATCATCGACAACGGGCCGGGCTTCCCGCCGCAGCATCTGGGCCGGATCGGCGACCCGTTTTTGCGCCGCCGAGGAGGTGCATCGAACGAGACGACGCGGCCCGAATATGAGGGCATGGGGCTGGGGCTGTTCATCGCCAAGACCTTCCTCGAACGCTCCGGCGCGCGGTTGCGCTTTGCCAATGGATCGGACAGCGGTTGGCTGCGCGGGCTGCCCCCCGCTGGCAGCGGCGCTGTGGTCGAAGTCGTCTGGCCACGCCGCCTGCTGGACCTTGGCCCCGATGACAGCGTGATGGGCGAGAACCAGCGTCTGACGGCCTGACGGCGGGATTGGCGCGTTTGTTAACCCACCGTTAACCATTGGGGCTCAAAATAGGGCGTCGCATTTGCCGAAAGGGGTCTCCGTCATGGCATTGCCGGATGTCATCATCGTGCTTGCCGCCGCCTCCGTCACCGCGCTGGCCGCTCTTTGGTGGCTCGGCTCGGCTGCGGGCCGACCGGCGGCGGCCCCCCCCGGCATCGATGATATGAGCCTGCTGTTCGAAGAGGGGCAGTTGGTTCATGGCTCCGACAACGCGCTGACCCGCTTTGCCCTCGCACCCGGCTACCACCATTGGGAGGATATTCGCGATGCGCTGCTGTCGCGGTTTCCCGAATTCCCCCGCACGCCCCGGCATGGGGCCACCGGCAAGCTGACCCTCAGGGCAGAGGATGGCGACAGCCCGTCGGAGCTGCGCATCACATGGCGCGACGCGCTCTGTTGGTTGCACCTGCCCCAGACCCGCGCGACCGAAGAGATCACGGAAGAGACGTTTCAGAAACTCGCCGCCCTGCGCCGGGCCAGCGAGACCAGCCCGAACCCAGCGTGGCAGACCGATGCCGCAGGCCGCATCATCTGGCACAACCGGGCCTACGGGGCCCTGAAACGCAAGGCTCCGGCCGATCCTGAATGCGGCGGCGCCGCATTGTTCAGCACGCCCTCGCCCGAACATCCCAACCGCGTATGCCTGCGCTGCGGCGACGGGGACAAACCAGATTGGTACGCGCTGACCACCACGACAGAGGACAATGTGCAGGTCTACCACGCCACCTGCATCAACGCCGTGGTCGCCGCCGAAGAGGCGCAGCGCAACTTCGTTCAAACCCTTGCCAAGACCTTTGCCCATCTGTCCATCGGGCTCGCGATTTTTGACCGCAACGGGCAGTTGGCCCTGTTCAACCCTGCCCTGGTTGACCTGACCGCCCTGCCCGCCCCCTTTCTCAGCGCCCGACCGACGATGGTGTCCTTTTTCGATCAGCTGCGCGAAAGCCGCCGCATGCCGGAGCCGAAGAATTACAAGAATTGGCGTCACGAAATTGCCGAAGTTATCGCCGCCGCAACCGATGGCCGCTATCAAGAGACTTGGTCGCTGGAGAACGGCCAGACCTACAGCATCCGGGGCCGGCCCCACCCCGATGGCGCCACCGCTTTCCTGATCGAAGACATCACCGCCGAAGTGACCCTAACCCGCAATTTCCGGGCCGAACTTGAACAAAGCCAAAGCCTGCTCGACACGCTCGAAGATGGTTTCGCCGTCTTCTCTGCCTCCGGCGTGCTGACCTTTTGCAACGCCGCCTATCGCGCCCGGTGGAAACAAGACCCGGACAAAAGCTTTGCCGAAATCACCGTCAACGATGCGATCCGTGTCTGGCAGGAAATGTCGGCGGCCAATCCGCTCTGGCCCGATGTTGTGGAATTCGTCATGGGCAGGGGCGACCGCGCGGGTTGGAACATGCCCATCTACCCGCATCAGGGCGCGCCGCTTTCTTGCGAGGTCTCGGCCATCGCATCGGGTGCCACGCTCATACGCTTTCGTCCGATCCCCGTCGGCGCGGACCGGTCGGAGCCTTCCAACGCTCCTTCGGCGGGCGACCGGCGGCAACCCTCCAACTAGGTCGCTCCCAGCCGCTTTAATCTTGCGGCTGCGCGTCGGGACGCTAAGCATGGGGCATGTCCGACGATACCCTTTCCCTCCTGCTCAGCGGCCCCGATGACACCGCTGAGCGCGCCCGGCAACTGGCCCGCCGCCTGTCTCCCGGCGATGTCATCCTGCTCAGCGGCGATGTCGGCGTGGGCAAGACCCATTTCGCCCGCGCGCTGATCACCGAATTGCTCGACCACCACGAGGATATCCCCTCGCCCACCTTCACCTTGGTGCAGACCTATGACACGGCAAGCAGCGCGATCTGGCACGCCGATCTCTACCGGCTGACCTCCACCCATGAGATTGAGGAGCTCGGGCTGATCGACGCCTTTCACGATGCAATCTGTCTTGTGGAATGGCCGGATCGGCTGGGCCCGCTCGCGCCCGCCGACGCGTTAGAGATCAGCCTTAGCCCCGGCACCGAAGAAGACAGCCGCAGGCTGACCGCAGAATGGTCCGGCGGCGATTGGGCCGAGAAGCTGGCGGCGTGGCGCAAATGACCGAACGCGCCGCATTGATCGAAGGTTTTTTGCAAACCGCGGGCTGGGCCGAAGCCTCCCGCAAGCTGCTGGCGGGCGATGCCTCCAACCGGCGCTATGACCGGTTGCGCAAAGCGGATGGCGCGCGCGCCATCCTGATGGACGCCCCACCGGAACGCGGAGAAGACGTGCGACCCTTCCGTCACGTCGCCGCGCATCTGGCAGGCTGTGGCCTCAGCGCGCCCGAGATTTACCATGCGGACAATGACAACGGTCTGCTGCTGATCGAAGACCTTGGCGATGACCTCTTTGCGCGGCTCATGGCGGCGGATCCGGCTCGGGAACTCCCCCTCTACCGCGCGGCTGCTGACGTTTCGGTCAAACTGCACGCCGCCCCCCTGCCGGAACTGCCGATTTGCGATGCCGATTGGCTGACTGATATGGCCTCCCCCGCCTTCGACTTTTACGCGCCCACAGGCGGGCAGAGCGCAAACGCCGCTTTCGCGCAGGCTTTCCGCCCCCTCGCCGCAGCGTTGGATAACAGCCCAAAAGTCGTGATCCTGCGCGACTACCATGCCGAGAACCTGCTCTGGCTGCCAGAGCGCGAAGGGGCGGCGCGGGTCGGTTTGCTGGATTTTCAAGACGCGCTGCTGGGCCACCCGGCCTATGATCTCGTCTCGATCCTGCAAGACGCACGCCGCGATGTGCCCCGGTCGGTAGAGGCGCAGATCATCGACGATTACCTTGCCCAAACCGGACAGGCGGAAACCCCCTTCCGCCGCGCCTATGCACTGCTTGGCGCCCAGCGTAATCTGCGCATTTTGGGGATCTTTGCGCGCCTCAGTCTGCGCGATGGCAAACCACATTACGTCGATCTGATCCCCCGCGTCTGGCAGCATTTGCAACATAACCTGCGCCATCCCGCGCTTGCCGATGTGGCGGAGGCAATCGCAGGCGTGCTGCCCCCGCCGACCCCCGAATTTCTGGAGCAACTGAAAAGCCAATGCGCGACAATCCCGACGCCATCATGATGTTCGCGGCCGGGTTCGGCACGCGTATGAAACATCTCACCCAGAACCAACCCAAGCCCATGGTGCCAGTCGCGGGCCGCCCCTTGATTGACCATGCGCTCGACCTTGCCCGCGGGATTACGCCTGCGCGGATCGTGGCGAACCTGCACTACCTGCCCGACCAGTTAGAGGCACATCTGAAAGCGCAGGATGTGCAAACGGTGATCGAAACGCCCCAGATCCTCGACACCGGCGGCGGGCTCCGCAACGCGCTGCCGCTGCTGGGGTCAGGGCCCGTTTTCACCATGAACAGTGACGCGATTTGGGCCGGGGCGAACCCGCTCGAAATGCTCCGCAATGCATGGGATCCGGCACGGATGGACGCGCTTTTGATGACCGTGCCGTTGGAAAACACCCTTGGCCATGGCGGCACGGGCGACTTTACCCGCACCGCGGATGGCCGCCTGCAACGGGGGCCGGGCGAGGTCTATGGCGGGGTGCAGATCATCAAGACCGACCTGCTGGCCGATATCGAAGCCGAGGCATTCTCGCTCAACCTGTTGTGGGACATGATGCTGGCACGCGGGACGCTGTTTGGCCTGCCCTATAGCGGGCGCTGGTGCGATGTGGGGCACCCGGGGGGTATTCCCCTTGCCGAAAGCCTCTTGGCAGGTGCCGATGTTTGAGCCGCAGGACAGCCCCCGCGTCTTTGGCCTTGCCCCCGGTGTCGACTTCCCGCGCGGATTGGTGCGCGGGCTGTGCGACCGGTTGGAGAATGGCCCGCCCGAGGCGATGGCCCGTGTCGAGTTGCTGGTGAACACCAACCGCATGGCACGTCGGCTGCGCCATGATTTCGACGCGGGTCCGGCAGGCTTCTTGCCGCGCATCCGGCTGATCACCGACCTCGATGCATTGGCCCCCGGCATCGCGCTCCCCGCTCCGACACCGCCGCTGCAACGGCGGCTGGAACTCATTCAACTCGTGTCGCGCCTGCTGGATGCCGCACCCGATCTCGCGCCGCGCGCCTCGCTCTATGCCCTGTCGGATAGTTTGGCGGGGCTGATCGACGAAATGCAGGGCGAAGGCGTCTCGCCCGAGACGGTGGCCGGGCTGGACGTTGGCAACCTCTCTGCCCATTGGGAGCGGGCGCAGCGGTTCCTCGCCATCGCGCATGACTATCTGGGCCAAACCACCACCCGCCCGGATGCCGAGGCACGGCGACGGCAGTTGGTCGCCCGGATCATCGCCCGCTGGCAGGACGCGCCACCGCAGCATCCGGTGATCCTCGCCGGGTCCACCGGCTCGCGCGGGACAACCGCGTTGTTGATGGAGGCCGTGGCCCGCCTGCCGCAAGGCGCGATCATCCTGCCGGGGTTCGATTTCGAGATGCCGACCGCCGTTTGGAATGAGTTGGATCAGGCGCTTCTGGCCGAGGATCACCCGCAATACCGCTTCCGCAAGCTGATGAATATGCTCGGCGTGGCGCGTGGCGCGGTCGCCCCGTGGTGCGAGATGCCCCCGGTATCGACCGCCCGCAACAAGCTGGTGTCGCTCTCGCTTCGGCCTGCGCCCGTCACCCATGCTTGGCTGAACGAAGGGCCGAAGCTGGAAGACCTGCAAGGTGCCACCGCCGACATTACCCTGATCGAAGCGCCCACCCCACGGGTCGAGGCTTTGGCCATCGCGCTGCGCCTGCGCCAAGCTGCCGAGGATGGTGTGAAGGCCGCCTTGATCACCCCCGACCGGATGCTCACCCGGCAGGTCACCGCAGCGCTCGACCGGTGGGGCATTCTGCCCGACGACAGCGCCGGGATGCCGCTGCAACTCTCCCCGCCGGGGCGGTTCTTGCGCCATGTGGCGGCGCTGTTTGTCCGAAAACTGGATGCCGAAGCGCTGCTGACCCTGTTGAAACACCCGCTGACCCACAGCGGCGCGGGGCGCAATTTCCACCAGCTCTATACCCAGCGCTTGGAGGCTGAGATCCGCCGCTACGGTCTGCCCTACCCCGACGCCGAAGGCTTGGCCGAGATTGCAGAGCGCGCCGCGAAGCGGATGGAAGACCCCAGCGGGTTCCGCGATTGGGTCGCTTGGCTGGGCGAGGTTTTCCCCGGCCATGACACTCCCGGAGAGCGGCCCCTGCCCGAATGCGTCGCCGCGCATCTGGCGCTGGCCGAAAGGATCGCCGCCGGGCAATCCGCCGATCCCGACCACCTGCTTTGGCAGCAAGGCGCGGGCATCGCGGCCGAGGCGGTGATGGCGAACCTCACGGAACATGCCCCCCACGGCGGGGCGATGAACGCCGCCGATTATGCCGATCTCTTGGGCGCGCTCTTGGCCCAAGAAGAGGTGCGCGAGGCCGATACCCCGCATCCCGATATCATGATCTGGGGCACGATGGAGGCACGGGTGCAGGGGGCCGAGCTGGTCATCCTTGGCGGTTTGAACGAAGGCACATGGCCCGAAGCGCCGCCGCCCGATCCGTGGCTCAACCGTCAAATGCGCGAGAAAGCCGGGCTGCTGCTCCCCGAACGGCGCATCGGCCTGTCGGCACATGACTATCAACAGGCCATCGCCAGCCCCGAGGTTTGGATCACCCGCGCGATCCGCTCGGACGAGGCCGAGATGGTGCCGTCACGCTGGCTGAACCGCTTGGGCAACCTGCTGGGCGGCTTGGGCGACACCGGCGGGCCGGAGGCGTGGAAGGCCATGCAGCAGCGCGGCAACCACTGGCTGGATCAGGTGCGCGCCTTGGAAGCGGTGGAGCGCACCGCCCCGGCCACGCGCCCCTCGCCCCGCCCACCGCGCGCGGCGCGCCCCCGCAAGCTGTCAGTGACCGAGATCAAGACGCTGATCCGCGATCCTTACGCGATCTATGCCAAACACAGCCTGAAACTGCGCCCGATCAACCCGCTGGTGCAATCGCCCGATGCGCCGGTGCGCGGCATCGTCCTGCACCGCATCATGGAAGATTTCGTCAAACTGGTGGCCCGCGATCCGGCACGGCTGACCCGCGACACGCTGATGCAAGTGGCCGCCGAGGTGCTGGAGGAAGAAGCCCCCTGGCCCGCCGCCCGCGCCATGTGGCTGGCCCGTATCGACCGGATCGCCGATTGGTTCATCGCCCGCGAAAGCCAACGCGCCGCATTCTCCAGCCCCGTCGCCTTCGAACAGGGCGCGCGGGGCAGCTACACCTTTGCCGACCTCGGCTTTACCCTCAGCGGCTTTGCCGACCGGATCGACCAGACCGATGACGGCGATGTGCTGATCTACGACTACAAAACCGGCACGCCGCCCGGCAAAAAAGAGCAGCGACTGTTCGACAAGCAACTCTTGATCGAAGCGGCGATGGTCGAACGGGGCGGTTTTCCCGAGGTGGGCGTGGCCCATGTGGCCCATGCCGCCTTTATCGGGTTGGGGTCAAAACCTGTCGAAGTTCCCGCCCCGCTGGACGAGGAGAACCCGCAAGAAGTGCTGGCCGGTCTGCACGCGCTGCTCTCGCGCTACCTCGATGAGGGGCAGGGCTTTACCGCGCGGCGGATGGTGCAAAGTGATGCCTTTGCCGGAAACTTTGACCAACTGGCGCGGTTCGGGGAATGGGATGGCACCAGCCCCGCCCGACCGGAGGATCTGGAATGATGCGTGATTTCAACGATGCCACCCGCGCCCAAATCGAAGCGGCGCGGCCCGATGCCTCCACTTGGCTGACGGCCAACGCGGGCTCGGGCAAGACCCGCGTGCTGACCGACCGCGTGGCGCGGCTGCTGCTCGACGACGTGGAGCCGCAGCACATCCTTTGCCTGACCTATACCAAAGCCGCTGCCTCGGAGATGCAGAACCGCCTGTTCAAACGCTTGGGCGAATGGGCCATGCTGAAAGACGCGGCACTGCGCAGCGCCTTGGCCGATCTTGGCGTTCAGGGCGAATTGACACCCGAGCAACTGCGCAATGCCCGCACCCTTTTTGCCCGCGCGATCGAGACGCCCGGCGGGCTGAAAATTCAGACCATCCACTCTTTCTGCGCGGCCCTTCTGCGCCGCTTCCCGCTGGAGGCACAGGTCAGCCCGCAATTCACCGAGATCGAAGACCGCGCCGCCGATCTGCTGCGGGCCGAGATCGTCGATGAGATGGCCGAAGGCGAAGACGCCCCGCTGGTCGCCGAGATTGCGCGGCACTACACGGGCGAAGATTTCGCCAGCCTCACCCGTAGCATCGTAGGCCAGCGCGATGCCTTCAGCACGCCCCGCTCTTGGCACGAGATCCTAGCGCTTTTCGCCCAGCCCGAAGACCTGACCGAAGACAAGATCGCGGCCTCGGTCTTCCTCGGCAGCGAAGCGGCGATGATGGCCGATATCATCCCCCATCTGCTGGCGAAAGGCGGCAATGACGGCAAGGCGGGCGCGGCGCTGCAAGAGATTGACCGCTATGATCTGTCCGCCTTGCCCCAGCTAGAAAACATCCTTCTGACCGGCAGCGGCGCCAAGGCGCCCTTCACCGCCAAGATCGGCAGTTTCCCGACCAAGCCCACGCAAAAGGTTATCGCCGACCAGATGCCGCAGCTTGAGCAGTTGATGCAGCGCGTCGAAGATGCCCGCGAAGCGCGGCTGGCGCTGAAGGCGGCGCGCAAATCCTATGTGCTCCACCGTTTCGCGGCCCGTTTTCTGGACCGCTACGCAGATGAGAAGCAAAAACGCGGCTGGCTCGACTTTGACGATCTGATCCTCAAAGCCCGCGCTTTGCTGACCGACAAGGCCGTGGCCGCTTGGGTGCTGTTCCGCATCGACGGCGGCATCGACCATATCCTTGTCGACGAGGCGCAGGACACCTCGCCCCGGCAATGGGACGTGATCGAACGGCTGACAGATGAATTTTACTCCGGCGCCGGGGCGCGTAACGAGGTGGATCGCACCCTCTTCGTCGTGGGCGACAAGAAGCAATCGATCTACTCTTTCCAAGGCGCGGACCCCGAAGAGCTGGACCGCAAAGGCACGACATTCGAACAGAAGATCGGTGAGGCCGGGCAGTTTTTCCAGCGCCGCAGTCTTGCCTATTCCTTCCGCTCCTCTTCGGCGATTTTGCAAGCGGTCGATGGGGTTTTCGACCCCGCGATCCAGACCGGCTTTACCAATGACGGCCATATGGCCTTCAAAGATCGCCTGCCCGGCCGCGTCGATCTCTGGCCCTTCATCGAAAAGGCAGGCCCTGACGAGGAAGGCGATTGGACCGATCCCGTCGACCGACGCAGCGCGCGGCATCACACGGTGCAACTGGCCGAACGCATCGCCCGGCGCATCAAGGAGCTGACGACCGAGGAGCATTACCTCCCCGATGACAGCAGGGGCGGCTTGGCGCGGCGGCGCATCCAACCGGGGGATTTCCTGATCCTCGTGCAGCGCCGCTCGGCCCTGTTTTCTGAGATCATCCGCGCTTGCAAGGCGGCGGAACTGCCCATCGCCGGGGCCGACAGGCTCAAGGTCGGGGCCGAACTGGCGGTGCGCGATCTGGCGGCGATCCTGTCCTTCCTTGCAACGCCGGACGACGACCTATCGCTTGCCACCGCGCTGAAATCGCCACTTTTCGGCTGGTCGGAACAAGAGCTTTTCACCCTCGCCCATTACCGTAAAGAGGATCACCTCTGGCAAGCCCTGCGCAACCAGACCGAGGCCCACGCCGCCACCCTCGCCATGCTGCGCGACCTGCGCGGGCGGGTCGATTACCTGCGCCCCTACGATCTGATCGAACGCATCCTCACCCGCCACGATGGGCGGCGCAAACTGCTCGCGCGGCTGGGGCCAGAGGCCGAGGATGGGATCAACGCGATGTTGAGCCAAGCGCTGTCTTACGAGCGCGGCACGGTGCCCAGCCTGACCGGGTTCCTGCAATGGATGCAGACCGATGATCTGGAAATCAAACGTCAGATCGACAGCGCGTCGAACCAGATCCGGGTGATGACGGTGCATGGTGCCAAGGGTCTGGAAGCGCCGATTGTGATCCTGCCTGACACCGGGCGGCGCGATGTGACGATCAAGGATGAGATCATCACCGTTGACGGCACCCCCGTCTGGAAAGCCCCGGCGGATGACATGCCCCAGCCCATGCGCGCCCGGCTGGACGAGATGAAAGAGGCCGCGCTGCAAGAACGGCTTCGCCTGTTCTATGTCGCCATGACGCGGGCCGAGAAATGGCTGATCGTGGCCGCGGCGGGGGAATTGTCGAAAGATGAATCCTCTTGGTATCAGATCACCGCAGCCGCTCTGGCCCGGCTCCGGGCCGAGCCTTTGGGCGACGATGGCACGCTGCGCTATCAACAGGGCGATTGGGATGCGCTCGACATCATAGAGACGCCTGAGAAAACCATCACAACGCCCAGGTTAGACCCTGTTTTCACCCGCTCCGCCCCCTCCCCCAAGGGAGAGGACAAGACCCTGTCGCCCTCGGATCTCGGCGGAGCCAAGGCGCTTGCTGGTGAGGCCGGGCTCGATATGGACGCTGCGTTGAGCTATGGCACGCTGGTTCATGAGTTGCTGGAACATCTGCCACTGATGGGCGCGGATGCCCGGGAAGTCTTTCTAGAGCGGTTGGCCCGCACACACCCCGCCGAGATGATCGCCCGCGCGGAAGATGAGGCGGAAGCGGTGCTGAACACCCCTGCCCTCGCCCCGCTGTTTGCCGAGACAACCCTCGCCGAAGTGCCCGTGACCGGCAGCCTCGGAGACCAGCGCCTGCATGGCACGATCGACCGTTTGGTGATTGCGGAGGATCGCATCCTTGCCGTCGATTTCAAGACCAACCGCGTGGTCCCCGGCACGGCTGAGGCCTGCCCCGACGGGCTGCTGCGCCAGATGGGGGCCTATGCTCATATGCTGCGCCAAATCTACCCGGATCGGCAGGTTGAGACGGCCATTCTATGGACCGCGACCCCCGCGCTTATGGTGTTACCCAACGATATCGTGACAAATGCCCTGCGTGCCCTGCCATATCTTGACGCCACTGCCGCGCATTCATAGGTTCAGGCCTCAACCCATTCCTGTCAGGAGAGCATCATGGCAACCGTCGCAGTCACCGACGACACTTTCGACGCCGAAGTCAAAAATTCGGACATTCCGGTTCTGGTCGATTTCTGGGCCGAATGGTGCGGCCCGTGCAAACAGATCGGCCCTTCGCTGGAAGAGCTGTCGGATGAAATGAACGGTCGCGTGAAGATCGTCAAAGTCAACGTCGACGAAAACCCGAACTCGCCCGCCCAAGTCGGCGTGCGCGGTATCCCGGCGCTGTTCATCTTCAAGGACGGGCAGGTCGTGTCCAACCTCGCCGGTGCGCGCCCCAAGGCGGCCCTGCAAAGCTGGATCGAAGAATCCATCTAAGGCCAACGCCTTAGGCATTGAGTTACGAAAACGGGCGTCCTTCGGGGCGCCCTTTTCATTGGGGCAAAGCCGCTGGCCACTTCACCGTAAGCGTGCCCCTGCCTCACAAGCGTCGCCCCTGCCCCCCGCGCAACCGGCGCTGCCCTTGTCCTGCCCTGCCACGGGGGCCATATAGAGCGCCAAGCGACAGGAGGCCCCATGGCACAGAACGACGATTTCCCCGGTTGGCACGGGACCACGATCATTGGCGTCAAAAAAGGCGGCGAAGTGGTGATTGCCGGTGACGGACAGGTCAGCCTTGGCCAGACCGTGATCAAAGGCACCGCGCGCAAGGTGCGCAAGCTCAGTCCCGGCGGCTATGACGTGGTGGCGGGGTTTGCGGGCTCCACCGCGGATGCCTTTACCCTGCTGGAACGACTTGAGGCCAAATTGGAAGCGACACCGGGTCAATTGGCCCGTGCCAGTGTCGAATTGGCCAAGGACTGGCGCACCGATAAATACCTGCAAAAGCTCGAAGCGATGCTGATCGTGACCGACGGCAAAGACCTGTTGGTCATCACCGGCGCGGGCGATGTGCTGGAGCCGGAGCATGAGGTCGCCGCCATTGGATCGGGTGGGAACTATGCCCTCGCCGCCGCGCGCGGCATGATGGACAGTGACCGGGACGCCGAAACCATTGCCCGTGATGCCATGGCGATCGCCGCCGACATCTGCGTCTACACCAACGGCAAACTCACCGTGGAGAAAATCACCGCATGACCGACCTGACCCCCCGCGAGATCGTGTCCGAACTGGACCGCTATATCATCGGCCAGAACGACGCCAAACGCGCCGTGGCCGTGGCCCTGCGCAACCGCTGGCGCCGCAAGCAATTGAGCGATGACCTGCGCGACGAAGTCTACCCGAAGAACATCCTGATGATCGGCCCCACCGGCGTCGGCAAGACCGAGATCAGCCGCCGCTTGGCGAAGCTCGCCCGCGCGCCCTTCATTAAAATTGAGGCGACGAAATTCACGGAAGTCGGCTATGTCGGCCGCGACGTGGAACAGATCATCCGTGATCTCGTGGACAGCTCCATCGCCATGACCCGCGAGTTCATGCGCGAAGACGTTAAAGCCAAGGCCGAACAGGCCGCCGAGGACCGTGTCATCGACGCCATCGCCGGCACCGATGCCCGCGACGGCACGCGCGAGATGTTCCGCAAGAAGCTCCGCGCAGGCGAACTCGATGACACGATGATCGAGCTTGAGGTCGCCGAGACCTCTAGCCCCTTCCCGATGATGGACATTCCCGGCCAGCAAGGCATGGGGATGATGAACCTCGGGGATATTTTCGGCAAAGCCATGGGCGGCCGCACCACCAAGAAACGCATGGCCGTGGCCGATAGCTATGAAGTGCTGGTGGGCGAAGAGGCAGACAAGCTGCTCGACGACGAAGCCGTGAACCGCGCCGCCATTGAAGCGGTCGAGCAGAACGGCATCGTCTTCCTTGATGAGATCGACAAGGTCTGCGCCCGTTCTGACGCGCGCGGTGGCGATGTTTCCCGCGAAGGGGTGCAGCGCGACCTGCTGCCGCTGATCGAAGGCACCGTCGTTTCGACGAAATATGGCCCGGTGAAGACCGACCATATCCTCTTCATCGCCTCGGGCGCGTTCCATATCGCCAAGCCTTCGGACCTTTTGCCCGAGTTGCAGGGCCGTCTGCCGATCCGCGTCGAACTGCGGGCGCTGACCGAGGATGATTTCGTCCGTATCCTGACCGAGACCGACAATGCGCTGACGCGGCAGTATACCGCCCTGATGGGGACCGAGGAACTGACCGTCACCTTCACCGAAGAGGGCATCGCGGCACTGGCCAAGATCGCGGCCGAGGTCAACACCTCGGTCGAGAACATCGGCGCGCGGCGGCTTTATACGGTGATGGAACGGGTCTTCGAAGAAGTCTCCTTCGACGCGCCTGATCGCTCGGGGCAAGAGATCACCGTCGATGCGGATTTCGTTGAAAAGAACCTTGGCGAATTGACCCGCTCCACCGATCTCAGCCGCTACGTTCTTTAGGGCTTTCCTTTCTTCCATGCCCCGGCGATGAAGGGGGCATGGAATACCTCGCATTTCTGCGGCGCAACTGGCTGTTTCTGCTGGCCGGTTTCCTGCTGACCTTCACCTCATCCTATGGACAAACCTATTTCATCTCGCTCTTTGCGGGGGCGGTGAAGGGCGACTTTGGCCTAAGCGACGGCCAATGGGGCGGCATCTATACCGTCGGCACGACGTTGTCGGCCATCAGCATGGTCTGGGCCGGGGTGCTGACGGACCGCTTTCGCGTACGGGTGCTGGCCCTTGGCGTGATGCTGGCGCTGGCGGGGGCCTGTCTGGCGATGGCGGCGGTGCCGAATTGGATTGCGCTGATCTTTGTCATCTACGCATTGCGGCTGACCGGGCAGGGGATGATGTCTCAGCTTGGGCAGGTCGCCATGGTGCGCTGGTTTGAGGCATCGCGCGGCAAGGCGCTTTCGCTGTCCTCAATGGGTTTCGCCGCTGGCCAGGCGTTCTTGCCGGTGATCTTCGTGGCCCTTTTCGCCAGCTTTCACTGGCGCAGCCTTTGGGTACTGGCCGCGGTGCTGGTGCTACTGACAATCCCGGTGATCCTGATGCTGCTGCGGCAAGAGCGCACCCCGCAAAGCATGGCCGATCAGGCGCAGCGCGCGGGTATGAAAGGGCGGCATTGGACCCGGGCCGAGATGTTCCGTTCGGGCCTGTTCTGGATGATTATCCCGCTGGCCATCGGCCCCGCGGCATGGGGCACGGCCCTGTTCTTTCAGCAGGTGCATCTGACCCAAGTGAAGGGATGGGCCTTGGTCGAATTCGTGGCTTTGATGCCGGTCTATACAATCTCGGCGGTGGCCTCGACCTTCCTCTCGGGCTGGGCGATCGACCGTTTCGGCGTCAGCCGCGTTGTGCCTGTGATGATGCTGCCCTTTGCCCTGTCATTCGCGGTGCTCGCCTATGCCGACACGCTGTGGATGGCCGGGATCGGCTTGCTGATTTTCGGCATGGGGCAGGGGATGCAATCCACCGCGCCGGCGGCCTTCTGGGCCGAGTATTTCGGCACCCGCCATGTGGGGTCGATTAAAGCGGTCGCCGCCGCGCTGATGGTCTTTGGCTCGGCCATCGGGCCGGGGGTGACGGGGCTGTTCATCGACTTGGGCGTCGATTTCCCGCAGCAGATGCTGCCCATCGCGCTTTATTATCTGATCGCCGCAGGCTTGGCCGCATGGGCGATTGCGCGCTACAAACCGCTGCTGTGCGGTTAACGGTTGCGCCGCAGGTAGACGTAATAGGCCCCGCCGCCGCCGTGGCTGACATGGGCCTGCGCGACCTGTAGCACGAGACTGCTGAGCGGTGGCATCGACAGCCACTGCGGCACCTGATGGCGCAGCACGCCATCGCGCACAGGGATCGGGCCACCGTCATCGCGCCGCTTGCCCTTACCGGTGATCACCAGCACCAGCCGTTTGCCCCGGGCATGGGCATCTATGATGAAACCATTGAGCGCCGGATGCGCCCGGTCGAGGGTCATGCCATGCAGGTCGATCCGGCCCTCGGGCCGCAGCTTGCCACGTTTGAGCTTTCCGTAAGCCTTGTGGTCCATCTGAACCGGCGCAGCTTTCATCTGTTCGGCCAACGTCGGGCGCAGGTCATTGCTGCGCTTTTTCATGTTGGGCTGCGGCTTGTTGCCCTGCAGGGCGATCTTGGCGCGCCGAACCTGCGGCGGGGCAGGGGCGGGGGCGTCGATCTCGGGCGTGAACAGCTTATTCAACTCCAGCTTCTCGGTCCGCTCGGTCACCCGGCGCCAAAGTTCGAGATCATCTTCGTTCAAGCGGCGCCGTTTCATATCGCGCTCTCCGGCAGGAAGGCATAGGCGCGCTGGATCGGCATCAAAACCACCATCCGCCCCGGATCGCGCAGACGACCCGCCGCGCGGCCCGCTTTGTCACCGGTGCCAAAAAACACATCCGCACGCTGCGCGCCCTTGATGGCCGAGCCTGTATCCTGCGCGACCATGAGACGGCGTAGAGGCTCCTTCCCGTCCTTCTCGATCCAGACCGGCGCGCCGAGCGGCACATGCGATGGGTCGACCGCGATGCTGCGCATGGCAGTGATGGACCGGTTCATCGCGCCCAGCGGCCCCTTGTCGGCGGGCACGCGGCTGACCTCGCGAAAGAATACGTAAGAGGGATTGTGATAGAGCAGTTCCCGGCCATCTTCGGGGTTGCGACGCACCCAGTTCTTGATGACATCGGCGCTGACCTGATGCGCCTCATAGACCCCGCGCCGCACTAATTCGACCCCGACCGAGCGGTAATCATGGCCATTCGCGCCGCGATAGCCCACCCGCAGATAGCTGCCATCGGGCAGGCGAATACGGCCAGAACCCTGAATTTGCAGAAAGAAAAGCTCTACCGGGTCATCGACCCAAGCGATCTCAAGCCCGCGGTCGCGCATCACGTCGCCATCTAGGATCTCGCGTCTGGTGAGCCAGGGGCGGATCTGCTCGGCCTCGGGGGGCATGGCGTAGATGGGATATTGAAACCGGGCAGAGGGGTAGAGATCGCCGTCCAATTCAGGTTCGAAATACCCGGTGAAAAGCGCGTCTTTGCCGTCTTCCATCAGAACGGGGCGAAAGAACAATTCGAAAAACTGCCGGGGGTCGGGGCCATCTTTGGCCAGCTTGCAGAGCGCGCGCCAATCGACATCTTTCATGTCGCCGCAGGTGCTAGTGAAAACCTCGAAGGCAGCGGCGTGGTCATCTTTGGCCCAGCCCTCAAGCTGGTCGAAATCCATGACAGTATAATGCACCTCTGCTGCGGACGGCGTGTTCATCGACACACCGCCCAACAGCGCAAGAGCGCCAAGCGCACGCGCTACCCGTCTGTGGAAACCAACAGCCAATTCGGATCGTCCGAGCCCATGACACGGGCGAAGACCCATGTATCTTTTTGGCGTTTGATTTCTTTGCTGCTGCCCTCGACAATCTCGCCCTCGCGGTTGCGAACCTCCGAGGTCAGCTCGCCGACGAAGCGGATGGTGAGTTCGGCTTCTTTCGTGGTCTCGTCCATCTTGGCGTCGATCAGTTCCATCTCGCGCACGCCGATGAAAGTCGCCTCGATCGTTAGACCTTGATCCTCCCGCGCGGCGACGCCGTCAACAAAGCTTTCATAGACGTCATCGGCCAGAAACGGCTGAATTTCCGCCAAATCGCCCCGCTCATAGCCCATGACGATCATCTCATAGGCGCCACGCGCGCCTTGCAGGAAATCGCTGACGCCAAAGGACGGCTCGACCCGCTTCATCTCGGCCAAGGCCTTGCCCGAGGGGCTGTCTTCGGGAACGTGGTCGGTGATATCGAGATCCGGGCCACCTTCGATCACTTCAAACGCGGGGCCGCTGCGGGCGCTTGGCGTTTGATCGGTCACCGGGGGCTTTTCAAAACCCTCACGCGTGCCGAGCACGTTTTTCAGCCGCAGGATCAGGAATACGGCGATACCGGCAAGCACCAGAAGCTGTATCAGGGGAGAATTCATCGAAACCTCATTCAGGGGTGGCATGGAAACATGCGAGTTAAGCTCTTATGTAGGTGTTCGACCGGGGCAAGTCCACTCTGCCCCCAGCGAAAGGACCCCGCCACATGTGGCTATTGATCGCATTTATCGCCGTGCCTCTGATCGAGATCACGCTTTTCATCCAAGTCGGTGGCGCCATCGGCCTTGGCTGGACGCTGGCCGTGGTGGTTTTGACCGCCATTTTGGGCACATGGTTGGTGCGGTCTCAGGGCGCGCTGGCGCTTGGGCAGTTGCGCAGTTCCTTCAATGACTTGCGCGACCCGACCGAGCCTTTGGTGCATGGCGCGATGATCCTGTTTTCCGGCGCGCTGTTGCTGACGCCGGGGTTCTTCACCGATGCTGTTGGCTTTGCCTTTCTGGTGCCGCGCTTTCGCGCCGCCGCCTATCGCGCGATCCGCGATCGGGTGAAGGTCCAAAGCTTTGGCACCCCCGGCGGCATGGGGCAGCGGCCCGGTCCGCAACGCCGCGGCGATCCGCGCGGTGATGTGATCGACGGGGATTTTCACGAAATTCCCGAACAGCCGCGCCAGACCAAGGGCCCCTCGGGCTGGACTAAGGATTGAGCGGCCCGTGCCGACCTGTTAAGTCCGGGTAGATTTAAGAAATTCACCACAACAGGACACAGAAAATGGCAGAAAACGAAACCGCACAACCCAAGCAACCGCAGATGCGCGTGCTGGGCCAGTTCATCCGCGACATGTCGTTCGAAAACATCATGGCGCAGAAGGGTGCCCCGGCGGATGTACAGCCCGACGTGCAGGTTCAGGTCAACCTCGACGCGAAAAAGCGTTCGGGCGAGAACCAGTATGAAACCGCGATCAAGCTGAACATCACCTCCAAAGCGAAAGACGGCGACGCGACGCTTTTCGTGCTGGAAATCGACTATGTCGGTATCTTCCAAGTCGAAAACGTGCCGGAAGAGCAGATGCACCCCTATCTGCTGATCGAATGCCCGCGCATGATCTTCCCCTTCCTGCGCCGCATCGTCAGCGACGTGACCCGTGACGGTGGCTTCCCGCCGCTGAACCTTGAAAACATCGACTTCCTTTCGCTGTACCGCAACGAAGTGGCACGCCGTCAGGCCGAAAACCCGCCAAAAGCCGACGCCTAAGCGTCAGCCAAGCTGTTTCCACAGCGCGTCGTCGCCCAGTTTGCCGACAAATTCGGCATGGGCGGCGGCTTCGGCCTCTGTCAGACGCGAGGGCAGGGGCGTGGGCCGCGGTTTCGGGGTCCAGCGCGTCTCCGGCTCGCCCGTCTTGCGCTCCGGCGCCGAGGACAGCGCGAAGTCCGGCTGCCGCCCCCCAATCAGTTCCAAATAGACTTCGGCCAAGATCTCACTGTCGAGCAAGGCGCCGTGCAGCGTCCGCGAGGTGTTATCAATCCCAAAGCGGCGACAGAGCGCATCAAGCGAAGCGGGTGAGCCCGGAAAGCGTTTGCGCGCGATCTCGAGCGTGTCGAGCGCTTGTTCCCACGGGATCTGCGGCAGGCCCATCCAGCGCAGTTCGGCGTTCAGGAATTTGATGTCGAAGGCGGCGTTGTGGATGATCAGCTTTGAATCGCCGATAAAGTCGAGAAACTGCCGCCCGATCTGCGCGAACTTGGGTTTGTCGCGCAAAAAGTCATCGCCCAGCCCGTGCACCTGAAAGGCTTCCTCGGGCATGGAGCGTTCGGGGTTGATGTATTGGTGATAGGTCTCGCCCGTGGCCATGTGATTCATCAGCTCGACCGCGCCGATCTCGACGATGCGGTCGCCGCTTTCGGGGTCAAAGCCGGTGGTTTCGGTATCGAGCACGATTTCACGCATGGCGCAGTCTTTCCCTGATGTCGCGGATCACCGCCCGCACCTGCGCGCGGGCATGGTCGAGCGTGTCGGTCACTATCACATAGTCCGAGCGGGCGCACTTCTCTTCGGCGGGCATTTGCTTGGCGCGGATGGCGTCGAATTGCACTTCCGTCATCGTGCCACGCGCCAGTACCCGGTCGCGCTGGACCTCTGCCGGGATCGTCACGCAGGCCACGGCGTCCATCGCAGCCTCGCCGCCGGTTTCGAACAGCAGCGGAATGTCCAGCACGGCAATGTCGCTATCCGCCTGCGCCAAAAACGTCGCCCGGTCTACGGCAACCAGTGGATGCACGATGGCTTCGATCCGGGGCAGGGCGGTCGAATCGGCGGCGATGATCTCTTTCAATGCGGCACGAGAGACGCCGCCGCCCTCGATCGCTTCCGGGAAAGCCGTCTGCATCGGCGCCACGGCGGCCCCGCCCGGGGCATAAAGCCGGTGCACCGCCGCGTCGGCATCCCAAACGGCGCAGCCTTCCTCGGCGAACATCTTTGCCGTGGTCGATTTACCCATGCCGATGGAGCCGGTGAGCCCGAGGTGAAACATCAGCGCAGCACCGCCGTTCGCGTGGCGCGGTCGACCTCGGGCCGCTGGCCGAACCAACGCTCGAACGCCGGGACCGCCTGATGCAACAACATGCCCAGCCCGTCGACCGTGACGCAGCCCATATCCTCAGCCGTCTCAAGCATATGGGTGCGCAGCGGAGCGTAAACGAGATCTGTCACCACCGTGCCGGGGCGCAGCCCATCCAGCGGCACCCGCAAGGCGCCTTTGCCGATCATGCCGAGTGATGTGGTGTTCACCAACAAACTGGCGTGATCGATCATATTGCCCGCTTGCACCCAATCGACGACTTTCACTCTGCCGCCGAAATCGCGCTGCAACTGCTCCGCCCGGACGCGGGTGCGGTTTGACAGGCAGATCTCAGGCACACCAGCATCCAAAAGCGCCGAGACAACCGCCCGCGCCGCGCCCCCCGCGCCCAAGACCGCCGCCGGTCCGGCCTTCGGATCCCACTCCGCCGCACCGGCTTTGAGGTTTTCGATGAAGCCGTAGCCATCCGTATTATCCGCGTGAATTTTGCCATCGGCGCGAAAGATCAACGTATTGGCCGCGCCGATCAGAGTGGCCCGGTCAGTGATGAGATCCGCGATCTCCATCACCGCTTCTTTATGGGGGATCGTCAGGTTCACCCCAACAAAGCCCATCTTGGGCAGCGTTCTCAGCACCTCTTCCAGATCATCGGGGGCGACATCAAGCGGCACATAATGCCCGGCGATGCCATAGGTCTCCAGCCAATGGCGATGCAACTGCGGGGATTTGGAATGCGCGATGGGCGATCCGATCACACCGGCGAGGGGGATTTTGGGCAGGCTCATGTCTTGAGGTCTCCGCGCAGCGTCAGGAAATTCAGCAGTTCAAGAAATGGCATACCGAGGACGTGAAAGTAATCCCCCTCAATCTGGGTGAAGAGCCGCACGCCTTCCTCTTCCAGCTTGTAGCAGCCCACCGCGTGGCGAATGCTCTCCCAGTTTCGCGCGACGTAGTCTTCTATATAAGCGTCGCTTGCGTCACGCATCCGCAGCCGCACCTGACCGACGTGCCGCCACAGGGGTTTACCGTCTTCATAAAGCACCGCGGCGGAGAGCAGGGAATGCCGATCCCCGCGCAGACGGTGAAGCTGCGCGATGGCTTCACCCTTATCACGCGGCTTGTGCAGCATCTCGCCGCGATGGTCCAACACCTGATCGCAGCCCAGAACCAACGCGCCAAAGTGCTTTTCGCTCACTTTACGGGCTTTCATCTCGGCCAAGGTATCGGCGATGTCGCGCGGCTTGGCCTCCTCGGCCCGCAGGGCGGCGGTTATCATCTCTTCGTCGATCTTGGCCGGGATCACCTCATGCGGGATCGCGGCCTGCGCCAAAAGCTGCGCCCGGATCTCCGAGCCGGAGGCGAGGATGATTTTCTGCGGCATGTGGATAACCCTGTGATGATCTGGCGCAAATCTTGAGGATTTGTTCTGCGAGATAAAAGTTGACAGCACAAGCCCGCAGATCTCGCCCTGAGTCGCGGTTTTTGTCGCCGATTCCCACCCCGATGAATAGGGATAAGCCGCTTGTGCGTATAACCACGAGACTTCACCGGTTATCCCCGCTTTGATACATTTTGTCCCCCGGAAAATACGCCAGCAAGATCTTGAGAAAGTTCGACATTCGCGAATCGGGGCCGGCTTATCCACAGGGGGCCGCGAAGTTTGTTCACCTGTTGATAAGCGGCGGTATAAATCATTAATCCACAGGATTCAGGCGCCCTACAATCAACTACATCTTTTCTCTTTTCTTATTTATTAAGAAAGAAGCACGCACACCGGAGCCTTCCCCATGTTCGATCTTCTCAGCCTCGCTTATCCATGGATCAAAGCGCTCCATATCGTGTCGGTCATCAGTTGGATGGCGGCGCTCTTCTACCTGCCGCGCCTCTTCGTGCATCATGTCGAACAGGCGGGTTCCGCCGGGCGGATGCACGAGACTTTCGCGATGATGGAATTCAAGCTCGCTCAGTTCATCATGCGGCCCGCGATGATGGCGACATGGGTTTTCGGCCTCGCCCTCGTTCTGACGCCCGGAATCGTGGATTGGACGATGATCTGGCCATGGACCAAGGGGGCCAGTGTCATCGCCATGACGGTTTTCCACGTTTGGCTGAAAAAACAGGTCAAATCCGTCGAAAGCGGTGACAGTACCGTCACGGGCCGTCAGTTCCGTCTTTTGAACGAAGTGCCGACGCTGCTGATGATCGTGATCGTCTTCTCAGTGGTCGTGAAATTCTGAGGCAATTGACTCAAGCCGCGCTGCCGCCTATATCTGCGCCACTGTCCCGTCCGGGGCGGTTTCTGCTTGCCACATTCAAATGATCGACCAGCCCGCATTCTGCTGCGGCTGAACAGGATGCTCCATGACAACCGAAACGCTGAACCTCGCTGATCTCAAGGCGCAGACGCCGAAAAACCTGCTCGCCATGGCCGAAGAGCTGGAGATCGAAAACGCCTCGACCATGCGTAAAGGCGAGATGATGTTCCAGATTCTCCGCGAACGTGCGGATGACGGTTGGGAGATCTCGGGCGACGGCGTGTTGGAAGTGCTGCAGGACGGATTCGGTTTTCTGCGCTCTCCCGAAGCGAACTACCTGCCGGGCCCCGATGACATCTACGTCTCGCCCGACATGATCCGCAAATGGTCGCTGCGCACCGGGGACACCATCGAGGGGCTGATCAAGGCGCCCGATGACACCGAACGCTATTTTGCGCTGACCGAGGTCACCAAGATCAACTTCGAGGCGCCCGAGAAGGCGCGCCACAAGGTCGCCTTCGAAAACCTCACCCCGCTTTACCCCGACGAGCGTCTGACGATGGAGGTTGATGACCCCACGATCAAGGACCGCTCGGCGCGGATCATCGATCTGGTGTCCCCCATCGGCAAGGGCCAGCGCTCGCTGATCGTCGCCCCGCCGCGCACCGGTAAGACCGTGCTGCTGCAGAACATCGCTAACAGCATCGAGAAAAACCACCCCGAGTGCTACCTGATCGTCCTGCTGATCGACGAACGGCCCGAGGAAGTCACCGACATGCAGCGGTCGGTGAAGGGGGAGGTTGTCTCCTCCACCTTCGATGAGCCGGCAACCCGTCACGTCGCCGTTTCCGAGATGGTCATCGAGAAAGCCAAGCGCCTTGTCGAGCACAAGCGCGACGTTGTCATCCTGCTCGATTCGATCACCCGTCTGGGCCGCGCCTTCAACACCGTGGTGCCGTCCTCGGGCAAGGTCCTGACCGGTGGTGTCGACGCCAACGCCCTGCAGCGCCCGAAGCGTTTCTTTGGTGCCGCGCGGAACATCGAAGAGGGCGGATCGCTCACCATCATCGCCACCGCGCTGATCGACACCGGCAGCCGCATGGACGAAGTGATCTTTGAAGAGTTCAAGGGCACCGGCAACTCCGAGATCGTTCTCGACCGCAAGATCGCAGACAAACGCGTCTTCCCGGCTATCGACATCCTCAAATCCGGCACCCGGAAAGAGGATCTTTTGGTCGACAAGGTGGACCTGCAAAAAACCTTCGTCCTGCGCCGCATTCTCAACCCGATGGGCACCACCGATGCCATCGAATTCCTGCTCGGCAAGCTCAAGCAAACCAAGTCGAACTCTGACTTCTTCGACTCCATGAACACCTGAGTTATTTCATAATAACAATAGGTTAGTGAAATATGGACACGATATTCGCCCAAGCGTCAGCGCCGGGCCGTGCCGGGGTTGCGGTGATCCGCATTTCCGGCCCACAGGCCTTCGCGATCGCGCAGGAGATTTCCGGCAAACGTCCTGAAGGACGCGAAAGCGTGTTGCGAAACCTCCGCGGCACTGGCGGAGAGGTTATCGACCAAGCCTTGCTCCTGAGCTTCCCCGGGCCAAATTCCTTCACCGGCGAAGATGTAGTTGAATTTCAACTCCATGGCTCCATCGCCGTGGTCCGGGCGATGCTTTCCCTGCTGTCGACCTTCCCCGAAACTCGGATGGCTGAAGCGGGGGAATTCACACGCCGTGCGTTAGAGAATGAAAAGCTGGATCTCGCGCAGGTTGAAGGGCTGGCAGATCTCATCGAAGCCGAAACAGAAGCACAGCGAAAGCAAGCGCTTCGCGTTTTATCGGGCCACCTCGGCGCACGCGTCGAAGATTGGCGGAAAGACTTGATACGCGCCGCCGCGCTTCTGGAGGCCACGATCGACTTCGCGGATGAAGAGGTACCCGTCGATGTCACCCCCGAGGTGGAGGCGCTGCTCTCGAAGGTCGGCAAGGAATTGCAAGCCGAAGCGGAAGGCACCTATGTCGCCGAACGGGTTCGAAACGGCTTCGAAGTCGCGATCATCGGTGCGCCAAATGCGGGTAAGTCAACGCTCTTAAATGCGCTAGCCGGACGTGACGCCGCGATCACCTCCGAAATCGCAGGCACCACCCGCGATGTCATCGAAGTTCGGATGGACCTTGACGGGTTGCCGGTCACCCTTTTGGATACGGCGGGTCTGCGTGAGAGCGAAGATAAAGTTGAAGCCATCGGGATCGAGCGCGCAATCGAACGCGCCGAGGCGGCGGATCTGCGGGTGTTTCTCGCGGCGCCAGGTGAGGCCTTGGTCCTTACGCCGGAGGAAGAGGATATCGTTCTTCAGCCCAAAGCAGATCTCGTTGGTATTGAAGAGAATGGTATCTCAGGGAAGACCGGGCAGGGTGTGTCAGAACTCATCCAACGCATTCAATCTACACTCTCGGAACGCAGTTCAAACATTGGACTGGCAACCCATGAGCGGCATCGCGTCGCTTTGCAGCAAGCCGTCTCGTGTTTGGCTGAAGTAAATGTTATCCTGACCCGAGGACCTGATTTCTATGATTTGGCCGCTGCGGACCTTAGGTTCGGGATTCGAACGCTGGAAACCCTTGTTGGCCGCATAGACGTCGAGAACCTGCTGGATGAGATTTTCACCAGCTTCTGCGTAGGTAAATGATGGAGTGTTTCACGTGAAACATTTTGATGTGATCGTGATCGGTGGCGGCCACGCGGGCGCGGAAGCGGCGCACGCTTCGGCACGGCTTGGCGCACAAACAGCGCTCGTCACGATGAGCCGCGATGGAATCGGCGTCATGTCCTGTAATCCGGCCATCGGCGGACTGGGGAAGGGCCATCTGGTACGAGAGATCGACGCGATGGACGGCGTGATGGGCCGCGTTGCCGATAGGGCCGGCATCCAATTCCGTCTGCTAAACCGTCGGAAAGGCCCCGCCGTTCAGGGCCCCCGTGCGCAGGCTGATCGGAAAATCTACCGGACAGAGATGCTCCGCGAAATCGACGCGCAAGCGAACCTCGACATCATTGAAGGAGAGGTTACCGACTTCGTGATGGCCGGCGAAGTCGTTGCCGGCGTAGTTTTGGCCGACGGAACGAACATCAAGGCGACATCCGTTGTTCTTACGACGGGGACGTTCCTCCGGGGGGTCATTCATATCGGCGATGTATCGCACGAAGGCGGCCGCATGGGGGACAAAGCGTCGGTCAAACTGGCCGAACGGATCGATTCCTTTAATCTCCCGATGGGCCGACTAAAGACGGGGACACCACCCCGGGTGGATGGCCGCACGATCAACTGGGATATACTGGAAGCCCAACCCGGGGACGATGACCCCGTCCTGTTTTCCTTCCTCTCCGACAAGGTTTCAGCCCCACAAGTCGCCTGCGGAATCACGCATACGAACGAGAAAACTCATCAGATCATCAGAGAAAATCTCGATAGGTCCGCAATGTATGGCGGGCATATCGATGGCGTAGGCCCGCGTTACTGCCCTTCGATCGAAGATAAGGTCGTCCGATTTGCCGAGAAAGAGTCGCATCAGGTCTTTCTAGAACCCGAAGGCGCGGATGATCATACCGTCTATCCAAACGGCATTTCGACCTCCCTCCCGGCGGATGTGCAGGAAGCCTATGTCCGGAGCATGGTTGGTCTCGAAAACGCAACTATTCTGCAACCCGGTTACGCCATCGAGTACGACTACGTCGATCCGCGCGTTCTTTCATCAACGCTTGCGGTCCGTACCGTACCCGGCCTCTATCTCGCCGGACAGATCAATGGTACGACGGGCTATGAGGAAGCGGCCGCGCAGGGACTGGTAGCAGGCTTGAATGCCGCTCTGCGCGCCCAAGGCCGGGATGCGGTGACATTTACCCGTTCCGAAAGCTATATTGGGGTTATGGTCGATGATCTGACGACCCGGGGCGTTACAGAACCCTACCGGATGTTCACATCTCGGGCCGAGTTCCGCCTGTCGCTTCGAGCGGACAATGCGGATCAGCGGCTAACTCCTTTGGCGATGCAATTAGGCTGTATCTCTGACGCGCGCCGAGATAGCTTCGAGAAGAAGGTTTCCTCCCTAGAGGAGACAAAAGCGATGCTAGAAGGTACGGAGTATACGCCGAAAGAGCTTGCGAACGCCGGTATCAAAGTCAACCAAGATGGTGCAAAGCGTAGCGGCTATCAGGTTCTCGCGTTTCCCGATGTAGAGTTTGAAGACTTGCTACCACTTGATCGCAGCCTGGAAGAAACTCCATTCGAAATGCGTCGACAGATTGAGCGGGACGCGCTCTACGCAACCTACATCGCTCGACAACAGAAAGAGATCGACGTGCTGAAGAAAGACGAGAACGTTCGTATACCGTCTGATTTTTCCTTCGATGATCTTGCAGGCCTTTCTAACGAGCTGAGGTCGAAGGTATCTTCCGCGCGTCCGGAAACAATGGCACAGGCGGCTCGCATTGATGGAATGACACCAGCTGCGCTGACTTTGATACTTGCTCGTGTGAAGCGCGGGGCCGGAAAGAAGTCAGCATGAGCACCGAAAATGACCTTGATGTTTCACGTGAAACATTTGAAAAGCTGAAAGCCTTTGCTGAACTGGTGAGGAAATGGAATCCGAAGATTAATTTGGTTTCTAAGGACAGCTTGAACGACCTTTGGTCTCGCCATATTCTGGATTCCGTCCAAATCTTTGAGCTTGTTCCAGGGCCAGGGAAGTGGGTAGACCTCGGTAGCGGCGGAGGTTTCCCGGGCATTGTTATTTCGATCCTCAATCAAGAAGAACGCAATTTCGATGTAGTCATGGTTGAAAGTGATCAAAGGAAATCAGCTTTCCTACGGACGGCTATTCGAGAACTTGATCTCGCGGCAAAGGTGAAAACCGAGAGAATCGAAGAACTCGAATGTCTCGAAGCAGACGTGCTATCTGCCCGCGCTTTAGCCGATCTGACGAAGTTGTTAGGGTTCGCCGAGTTGCATCTTAAACGCGGGGGCATTGCACTTTTCCCTAAAGGTCAAAGCTGGCAGCGTGAAGACCTAGAGGCGCGGCAGGACTGGAATTACGACCTAGAGACGGTAACCAGCAAGACCAATTCGGACGCTGCCATTCTAAAGATTAAGGATATCGCCCGTGTCTGACCTTTCTCGTCCAGCTGGACCGAAAATCATTGCCATTGCAAACCAGAAGGGCGGCGTTGGTAAAACGACGACGACGATCAATCTTGCCGCTGCGCTTGCGGAAGCTGGGAAGCGTATTCTGGTGGTTGATCTGGATCCGCAAGGCAATGCTTCTACGGGTCTTGGCATCGAAGTCGAAGATCGCGATTTTACGACATATGATCTCTTGCTGGACGATAGCCTTCCGCAGGATGTCATTCAGCACACCGAAACGGATGGGTTACTTATCGTTCCGGCGACGGTTGACCTCAGCTCAGCGGACATCGAACTCTTTTCGAATGAAAAGAGAAGTTTCCTTTTGCACGACGCACTCAGGCAGACGCAGATGGATCAGTTCAAGTTCGACTATATCTTGATCGATTGCCCGCCTTCACTCAACCTATTGACGGTGAATGCGATGATCGCGGCGCACTCTGTACTTGTGCCTTTGCAGAGCGAATTTTTTGCGTTGGAAGGGCTCTCTCAGCTTATGTTGACGATAAGAGAGGTCCGGCAAAGCGGGAATAAGGACCTGCGGATTGAGGGCGTTCTACTGACCATGTATGATCGCCGCAATAACCTGTCGCAACAGGTTGAGAATGACGCGCGAGCGAACCTTGGTGAACTGGTGTTCCAAACTGTAATTCCGCGCAATGTTCGGGTGAGCGAGGCGCCGAGCTTTGCCATGCCCGTTCTGAGTTATGATCCCACATCGAAAGGGGCCCAAGCCTACCGCGATTTAGCGGCGGAGCTAACAAGAAACAATGGTTAATAAGGTGGCAGTATGGCAGACAAACAAGAGCGTAAACGGGGCCTTGGCCGGGGGCTTTCGGCACTGATGGCGGATGTAGCGGAGACCGAGAGCGTGGCCGCCAAGGGGGCCGCGGCGGCGGAGCAGTTCGTTCCGATCGAGCGAATCAAACCGAACCCGGATCAGCCGCGTAAGCGTTTTGAGCAGGAGCACCTTGATGATCTTGCGGCCTCAATCAAAGAAAAGGGGGTCATTCAGCCCCTGATCGTCCGCGCTTTGGCTGATGGCAATTTCGAGATCGTCGCGGGTGAACGGCGCTGGCGGGCCTCGCAGATCGCGAAGGTGCATAGCCTGCCGGTGATCGTTCGCGAGTTTACCGATGTCGAAGTGCTTGAAGTCGCGATCATCGAGAACATCCAGCGGGCAGATCTGAACTCGGTCGAAGAAGCGGCGGGTTATCGGCAGTTGATGGATAAGTTCGGCCATACGCAGGAGAAGATGGCCGAAGCCCTCGGGAAAAGCCGAAGCCATATTGCGAACCTATTGCGTCTGCTGAACCTGCCGGATCCGGTGCAAGAGATGGTGCGCCAGAATGAGCTGAGCGCGGGCCATGCGCGGGCGCTGATTCCGGCGAAGGATCCGCTGAAACTGGCGCAGCAGGTCATCAAAGGCGGCCTTTCCGTCCGCGCGACCGAGGCTTTGGTCAAGAAAGATCAGGCCGGCGAGCGCGGTAATATGGTAAATAAAGAGCGTCTCTCGCAGCGCCCAGAGAAAGATGCCGATACGCAGGCGCTTGAAGGCGATCTGTCAGCCAACTTAGGCATGAAGGTTAGTTTGGACCATAAACCGGGTCAGGAAGCGGGTAAGGTGACGTTGCACTATACCACGCTTGACCAGTTGGATGAGATCTGCCGCCTGTTGGGCGGCTCTTAAGGCAGAAGCGTTTCGATCACGGCGTTAAGGACAATAACGCCTTGATCTGAAACGATTAACCTGTCTTTCTCGCGTGTTGCCATGCCGATGTCTTGCAGGTGATTGACGGCCTTTTCGTCGATCTCATGCCCGGCAATATCGGCGTAACGGCTAAGGTCAACGCCTTCTTTCAGGCGCAGGCCCATCAGGAGAAACTCAGTCGCCTGTTCGCTTCGGCTCAGGGCGGTCCGGGGTTTCTCCGTTTCGCCCTTTGCGACACCGTCGAGCCACCGCTGTGGATTGCTATAAGCAACTGTCGCGAATTTCTCTCCGCCCAGCGTCAACCGCCCATGAGCGCCGGGGCCGATGCCGATATAGTCCCCATAGCGCCAATAGATCATGTTGTGCCGCGACTGTGCGCCATCCCGGGCGTGGTTTGACACCTCGTAAGCAGGCATGCCCATGTCATTGCAGATGTCTTGGGTCAGGGTGAACATATCCGCGCCGAGATCTTCGTCGGGCAGGCCGCGAAGTTTTCCGCGGGCGTAACGGTCGCCAAAGGCGGTGCCTTGTTCGATGGTCAGCTGATAGAGCGAAATGTGGTCTATCGCGAGGGATAGAGCCTGTTTCAACTCTGCTTCCCATTCCACGGCGGATTGGTCTTGCCGCCCATAGATTAGATCGAAGCTCACGCGGTCAAAGGTATTACGGGCGATGTCGAAAGCAGTCATCGCTTCTTTCGCCGTATGCAGGCGGCCCAAACGTTTGAGATCCGGATCGTTCAGCGCCTGAATGCCCATGGAGACGCGCGACACCCCGGCCTGCCGATAGGCAGCGAAGCGGCCCGCTTCGACCGAGCCGGGATTGGCTTCGAGGGTGATTTCCAGATCGTTCGCCGTAGGCCAGTGGCGCCGGATGGCGCTGATGATGTCTGCGACGACATCGGGGTCCATCAAACTGGGCGTGCCGCCGCCGAAAAAGACCGCATTGAGCACGCGCCCCGGTGTCTCATCCGCAGCGCGCTGAAGCTCGGCGAGATAGGCATCGCGCCAAGCGGCTTGGTCGATCTGGCGGCTAACGTGGCTGTTAAAGTCGCAATAGGGACATTTCGCCTCGCAAAATGGCCAATGGATATAGAGGCCGAAGCCGCCCTGTTGCCAATCTTCAGCCAAAACAGCCCGCAATCAGTTTCGCAAAGGCATCCGCGCGGTGGCTGATGCTGTTTTTCTGCTCGGCGTCCATTTCGGCAAAGGTGACCTCATGGCCGTCAGGTTGGAACATCGGGTCATAGCCGTGACCCTGTTCGCCGCGCATCGGCCAAACCAAAGTGCCATTCACCTTGCCCGCGAAAACCTCGTCATGCCCGTCCGGCCATGCCAAGACCAGCGTCGCGCAAAACCGGGCGCGGCGAGGGTGGGGGGCGTTCTTTTCTTCCAGCAGATTGCGCGTCTTGGTCATGGCCATGACGAAGTCGCGGCCATTCTCCGTTTCGGCCCAATCGGCGGTATAGACGCCGGGCGCGTTGTCGAGCGCCTCGACTTCGATGCCGGAATCGTCGGCTAGCGCGGGCAGGCCGGTCGCCTTGGCGGCGGCATGCGCCTTGATCCGGGCGTTGCCGACGAATGTCGTCTCGGTCTCTTCCGGCTCGGGCAGGTTCATCTCTGCCGCGCCGACCACCTCAACCCCGTGGGGGGCGAAGAGCTGGCGCATCTCTGCCAGTTTGCCCGCGTTATGGGTGGCAATCAGAATGCGATTTTCGGTGAACTTGCGGGTCATGCGGTAACCGATTTTTGGATTGTGGCCAGTTCGCCGACGCCTTTTTCGGCCAGGTCCATCAGCTGGTTCATCTGGTCGCGGGTATAGGTTGAGCCTTCGGCGCTCATCTGCACTTCGATCAGCTTGCCGGATCCGGTCATGATGAAGTTGCCATCGACGCCCGCCTCGGAATCCTCGGGGTAGTCGAGATCGAGCACCGGCTGGCCTGCGTAGATGCCGCAGCTTACCGCCGCGACCGGATCGACCAGCGGGTCAGAGACGACATCGCCCGCTTTCATCAGCTTGTTCACAGCCAGACGCAGCGCGATCCAACCGCCGGTGATCGACGCGCAGCGGGTGCCGCCATCGGCTTGCAGCACATCGCAGTCGACGGTGATCTGACGCTCGCCCAAGGCGGAGCGGTCGACCCCGGCGCGCAGGGCGCGGCCGATCAGACGCTGGATCTCGACCGTGCGACCCCCTTGTTTGCCGGAGGCGGCTTCGCGACGCATCCGTGTGTTGGTGGCGCGGGGCAGCATGCCGTATTCGGCGGTGACCCAGCCCAGACCGGAGCCTTTAATGAACGGCGGCACGCGGTCTTCGATCGTTGCGGTGCAGAGCACATGGGTATCGCCCATCTTGATCAGGGCCGACCCTTCGGCATGTTTGGTGAAACCTGTCTCGATCGAGACGGCGCGCATTTCATCGAGTTTCCGGCCAGAGGGACGCATGACATATCCTTTTTGATGTTGCCCGGGGATACCGCCCCACAAGGCTTTGATGCAACCCCGATTGACGTTTGCCCGGCTTGTACCTTTATTAGACAAGAGAGCGAGCACCGATGAAAAACACGCCTGAATTGCTGAAAGACATGAACGACCGATCCCGCGAAGTGTTTCGCCGGGTGGTTGAAGGCTATCTGGAAAGTGGCGATCCGGTGGGGTCGCGCACCCTGACGCGGGACTTCAGCGAAAAGGTCTCGGCGGCGACAATCCGCAATGTAATGCAGGATCTCGAATATATGGGCCTGTTGGATAGCCCTCATGTTTCAGCCGGGCGCATTCCGACACAGCTAGGGCTCCGGATGTTCGTCGATGGGATGATCGAGATCGGCGATCCGACAGAGCTTGACCGGGAGAAGATCGACGCGACACTGGGGAATAATTCCTCTGATGTCGGCGGGCTGTTGGACCGGATCGGATCGGCCCTGTCGGGCGTCACGCATGGTGCGTCGCTCGTGTTGACGCCGAAGCATGAAGCGCCGATCAAACATATCGAATTCGTTTCTCTCTCGCCTGATAGAGCCTTGGTGGTGCTTGTTTTCTCCGACGGCCATGTGGAGAACCGGCTATTCACGCCGCCACCCGGGCAGACCCCCAGTTCGATGCGCGAGGCGGCGAATTTCCTGAATGCTTTCGTCGAAGGCAAAACCCTTAGCGAGTTGCAGCGCAGCATCAAGCAGGAGATCGCCAAACGCCGTCAGGAGATCGACGTGCTGGCACAGCAGCTTGTCGAGAGCGGTGCGGTGCTGTGGGACGCGGAAGGAGAGCATTCCGAGCGTCTGATCGTGCGCGGTCGGTCGAATCTGCTGGGCGGAGAGGCGGAGGCCGAAGACCTTGACCGTATCCGCAGCCTTTTCGATGATCTTGAGCGCAAGCGGGACATCGCCGAATTCCTCGAACTGGCCGAAGATGGGGACGGTGTGCGCATTTTTATCGGCTCGGAAAACAAACTTTTCTCACTTTCGGGTTCCTCTCTGGTCGTTTCCCCTTATATGAACGCTGATCGTAAGGTGATCGGCGCCGTGGGTGTCATTGGCCCGACACGCTTAAATTATGGACGTATCGTGCCGATTGTGAACTACACGGCACAACTGGTGGGAAAGCTGATTTCCGACCGGAACTAGAGGTGGAACATGGCAGAGCCGAAAGAAAACGACTTTTTGGACGAGATCGACAGCGCCGAAGCTGAAGAATACGCCGAAGACATGGCCGAGATCGACGAAGAAGCCCTTGCGGTTGAGGAACTGCGCGCCGAGCGTGACCAGTACCGCGACCGTTTCATGCGCGCGCTCGCCGATGCCGAGAATGCGCGCAAACGCTCCGACAAGGACCGTCGCGAGGCCGAGAACTATGGCGGCTCCAAGCTGGCCCGTGACATGCTGCCCGTTTATGACAACATGAAACGCGCGCTGGAAACCACCACCGATGAGCAGAAAGAGGCCTTTGGCCCGCTGCTGGAAGGTGTGGAACTGACGATGCGCGAGCTTCTGAACGTCTTCAAAAAGCACGGCATCGAAGTGATCGCGCCCGAGGTTGGCGACAAGTTCGACCCCAAGCATCACGAAGCGATGTTCGAAGCGCCCGTGCCCGGCACCGTGGCGGGCGAGATCATTCAGGTCGCCGCCGAAGGCTTTATGCTGCACGACCGTCTGCTGCGCCCGGCGCAGGTTGGGGTGTCTTCGACCCCGGCGAGCTAAGCGCGCAATCAGTCACTTTCGAAGGAGGCGGTCAGGATTTGGCCGCCTCTTTCAGTTTATAGATCAGCTCAAGCGCTTCACGTGGGGAGAGTTCATCGGGGATGATCTCTGCCAGCTTCTCTTCGACCGCCGAGGTTTTCGCGGGGGCCGGTTGCGGCGGCGGGCTGGCTGCGAAGAGCGGCAGATCGTCGATCAGCGTCTTTTGTGTAGCCCCGCCTTCGCGTTCGCCTTTCTCCAATGCCTCCAGCACCACGCGGGCGCGGGCGATCACCGGGGCGGGCAGGCCCGCCAACTGCGCCACCTGCACCCCATAAGAGCGGTCCGCCGCCCCCTTGCGCACCTCGTGCAGGAAGACGACCTCGCCCTCCCATTCCTTGACTGCTACCGTGGCATTGTCGACCCCCGGCAGCTTGCCGGCCAGCGCCGTCATCTCGTGATAATGGGTGGCGAAGAGCGCCCGGGTCCGGTTCACGTCATGCAGATGTTCCAGCGTGGCCCAAGCGATCGAGAGTCCGTCGTAGGTCGCGGTGCCGCGCCCGATCTCGTCGAGGATCACCAGCGCGCGGTCGTCGGCTTGGTTCAAGATCGCGGCGGTTTCGACCATTTCGACCATGAAGGTCGAGCGGCCCCGCGCCAGATCGTCTGAGGCACCGACGCGGCTGAAAAGCTGGCTAACAACGCCGATATGCGCCGAACTCGCAGGCACGAAACTGCCCATCTGCGCCATCAGGGCGATCAGCGCGTTCTGGCGCAGGAAGGTCGATTTACCCGCCATGTTCGGGCCAGTGAGGAGCCAGATGTTCGCGGCTTCACCTTCGGCACTCAAGTCACAGTCATTGGCGATGAAAGGCTCGCCCGATTGCTGGGTCAGAGCGCGTTCAACGACTGGATGCCGCCCCCCTTGGATGTCAAAGGCGCGGGACATATCCACGCGCGGGCGGGTCCAATTCTCGCTTCGGGCAAGGTCGGCCAGCCCTGTGACCAGATCGACTTCGGCCAACCCGGCAGAGGCTTGGCCGATCTCTGCCGCATGCTCCAGAATGGCACTCCGAAGGCTCTCATAGAGCCGCTTTTCGATCTCCTGTGCGTGGTTGCCCGCGTTGAGTATTTTCGTCTCCAACTCGGACAGTTCGACAGTGGTAAAGCGCACTTGGTTCGCCGTGGTCTGACGATGGATAAAGGTCTCTGACAGCGGCGGGTTCAGCATCTTCTCGGCATGGGTCGCGGTGCATTCGACGAAGTATCCCAGCACGTTGTTGTGCTTGATCTTCAGCGACGAAATCCCCGTGTCAGAGACAAATTGCTGCTGCATACCGGCAATCACGCTGCGGCCTTCGTCGCGCAGCTCGCGCGCGGCGTCGAGGTCGGCGTCATGGCCGGGGGCGATGAAACCGCCGTCGCGCACCATCAGCGGGGGCTCGGCCACCAAGGCGTGATCCAACAGGTCGATGAGGTCGCCATGACCCTGCAACCCTTCGGCGGCTTCGCGCAGCAGGTCGGGCAGATCCTGCTGCGTCAGGGTCTGGTGCAAAGCCTCAGCTTCGATCAAACCGTTGCGGATCGCGGCAAGGTCGCGGGGGCCGCCGCGGTCAAGCGACAGGCGCGATAGCGCGCGGTCGAGATCAGGCACATTGCGCAGACGCTGGCGGATGTCGTCCGCGAGCCGGGCGTTATCATAGGCAAAGCTCACCGCATCGGCGCGGGAGGTGACCACATCGACAACGCGCGAGGGGCTTGAGATCCGCCGCTCTAACAGCCGCGCGCCCCCGGCGGTGACGGTATTATCCATGATCGACAGCAAAGACCCGGCGCGGCCACCATTTAGGGAGTGGGTGAGTTCCAGATTGCGCCGGGTTGCCGCGTCAATCTGAACGGTGCGGGCCTCTGCCTCTTTCTGGGGCGGGCGGAGCAGGGGCAGCTTGCCGCGTTGAGTGATAGTGAGGTATTCTATTACCGCTCCCATAGCCGAGACTTCGGCGCGGGTGAAGCTGCCGAAAGCCTCTAGCGTTGCAATATCAAACAGGTCACAGACCCGCTTTTCCGCACTGGTGCTGTCAAAAGCCGAGCGGGCCAAACCCGTTAACGCGATACCGAAATCAGAGACGACTTCGTGCAATTCACTCTCTTTCACCTCAGAGACGATCAGTTCCGATGGCGACAGCCGCGCCAATTCCGGCCCCAGACGCACCTGCGCCAGCGGCATCACGTGAAACGCACCGGTCGAGATATCGACCCAAGCCATCGCACAAGCATCGCGCACCTCGGCAAAGGCCGCGAGGTAGTTGTGGCGCCGCGCTTCCAGCAGGCTTTCCTCGGTCAGCGTGCCGGGGGTGACCAGCCGCACCACGTCGCGTTTCACCACCGCTTTGTAGCCGCGTTTCTTGGCCTCCGCGGGGCTCTCCATCTGCTCGCAGACCGCCACGCGAAACCCCTTGCGGATCAGCGTCAGCAGGTAGCCTTCGGCGGCATGCACCGGCACGCCGCACATGGCGATATCCTTGCCCTGATGCTTGCCGCGTTTGGTGAGCGCGATGTCCAACGCCTCTGCCGCGGCGATGGCATCGTCAAAGAACATCTCGTAAAAATCGCCCATGCGGTAGAACAGCAACGCGTCCTGATGGTCCGCTTTAAGCTCGAGATATTGCGCCATCATTGGCGTTACTTTTTCTGTCTGCACGGCTGCCCCCTGTTGCCGCGCGGACCCTACAAAACCCCCCGGCGCAGCGAAAGGGGGTGCGGGGCCTTGGGCGGGCTTTGTCATGCGATTTGCACTGACGTGGGGCTTGCGTTGTGCTGAACTCGGATCGTGGCTAAGAAGATCCCAAAGCAGAAGAAGGGTAATGTCGTGACGAGAAAGAACCGTATCACCTCTGAAGAGGCGCTTGCCTTTCACCTCGAACCGACCCCCGGCAAGTTCGAGATCTCGGCCACGGTGCCGATGACCACACAGCGCGATCTGAGCCTTGCCTATTCCCCCGGTGTGGCCGTCCCTTGTGAGGCCATCGCCGAAAGCCCTGAGACAGCCTATGACTACACCAACAAGGGCAATCTGGTCGCCGTGATCTCGAACGGGACGGCGGTTTTGGGGCTTGGCAATCTCGGTGCGCTGGCCTCCAAACCGGTGATGGAAGGCAAGGCGGTTCTGTTCAAGCGCTTCGCGGATGTGAACTCGATCGATATCGAGCTTGATACCGAGGACACCGAGGCCTTCATCAACGCCTGCAAGCTGATGGGGCCGACCTTCGGCGGCATCAACCTCGAAGACATCAAGGCGCCCGAGTGTTTCATCATCGAGCAGCGCCTGAAGGAAGAGATGGACATTCCCGTCTTCCACGACGACCAGCACGGCACGGCGGTGATCTGTGCCGCCGGGCTGATCAACGCGTTGCACCTCTCGGGCAAGAAGATCGAGGACGTGCGCATCGTGCTCAACGGTGCGGGGGCTGCGGGCATCGCCTGTCTGGAACTGCTCAAGGCGATGGGCGCGAAACACGACAATTGCATCATGTGCGACACCAAGGGCGTGATCTACCAAGGCCGCACCGAGGGCATGAACCAGTGGAAATCGGCCCATGCCGCCAATACCGAGCTGCGCAGCTTGGAAGAGGCGATGAAGGGCGCGGATGTGTTCCTTGGCGTCTCGGTCAAGGGGGCGGTGACGCCTGCGATGGTCGCCTCCATGGCCGACAACCCGGTGATCTTCGCCATGGCCAACCCAGACCCGGAGATCACGCCCGAAGAGGCGCATGAGGTCCGCATGGACGCCATCGTCGCCACCGGGCGCTCGGACTACCCGAACCAGGTCAACAACGTGCTGGGCTTTCCCTATCTTTTCCGTGGCGCGCTCGACATCCATGCCCGGGCCATCAACGACGAGATGAAGATCGCCTGCGCCCATGCGCTGGCGCAACTGGCGCGCGAGGACGTGCCGGACGAGGTGGCGCTGGCCTATGGCCGCACGCTGAGCTTTGGCCGCGACTACATCATTCCCACGCCATTCGACCCACGCCTCATCCACCGCATTCCGCCCGCCGTGGCCAAGGCGGGCATGGACACCGGGGCCGCGCGGCGCCCGATCATCGACATGGACGCCTATGAGGTCGGGCTGAAGTCGCGGATGGACCCGACGGCGAGCATCCTGCGCGGCATCAACGCCCGCGCCCGGGCCAATCAGGCCCGGATGATCTTTGCCGAGGGGGACGATCCCAAGGTGCTGCGCGCGGCGGTCATGTACCAGCGCGCGGGCTTGGGCAAGGCGCTGGTCGTGGGCCGCGAGGACGACGTGCGCGCCAAGCTCGAAGAGGCGGGCATGGCCGACGCGGTGCGCGAGTTGGAGGTGGTGAACGCCGCCAACACCCAGCATCTGCCGACCTATAAAGACTTTCTTTACGGCCGGTTGCAGCGCAAGGGGTTCGACCGCAAGGACATCCACCGCCTCGCCTCGCGCGACCGCCATGTCTTTGCCGCACTGATGCTGGCGCATGGTCATGGCGACGGTCTGGTGACCGGGGCCACCCGCAAGTCGGCGCATGTCTTGGAGCGGCTCAACCACGTTTTTGATGCCAATGCCGAGGCCGGGGCCGCGGGCATCACGGCCCTGCTGCACAAGGGGCGCATCGTCTTTATCGCCGACACCTTGGTCCATGAATGGCCCGATGAGAACGATCTGGCGAATATCGCCGAAAGCGGCGCGCGCGTGGCGCGGCACCTGGGGCTTGAGCCTCGGGTCGCCTTCGTTAGCTTCTCGACCTTCGGCTATCCCGTGTCGGAACGCGCCGAAAAGATGCACCTTGCGCCAGAGGTGTTGGATCAGCGCGGGGTGGATTTCGAATATGAGGGCGAGATGACCGTCGACGTGGCGCTGAACGCGGCCAGTCAGGCGAATTACCCGTTCTCGCGGCTGACCGGCCCTGCGAACATCCTCGTGGTGCCAGCGCGACATTCGGCCAGCATCTCGGTCAAGCTAATGCAAGAGATGGCCGGAGCCACGGTGATCGGGCCGATCCTCACGGGCCTCGATAAGTCGATTCAGATCTGCTCTTCGACCTCGACGGCGAATGACATCCTTAACATGGCCATTCTCGCGGCCTGCAAGGTGGGCTGATGATCTGGAATCTCGGCTCTATCAACGCGGATAACTTTTATCTGCTGCCCCATCTGCCGGGACCGGGAGAGACTATTTCAGCCCGTGATTTTCGGCAGGGGCTGGGCGGGAAGGGGGCCAATATGTCGGTCGCCGCCGCCCGGGCCGGGACGCGGGTGATGCATGTCGGCGCGTTGGGCGCCGATGGCGGTTGGGCGCTGGAACGGCTTTTGGAATATGGGGTCGAAACGGCGCATATCACCTTGATGGAGGGCGTGACCGGTCACGCCAATATCGCCGTGGATCTGGAAGGGGAGAACAATATCGTCATCTTCCCCGGCACCAATCACGAGATCACCGATGAGATGATCGGTGCCGCACTGAGCGAGGCTTCCTCGGGCGATTGGCTGTTGATGCAGAACGAAACCAACGGGCAGCGGTTCGCGGCGCGAACGGCAAAGACCTTGGGCCTGCGACTGGCCTATGCCGCCGCCCCTTTCGATGCGGATGCGGTGACGGCGATCCTCGAACAGATCGATCTATTGGTGCTGAACGAGGTCGAAGCGGCGCAGTTGCGGGCCGCGACGGGGGGCGAGCTGCGGCAACTGCCGATTGACGACATCGTGGTGACGCTGGGGGCGGGGGGCTGTGAATGGGTCTCTAACAAGGCACATCTGGTCGAGAGCTTCCCCGCCTATCAAGTCGATGCGGTGGATACGACCGGCGCGGGCGATACTTTCACCGGCTATCTGCTGGCCGGGTTGGACCGGGGGATGACCATGCCGCAGGCGATTGATCTGGCCATGCGCGCCGGGGCCTTGATGGTCACGCGTCATGGCACGGCGGATGTGATCCCCGATCTGAAAGAGATCCGGGATCACGATTTTCGGAGCTAATCTACCGGGGCGCGGTTACTTCACGAAGGGGGCCGCGCTGCCCCAAAGCTGTTTCACGCGGACGTCACGGCCACAGCCCTTGCGGTAGCGTTTGTAGGCGACCGATTTTTTCACGGCCACGCCGACACTGCTGAACGCCAGCCGGTCGCTGCTTTTGTAGTAGTCCTGGTGATAATCATCAGCCGGGTAAAAGGGCGCATCGCCAAGGATCGGCGTCACGACCTTGGTCCCAAGGGCGGCCTGCGCTTCTGCCTTGGCAGCCTCTGCCGCGCTTTTCTGGGCGGGGCTGCCCGCGAAAATCGCGGTCCGGTAGCTTTCGCCCCGGTCACAGAATTGCCCGCCCGTATCTGTGGGGTCGATCGAGCGGAAGAAGAGATCAAGCAGTGTCTTGCGGCTGACCACATCCGGGTCGAATTGGATCTGCACCGCTTCGTAATGGCCGGTGTCGCCGCCGGTGACTTCTTTGTAGGTCGGGTTCTTGGTGCGGCCCCCGGCAAAGCCCGAGATGGCCTCTTTCACGCCTTTGACGGATTCAAAATCGGCTTCGACGCACCAGAAGCAGCCGCCCGCTACGGTCAGCACCTCGGTCTCCGCCGCCGCCGCAGGTCGGTTCTGCGCGGCGAGGCCCAGAGTGATCGCAAGGGTCAGTATGGCGGGTTTGAACATTGATTTTTGGAACATATCGGTCCTCCTCAGGCCTAGGCTTGCCGCTGGGGCGGAGATAGCGCAAGGCCGGGGCGGGGAAAGTCACGCTCTGGTGAAGGCAATTTACCACTTGGCGCACGGGCGCGTTCTTTCTAGCGTTCCGGGTTCAACGGCAATGGGAGAAGCCTTTCATGCGTATTGCGATGTGGTCAGGGCCACGCAATCTCAGCACTGCGATGATGTATAGTTTCGGAGCGCGTGCGGATTTCACCGCGATGGATGAGCCGTTCTACGCGGCCTATCTCAAGGCGACGGGGCTGGATCATCCGATGCGCGACGCGGTACTGGCGGCGCAGGAGCAAGACCCCGCACGGGTGCCTCTTGGCTTTGTCCAACACGGCACCCGGCATCTTTATATGAAACATATGGCGCAGCATATGATCGACAGTTTCCCGCTCGATTGGGCCGAGAATTGCATGAACATCCACCTGATCCGCCATCCCGCCCGGGTGATCGCAAGCTATGCGGAAAAGCGCGAAGCGCCCCGTTTGGCGGATATCGGATTTGACCGGCAAGTCATGCTCTTCGAACGGTTGGGCGGGCTGGTCATCGACAGCGGCGATATCCGCGCGGACCCAGAGGGGATGCTGCGCAGGCTTTGCGCCGCCATCGATCTGCCCTTCGATCCTGCGATGCTGCATTGGCCCGCCGGCCCGCGTGCGGAAGATGGCGTTTGGGCGCCGCATTGGTATGGGGCGATCCATCGCAGCACCGGTTTTGCCGGGCCGGAGGGGGAACTGCCCGAGCTTAAAGGAGCAGAGGCGGAAGTTCTGGAGGCGGCCATGCCCTACTATGAGCGGCTGTTTGCGGAACGTCTAAAAAATTCCTGAAGACCGCGAAACTATTTCGCGGGGCTGTCGTGACTACGGTGCTATTTCAAACGGAGGGAAAACCAGATGAAAAAATTTGCAAGCACCGCAATCGCCCTGTCCATGATCGCCGGTGGCGCATGGGCGGATGCCCATGCCATGGCCATGGTCGAAGCCTCGGGTCAGGATGTATCGAATGGCGTCGTCACTGCCGACAAGGTGATGGCGGGCGAGAATGGCTGGCTGGTTGTGCACCGCACCGACGCCGACATGAAGCCCGGCCCCGTGGTCGGCTACGCCCCGCTGCGCGCGGGCGAGAACATGGATGTGGTCGCGATCCTGCAAGAGGACGTGGCTTCGGGCGATATGCTGATGCTCATGGTGCATTCCGAAGATGGTGGCATGAAAACCGGCGTGTTCGAATACACGCTGGGCGCCAAGGAAGACGGGCCGATCAAACCGAATGGGGAGCTGGTGATGACGGTCGTCACTGCCGATTGATCCGGTAGGTGGCTAAGAGAAAGGCCCGGGCGGGAGCGTCCGGGCCTTTTGCGTTTTTATCTGGGGCTGGTCGCCGGGGGCGCTGCCCCCGGACCCCCGTGGTATTTAAGAAAGGATGAAGGGGGATTGGGGTCCCGTGCTTCAGCCTTTGCTGCGCTTGTCGCGGGCGGCGAGGAGTTTGAGGCGCAGGGCGTTCAGTTGGATGAAGCCTGCGGCGTCTTTCTGGTCGTAGGCGCCGGCGTCGTCTTCGAAGGTCACATGGGCCTCGGAATAGAGGCTGTGATCGGACCAGCGGCCAACGGTGCGGACATGGCCCTTGTAGAGCTTGAGGCGCACGGTGCCGGTGACATGGGTTTGGCTCGCGTCGATGGCGGCTTGCAGCATGGTCCGTTCGGGGCTGTACCAGAAGCCGTTGTAGATGAGCTCGGCGTATTTCGGCATCAGCTCGTCCTTGAGGTGCATGGCACCGCGGTCGAGGGTGATGGATTCGATGCCGCGGTGCGCTTCCAAGAGCAAAGTGCCGCCCGGGGTCTCGTAGATGCCGCGGGACTTCATGCCGACGAAGCGGCCTTCGACCAGATCGAGGCGGCCGCAGCCGTGTTTGCCGCCAAGTTCGTTCAGTTTGGTCAGGATCGTGGCGGGTGACATTGCTTCGCCGTTGATGCTGACCGCATCACCGCGCTCGAAGCCAATCTCGACGTATTCGGGCGTGTCGGGGGCGTCTTCGGGGTTCACGGTGCGCTGGTAGACGTAGTCGGGCGCGTCGACCGCCGGGTCTTCGAGCACTTTGCCTTCGGAAGAGGTGTGCAGCAGGTTGGCGTCGACCGAGAAGGGCGCTTCGCCGCGCTTGTCCTTGGCGATTGGGATCTGGTTCTGCTCGGCGAAGGCCAGAAGCTTGGTGCGGCTCGACAGGTCCCATTCGCGCCAGGGGGCGATGACCTTGATGTCGGGGTTCAGCGCATAGGCGGCGAGCTCAAACCGGACCTGATCGTTGCCCTTGCCGGTGGCGCCGTGGGCGACCGCATCGGCGCCGGTTTCTTCGGCGATCTCGACCAGACGCTTGGAGATCAGCGGGCGGGCGATGGAGGTGCCGAGGAGGTAGAGACCTTCGTAGACCGCATTGGCGCGGAACATTGGGAAGACGAAGTCGCGGACGAATTCCTCGCGCACGTCTTCGATGTAGATGTTCTCAGGCGCGATGCCCATCATCTCGGCCTTCTTGCGGGCCGGTTCCAGCTCTTCGCCTTGGCCGAGATCGGCGGTGAAGGTCACCACCTCGCAGCCATATTCGGTTTGCAGCCATTTGAGGATGATCGAGGTATCGAGGCCGCCGGAATAGGCAAGCACGACTTTCTTGGGCGCAGACATGACGGGTTTCCTTTCAAGTTCGCCCTGCGAGGTAGCGGTTTTCGCGGGCGCGGGCAAGATTGAAGCCCGCGTTGACCTATGCTGGCTGCGCGCCTATCGACGAATGGCAGCAAGGAGAGCACAGATGGCGGATGAATTTGCACGAAAAGCACAGGCGGCGGCAGAAGCGCTGCGGGCATTGTTCCCGGCGACACCGCTTTTGCGCAATGAGCATCTGTCGGAGCGCTTTGGCGCGGATATCTGGTTGAAGCGCGAGGATCTGAGCCCGGTGCGCTCCTACAAGTTGCGCGGGGCCTTCAATGCGATGCGCAAGGTGATCCCGGGGCAGGGGGTTTTCGTCTGTGCCTCTGCCGGGAACCATGCGCAGGGGGTGGCTTTTGCCTGTAGTCATTTCGGGGTGCGCGGCGTGATCTTCATGCCGGTGACGACGCCGCAGCAGAAGGTGCAGAAGACCCGCATGTTCGGCGGTGAGAATGTCGAGATCCGGTTGGTGGGGGATTATTTTGACGCCACGCTGGCCGCAGCGCAGGATTTCTGCCGGGAGGAGGGGGCGCATTTCCTGTCGCCTTTCGATGATGACGACGTGATCGAGGGGCAGGCGTCCGTCGCGGTGGAGATTGCCGCGCAGTTGGGCCGGGTGCCCGACCGGGTTATCTTGCCGGTGGGCGGCGGCGGGCTGTCTTCGGGGGTGGTAAGTTATTTTGGTGAGGCTTGCGATTATACATTCGTCGAACCCGCCGGTGCGCCGAGCCTTGCGCGGGCGTTGGAAGCCGGGGCGCCGGTTGATGTCTCTCCGATCGATAACTTTGTCGATGGTGCTGCGGTGGCCAAGATCGGTGCGCGGACTTTCGAGCGTTTGCGCGGGGTGAACCCGGCGGATGTGGTGCATCTGCCTGAGGACCGGATTTGCGTGACGATCAATGAGATGTTGAATGTCGAAGGCATCGTGTTGGAACCGGCAGGCGCGCTATCGATCGATGCGCTGGGCGAGGTGGCCGATCAGATCGCGGGCAAGACGGTGGTTTGCGTGGCCTCGGGGGGTAATTTCGATTTCGAGCGTTTGCCGGAGGTCAAAGAGCGGGCGCAGCGCTATTCGGGTGTGAAGAAATATTTCATCCTGCGCATGCCGCAGCGGCCCGGGGCGTTGAAGGAATTCCTGATGCTGCTGGGGCCGGAGGATGACATCTGCCGTTTCGAGTATTTGAAAAAATCGGCGCGGAACTTTGGTTCGGTCCTGATCGGGATCGAGACGCGGCGGCCGGAGAATTTCAAACCGTTTCTTGAGCAATTGGGGCAATCCGGCTTTACCTATACGGATATCACCAACGACGAAACCTTGGCGCAGTTCGTTCTGTAGCAGCGGAAGGCCGGAGGGATTCACCTTCTGGTAAGGATTGGCGGGTTAACTCGACAGGGTCTGTCAGGATCGTGTCGCATGAAATTGGATATCCCCAGCCTTTCCGAAGCAGTGGCGACGCCTGCTGTGGCGCCTTCGGTTTTGGTGGTCGAGGGGGATGAGACCCGGCGGGCCTGTCTTTCGACCGCGTTGAAAGGATGGGGATATGAGGTGGTTTCTGCCGCCTCGGAAGCCGAGGCGTTGGCCCTTTGCGCGCAGCGGTGGCCTGATATCGTGCTTTGCAGTTGGGCGATATCGGGGCTCGATTTTTGCCGGGCTTTTCGGGAGCTCTCGGAAGCGCGCAGTTATCTCATTCTGTTGGTCGATAGTCAGGAGGGGGTGGTGGACTGCGCTCTTGATGCGGGGGCTGATGATGTTTTGCTCCGGCGCGCCGGTCTGCCGGAGCTACGCGCGCGTCTTATGGCGGGGGCGCGTTTTCTGGCCATGCAGCGGGACCTGACGCAGAAAAATCAGCTGATTACCGAGACTTTGGATATTCTGCGGCAGGTGCATGCGCGGATCGACAAGGATTTGGTCGAGGCGAAGAAATTTCAGCAATCGCTGCTTCGCGAGCGTTATCGCGCCATGGAGGGGGGCAATCTGTCGATGATGCTGCGCTCTGCCGGGCATGTTGGCGGGGATTTGGTGGGGTACTTTCCGGTGCGGCCGGGGGTCGTGGGGCTGTTTGGCTTGGATGTGTCTGGGCATGGGATCAGTTCGGCCCTGATGACGGCACGGCTGGCGGGGTATCTGTCGGCGGCCACGCCGGATCAGAACCTTGCGCTCACGCTTTTGCCCGGGGGGACCTACGCGGCGCGACCACCGGGCGAAGTGATTGCGGAACTGAACGATCTTGTTCTTCATGAGATGGAGACGGAGCATTATTTCACCCTGATGCTCGCGATTGCGGATCTCACGTCTGGGGAGGTCACTGTCGCGCAGGCGGGGCATCCGCATCCCGCCTTGCTGCGCTCGGATGGGCGGGTCGAACAGTCGGGCACCGGGGGCTTCCCTGTCGGGCTGCTTTCTGGAGTCGGGTTCGAGGACTATAAGCTTCAGATGGCGCCGGGGGATCGTTTGTTGATCCTATCCGATGGGGTGACGGAATGCCCCGATCCGGGTGGGGAGATGTTGGGCGAAGAAGGGTTGGCCCGCATGTTGGGCGAATTGCGCCGGTTCAGCGGCCCGGCGCTGCTAAGTGCGCTGGTTTGGAAGCTGTCGGAATTCGCTGGTAGCCGCGATTTCCCCGATGATGTCTCGGGGATATTGCTTGAGTATCACGGCAACGCCTAGCCTAGGTGGCGTTGCAGAAACAAACGGTCGCCTTCATTGGCGAGGGTTGCCAGCGCTTCGCTGGCCGATAGCACCAGCGTGGCGTGATGCGGCTCTGTCGGGGCGGCGATCTGGCGCACGGGATGGGCGACATAGACGTGGCAGATCTTCTGCGCCCAGAGGTCGTAGTCCTTCATATAGGTAAAGCGGCGGAAGGCGCCCAACCGGCGCGGGCGGGCGATGCGCCAGCCGGTTTCCTCCAGCACCTCGCGGTGCAGCGCTTGAAGCGGGGATTCCCCCGCCTCGATACCGCCGCCGGGCAGTTGCACGTCGGTCTCCTCCGCCATTTCCAGCGTCATGAGAAAGCGGCGTTGCAGCGGCAGAATGGCATAGACGCCGGGGCGCGGCGTGTATCGTTGGCCGGGCTCTGGTGTCTCACCTGTACGTCGGATCATGTGCTGCCCCTTTTTCCATGGGTTGCTGCGCCTATATAGACGCGGTATGCCAAGCGGCCCCCGATAAGGAAACCCGATGACCCAAGGAACTAAAATCGCGTGGGACGATACCGTTCTGCCCTTTCAGCTTGATGATGTCGACATGCGCGGCCGCGTGGCGCGGCTTGATGGCGTGTTGGAAGGCATCCTGAAACAGCACGACTATCCGCCGCAGGTCGAAGCCCTCGTGGCCGAGATGGCGTTGCTGACAGCTTTGATCGGTCAGACGATCAAACTGCGCTGGAAGCTGTCGCTACAGGTGCAGTCCAAAGGCGCCGTTCGGATGATCGCGACCGATTACTATGGACCCGAAAGGGAAGGCGAGCCTGCGCGCATCCGCGCCTATGCCAGCTATGATGCGGACCGGCTGACCGATGACGCCCCGTTTGAGCAGGTCGGCGAAGGCTATTTCGCGATCATGATCGACCAAGGCCAAGGCATGACCCCCTATCAGGGCATCACGCCGCTGGCCGGTGGGTCTCTGGCCGCCTGTGCCGAAGCCTATTTCGCCCAGTCCGAACAGTTGCCGACCCGCTTTTCCCTGAGCTTTGGCAAATCGTCCGGCCCGGATGAGCCGGAGCATTGGCGCGCGGGTGGCATCATGTTGCAGCATATGCCCAAAGCCTCTCCGTTGGCGGCGTCGGGCGAGGGGAGCGGTGACATTCTCAAGGCCGATGACTTGGTCGAGGGCGATGAGGCCGAGGATTGGAACCGCGTGAACATCCTGCTCGGCACCGTTGAGGATTTGGAACTGATCGGCCCCAGCGTCCCGCCGACCGATCTGCTGCTGCGATTGTTTCACGAGGAACAACCGCGGGTCTATGACCCCCAGCCGGTGCGTTTCGGCTGTACCTGTTCCGAAGACCGCGTGCGGCAAAGCCTGTCAATCTACTCGGCCCGCGATATCGAAAAGATGACCACGGACGAAGGTCGGGTTACCGCCGATTGCCAGTTCTGCGGCGCTCATTACGACCTTGATCCGGCCACGGTCGGTTTCGACGCCAAGGCCTAAGGTGAGCGACCGGTTCCATTCTTTTCGCAAGGCGCTTGCCCAGACCGGGGTGGAATCCTCTGATTTCGATCTGAACCCAGAGGTTACCCTCCCCGAGGGGCGCGCCCTGCGTCCTGCGGGGGTGCTGGCCCCGGTGGTGGATACCGGTGCGCGGCTGGAGCTGATCTTGACCAAACGGTCTTCGGCGCTGAAACATCACCCTGGGCAGATCGCCTTTCCGGGGGGCAAGCAAGACGGCGGGGATGCGGATGTCATCGCCGCCGCCCTGCGCGAAGCCCGCGAAGAGATTGGCCTGCCGAGCGATATCGTGGATGTATTGGGCGCGCTTCCGGCTCATGAGACGGTCACCGGCTTTAGCGTGACGCCCGTGATCGGCTATGTGACGCGCGATTTCACCGTGGTGCCTGAGCCCGGTGAGGTCGAAGAGGTGTTTCGCGTGCCGCTCGACCATGTACTCGACCCCAGCAACTACCTTGTGCATTCCCGGCGTTGGCGCGGCCAGCGGCGGTATTATTACGCCGTTCCCTACGGCCCCTATTACATCTGGGGTGCGACCGCGCGTATGTTGCGGGCATGGGCGACACGAATGAACCAATGATTCCGACCGGCACGCGCTGGCTACATGACGAAGACGCACAGCGGGTTTGCCGCGTGGTGCAGGAGGGCGGGCATCCTATCTATTTCGTCGGCGGCTGCGTGCGCGATGCGCTGCTGGGACTGCCAGACAGCGACGTCGATCTCTCCACCGAAGCGACGCCTGAAACGGTGATGGCGCTGGCCAAGGCCGCCGGGGTCAAGGCCGTGCCGACTGGGATCGACCATGGCACGGTGACGCTGGTCTCGGGCGGCAAACCCTTTGAGATCACCACCTTTCGCCGCGATGTAGAGACCGATGGCCGCCGGGCTGTCGTCGCCTTTTCCACCGATATCGCTGATGACGCCCGCCGCCGGGATTTCACGATGAACGCGCTCTATGCCACGCCCGAGGGCCATGTGATCGATCCCTTGGGCGGGCTGCCCGACCTGCGCGCGCGCCGTTTGCGTTTCATCGAGGACGCAGGTCAGCGTATCCGCGAAGATTACCTGCGCACCCTGCGCTATTTCCGCTTCATGGCGTGGTATGGTAACCCTGAAGTGGGGCCAGAGCCGGAGGCGCTCGATGCCATCGCGTCGAATTTGGATGGGCTCGAGACGCTCTCGGCGGAACGTGTTGGGCAGGAGTTCAAAAAACTCCTCCGCGCGCCTGATCCTGCCCCCGCACTGGCTCTGATGCGGCAAACCGGTGCTTTGCCCGTGCTTTTGCCGGGGAGTGATGACCGGTGGATCTCCATGCTGGTCCATTTCGAACAGGGGCTTGGCCTTGGCCCCGATTGGCTGGTGCGTCTGGCCGCGCTGGGCGGCGAGGCTGTGGCAGACCGTCTGCGGCTGAGCAAAGCTGAGGCCAAACATCTCACCCAGCTGCAAGAGCAGGGTTTCGCAGGGCCACCATTGCCTGAGCTTGCCTATCGTCATGGGGCAGAGGTGGCCATTGGGGCGGCTCTGCTGCGGGGATGTATGGCGGAGAACATGCCCGAAACTGCCATGTTAGAGACGATAAAAAACGCAGCGGCGGCTCGGTTTCCAGTGGCGGCCAAAGACCTGATGCCCGCATTCAAAGGCCCAGCCTTGGGCCAAAAGCTTGCCCGGCTGGAACAGCTTTGGGTCAACTCCGGCTTCACCTTGACGCGAGCGGACCTATTGGCGCGCCGCAGCTAGGTCGACATCGCGGGGAAATTCGTCTATCCAAAGCGCATTACAAGGGAGATGGGCGAAATGTACCGCGGGATCTGGTTCAGCTAAGCTGGCATAACCATTGCCCCTTTGCGGCTCTGCTATTGGGCAGCGCCGAACATTTTGCACGTCTATTTTTCAAGGTCTCCCCATGTTTCGCTTTTTTGAAAACCTCGTCGATCCCTATGTCTCCTATCGCGAGAAGGATGTGCCGCCACAAGGGCTCTGGCCCTTTCTGCGGGACTATGCGCAGCCGTTCAAAAAGGTCTTTGCCCTCGCCGGGCTGATGGCGGTCCTTGTCGCCGCGATCGAGGTTGGGCTGATCTACTACATGGGCCGCATCGTCGATCTGCTGGGCAGCGATCCTGCGCAGATGTGGGCGGAACATGGGACCGAGCTGGTCCTCGTGGCGCTGGCCGTGCTGTTGCTGCGGCCCATGGTGCAGGCGGTCGATGTGATGCTTTTGAACAATGCGATCTTGCCGAACTTCGGCACGTTGATCCGTTGGCGGGCGCATCGCCATGTCTTGCGGCAATCGGTGGGCTGGTTTGAGAATGACTTTGCCGGGCGTATCGCCAACCGGATCATGCAGACCCCACCGGCAGCGGGGGAGGTCGTCTTTCAGGTCTTTGATGCGATCTCTTACTCGCTGGCCTATATGATCGGCGCGGCGATCCTGCTCTCTACCTCGGATATCCGTTTATTAGTGCCGCTTTTGGGGTGGTTCATCCTCTATGGCGGCTTGGTGGCTTGGACGATCAAACGGGTCGGCCCTGCGTCCAAAGCCGCGTCGGACGCGCGGTCGCAGGTGACGGGGCGCGTGGTGGATGCCTATACCAATATCCATTCGGTCAAGATGTTCGCGCATCATGATCTGGAGGTCGATTTCGCGGGCGAAGCCATCGAAGAGGCGCGGCGCACGTTTCAAGGTGAGATGCGTATTTTCACCATCATGGATGTGGTGCTCACCCTTCTCAACGGCATGTTGATCGTGGGCGTCGTCAGCTGGGCATTGTTGTTGTGGATGGGGGCCGAGGCAAGCGTCGGTGTCGTCGCCGCTGCCGCCGCGCTGGCGCTGCGGCTTAACTCCATGACCGGTTGGATCATGTGGGCGCTGTCGAGCTTTTTCCGCGAATTGGGTGTCGTCGCCGAAGGGATGGAGACCATTGCCCAGCCCCTCGCCCTCACCGACCGCCGCGATGCGCCGCCGCTGAAACTCACCGAAGGGCGGATTGAAATGGCGGGGCTGAGCCATCACTATGGGCGCGACAGCGGCGGGGTTCAGGACATCAATATCACCGTGCAGCCGGGCGAAAGGATTGGCCTTGTGGGCCGCTCGGGCGCGGGTAAATCGACCCTCGTGAAGCTGATACTGCGGTTCTACGACGCCGAAACGGGCGAAATTCGGATCGACGGGCAGGACATCGCACAGGTCCGGCAAGACAGTCTTAGGCGGCATATCGGTGTGGTGCAGCAGGATTCCTCGCTGCTGCATCGCTCGGTGCGCGAGAATATCCTTTATGGCCGTCCCGACGCCAGCGAGGCCGAGATGATCGCGGCGGCGAAACAGGCGCAGGCGCATGAGTTCATCCTCGATCTGACCGACCCTGAAGGGCGCTCGGGCTATGACGCGCGTGTGGGCGAGCGGGGCGTGAAGCTGTCCGGCGGGCAACGGCAGCGCATCACGCTGGCGCGGGTGATCCTCAAGGACGCGCCGATCTTGTTGCTGGATGAGGCGACAAGCGCGCTCGACAGTGAGGTGGAGGCCGTCATTCAGGAAACGCTCTATGGCATGATGGCGGGCAAGACCGTCATCGCCATCGCGCACAGGCTGTCGACGATTGCCGAGATGGACCGAATTCTGGTTCTGGATCAAGGTCGTATCGTCGAAGAGGGCAGCCATGAAGCGCTTTTGCAGAAAGCTGGCCTATATGCAGCTTTCTGGCACCGTCAGTCGGGCGGTTTTCTCGCATTGGATGAAAAGACGTGAGCATTTCGAACTGGATCAACCCGTTTCGCCCCGCCGACGGGCCGCCACCGCAGACCCTCTGGGCCTTCATCCGCTGGTGCCTTGCAGGCGCTTGGCCGGTGCTCTGGCTCGCCGCCTTTCTATCTGCCGCCGCTGGCGCGATGGAGGCGGGCACAGCGTGGATTTTGGGCAAGGTGATCGATGCCACGGTCAGCGCGGGGCCGGAGCGGTTTTTTGAGGGCAGCAGTCTGGTTCTGGTCTTGGGCGCGATTGCGTTTTTCCTTGTGGCGCGTCCCGTGCTGTTTGGCCTCTCCTCGGCCTCTAACGCGATCATGGTGCAGCCCAATGTGAACCCGCTGGTGCTGTCGCGGCTGCACCGTTGGACATTGGGGCAGAACGTCAATTTTTTTGACGAAGATTTCGCCGGGCGCATCGCGCAAAAGCAGATGCAGGCCGCGCGGGCGGTGACGGATGTGGCCGCCGAGGTGATCAACGTGGTGGCCTTTGCGCTTGCCTCTCTGGTGGGGTCGGTCGCCTTGCTTTTGGCGATCGACTGGCGTGTGGCGGTTGGGTTTTCCGTCTGGCTGGTGATGTATCTGGCGCTGATCAACTGGTTCTTGCCGCGCGTGCGCAAACGGGCCGCGGGGCGGGCCGGGGCGCGTGCGATGGTGTCGGGGCAGGTGGTCGATACGATCACCAACATCAAGACGGTGAAGCTTTTCGCCCATGCCGATCACGAAGACCGCGCGGCACTTTCCGCGATGCAGAGCTTTCGCGCCCGGGCGTTGGAGTTCGGCTATCTCGCCGCCGGGTTCCGTCTGGCGCTGATGAGCCTTGCGGGGCTTTTGCCGGTTCTGTTGCTGGGCGGGACGATCCTGCTGTGGCAGCGCGGATTGGCGAGCGAGGGCGATATCGTCGCCTCCGGCGCCATCGCGATCCGTATCGCGCAGATGACGGGCTGGGTCTCATTCACGCTGATGGCGATCTATTCGAATATTGGGGAGGTCGAAGACGGCATGCGCACCCTGACGCCGCGCGTGCGGCTGGATGATGAGCCTGATGCGCAGGAACTGGTCGTCGAGGCCGGAGAGATCGAGTTGCGCGATCTGGGCTTTGCCTATGGCCGTCAGACCGGGGGGATCGACCGGATATCGCTGACCATCCAACCGGGTGAGAAGCTGGGCATCGTCGGTGCTTCGGGGACGGGGAAATCGACCCTCGTGGCGCTGCTCTTGCGGCTCTATGAACCGGAGCAGGGCAAGATATTGATCGACGGGGTGGATACCACGACGGTGACCCAAGAGAGCCTGCGGCGCAATATCGGCATGGTCACGCAGGAGACGGCGATGTTCAACCGCTCCGCGCGGGACAACATCCTGTATGGCCGCCCCGATGCGACTGAGGCCGAGGTCATCGCCGCCGCCGAACGGGCCGAGGCGCATGAGTTCATTCAGCAGCTCGAAGATCACAAAGGTCGCCGCGGCTATGACGCGCATCTGGGGGAGCGTGGGGTGAAGCTTTCGGGCGGCCAGCGCCAGCGCATCGCCTTGGCCCGCGCCATCCTGAAAGACGCGCCGATACTGGTGTTGGACGAGGCGACGAGCGCCCTTGATAGCGAGGTGGAGGCCGCCATTCAGCAGACCCTAGACCGTGTGATGGAAGGCAAAACCGTGCTAGCCATTGCCCACCGTCTGTCGACCCTGACCGAGATGGACCGCATCATGGTGCTGGACGCGGGCCGCATTGCAGAGATTGGCAGCCATGCCGATTTGCTTGCCCAAGACGGGCTTTATGCGCGCTATTGGCATCGGCAGTCGGGCGGGTTTCTGGATGTGAAGGCGGCGGAATAGGCTTTCCCAGTCGCCTTAGCCGCGCTATGGGCAGGCTATGACAGAACATGAAATCTTGCGTCTCGGCCACCACGGCGATGGCATCGCCGAAGGTCCGATCTTTGCCCCGATGACCCTGCCGGGGGAAACCGTCACCGGCGTTGTCGACGGGCAGCAGCTTCGCGATGTGCGGATCGTCACCCCCTCCGACCAGCGGGTCGCACCGCCCTGTCGCCATTTCAAATCCTGCGGTGGCTGCCAGTTGCAGCATGCCACGGATGATTTCGTGGCGGCTTGGAAGGTCGATGTGGTGCGCAATGCGCTTTCGGCTCATGGGTTAGAGACAGAATTTCGCCCCATCCAAACCTCCCCCGCGCAATCGCGCCGCAGGGCGACCTTTGCCGCGCGGCGGACGAAAAAGGGCGCTATGGCGGGCTTTCATGGCCGCGCCTCTGACGTGCTGATCGAGGTGCCGGGCTGTCAGTTGGTCGATCCCGCCTTGCTGCCGGGGCTGAAGGTCGCCGAAGAACTGGCGCTGATCGGCACCAGCCGAAAGGCCGAATTGGCTGTCACGGTCACCCTGTCGGAAGAGGGGCTGGACGTCTCTGTCGCCAATGGCAAACCGCTCGACGGACCGCTGCGCCAGCAGTTGGCGCAGGCTTGTGAGGCTCTATCTCTGGCTCGGCTGACATGGGATGGCGAGGTGATCGCGATGCGCGCGCCGCCAGCGCAGCGCTTTGGCGATGCGCCGGTCACGCCGCCGCCGGGCGCCTTCTTGCAGGCCACCCGTCATGGCGAAGCGGCTTTGCTGGAGGCGGTCAGAGACGCCGTGGGTAAGGCCGAGGTCGTGGCCGATCTTTTCGCGGGCTGTGGCACCTTTGCCTTGCCCTTGGCGCAGCAGGCGCGGGTGCACGCGGTGGAAGGCGATGCCGAGATGATCGCCGCGCTGGAAGGGGGCTGGCGTCGGGCCAAGGGGGCAAAACCGCTCACCGCCGAGACGCGCGATCTGTTTCGCCGACCGCTCCTTCCGGATGAACTGGCTAAGATCGACGCCGTGGTGCTCGACCCGCCCCGCGCGGGGGCCGAAGCGCAGGTGGCCGAGATCATCCGCGCCGAGGTGCCGCGCGTGGCCTATGTCTCCTGCAATCCGGTGAGCTTTGCCCGCGATGTGCAGAACATGATCGCGGCAGGCTATCGGCTGGACTGGGTACAGGTGGTCGACCAGTTCCGCTGGTCGTCCCATGTGGAACTCGCCGCCTGTCTGACCCTGCCTAAAAGCTAATCCACGGCCCCATATGACGCCGCGGATCACTGCTTTTTGAGTGAAATTAATCCCTCTCTATGGTAACGCGGATAAAAAGGCCGGAATGGCCAGGGCGTTGAGGGCACAGTGATGAAACGCAGGACGATGATACTTGGCGGCACCGCTATGGTGGCGCTCGGCGCGTGCAGCAGCAGTAAGTTCAAACGTTACACGGGTCCTGAAGTGACCTATGTGGTTGTGAACAAAAGCCAACGCCGCATGATGCTGTTGCACCATAACCGCGTGCTCGAAGATTACCGGATCAAGCTAGGCTTCGCTCCGGTGGGTCACAAAGCCTTTGAGGGGGATGGCCGCACGCCCGAAGGGCTGTATCGAATCGACCGTCGCAACCCGAACAGTCGTTTCCATCTTTCTGTCGGGATCGATTACCCGAACGCGCGCGATATCGAAAACGCCCGCGCCATGGGCAAAAGCCCGGGGGGCGATATCTTTATCCACGGGCAGAAAGACCCGCGGAAGAAAGAAAAGCACGATTGGACTTGGGGCTGTATCGCGGTCACCAACAAGGAAATCGAAGATGTCTACGCGATGGTGCGGGACGGCACGCCGATCCTGATCACGCCCTAAGAACCGCTTGATACGACACCGGCCCCCGCAGGGGCCGGATCGGTCGGTTAATCAGACAAAGATCAGTTGCCGACGACCAGCGTCCACCAGATCTTGCCGCCGTTTTCCTGATGCCATGAGAAACCCATCTGGCGGCCATCGGGGGCCATCAAGATGCGGCGCGTGTCGGGTTGCTCCATCCATGCGGCGAGGGTCTCAAGCTCGGTCTCATAGGTTTCCGAGATCACCTCGCCGACCAGACCGCCAGTGTAGCCCACGCGCTGAATGCGATCGATGGGCGAGGACCCGTCAGAGCCGAAATGCCAGGGGCGGTTTTGCACCGCCATATCGCGCGAATGGGTGGCGGCAGCGGCGTTCAGCTTGGCATCTAGCGCGAGCGGCGTCACCCCGGCAGAGCTGCGCAGCGCATTGACGGAGTCGAGCATGCGGAATTGGATCGTACCCGCGTCGGAGCGGCTGATGCGGTAGGTGCCGCCGGCTTTGCCGCCGGTCGTGCTGGACGGGGTACAGGCAGATAGCGCAACCGTCAGCGCCAGTAGAATGGACAGGATACGGATCATATGAGCGCTCCACGCAATGAAGTTTTTTCTGCCTTACATCGGGGCGCGTTGCAGTTCAAACGCACATAGGCATGACTCTGCCGTGCGGCCCCGGTTTCAATTGAAACTGCGTCTTTCGAGCCATATAACTGGCAATAATTAGCATAATTTCAGTTTTGGAGACGCTCCATGTCCGCTCCCCGTTTTTCGATCAAGAGCCGCCGTGGCTTCCTTGCTGGCAGCGCCGCGATGCTCGCCACGCCCGCGCTGGCGCAAAGTACCTCTTCTTTCAACTCCACCGCCACGACCGAGACAGAGCGTGATCTGACCGAAGCGGTCAAGCGCAATGTCTCAAGTTTCCGGATGCTGGATTGGCGCCCCTATTTCAGCAACACGCGCAATGGCGCGGTGCTGGTCGATATCGACAGCCGGGCGGTGCACTACTGGTCTGAGGACCAGAGCGTTTACAAACTCTACCCCTCTTCGGTGCCGCTGACCGAAGACCTCACACGCCGTGGCCGAACCCGTGTCATCAAAAAGGTCGAGGGGCCAAGCTGGCGTCCCACGCCGTCGATGCTCAAGCGCAATCCCGAATGGCCGCCCTATGTCGGCCCCGGCCCGGACAACCCTCTGGGCACCCATGCGCTATACCTCAGCTGGACCTACTATCGTATCCACGGAACCCACGACACAAGAAAAATTGGACGTAAGTCTTCCAATGGTTGCATCGGGCTCTACAACGAACATATCGCCGAACTTTTTGCCCTGACAAAGGTTGGCACACAGGTGTTGCTTATTTGACGACATCCCCCTGATTCCTTGATGCAATAGCTGATTCCGGGTTTGCAAACTTTTGCCGATACTGTTTAGAACAGGATTACGAGGTAAGTCTTGGGTGCGTGTATGTATATGATACAGCACGCCTATTCTGGAGGTTATGTTATGAAGAAACTCGTTCTCGCCGCTGCTCTGTCCGCTGCTGCATCGACTGCTTTTGCTGGTTCGCTGGCCGAGCCGATCGTCGAAGCACCGGTCATCGTGGAAGAAACAACAGGTTCGTCCTCGGGCATCCTGGTTCCCCTGATCCTGCTGGCTCTGGTTGCCGCAGCTGTTGCTTCCGACTAATCGGAACTGACGATCAAACGGAAAAGGCGGTGCACTGCACCGCCTTTTTTGTTTTCTGCGCAAGGTTCTGAAAAAGGGGCCGCCGCAGCGACCCCAAGGCGGGCTTAGTCCAGCCAGCCGCCCAAGTTCTCGGTGATGATCGTGGTCAGCGTTTCGATATGCGCCGCATCGTCGTTCAGGCAGGGAATATAGGTGAAATCCTCGCCGCCTGCCTCTTCAAAGCTTTCTTTGATCTCTTCGTTGATCTCTTCGAGCGTTTCGATACAATCGGCCGAGAAAGCAGGCGCGCAGACGGCGATGCTTTTCTTGCCCGCCTTGGCCTGACGCGCGACTTCTTCGACGGTATAGGGTTGCAACCATTCCTCGGGGCCGAACTGCGACTGGAAGGTCGTGATGATCTCGCTGTCCTGCCAGCCCAGACGTTCCTTCAGCAGGCGCGTCGTTTTCTGACATTGGCAATGGTAGGGGTCACCCTCCATCAGATAGCGCTGCGGCAGACCGTGGTAGGAGCAGACCAGCAGATCGGGCTTCTTGTCCTTCGCGGCATAGGCACGTTCGACGGATTGGGCCAGCGCTTCGATATAGTCGGGGCGGTCGAAATAGGGGGCCACGGTGCGCGAGGCAGGTTGCCATTTCTCTTTGGCCAGCGCGGCAAAGAAAGCGTCATTCGCGGTTGCGGTCGTGGCCCCGGCATATTGCGGATAAAGCGGGAAGAACAGTATCTTCTGGCATCCGGCGGCGACCATCGCCTCGACTTTGGAGCGGGTCGACGGGTTGCCATAGCGCATGGCGTAATCGACCATCACGTCGGCCCCGTATCGTGCTTTGAGCGCCGCTTTGATTTTGGCGGTTTGCGATTTGGTGATCGTCGCCAGTGGGCTCTCGTTCTCGGCCTCATTCCAGATGGATTTATAGGCCGCGCCGCTGGCAAAGGGGCGTTTGGTCAGGATCACCGTTTGCAACAGCGGTTGCCATTTCCACGGGCTGTAGTCGATCACCCGGCGGTCCGAGAGGAACTCGCTTAGGTAACGGCGCATTGACCAATAGTCATAGCCATCCGGCGTGCCAAGGTTGGCGAGCAGAACACCAACCTTGGGACGCGGGACTTTTGGGTGATCGCCGGGGCCGTGTTCGGGCCGGGTGGCGTCGGCTTGGGCGGATTGGGGCTGGGCTGCCTGCATGGGGGTTTCCTCGCACATGTGATCCGCGCAGAGATAGCCGCTTTGCCGATTGGGTCAATCGGGGAGGGGTTCCTCGCGACTATTCAGCGCATCTGCCAGCCGTTGCTGCGCCGATCCGGGGCGGAGCGGCTTTTGCTGGCTTTCGTCCGGTGCCCATCCGGCAAGAAATATCATGTCGAAAGTCGCCACGATCCGGCCCGAGGCGGCGGTGAAATGCGTGGCGTAAAGCTCAGCCGCGCGTGTCAGCACGGCGCGGCCCGTGGGGCGGCGCAGGCGGGCTTGCAGGGCGTTGGTCTCTCCCATCTCGCGCAGGTCGCGCATCAGGGCCCATGCGTCATCATATTCCACGGTCAGCGGTTGGCTATCGGCCACGGGCAGGGCCAGCCCCGCGCGTTGCAGCAGCGCCCCGAGATCGCGCAGCTCTCCCATCGGGGCGATGCGGGGCGACAGGCCGCCGGTCACTTCGGCTTCGGCTTGACCAAGGCAGGCGCGCAGCTCATGCAGGGTTTGCCCGCCAAGCGCCACCGCCTGCAACAGCCCGTCAGGACGCAGCGCGCGGCGGCATTGGATCAACTGGCCAATGGGGTCATTCGCCCAATGCAGGCCCATGGCGTGGATCACCAGATCATGCGCCTGCGGTTCCAGTGACAGCACCTCGGCCTCGGGGACGATCTGGGCCTTGGGGAGCGCCTCCGCCCAGACTTGGGGGAAGCCGGTCACGATGGCCGGTGCGGTAAACGTTTTCTTAACCAAACTCAGCCGATCCTGAACCTCATCGGCGGCTGCCTGTTGCAGGAACATGCCCCGCGCCGTCGCGCGGGCGCGGTGCTGGGCGAGGGCCTTGGGGTCGGTCAGGTTGGGCTGTGCTGTCATGGGGAACACATAGAATGCCGCCACGGGGACTTCAAACAGCAGTGTCGCTTATCTACCCGCCGCGCTGTCTGGGCTGCGGCGGGCTTGTTGATGCGGATTTCGGGCTTTGCGGCGCTTGCTGGCGCGACACGGCCTTCATCGGCGGGACGGTTTGCGATGCCTGCGGCGTGCCCCTGCCGGGCGGCGGGGATGTGGGTTCACCCCATTGTGATGCCTGTCTTGCCACGCCGCGGCCTTGGGCGCAGGGACGCACGGCGCTCATCTACCGCGATATGGGGCGCAGGCTGGTTCTGGCGCTGAAACATAGCGACCGGCAAGAGATCGCCCGCCCCGCGGCCCGCTGGATGGCGCAGGCGGCCCAAGGCATCCTGCCGCAAGAGGCGCTGATCGCGCCGGTGCCGCTGCATTGGCTGCGCTTGCTAAAACGGCGGTACAATCAATCGGCTCTGCTGGCCAAAGCGCTGTCGGCGGAAACCGGGCACCGCTGGTGCCCCGATCTGTTGCAGCGGGTCCGGCATACGCCCTCGTTGGAGGGTTTGGGCCGTGCAGCCCGGTATCGCGTGTTGGAACAGGCGATCCGCGTGCATCCTCGGCGGCGGCACCGTATCATAACGCGACCGGTGATCTTGGTGGACGATGTCTTTACCTCCGGCGCCACATTGACCGCCTGCACGCAGGCCTGTCTGGCCGCCGGATCCGGCCCCGTTTTCGTGCTGGCACTGGCGCGCGTGGCCAAAGAGACCTAGATCACTGTGCAACGTTAACTGTTCAAAGGGTGATCCTATGCAACCTATCGAAATCTATACGTCGCCGCTCTGCGGTTTTTGCCATTCCGCCAAACGTCTGCTCACCCAGAAGGGCGCAGCTTTTGACGAAGTCGACGTGCTGTCGGAGCCTGAGCGCAAGAAAGAGATGATCCAGCGGGCAGGCGGTGCCCGCACCGTGCCGCAGATTTTCATCGGCGACGTGCATGTGGGCGGCTGTGATGAGCTTTACGCGCTGGACCGTGCTGGCAAACTCGACGCGCTGCTGCAAGACAGATGAAAATCGCGCTGCTGCAACTCAACGTCTCGGACGACCCCGCCGTCAACTTGATCGAGACCCGCGCCCTGCTGCGCGAGGCGGTGGAGGGCGGGGCCGAGTTTGTCCTGACCCCCGAGGTGACGAATTGCGTCAGCACCAGCCGCAGCCATCAACAGTCGGTGTTGGCCTATGAGGAAGACGACGCCACCCTCGCGGCCCTGCGCGAAGAGGCGGCGAAGGCGGGCATCTGGCTGCTGATCGGCTCGCTCGGTCTGAAAACGCGCGGGGGGGACGGGCGCTTTGCCAACCGGTCTTTCCTGATTTCCCCGCAGGGGGAGATCGTCGCGCGCTATGACAAGATCCATATGTTCGACGTGGATATCAACGAGACCGAAAGCTACCGCGAGTCCGCGGGCTATCGCCCCGGCGACAAAGCCGTGGTGGCCGAGACGCCTTTTGGCAAGATCGGCATGTCGATCTGCTATGACATGCGTTTTCCGGCGCTCTATCAAGCGTTGGCCGAGGCGGGCGCGCGCATCCTGACCATGCCAGCGGCCTTCTCTCCGGTCACCGGGGCCGCGCATTGGCACACTCTGCTGAGGGCGCGGGCGATCGAGAACGGCTGCTATGTGCTGGCCCCGGCCCAGACGGGCACCCATGCCAGCGCCGCGCATAAGACCCGCGACACCTATGGGCATTCACTGGTCGTGGCCCCTTGGGGGGAGGTGGTGTTGGATGCCGGGACAGCCCCCGGCGTTTACTTTTGTGACATGGAAATGGAAGAATGTGACAAGGCCCGCGCCAAAGTGCCCAGCCTTGCCAACCGCCGCCCCTTTGCCGCGCCCTGACCGGACCGAAAATGACCGACGATAAAAACACCCTTGCGATCATGTTGTTCGGAGAATTGCTGGCCGCCGACCAATCGGTGCGCAGTCGCCTGACACGGGTGTTGCCGCGGGGGATGGAGATCTCGCATTTCTCGGTGCTGAACTCGCTTTCGTGGCATGGCGGCGAACGCTCGCCCGCGCAACTGGCCGAGACCTTCAACGTCACGCGCGGGGCGATGACCAACACGCTGAGCAAACTCGAATGGGCCGGTTACGTTCATATCCGCCCCGATTGGGACGACGCGCGGCGCAAGATGGTCGCGATCAGCCCCGCCGGGCGGCAGGCGCGGGATGCGGCGGTGAATGCGATCACGCCGATGATCTCGAACGTGGTGGGGGAGCTTGGCGAAGAACAGGTCCGCGCCACGCTCCCGATCCTGCGCGCGCTCAGACGTCAGTTGAGCCAGGGTTGAGGCCCGGATTAAGGCTGGCGGTCACGTAGTTCACGCTCAGATCCCGATCCGATAGCCGCCACGACCACGCGACGGGGTTAAAGACGAAACCTTTGCGATCCACCGGCTCCAGCCCGGCGCGGCTCAGCAGGTCGAAAAGCTCATCGGGGGTGATGAACTTGTTCCAGTCATGGGTGCCCTTGGGCAGCCAGCGCATCACATGCTCGGCCCCGACAATCGCCATCATAAAGGACTTTGGATTGCGGTTCAGGGTCGAACAGATGTGCAGCCCGCCGGGTTTCAGCAGGCGGCGACAAGCGATCAGATAGTCGATGGGAGAGGCGACATGTTCGACCACCTCCATGTTCAGCACCACGTCGAATTTCTCACCGGCATCGGCCATGTCTTCGGCGGTGGTGTGGCGGTAGTCGATCTCTAGCCCCGATTGCTGCGCGTGAATCTGCGCCACGGGGATATTCCCCGCCGCCGCATCCGCGCCCACCACTTCGGCCCCAAGCCGCGCCATCGGTTCGGACAGCAACCCGCCGCCGCAGCCGATGTCGAGGATCCGCAGCCCCGCGAAAGGGGCAGAGCCCGTCAGGTCGCGGTCAAACTCCCCCGCGATCTGGCTGGTGATATAGTCCAACCGGCAGGGGTTCAGCATGTGCAGCGGCTTGAACTTGCCGTTCAGATCCCACCATTCGGCGGCCATGGCTTCGAATTTGGCGATCTCGGCGGGGTCGATGGTTGATTGATCCGCTTGCATTCTGATCTCCCTGTGCTCTTTTGGGTTCAATGACTATATAGGGCGGCAATGGACAAGTATCCCGACCAAAAACGCGGCGCGCCGCATCTTTATCCGCCGGTTGAGCCTTTCGACCAGCGGATGCTGTCCGTAGGGCAAGGGCATCAGGTCTATGTCGAGCAATGTGGCAACCCCGATGGCATCCCCGTTGTCGTGCTGCATGGCGGCCCCGGCGGTGGTTGCAGCCCGGCGATGCGGCGGTATTTCGACCCCAAGGTCTACCGTGTGGTGCTGTTCGATCAGCGCGGATGCGGGCGCTCCACCCCGCATGCGTCGGTCACGGACAACACGACATGGCATCTGGTCGCCGATATCGAGCTGATTCGCACCACGCTTGGCATCGACAAATGGATGGTTTTTGGCGGCTCTTGGGGCGCGACGCTTTCGCTGATCTATGCCCAAGCGCACCCCGAAGCGGTGCGCCATCTGATCCTGCGCGGCGTCTTTCTGATGACGCAGGCCGAGCTTGATTGGTTTTACGGCGGTGGGGCCGGGCGGTTCTGGCCCGAACTGTGGGCGCGTTTCGTGAACCTGATCCCCGAAGATGAGCGGGACGATCTGATCGCGGCTTATCACCGGCGGCTGTTCTCGGGCGATCTGCGGGTCGAGCAGGACTATGGCCGCGCATGGGCCGCTTGGGAGAACGCGCTGGCCTCGGTACATTCCGATGGGGTGTCGCATGGCGGGCCATCGGCCTATGCGCGGGCCTTTTCGCGGTTGGAGAACCATTATTTCACCAACAATGGCTTTTTGGAGTTCGACGGTCAGATCCTCGAACATATGGGGCGGATCGCGCATATCCCGGGGGTCATCGTGCAGGGGCGCTATGACATGATCTGCCCGCCTGCGGGGGCCTATGCGCTGGCCGAACGCTGGCCTAATGCCGACCTGCGGATGATCCGGGATGCGGGCCACGCCTTGTCGGAGCCGGGGATCAGTGCCGAATTGGTGCGCACGATGGATAGGATCGGGCAGCGATGAGCGGGCGCAACTCTTTGCTGGATCGCCGGGCGCTTTTCACCACCGGTGCGGCGGCGGCCCTGTTGGCCGCGACAGGTGCCAGCGCGGGGGAGCCGCCCCGGCGCGGGGGCCGTTTGCGGCTGGCGCTTTCGGGTGCTACGCGTGACGACACTTGGGTCAAAGGCGACGGGCTGTTCATGCAGGTCGCGCGGCAGGGGATGATTTTTGACACGCTGACCGAAGTCACAGGCAATGGCATCCTCAAGGGTGAGTTGGCGACTGGCTGGCAAGCCAGCGAAGGCGCGCGGCAGTGGCAATTCGATCTGCGCCCCGATGTGCGTTTTCACGACGGCAGTCCGCTGACCGCCCGCGATGTTGTGGCCAGTCTGCAATCCGTGCTGACCGGGGCCGAGGTCGCGGTTCAGGATGAACTGCAAGTGCAAGTCTCATTGGCAGCGGCGAATCCCGACCTGCCGCTGCTGCTCGCGCAATCGCGCTATGTGATCCGCCCCGCCCATGCCCCCGAGGCCGGGATCGGCACCGGGCTTTACCGTCTGCGGCGCTTTTCCGCCGGGCGTCAGGTTTTGGCCGAGCGGGTAGAGACGCATTACAAGGACGGCACCGCCGGGTGGTTCGATACGGTTGAGCTTGTGTCGATCCCCGCTCGTGACGTGCGGGCGCAGGCACTGAGCGAAGGGCTTGTTGATGCAGCGGATTTACCGGCGCGGCCCCGCTACCGCGACCGGGGGGATGTGACGCTTCAGGCCGATAGCACAGGCGGGGTCAGCGCATTGTCGGGCGATCTGCGCCAGCCGCCGAACCCCGGACGCCAAGCGCCGATGGACAACCTGCGCGCGCCAGAGCGGTGGTGGTTCGGCTGAGAGGGGTTGCAGTTTCGCCGCATTCGGCCTATATCCCCTTCAACAGCGGCGCTTTCGGGTCCACACCGAAGGCTCCACCGAATTCGTGAACGGGCCGCGCGCCCGTTTTTTTGTGCCCAGTGAAAATGGATGTCTCATGTCGAATGACCTGATCGCCAAAGCCGCCATCGACCGCCGCCTGGCCGAGATCATCACTCCGGTGATCGAGGATATGGGTTTTGAACTGGTGCGCGTGCGCCTGATGTCGGGCAAGTCCACCACCCTGCAAGTCATGGCCGACCGGCCCGAGGGCGGGATCGAAGTGGATGAATGCGCCAAGATCTCGCAGGCCATCGGCGCCGTGCTGGATGTCGAAGACCCGATCTTGGACGAATATTCGCTTGAGGTCTCGAGCCCCGGCATCGACCGCCCGCTGACGCGGCTTAAGGATTTCGACGCTTTCGAAGGCTATGAGGCCAAGATCGAGACGACCGAACTGATTGACGGCCGCCGCCGCTTCAAGGGTGAGTTGGCTGGCGTCGAGGCCGGCGAAGTGCTGATCAATGTCGAAGAAGGCACCATCGGGTTGCAGTTCGACTGGCTCAGCGATGCCAAGCTGGTGCTGACCGACGACCTGATCAAGGAAATGCTCCGCCAGCGCAAAGCGTCTGGTGCGATCGACGAAACCGATTTTGATGATATCGAGACTGAAGAGTCTGCTGAGGGAGACACCTAATGGCCATTACATCTGCAAACCAGCTTGAGCTGTTGCAAACCGCCGAGGCGGTGGCGCGCGAGAAGATGATCGACCCTGGTCTGGTCGTCGAAGCGATGGAAGAATCCCTCGCCCGTGCCGCCAAGTCTCGCTACGGCGCCGAGATGGACATCCGGGTGGACATCGACCGCAAGACCGGCAAGGCCACCTTCACCCGCGTCCGCACCGTGGTCGAGGATGATGAGCTTGAGAACTATCAGGCCGAGTTCACCGTAGAGCAGGCCAAGCAGTACATGGCCGACCCCAAGGTTGGCGACACTTTCGTCGAGGAAGTGCCTCCGGTTGAAATGGGCCGCATCGCGGCGCAGTCGGCCAAGCAGGTCATCTTGCAAAAGGTCCGCGAAGCTGAGCGTGACCGCCAGTACGAAGAATTCAAAGACCGCGCCGGGACCATCATCAACGGTCTGGTCAAGCGCGAGGAATATGGCAACGTCATCGTCGACGTGGGCGCTGGCGAAGCGATCCTGCGCCGGAACGAGAAGATTGGCCGCGAAAGCTATCGCCCGAACGACCGCATCCGCGTCTACATCAAAGACGTGCGCCGCGAGCAGCGCGGCCCGCAGATTTTCCTGAGCCGCACCGCGCCTGAATTCATGGCCGAGTTGTTCAAAATGGAAGTGCCGGAAATCTACGACGGCATCATCGAGATCAAAGCGGTTGCCCGCGACCCCGGCTCGCGCGCCAAGATCGCCGTTATCTCGCATGACGGTTCCATCGACCCAGTCGGTGCCTGCGTCGGTATGCGCGGCAGCCGCGTGCAGGCCGTGGTGAACGAGCTTCAGGGCGAGAAAATCGACATCATTCCGTGGAACGAAGACCAGCCCACCTTCCTTGTGAACGCGCTTCAGCCTGCTGAAGTGTCGAAAGTGGTTCTGGACGAAGAAGCCGGTAAGATCGAAGTCGTCGTGCCTGAAGAGCAACTGTCGCTCGCCATTGGCCGCCGTGGTCAGAACGTGCGTCTTGCTAGCCAGTTGACCGGTCTCGACATCGACATCATGACCGAAGAGCAGGAAAGCCAGCGCCGTCAGGCCGAGTTCGAACTGCGCACCAAGCTGTTCATGGACAACCTCGATCTCGACGAATTCTTCGCCCAGCTTCTGGTCTCCGAAGGTTTCACCAACCTCGAAGAAGTGGCCTACGTCGAAGTCGACGAGTTGCTGGTCATCGACGGTGTAGACGAAGACACGGCGGGTGAGTTGCAGGCCCGCGCCCGCGACGTGCTCGAAGCGCAGAACAAAGCGGCGCTCGATAACGCCCGCGCATTGGGTGTCGAAGACAGCCTGGTTGAATTTGAGGGGCTGACCCCCCAAATGATAGAAGCGCTGGCCAAGGACGACGTCAAAACGCTGGAAGATTTCGCCACCTGTGCCGATTGGGAACTGGCTGGCGGCTGGACCACGGTCAACGGCGAGCGTGTCAAAGACGACGGCGCGCTTGAGCCCTTCGATGTGAGCCTCGAAGATGCGCAGGCCATGATCATGACCGCCCGCGTCATGCTGGGCTGGGTCGACCCGACCGAGCTTGAGGGCGATGCGGAAGAAGACGACGTAGAAACAGACGGCGAAACCGCCGAGGAGGCCGAGGCCTAAGCGGGCCTCGGGGGTTGCACATGGGACGCGGTGGCGCCTCGAATGACCGCTCAGACGGTGCGGAACGCAAGTGCATCGCCACGGGCGAGGTGCAGCCGAAACACGGGTTGATCCGTTTCGTGGTCGGCCCGGACAATCAGGTTTACCCGGATATTCTAGGTAAACTGCCGGGCCGGGGCATCTATGTCGCGGCGGATCGTGCGGCGCTGGAATTGGCCATCAAGAAAAAGGCCTTTTCCCGCTCGGCGAAACAGCCGGTCACCCTGCCCGACGGGCTGGTCGACGAGGTCGAGCAGCAGTTGGCGCGGCGGGTGGTGGAGTTGATCTCGCTCCAGCGCAAGGCGGGCAAGGCGGTCGCCGGTTACGAAAAGGTCAAGGGTTGGTTGCAAACCGAAGAGGCCGAAGTATTGATACAGGCCGTAGACGGGTCAGGGCGCGGCAAGTCCAAGCTGAGCACCCCACACTATGGTCATTACATCGGTTGGTTGACAGCCGATGAATTGGGTTTGGCATTCGGTCGCCAAACTGTGATACATGGGGCGCTCGCCTCTGGTGGACTCACGCAACGTGTTGTAGAGGAAGCCGGTAGACTTAAAGGCGTGCGCGTAAACGAGGGTGGCAACGGCCATCCGAAAGGATAGACGAGCTTCATGAGCGATAGTGACGGCAAGAAAACATTGGGTCTGCGCGGTGGCGCACGTCCGGGGAACGTAAAGCAAAGCTTTAGCCACGGGCGTACCAAAAACGTTGTGGTCGAAACCAAGCGCAAGCGTGTTGTGGTGCCCAAACCGGGTGGCCAGAAATCAACAGGTCCGGGCGCCGGGCCGATTGGCGATCCCAAGAAGCGCCCCGCAGGCATCACCGATGCCGAGATGGAGCGCCGTCTGAAGGCCGTTCAGGCCGCCAAGGCCCGTGAGGCCGAGGAAGCCGCGCAGCGTGAAGCCGAGGAAAAAGCCCGCGCCGAAGAGCGTGAGCGTCGCCGGGCCGAGATTGAGGCCAAGGAACGCGAAGAGCGTGAGCGCGAAGAAAGCCTCAAAGCCAAGGCCGAAGAAGACGCCCGTCGCAAGGCAGAGGCCGAAGCGGCCGCTGCTGCGCCCACGCCCGAACCCGCCGCTGCACGCGAGCCGGGCAACAAACCTGCGCCCGCCGCGACACCGCGCAAAACCACGGACCGTGACCGCGACGACAGCAAGAAGCGCAATAAAGGTGGCGACAGCCGCCGCGCGGGCAAGCTGACCGTCAATCAGGCGCTTGCCGGTGGCGAAGGTGGTCGTCAGCGCTCCATGGCGCAGATGAAGCGCAAGCAAGAACGTGCGCGTCAAAAAGCGATGGGTGGTCAGGTCGAGCGTGAAAAGATCGTGCGCGACGTGCAACTGCCGCCCGCTATCGTGGTCTCTGAACTTGCCAACCGTATGGCAGAGAAGACCGGCGCGGTGGTCAAGGCGCTGATGCAAAACGGCCTGATGGTAACCCAGAACGAAACCATCGACGCCGATACAGCCGAGCTGATCATCGAGGAATTCGGCCACAAAGTGGTGCGCGTTTCCGACGCCGACGTCGAAGATGTCATCAAAGAGGTCGAGGACGATCCGAAGGACCTGCAATCGCGTCCCCCGGTCATCACGATCATGGGCCACGTCGACCACGGCAAAACCTCGCTTCTGGACGCGATCCGCAACGCCAAGGTTGTGGCGGGCGAAGCCGGTGGCATCACGCAGCACATCGGCGCCTATCAGGTGAAAACCGACAACGGCACCGTGCTGTCCTTCCTCGACACGCCGGGTCACGCGGCCTTCACCTCCATGCGTTCGCGCGGGGCTCAGGTGACGGATATCGTGGTTCTGGTGGTCGCGGCGGATGACGCCGTGATGCCGCAGACGATCGAAGCGATTGCCCACGCGAAAGCGGCCAAGGTGCCGATGATCGTGGCAATCAACAAGATCGACAAACCCGCCGCCAATGCCGACAAGGTCCGTACCGATCTGCTTCAGCACGAAGTCATCGTCGAGAAGATGTCGGGCGATGTGCAAGACGTCGAAGTTTCGGCAGCGACAGGCCAAGGTCTGGACGATCTGCTCGAAGCCATCGCGCTGCAGTCGGAAATCCTCGAACTCAAGGCGAACCCGAACCGGGCCGCCGTGGGTGCGGTGATCGAAGCGCAGCTTGACGTGGGCCGCGGCCCCGTGGCGACTGTGCTGGTTCAGAACGGCACGCTGCGTCAGGGCGATATCTTCGTCGTGGGTGAGCAGTACGGTAAGGTTCGTGCGCTGATCAACGACCAAGGCGAGCGCGTCAAAGAAGCCGGGCCTTCGGTGCCGGTTGAGGTGCTGGGCATCAACGGCACGCCCGAGGCCGGTGACGTGCTGAACGTGACCGAGACCGAAGCGCAGGCCCGTGAGATTGCCGAGTATCGTGCGCAGGCCGCCAAGGACAAACGCGCCGCTGCCGGTGCCGCCACGACGCTGGAACAGCTGATGGCCAACGCCAAGGCGGACGAGAACGTCAGCGAGCTGCCGATCTTGGTCAAAGCCGACGTTCAAGGCTCCGCTGAAGCGATCGTTCAGGCGATGGAGAAGATCGGCAACGACGAAGTCCGCGTTCGGGTTCTGCACTCCGGTGTGGGCGCGATCACCGAGACGGATGTCGGCCTTGCCGAAGCCTCCGGCGCGCCGATCATGGGCTTCAACGTGCGTGCCAATGCCTCAGCTCGGAACACGGCGAACCAGAAGGGTGTCGAAATCCGCTACTACTCGGTCATCTATGACCTTGTGGATGACGTGAAAGCGGCCGCAAGCGGCCTGCTGAGCGCCGAGATCAAAGAGAACTTCATTGGCTACGCCAATATCAAAGAAGTCTTCAAAGTCACTGGTGTGGGCAAAGTCGCAGGCTGTCTGGTTACCGAAGGCGTCGCCCGCCGCAGCGCCGGTGTGCGTTTGCTGCGCGACAACGTCGTGATCCACGAAGGCACGCTGAAAACGCTCAAGCGCTTCAAAGACGAAGTGCCCGAGGTTCAGTCCGGTCAGGAATGCGGCATGGCATTCGAGAACTACGAAGACATCCGCCCCGGCGATGTGATCGAGATTTTCGAGCGCGAAGAAGTGACGCGCACCTTGGCCTAAGCCAAGCGCTTACAAGATGAATTCTCCAGAGGCCCGGTCGAATTGCCGGGCCTCTGCTTTTGTGAAGGCCTTCTTGCTGTCATCGAAACTGATCCGCGCCAGATTGACGTGTAGGGGCGAGATATCGATCAGGTTGAAATCATTCGGCTCCCCCCGCTGGCGCGAAGACAGGCTGGTTCCCGCGTGCAGTTGGATTGCCAGATGACCGTCATGCTCAGGCGCTGGATGGGCAAAGGTGCCTGCGTGCCAAATATGTAGATGCCCCGAGAGGATCAAGTCGGCGCCGCAGTCCAAGAGCCGCTTCAGCGCGCGTTTCGCGCCGGGAATGGGCTTCTTGTGGGTCTCATTGGGGTGATCCAGCGGATGGTGGCAAACCGCAATGCGCAGGGTCTTTTCCCCCCCGCGTGACAGGGCGCGGCAGGCGCGGCCTAAACGGCGCAGGCCCAGTTTGCCGGTCTGCCATTTGAACCGATCAACGGTGTTGATCCCCACGGCGACAAAATCCGCCCCCTCATGCACTGGCGTAAGGTCGTGATCGATCCAACGCCGGTAATAGCGCCACGGGGCGAAAAACCGGGTAAAGGGGCGGTGCAGCGGAATATCGTGATTGCCCGGCACGCTCAGCACCGGTGCGTTGATCCGGTCGATAAAGGCCCGCGCGGCGCGATACTCTTTTTCCCGCGCCCGTTGAGTCAGGTCGCCCGAGATGATCACCAGATCGGGGTCATAGCCATTCACCGCCTCTAGGAGCGGCACCAGAAGGTCGGGGCGGTCCTTGCCGAAGTGCAGGTCGGATAGGTGGATCAAACGGCTCATCGCACGGTCTTCCCGGTCGTGGAGGGTATAAAGATATGAATGGGCGAACTGGCACGAGTGAGCCGATACGGGCCGCGCATTACCGCAATCTCTCCGTCCCGCGCGACATAGCGCTTGCGTTGCTTCATGCGTATCTCAATCTCGGACCCGCAGAGCATTTCGTAGTCCGTGTGGTGTTTCGCGCGACCTGTCGCCAACGCCACCGCATGGCGCAGCAGGCCGAAACGATAGGTGTCAGGGGCGACCAGCAGCACCATATCGCCGCGCGCGATGCAGTCCTGCCCATCAAGCCCCATTTGATCCAGTTGAAACGCGTTGTTCACCGCGAAAACCAGCGGGGTGCGCAACTGGCTCTCTTTCCCGTCGACCACGATAGTCAGTTTGAGCGAGGTGCGGAAATCCATCAAGGCTTTGATCACCGACCAATAGGCGGCGATCCGGCTGCGTCCCCAACGGCGGTAGATGCCTTCGCGTGTCTTGAGGATCGCGGGATAGGCGCCGATGCTGGCGTTGTTCAAAAAGGTCTCACCGTTGATCGTCGCCACATGCACCGGGCGACTGTCGCCAGCGGCGATGACGTCGACCGCCTCTTCAAGGTTCTCTGGAATACCCATCGACCGCGCGAAATAGTTGAAGGTGCCCTGCGGGATGATGCCGAGCGGACGGTCGTGGTCTACCATGGCCGAGGAAACGCCCGAGATCGTGCCATCCCCGCCCGCGACGGCAATGATCCCCTCGCCGCTAGACAGGGCTTCGCGCGCTGCGCTAGCAGGGTCGTTGCGTTTGTCGGTATGAATGAATTCTGCCGTGATCCCATGCCGCGCAAAGGCGGAGCGGATCGTGTTTTCGGCTTGGTCACCGTCTTGACGGCCTGAACCGCGGTTCAGAATGACGATAGCGCGCTTCGATGACATAAGTTCCCCTGCCAAATGCTCGGGGAAAAACGCGGTGGAACGCCTATTTGTTCACCTCAATAGGCGTTCCGATGAGATTTTTCAGACAGGCTTGCCTTCGAAAATCTTCCCGTCGACCTGAACGGCCATGCGACCGCCCGCCAACATTTTTACAAAGATACCCTGAACGTAAATGGAACTTCCGATTGCGATGGTTCTCAACATGTCGGCACCCTTTCATACAGATGTTACAACTCTGCCTCAGGATGGTGCGCATTCGGTTAAAAAATCCGCAACATGCTGAGCGATTGGCGATCACTAGTGCAATTCTGCCACTCTACGCTAGAGCCAATCACGCAATATTGATATAAGCGGCACGTCTGCCTCGGGCATCGGATAGGCGCGCATTTCGTTCGGGCGCACCCATTTCAGGGTCTGCCCCTCGCGGGAAACCGGTGTGCCGCCCCATTTGCGACAGGCGAACAGCGGCATCAGAAGGTGGAAATCACTGTAGCTGTGGCTGGCAAAGGTCAGCGGGGCAAGACAGGATTCCCATGTCTCGATCCCCAGTTCCTCATGCAACTCGCGGATCAGCGCCGCTTCTGGCGTCTCTCCGGGTTCGATCTTGCCGCCCGGAAACTCCCAAAGGCCCGCCATCGGCTTGCCTTCGGGGCGTTGGGTCAAAAGCACGCGGCCATCGATGTCGATCAAGGCCGCGGCGGAAACCAGCACTGTCTTCATCTGGTCAGGACCGATAATCGGCGTTGATGTCGATATAGCCGTGGGTCAGGTCACAGGTCCAAACCGTGCACTGCCCCTCGCCAAGGCCCAGATCGACGCCGATGGTGATGTTCTGACCCTTCATATGCGCGGCGGCATCCTCTTCGCAGTAGTCTGGGCTGCGCCATCCGTCGCGCGCGACTTCGATATCGCCGAAACGGATCGACAGACGATCACGGTCCGCCGCGGCCCCGGATTTCCCGATGGCCATGACGACGCGGCCCCAGTTGGGGTCTTCGCCCGCGATTGCGGTTTTGATCAGGGGGGAGTTGGCGATGGCCATGGCGTGGATTTTGGCTTCGTCATCGTTGGAGGCACCGGTTACGGCCACTTCGACGAATTTCTGCGCGCCTTCGCCGTCTTTGACGACCTGATGCGCGAGGTCCATCATCACGTCCCGCAGCGCCGCGTCGAAGGCTTCATTGCCCGATACATCGACACCGGAGGCGCCTGTTGCGGCCATGATCAGCGCGTCGGAGGTGGAGGTATCACTGTCGACAGTAATGCAGTTGAACGTTGTCTCGGTATGGGTCGAAAGGCGCTGTTGCAGCTCGTCCGTCGCCAGCACCGCATCGGTAAAGATATAGACCAGCATGGTGGCCATATCGGGCGCGATCATGCCCGACCCTTTGGCGATCCCCGCGATAGACACGGTTTTGCCCCCGATCTCAACCGTAGCGCTGGCCCCTTTGGGGAAAGTGTCCGTCGTCATGATGGCGCGCGCCGCGTCTTCGATGCCTGCGGGGTCAAGCTGGGCATGGAGATCACCCAGCACGGCGGTGATCCGTTCATGTGGGAGGGGTTCGCCGATGACACCGGTGGAGGAGGTGAAGACCCGCGCTTGCGGCACGCCGCAGGCCTCGGCAGCGGCGGCGGTGATCGCTTCGACCGCGTCGGTGCCGCCCCGCCCAGTAAAGGCATTGGCGTTGCCCGAGTTCACGACGATGGCGGCGCCTTCGTCCGAGGCGCCGCCGATTTTTGCCTGGCAATCCAGCACCGGGGCGGCGCGGGTGGCGGAACGTGTGAACGCCCCCGCCACGGCGCTGCCCGGCGCCAGTTTCGCCAACATCACATCGGTGCGCCCTTGATAGCGCACGCCTGCGGCGATGGTGGCGAAGGTCACGCCGTCGATAACCGGCAGTTCGGGAAAACGGGCCGGGGCGAGCGGCGAGACAGCCAGGGATTTAGCCATGAGTTAGTTCAGCCATTCGATGTTGTTGAGAACGGAAGGGTCGACGCCTTCGGCCGCGCTGCGGTCAACCTCGGCGGAGTCGGTCAGGCTTTCGATGGCCTCTTGCACGTTGGTCTGGCGGATTTGGGTTTCCAGCTCTTCACGCACGTCTTCCAGTGCGGGGGCTTCGGCGGTGCGCGTCTCGTTCAGCTTGATGACATGCCAGCCGAACTGGGTTTCCACCGGTTCCGACACGCTGCCGGCTTCCATGCCAGCGACGGCCTCTTCAAAGGCAGGAACCATCATGCCGGGGCCGAACCACCCCAAGGAGCCGCCACCGGGGCCGGAGGGGCCGGTCGATTTCTCTTTGGCGAGTTCGGCGAAATCCGCGCCGCCGTCGAGTTCTGCCTTGATCGCGTCGGCTTCTTCCTTGGTTTCGACAAGGATATGCGAAGCGTTGAACTCGGGTTCAGGCTCTGCATCGCTGTATTGCGCGTCATAAGCCGCTTGCAGTTCTTCGTCGCTGACATCTTCGGCCATGACGCCTTCGATCGCCTCACCCGCGGTGAGCGAGCGGGTCTCATTCTCGAGCGACAGGGTCACGCGCGGCGGCAATTCGCCGGTAAAGCTGTCGGCGAGGGCCGTCTGTTGCACAAGCTGGTCCAGAAGACCTTTGAACAGCACATCTTCGGGCAGTTGTTGGTACTGCTGGGGCAGGCTCGCGCGTGCGACAATCATATGCCCAAGCGTGATTTCGGTGTCGTTGACGGTGGCAACAACCGTGTCGAGACCCGGTTCGTCCTGGGCGGCCACAGGCAGCGCCACAGCGGCGGCAAGCGCCAAAGACGACAGAAATGTGAGGGGTTTTTGCATGGTTGGGTCCAATCGCTTCCTTCGTAGCAGGGCTGCTACATTGACAGTGTATGGCACGCCCCTTACATCGCCTTATGGCGCTGAGAGGCGCGGGCTCATCCACTATCTATGGGCTGCCATGGCGCTCGGCAACCAGATCGGCGCAAGACATCATAACTTCGGCGGGAGATTACATGCTGGGTATCGGAACAATCGCCAAAAAGGTCTTTGGCACGCCAAACGACCGGAAGATCAAGGCGACCCGGCCGCTTGTGGCTCGGATCAACGCGCTGGAGCCTGAGTTCGAAAAGCTGAGCGACGAAGAGATCAAGACGCGCACCGAGGAGTTGGCCAAACGGGCCGATGCGGGCGAAAGTCTTGACGATCTGCTGCCCGAAGCCTTTGCCAACTGCCGCGAAGCGGCCCGCCGCACCCTTGGCCTGCGTGCTTTCGACACCCAGCTTTTAGGCGGGATTTTCCTGCATCAGGGCAATATCGCCGAGCAAAAGACCGGTGAGGGCAAAACCCTGACCGCGACCTTCGCGGCCTACCTCAACGGGCTTACGCATAAAGGCGTGCATGTGGTGACGGTGAACGAATACCTTGCCAAACGTGACGCCGAATGGATGGGCAAGGTCTTTGGCGCGCTCGGTCTGACCACCGGCGTCGCCTATTCCGGCATGCCCGAAGACCAGAAGCGCGCGGCCTATGCCTGCGACATCACCTATGCCACCAACAACGAACTCGGCTTCGACTACCTGCGCGACAATATGAAGTCGAACCTGTCGGACATGCTGCAACGCGGCCATAACTTTGCCATCGTGGACGAGGTCGACAGTATCCTGATCGACGAAGCGCGGACGCCGCTGATCATCTCCGGCCCCTCGCAGGACCGCTCCGAGATGTACCAGATCATCGACGCGCTGATCCCGTCGCTCACCGAAGAGCATTTCGAGCTGGACGAGAAGACCCGCAACGTCACCTTCACCGACGAGGGCAATGAGTTCCTCGAAGAGCAGTTGCGCGCGCGGGAATTGATCGAAGAGGGGATGACCCTTTACGACCCCGAAAGCACGACAATCGTGCACCACGTCAACCAAGGTTTGCGCGCGCATAAGCTGTTCCAGCGCGACAAGGACTACATCGTGCGTGATGGCGCGGTGACGTTGATCGACGAATTTACGGGCCGCATGATGCCGGGCCGCCGCCTGTCGGACGGTCTGCACCAAGCGATTGAGGCCAAAGAAGGCGTCGACATCCAGCCCGAGAACGTGACCCTCGCAAGCGTCACTTTCCAGAACTACTTCCGCCTATACGACAAACTGGGCGGCATGACCGGCACGGCCCTGACCGAAGCCGAAGAATTCGCCGAGATCTATGGCCTCGGTGTGGTCGAAGTGCCGACCAACGTGCCAATCGCCCGTGTGGACGAAGACGACGCCGTCTATCGCACCGCGCGTGAGAAATACGAGGCGATGATCGAGCGGGTCAAAGAGGCCCACGCCAAGGGGCAGCCCTGCCTTGTCGGCACCACTTCGATCGAAAAGTCCGAACAGCTCAGCGCCATGCTGACCGCCGCCGGGATCGAGCACAATGTGCTCAACGCCCGCCAGCACGAGCAAGAGGCGCAGATCATCGCCGAAGCGGGCAAGTTGGGCGCGGTGACCATCGCCACCAACATGGCGGGCCGCGGCACCGATATTCAGTTGGGCGGCAACGTCGAATTGAAAGTGCTCGACGCGCTGGATGCCGATCCTGAGGCCGACCCGGCCAACATCCGCGCCCAGATCGAAGCGCAGCACGCCGAAGAGAAGCAGAAGGTGCTGGAGGCTGGTGGTCTCTACGTTCTGGCTTCTGAGCGTCACGAGAGCCGCCGCATCGACAACCAGTTGCGGGGCCGTTCGGGCCGTCAGGGTGATCCGGGCCGCACCTCTTTCTTCCTGTCGCTCGAAGATGACCTTATGCGCATCTTCGGTTCGGAACGGCTTGAGAAAGTGCTGACGACGCTGGGCCTGAAAGATGGCGAAGCCATCGTGCACCCATGGGTCAACAAATCGCTGGAGCGCGCGCAGGCCAAGGTCGAAGGCCGCAACTTCGACATCCGCAAGCAACTGCTGAAGTTCGATGACGTGATGAACGAGCAGCGCAAGGTGATCTTTGGCCAGCGCCGCGAGATCATGGAGGCGGACAACCTCAATGAGATCGTCACCGACATGCGCGAGCAGGTGATCGACGATCTGATCGACACCTATATGCCGCCCAAGACTTATGCCGATCAGTGGGACACCCAAGGTTTCTATGCCGCAGTGATCGAACAGTTGAACGTCGACGTGCCGATCATCGCATGGTGCGAAGAGGACGGCGTGGATGATGAGGTGATCCGCGAACGTCTGATGAAAGCCACGGATGAGCTAATGGCCAAGAAGGCCGAGGCCTTTGGCGAAGAGAACATGCGCAACATCGAGAAACAGTTGTTGTTGCAGGCCATCGACACCAAATGGCGCGACCACCTGCTGACGCTCGAACATCTGCGTTCGGTCGTAGGCTTCCGCAGCTACGCGCAGCGCGATCCGCTGAACGAGTATAAGAACGAAGCCTTCCAATTGTTCGAGACGATGCTCGACAGTCTGCGGCAGGACGTGACCCAAAAGCTGGGCCAGATCCAACCGATGAGCGAAGAGCAGCGCCGCGAGATGATGCAGGAAATGGCCGCCCGTCAGGCCGCGATGCAGGCTGCGGCGAGCGAAGCGGCAGATGAGGCCTCTGAACAGGCCGAGGCCGCAGCCCCCGGTTTTGACGAGAACGATCCGTCCACATGGGGCAACCCGGGCCGGAACGATCCCTGCCCCTGCGGCTCTGGCAAGAAGTTCAAACACTGCCACGGTCAGATCACTTGAGCGGCGTCACCTTTTCGCCCATAACTTGGCGTTTCAGGGCCATACCCCGGCCCTGATCCGCGCCCATAAAGTCTCTAACGAATCCGTTGGAGGAGACTTGTCATGTGGCGCACGAAAGAAATTCTGACAGCTGTCGGCACTCTGGCCTGTGCGGTGGGCATTGGCTATGTCATGCAAAGCTCCGACACCGCGCAGCAGCGCTATGGCGCGGCTGAGGCGCAGCGCCCGGTGGCCGACAATGGCGCGTTACTTGAGGTTGAAGGCATCACCCTGACCTCTGCCGCGCTCGACAGTCCCATCGCGCTGCCAACACTGGATGACCGCGTGATCAAGGCCGCAGCGCCCCAAAGCCTGCCGCCCGCCCCGGAAAGCCACGGCGCCGCGATCCCCGCGACCTGCGATATCATTGCCGAAGCGGATGCCGTCGCCGCCGCGATGGTGAAACTCACCCTCGATGCCGCCTGCCTGCCAAATGAGCGGCTGACCGTGCACCATAATGGGATGATCTTTACCGAAGTGACCGATGACCAAGGGCAGTTGTCCGTCACCGTCCCGGCCTTGGCGGAAGAGGCTGTTTTCATCCTCGCCTTCGGCAACGGTGATGGCGCGGTGGCGCAGACTTCGGTCCCTGAACTCTCTGATTTCAACCGCGTCGTGCTGCAATGGAAAGGCACGGCAGGGTTTGAGCTTCACGCCCGCGAGTTCGGCGCGGATTACGGTGAGGCGGGCCACGTCTGGTCCGGTGCGCCGCGCGATATGACCGCCGCGGTGCTGGGCGAAGGGGGCTACATGACCCGCAATGGCGACATTGAGGCTTCTGAGCCGCTGATGGCCGAAGTCTATAGTTTCCCGGTCGCCAAAGCGGGGCAGGAGGGCGATGTCGCGCTCAGCGTGGAGGCCGAGGTGAGCGAGGCGAACTGCGGACTTGAGATCGAAGCACAGGCGCTGGAACTGCGCGGCGATGATCCGGTGAAAACCCAGAACCTGACCCTCGCCGTGCCGGACTGTGACGCGGTCGGCAACTTTCTGGTGTTGAATAATTTGCTCCAAGACCTGAAAGTCGCGCAGAACTGACGCAACCGGGTAGGTCTAGATGAACGGGTTGAAACGTGCGGCGATCAGCGCCGCACTTTTGCTTTTTACGACGGGCGCATCCGCAGCGCAGGACATCGCACTGACCTCGCGCGATGGCAGTGTCGAACTCAGCGGCACCCTGCTGGGGTTCGACGGCGAATTCTACCGCGTCGAGACGGACTATGGCGAGTTGACCGTCGACAGCAGCGGCGTCTCTTGCGCCGGTCCGGGCTGCCCCAACCTTGCGGATTTCGTGGCCGAGGTGCGCTTCTCGGGCTCCGCCACCATGGGGGCGGTGCTGATGCCCGCGCTGATCGAAGCATTCGCCGCGCGCCAAGGCTATACCGTTAGCCGTGAAGAGGGGGACAGCGGGCACTTCGCGCTGCTGCTCTCGCGTGAGGATGACGGCAAGCTTGCCGCGCGGTTCGATTTCCGGGCAAGCAATACCAACGAAGGCTTTGCCGATCTGCTGGCGGATGAGGCTGATGTCGTCATGGCCCTGCGCGAGGTGCGCCGCGAAGAGCGGATCAATGCCCGTGAGGCGGGCTTGGGTGATCTGACCGGTGCCAATCGCAGCCGGGTTCTGGCGCTTGATGCGGTGGTGCCCGTGGTCGCCCCGTCCAACCCGGTGAGACAAATCTCGCCGCTGACCTTGGCGCGGGTGTTCTCGGGCGAGATCAAGAATTGGCAGCGCCTCGGCGGGCCGGACGCACCGATTGAGTTGCATTTGCCCACCGCCGACAGCGGGTTGAGCCAAGCCATCGTGGATCAGGTGCTCACCCCCGCCGGGCTGGAACTGAGCGCCGATGTCACCCGCCACGCCATGCCCGATGCGCTGGCCGAAGCGGTCGCGCGGGATGTTTTTGCCCTTGGCATCACCAGCTATGCCGAACAGGGTGAGACCGAGGTGCTGACCCTTGGCGGCAACTGCGGTTTTGCGCTGGATGCCGCACGGCGCATGATCAAAACCGAAGACTACCCGCTGACCGCGCCGATGTTCCTCTATTTCCCCGCCCGGCGCTTGCCGCTGATTACGCGGGAGTTTCTGGCCTTCACCCGTGGCCCTTCGGCCCAGATCGTGATCCGCCGGGCCGGTTTTGTGGATCAAACGCCCGAGGAAATCCCGGTTGAGGAACAGGGCAACCGCTTTGCCAACGCGATCATCACGGCGGGCGCGGAAACGCCGCTGGAAGAGTTGCAGCGCATGACAGCGACACTCGTGCCGATGGCGCGGCTCACCACCTCTTTCCGCTTCGAGGCCGGGTCGATCCGGCTTGATGCGCAGTCGCGATCCAACGTGCAGCAATTGGCGCGCGCCTTGGAGCAGGGGCAGTATGATGCGCGGCGGCTGATGTTCGTGGGCTTCAGCGATGGCGAGGGGGCCGCGCGGGCCAACCGCGAAATCGCCCTGCGCCGGGCCGAAGCGGTGCAGCGCGCGGTCAGCGCGGCTGCGGTCACGGCCAATCTGTCGCGCATCGATTTGCGGGTCGATGCCTTTGGCGAGGCGATGCCGATTGCCTGTGACGACAGCGAATGGGGCCGCCAGGCCAACCGGCGAGTCGAGGTTTGGGTCCGCTAGGCACACCCCGCTATAAATGCCCCTCACTGCGAAAGCTGAGCTCGCGCGATTTTCCGATGATCAGGTGATCATGCAGGGTTAGCCCCAAGGCGTCACAGGCGGCGGCGACCTGCCGGGTCATGTCAATGTCTGCGCGTGACGGGCTGGGATCGCCCGAGGGGTGATTGTGCACGAGGATGATCGCGCTGGCGTTCAACTCTAGCGCACGTTTGGCAACCTCGCGCGGGTAGACCGGCACATGGTCCACCGTGCCCTTCGCCTGTTCCTCATCGGCGATGAGGATGTTTTTCCGGTCGAGGTAGAGGACGCGAAACTGCTCCATCTCCAGATGGGCCATGGTGGTGTGGCAATAGTCCAGCAGCGCATCCCATGAGGAAACGACATGCCGTTGCAGCACCTTCGCCCGGGCCAGCCGCTGCGCTGCGGCCTCAATGATCTTAAGCTCCACAATCACCGCCTCTCCGACGCCTTTGACATCGCGCAGCCGGGCGGCGGGGGCGGTGATGACGCGGTTGAAATCGCCGAACCGGTCGAGCAGTTCGCGCGCCAGCGGTTTTACGTCCCGGCGCGGGATGGCGCGGAAGAGGACAAGCTCCAACATCTCGTAATCCGGCATGGCCGCCGCGCCCCCGTCAATGAAACGGCTGCGCAGGCGCTGGCGGTGATCCGCGATATAGGAGGGTTGCTTGCCCGTATTGGACGGCGGGCTGTGCGCTTCGTCCAGCAGATAGGGGAGGGGCTGATCAGCCAAGGTTCTCGGGGCACGGCTCATGCCCGGAGTGTCGCGCCAAAGTGGTTATTATTCGGTTAACGGACGGTTAAAACTTCGTTCACCACGCTGCCTAAAAAGGGGAGCCGCATCCACGGCTCCCCCCAATGGTTAACCCTTCATCGAATCCCAGAAGGATTTGACGGAAGAGAAGAAGTTGCTGCTCTCGGGGTTGTTGTTCTGGGCCTCGCCCTCGAACTCCCGCAGCAGTTCTTTCTGCCGGTTGGTCAGGTTCACCGGGGTCTCGACCGCCAGTTCGATGATCATGTCACCCACGCCACCGCCACGCAACGGCGGCATGCCTTTGCCGCGCAGACGCATCTGGCGGCCCGATTGGCTGCCCGCGGGGATCTGCACGCGGCCACGGCCCCCGTCGATGGTGGGCACTTCGATATTGCCACCCAGAGCGGCAGTGCTCATCGACACCGGAACACGGCAGAAGAGGTTCGGTCCGTCGCGTTCGAACAATTCGTGATCGGCCACCTCGATAAAGATGTAGAGATCACCCGACGGCCCGCCGCGCATGCCCGCTTCGCCTTCGCCAGCGAGACGGATGCGGGTGCCGGTTTCGACGCCCGCGGGGATGTTGACCGAGAGCGTGCGCTCTTTCTCAACCCGGCCCGCGCCGCGGCATTTCTTGCAAGGGTTCTTAACGATCTGCCCCATTCCGGAACAGGTCGGGCAGGTCCGCTCGACGGTAAAGAAACCTTGCTGCGCGCGCACCTTGCCCATGCCCGAACAGGTGGGGCAGGTCGAAGGTTCCGCGCCGCCTTCGGCACCGCTGCCGTCACAGGCGTCACATTGGACGGAGGCCGGGACGGTGATCGACTTTTGCATGCCCGAAAAGGCATCTTCGAGCGAGATGCGCAGGTTGTAGCGCAAATCGGCCCCGCGTGCGGCACGGCGTCCGCCGCCACCGCCACGTTGGCCCATGAAGTCGCCGAAGAGGTCGTCGAAGACGTCGGAAAAGGCCGAAGAGAAATCGCCCTGACCGCCGCCCATGCCGCCGCCGGGACGCCCGCCGCCCATGCCACCTTCAAAGGCGGCGTGGCCATAGCGATCATAGGCGGCTTTCTTGTCACCGTCTTTGAGCACGTCATAAGCCTCGCCCACTTCCTTGAACTGGGCTTCGGCTTGGGGGTTGTCTTTGTTGCGGTCGGGGTGGAGGTCCTTCACCTTGCGGCGATAGGCTTTCTTGATCTCGTCGGCAGAGGCCCCTTTGGCAACGCCAAGCACCTCGTAGTAGTCACGTTTTGCCATGGGTTATCATGCTCCTGCGCTGGAACGTGATAGGCCGGCCCGTCTGACGGACCGGCCCTTTCACAGGTTCCGTTTCACACGCTTACGCGCGCTTGTCGTCGTCCAGATCTTCGAACTCGGCATCCAGGATGTCGTCATCGCCACCTTGGGCTTGCTGAGCATCCGAAGGCTGCGCCGTGTCCTCGCTGCCGCCCTCTTCCTGAGCGGCCTTATAGATGGCTTCGCCCAGTTTCATGGCGGATTCGGTGACGTTCTGGATGCCGTTCTTGATCTTGTCGGCGTTGTCTGTTTCCAGCTCGTCTTTCAGCGCGGCAATGGCCAGTTCGATCGCTTCGACGGTGGTCGGGTCGACTTTATCGGAATGCTCTTCCAGCGACTTCTCGGTCGAGTGGATCAGCGATTCCGCCTGGTTCTTCGCTTCGATCAGCTCGCGACGGGACTTGTCCGCCTCGGCATTCTCTTCCGCGTCCTTGACCATCTGTTCGATGTCCGCATCCGACAGACCGCCCGAAGCTTGGATCGTGATCTTCTGCTCCTTACCGGTGCCTTTGTCGAGCGCGCCGACCGACACGATGCCGTTGGCGTCAATGTCGAAGGTCACTTCGATCTGCGGCATGCCGCGGGGCGCAGGCGGGATGTTCTCAAGGTTGAAGGCACCGAGCATCTTGTTGTCGGCAGCCATCTCACGCTCACCTTGGAAGACCCGGATGGTCACGGCGTTCTGGTTGTCTTCGGCGGTCGAGAAGACCTGAGACTTCTTCGTCGGGATCGTGGTGTTGCGGTCGATCAGACGGGTGAAGACACCACCGAGCGTCTCGATACCGAGGGACAGCGGAGTCACGTCGAGCAGGACCACGTCCTTCACGTCGCCTTGCAGAACACCGGCCTGAATGGCGGCACCAAGGGCCACGACTTCGTCCGGATTCACACCCTTGTGCGGCTCCTTGCCGAAGAATTTGGAGACCTCTTCGGCCACCTTCGGCATACGGGTCATACCACCCACGAGCACGACTTCGTCGATGTCGGACGCGGACAGGCCGGCATCCTTCAGCGCGGCGGCGCAGGGCTTCATCGAAGCTTTGATCAGGTCACCAACAAGGCTTTCCAGCTTGGCGCGGGTCAGCTTCATGACCATGTGCAGCGGCGAGCCATCCTTGCCCATCGAAATGAAGGGCTGGTTGATCTCGGTCTGGCTGGAAGAGGACAGTTCGATTTTCGCCTTCTCAGCAGCTTCCTTCAGACGCTGCAACGCCATCTTGTCTTGCGTCAGGTCAACGCCGTTGGCCTTTTTGAACTCTTCCGCAAGGTAGTTCACGATGCGCATGTCAAAGTCTTCACCGCCAAGGAAGGTGTCGCCGTTGGTGGATTTCACTTCGAACAGGCCGTCGTCGATCTCAAGAATGGTCACGTCGAATGTACCGCCGCCAAGGTCATAGACCGCGATGGTTTGCGTGTTCTCTTTGTCGAGGCCGTAGGCCAGCGCGGCGGCTGTCGGCTCGTTGATGATGCGCAGCACTTCGAGACCGGCGATCTTGCCGGCGTCTTTGGTGGCCTGACGTTGGGCGTCGTTAAAGTAGGCAGGCACGGTGATAACCGCCTGAGAGACTTCCTCACCCAGATAGCTTTCTGCGGTTTCTTTCATCTTGCCGAGGATGAAGGCCGAGATTTGGCTTGGGGAGTATTTCTCACCCTTGGCTTCGACCCATGCGTCGCCGTTGCCGCCGTCGATGACGTTGAACGGCATGTTTTTCTTGTCTTTGGCCAGATCCGCATCGTCGTTGCGGCGGCCGATCAGGCGCTTGACGCCAAAGACTGTGTTTTCGGGGTTGGTGACCGCCTGGCGTTTCGCCGGCTGGCCGACAAGGCGTTCATCGTCGGTGAAGGCGACGATCGACGGCGTGGTGCGCGCGCCTTCGGCGTTTTCGATCACACGCGGCTGGCTGCCATCCATGATGGCGATACAGCTGTTGGTGGTGCCAAGGTCAATACCGATTACTTTGGACATGTTTCGATCCCTCTTTGAATCTAAGGCGATGACACGAGGCGCGGACCCGTTTTGGCATCCTGCCCCGATCTGTTGACATCGAAGACCACGTGCCTTCGACGGTTCGGAGCGTATATAGGGAGGGTATTTGCACCCTGCAACCATTGGCTGGTCTGGATGGTCGCGATTCCGTGATGTTTTTGCTAAACGAGTGAGGAAGAACGAAAAATGACTGCTTTGCGCCTCCGGGGCTTTGATATTCACAAGGAATTTCTAGGAAGAGCGGCCCAGCAAGAGGTGCTGGAGGCGGTGCGCGGCGTGGTGCGTCAGGCGCCGTTCTTTCGCCCCGAAGTGCCGCGCGGCGGGCGCATGTCGGTCCGGATGAGCGCGGCAGGGCGCTATGGCTGGTTTTCGGATCGGCGTGGGTATCGTTACGTCACCGAACACCCCGACGGTGAGCCTTGGCCCGAGATCCCGGTGCCGATTATGGCGATTTGGGATCAGTTGACCGGGTTGGAGCGCCGCCCGGAATGCTGCCTGATCAACTACTACGATGCCGATGCGCGTATGGGGCTGCATCAGGACCGGGACGAGGCGGATTTTCAGTGGCCTGTGGTCTCGGTCTCTCTGGGGGATGATGGGTTGTTTCGGATCGGCAACCTAACCCGAGGCGGCAAGACGGAATCGATCTGGCTGCAGTCGGGCGATGTGGTGGTGATGGGCGGAGATGCGCGGCTGACCTATCACGGCGTGGACCGGATCAAACCCGGCACCTCGACATTGCTGCCCAAAGGCGGGCGGATCAACTTGACGCTGCGCGTGGTGGAGTAGCGTTTTCTTTGAAAGAGAACGGTGACGGACTTTTTTAAAAAGTCCGTCGCTTCAGTGGCTAAGCGAACAACACCCTGTCTGATGTTGCCAGCCATCATTTCCCTGCAAAAGGAAGTTGACAGCCAGCCCATAGGCGCGGTCCGACATGCCATCGCTACAGGCCCGCGCCGTGAGCGTAGCGATGGCCGCGCCCTGCGGCCCCTCGGCGATCATGTGAAAACTGTCGCGCCGCCCCTGCGCCGGGCCAGACTGCGTGATGCGGTAATCGCGTGCGCCGCCCGCCATGGCATCGTAGCTCAACGCCTCGCCAGTCACCTCAAAAGACCAAAACGGCTCTGTCCCGTCGCAATGGGCCACGGGTGGCATCGCTCCGGCCCACTGGCCCGCTTGCCGGATGAGGAAACGCAGAGAGACCCAGCCGCTCCCTTCGCCCGTGTTGACCAAGCCCCAGCCGTGATGGTCATCGGGGCGGATCACTTCGATGTTCTGGGTGTCAGGCGCGAAGCTACCGATGATCGGGGCGCTGGCACTCGGGGCTTCGCGAATGTTCAATACGTCATCCGCCGCGACACCGCTGACGTCATGCAGGGCGGGCCATGCATCCTGCGTCGCCCAGACAGGCAATGCCCAAAGGCAGAGGAAGAGCGCCAGAAGTCTCATCGCCGGGCGTTCCAACTGATCGACGCATGGCGGCGGGTATAGAATTCGCCCATCAGCCCGATCATCAAAAGCACCAGACCCACCCAAAGCGGATATTCCCAACTGGTGTAGCGCGGGTTGTAATTGATGAAGGCAAAGCCGCGCGCTTGGTCGATGCTGTGAAACAACGGGTTCCAGTCAAACATCGCCAGCATATAGCCGGGCAGGGAGTTGGCGAGGAACATCTTCCCCGAGGCGATCATATTGGCGCGCTGATAGACGGTTGAGAAAATCGTCACGAAGGACGGAAACCACGGTTTGATCGCCAGCATCACCAACCCGAGCGCGCAGCCGGTAAACCACGCGGTCAGCATCATCCCGAAAGCGGCAAAAGGCTGATCTATGGTGATCGGGGTGATTGCCACATGATAGATGAACAGGATCACGGAGAGCGACAGCACTTGGATATAGAGCGAGCCCACCGCCGCTGATGCGATGGCGATGATCGTGTTCATCGGGGCGTGCTGCATCATCGGGCTTGCCGGTCCCTCAGACCCCGCGACCGCGCCCAAAGCTTTCACATGGGTGAGGTAGAGGAAAATCCCCGACATCAGATAGATGAGGAAGTCACCCCGCACGGCGGAGCCGCGCATCCCGAGGATTGAAAACATCACATAGAAGGCCAGTACGAACATCACCGTTTGCAGCATGTTCATCGCGATGGCGATAAAGGCATTGTTGTGCTGTTTGCGCACGTTGCGCACCACGGAATGGTAGACCAGTTCCGCGATGGCGAGGGCAGAACCGATGCCGGATTTCGGCTTTCTGGAAGACTGGAACATGCGCGCGTCCTTGACGAAGCCCTAGCGTGGCACGGAATTCTTGCTGTTCCGTTAGCTCCGCAGCATAAGGGAAACAGTGAATTGAAGCAACGACAGCCCGCAGGGCCGGAGGCAAAATGGATTACGAGAAACTGGTCGCGGAAATGCGGCGGCTGGCATTGGAAGCCGGGGACAAGATCATGGAGATCTACGGTCAGGACGATTTCGAGGTGAAATCGAAATCCGACGACAGCCCCGTCACCGCCGCCGACGAAGCCGCCGATGCGATCATTTCCGAAGGGCTCCGCGCCGCTTTCCCCGATGTGATGTTGGTGACCGAAGAGCAGGCCGCGACCCATTCCGCCAAGGGCGATACCTTTCTCATCGTCGATCCGCTGGATGGCACCAAAGAGTTCGTCCACCGCCGCGGGGATTTCACGGTGAACATCGCGCTGGTCGAAGGCGGCGTGCCGACGCGCGGCGTGGTCTATGCCCCCGCCAAAGCCCGGATGTTCTTTACCCAAGCCGACGGCCAGTCGGTCGAAGAGGCCGGCGCATTCGACAAGGGGCAGGTGGGGGAGACCAAGGCGATTTCGGTCTCTAACCCCGACAATGCGGCCTTGATGGTCGTCGCCTCCAAATCTCACCGTGATCAGGCGACCGATGATTACATCGGTAAATACGCTGTGCGCGACATGACCTCGGCGGGGTCGTCGCTGAAATTCTGTCTCGTCGCGACGGGAGAGGCCGATCTCTACCCGCGTTTGGGCCGCACGATGGAGTGGGACACTGCCGCGGGCCATGCGGTGCTGAACGGGGCAGGCGGCGCGGTGGTGCGCTTTGACGATCTCACGCCCCTGACCTACGGCAAAGAAGATTTCGCCAACCCTTTCTTCATCGCCCATGCCCCGGGCGTTGAGTTGAAGGCGGGCTGATGTCAGCCCTGATCGTCATTCCCGCCCGCTATGCCTCAACCCGCTATCCCGGCAAGCCGCTGGTGGCCCTCACCGGGGCGTCGGGCCAGAAACAGACCCTGATCGAACGAAGTTGGCGGGCCGCCAGCGCGGTGTCGGGCGTCGACCGCGTGGTGGTGGCCACCGACGACGACCGCATTCGGGAGGCCGCCGAAGGCTTCGGTGCCGAGGTCGTGATGACCTCGGAAAGCTGCGCCAACGGCACCGAGCGCTGTGCCGAGGCCCATGCCGCATTGGGCGGGGGCTATGACATCGTGGTCAATCTACAAGGTGACGCCCCGCTGACGCCGCATTGGTTCGTCGAAGGGCTGGTGCAGGGGTTGACAGACAACCCCGAGGCCGAGATCGCCACCCCGGTTCTGCGCTGTGACGGGGCCACGTTGAACAGTCTTCTGGCCGACCGTAAGGCGGGCCGCGTGGGCGGCACCACAGCGGTTTTCGGCGCCGACAATCAGGCGCTCTACTTCTCGAAAGAGGTCGTTCCCTATACCGGAAAGCCCTACGCAGAGACGGATATGACCCCGGTCTTCCACCACGTCGGCGTCTATGCCTACCGCCCCGATGCACTGGCCCAATACCCAAGCTGGCCTGTCGGCCCCTTGGAGCAGTTGGAAGGGTTGGAGCAGTTGCGTTTTCTTGAAAATGGCCGCGCCGTGCTCTGTGCGGAGGTCGAGGCCAAGGGGCGCGAGTTTTGGGAATTGAACAACCCCGAAGACGTGCCAAAGCTCGAAGCCATGATGGCGAAAATGGGTCTGGAATGACCGCCACCCCCGTCAGTGCCACGCTTGAAAGCGGCGTGCCTGTCAGCATCGTGATCGTCAGCCGGAATCGGCCCGAAGCATTGCGGCGCTGCCTGACGGGGGTGGAACAGCTTCAATATACCCCTTTCGAGGTCATCATCGTGGCCGATCCCGCCGGGATTGCCGTGGCCCGCGCCATGCATTTCGCCGGGGCGTTGAAACTGGTCCCTTTCGACAGGCCGAATATCTCTGCCGCGCGCAACCTTGGGATTGCCGAGGTTGCGGGGGAGGTCGTGGCCTTTATCGACGATGATGCGGTGCCCGAGCCGCAATGGCTACGCCACCTGCTGGAGCCTGCGCAACTGCCCGAGGTCGCGGCGATGACCGGTTTCGTGCGAGGGCGAAACGGCATCTCTTTCCAATATCGCGCGCGTCGGTTGAGTGGTTTCGGAGAGCCGGAAACGCTCGATGTCGACCCTGAAACCCTCAGCATCCTGCACCCTCCGCCCGGGGGGGCAATCAAGACCGAAGGCACTAATATGGCCTTTCGGCGCGATGTCCTGGTGGAAATGGGCGGCTTTGACCCGGCCTTTCACTACTATCTTGATGAGACCGATCTGAATATGCGGCTGGCGCGGGCGGGCCATGCCACGGCAATCGTGCCACTGGCCGAGGTCCACCACGGTTTCGCCGCCAACGCCATGCGAAGCGCCAACCGCGTGCCGCGCGATCTTTTCGATATCGGGGCGAGCTGGGCCGTGTTTCATCGCAAACATCTGCCCGCGCAGGACCGTGCCGCTCATTGGGCGCATCTGCGCGCCCAAGAGCGCCGTCGTCTGCTGCGCCATCTGGTAAGCGGCGGGTTGGAGCCGCGTGATGTGCCAAGGCTGCTGCGCAGGTTGGACGAGGGGCACGCCGAAGGGGGGAAGCGCCCTATCGTCCGCGTTACCCTGCCGCAGACAGCCAGCAGCGCTTTCCGCCCCTTTCCCGCCCGCGCCCGGCGCAGCGTGGCCATGTGCACCCGGCCTATTAATCTGGCGCGAGACCGGGCAAAGGCTGCAAAACGGGCATTATCGGGTGAGATCGTGACCCTGATCAACCTTTCGCCGACGGCGCTTTATCACCGCGTTGCCTTTGATCCGGCCCACGCTATCTGGCTGCAAACAGGTGGAATATACGGAAAGTCCACACGGGATGACGCGGTTTTCCGCTTAACTCGGCGCTTCGACAGGCTGCAAAGGGAAGTTAAGCGAGTTGCCAGACAGCGCGGTTTCGGCGATGATCATCGCCGGTAGAAAGACGCAGGTAGATTGACCGTGGCGTTCTGTATATTTCGAATAAGTTGTAAGGATTAAAATGCGCAAGAAGGTTACAAAAGCGATTTTCCCCGTTGCAGGCATGGGGACACGCTTTCTGCCCGCCACCAAATCGGTGCCGAAAGAGATTATGACCCTCGTCGACCGGCCTTTGGTTCAATATGCAATCGATGAGGCGCGCGCCGCCGGGATCAAAGAGTTCATCTTCGTGACCTCGCGCGGCAAAGGCGCGCTGGAAGATTACTTCGATCACGCCCCGCAGCTTGAGCAGGAGTTGCGCAAAAAGGGCAAGACCGAGCTTCTGGAGACGCTGCAAAGCACCAATATGGACAGTGGCGCAATCGCCTATATTCGCCAGCACAAGGCGCTGGGCTTGGGCCATGCGGTCTGGTGCGCGCGCCGTTTGATCGGCAATGAGCCCTTTGCAGTGATGCTGCCGGATGACGTGATCGCGGCGGAAAAACCTTGTCTTCAACAGATGGTCGAGGCCTATGAGGAAACCGGCGGCAGCATGGTCGCCGCGATGGAGGTGGAACCTTCCCGCACGTCCTCTTACGGCATTCTCGATACCAGCGAAGAACGCGGTGATCGTGTGAAGGTCAATGGCATGGTTGAAAAGCCTGCCGTCGACGAAGCACCATCGAACCTCGCGGTGATCGGGCGCTATATTCTGGCGCCGACCGTTTTGAAGAACCTGAATAAGCTGAAATCCGGCTCGGGCGGTGAAATTCAATTGACCGATGCGATCGCGCAAGAGATCGAGCAAGACCGCGATGTCTATGGCTTCCGTTTCCGCGGGCAGCGTTTCGATTGCGGCTCTAAAGCGGGCTTTCTGCAAGCGACCGTGGCCTTCGGCCTTGCCCGTGAAGAATTGCGCGACGATCTTTCGGCCTATCTGCAAAGCATCTCGCAAGTCGACCGCGCGGCGCAGTAGGGGCGGGAAGCGGGCCTTTGCAAAAGCCTCAGTCTCCCCCCGCGCGGCTGTTGGACCTGACGCGCAGTTTGCGTCGGGTTGGGCGGGGCGCGACGGGGGTGGATCGGGTCGAACTGGCCTATCTCTCACATCTTTTGACAGAGGACGCGCCGCTTTTTGGAGTGGCGCGCACCGCTTTGGGCTATGCCCTGCTGGACCGCGATGGGATGCGGGGCTTTCAGGATCGGCTTGCGGGGCGCGTTCCTTGGGGGCGGGCGGATCTGCTTTCGTGTCTGCTGCGGGGGCGTACTGTGGCGCTCAGCCGGGCGGAAAGCGACTTGCGGCGTTTGGCGGTCGCGCGCTGCGTTCCGGCCCGGTTGCCCGCGATGCTTGCGCGGCATCTGCCGCCGGGTTTTGCCTATCTGAATGTCGGGCACAGCAATCTGACGGATCGGGTTTTGGGAGCCGTGAAACAGGCGCGGGGGCGAAGTGCCGTTCTGATCCATGACGTGATCCCATTGGAATATCCCGCCTACCAACGCCCCGGCACTGTCGCGCCGTTTCGGGCCAAGATCGACCGGGTGAGCGCGCAGGCCGATCTGGTGATTTACAACTCGCAAGACACGCGCCAGCGCAGCGAGGCGCAGATGCGCGGGCGGATTCCGCTTGCCGTCGTCGCGCATCTCGGCGTCGATCTGCCCGCGCCCGATGCTGGTGAGCTGCCTGCCGGGCTTCCGCCAGAGCGTCCCTATTTCGTCATTGTCGGCACGATCGAGCCGCGCAAGAACCACGGGTTTTTGCTGGACCTGTGGCAAAAGATGGGGCCTGATGCGCCGCTCTTGCTGATCTGCGGGGCGCGGGGGTGGAACAACAGCGCGGTTTTCGACCGGCTCGACCGGCTGCCAGAAAACGGCCCTGTGCAAGAGCTGGCGAACCTTAGCGACAAAGGATTGGCGGCCTTGGTGCAGGGGGCGGCGGGGATGCTTTTCCCCAGCCATGCAGAGGGGTTTGGCCTGCCCCCGGCAGAGGCGCTGAGCCTTGGAACGCGTGTTTTATGCAACGATTTACCGGTCTTGCATGAGGTCTTGGGTGACAAAGCCGTTTACGCGCCCCTGAGCGAACCCTATTCATGGATCAGAACAATCGAAGAATGGGCCGCATCTGTGCCAGACCCGCGCCCTGCGACGACTTTTATCGCGCCAACATGGGCCGAACACTTCAAGACCGTGTTAAAGTCGACGTGATAGCGCGGTAGAAGGGCGGTCAGACGCGATAGGTAAGGGGCGGTTTGGGCTTAATTCAGTCATATCGGTTGCGGCTGCAACGCAAGCGCTGGCGCATCCGCGCCTTCCGCAAGCGGCGCGAGTTGACCTCTGTGGCGAACCGGACGGCGCAGATCAAAGCCGACGATATTCTGCTGTTCTGCACGCAGCGCAACGAAGCGATCCGGCTGCCCTATTTCCTGAAATACTACCGCGAGATGGGCGTCGGGCATTTCTTCTTTGTCGATAATGACAGCGACGATGGTGCGCTCGACTATCTGGCCAAGCAACCCGATGTCTCGGTCTGGAGCGCCAAGGCCAGCTACAAGCGCGCGCGCTTCGGCGTAGACTGGTTAAACTGGCTGCAAATGAAATACGCCCATGGCCATTGGGCGTTGACGGTCGATCCCGATGAGTTTCTGGTCTACCCCTTTTGCGACACGCGTCCCCTGCGGGCGCTGACCGATTGGCTCGATGCGTCGTCGATCAAGAGCTTTTCGGCGATGCTGCTGGATATGTATCCCAAGGGGCGGCTTGACGAAGAACCTTACCACGCGGGTCAAAATCCAATCGATATTGCCGCATGGTTCGACAGTGGCAACTACACCATTTCGCGCAATCGGCGGTTTGGGAATCTCTGGATACAGGGCGGTCCACGGGCGCGGGTGTTTTTTCCCGACGCGCCTGCCAAGGCGCCCGCGCTGAACAAGGTGCCGCTGGTCAAATGGGATCGGCGCTATGCCTATGTCAGCTCGACCCATATGCTGCTGCCGCGCGGGCTTAATCAGGTCTATGACGAATGGGGCGGAGAGAAAGCCTCGGGCGTGCTGTTGCACGCCAAATTCCTCGACACCTTCGGGGCCAAGGCGGCGGAAGAGTTACAGCGTAGCGAGCATTACGCGGCTTCGGTGGAATACAAAGCCTATGCCGCACAGCTGAAGGACGACCCGCAGCTTTGGTGCAAATGGTCGGAACGCTATATCAATTGGCGACAGCTTGAGATTCTCGGCCTCATGTCCAAGGGGAACTGGGCATGAGCGTCGGGATCGTCATGTTGGTGCACAACGCTTTTGACCGGGCCGAGCAGGTTGCGCGGCATTGGGCGGCAGCGGGCTGTCCGGTGGTGATCCATATCGACAAGGCGGTGCCCCGGCGGGCGCATGATGCCTTCGTGGCGGCGCTGTCGGATCTCAAGGATGTCTGCTTTAGCCCGCGCAAACGTTGCGAATGGGGCACTTGGGGGATCGTTGCCGCCTCTCAGGGGGCGGCGGAGATGATGCTCTCGCGCTTTCCCAAGGTGCGCCATGTCTATCTGGCCTCCGGCTCTTGCTTGCCGCTGCGCCCGGTGCAGGAGTTGATCGACTATCTTGAGGACCGTCCCCAGACCGATTTCATCGAAAGCGCCACCACGGCAGATGTGCCTTGGACCGTGGGCGGGCTGGATGCAGAGCGGTTTACCCTGCGCTTCCCCTTCTCATGGCGGCGCAATCGCTATCTGTTCGACCGCGCGGTCGAGGTGCAGCGCCTGCTGCGGTTGAAACGCCGGATGCCGCGCGGGATCGTGCCGCATATGGGCTCGCAATGGTGGTGCCTGACCCGGCGCACCCTGTCGGCGATCTTGCAAGACCCCGACCGGCCCACCTACGACAAGTTCTTTCGCCATGTTTGGATCCCGGACGAAAGCTATTTCCAGACCCTTGCACGGCTCTATTCCAGCAAGATCGAAAGCCGGTCGCTGACCCTGTCTAAGTTCGATTTTCAGGGCAAACCGCATATCTTTTACGACGATCACCTCCAGCTTTTGCGCCGCTCGGATTGTTTCGTGGCACGCAAGATTTGGCCCCATGCGGACAGGCTCTATGATGCCTTCCTGACCGACCCTGCCGGTGCGATGAAAAAGACCGAGCCGAACCCCGGCAAGATCGACCGCATTTTTGCCAAGGCGGTGGAGCGGCGCACCCGGGGCCGCGCGGGGCTTTATATGCAAAGCCGTTTTCCAAACGAGGATTGGGAGAATGGCGTCACCGCCGCGCCCTATTCGATGTTTCAGGGCTTTACCGAGATTTTCGAGGATTTCGAACATTGGCTCAGCCGGGCCAGCGGGGCGCGCGTGCATGGGCATCTCTTTGCCCCCGACCGTGTGCATTTCGCGGGTGGGGAAACCACGCTGAACGGTGCCTTGTCGGACAACCCGGTGCTGCGCGATCACAATGCCAGTGCTTTCTTGACCAATCTGATTTGGAACACCCGGGGCGAGCGTCAGTGTTTTCAGTTCGGCCCGATGGACAATCAAGAGATCAACTGGCGTGTGGCCAAGGATCCGAATGCGCATATTTCGGTCATCACCGGCGCTTGGGCGGTGCCTCTGTTCCGCTCGAACCTCGATTTCGCCGATATCCGCCGTCTGGCCGCCAAGCTGCAAAAGACGGAAAGCACGCATTTGGATGTGTTGAATTCGCCCTATACCAAGGCGCGTGTGCGGGTCTGGACCATGGCCGATTTCATCGAAGCGCCGATGGAGCCTTTGCAAGATATCCTTGACGAAATTGGCCGCCCCCGTCTGCGCCGCCTGTCAGAGGCGCCGCGCATGGTTGACCTGAACGGCTTTGGCCAGTTCCTCCAGAATCTCAAGAACCAAGGCATGCACCCCTATCTGGTCGGCGATTTTTCGGTCGCCCAAGGGGGCAGCGCCGATGCCAAAACCTCCCCAAAACCCTATCTGGTGAAATAACCCATGCGCGACAAATTCGACAGTTTCGTGGTCTTTGCCGAGATGCGGACCGGGTCCAACTTCCTAGAGGCGAACCTGAACGCCTTTGCCGGGATCGCCTGTCATGGGGAGGCGTTTAATCCTTTCTTCATGGGGTATCCCAAAAGCGAGCCGATCCTTGGCGTTGATCAGGCCACGCGGGACGAAAACCCCAAAAAGCTGCTGGCGGCGATCCGGGGACAGCAGGATGCTTTGGGCGGCTTCCGCTATTTCCACGACCACGATCCGCGTGTTTTCGATGAGATCATCGAGGATCAGCGCTGCGCCAAGATCGTGCTCACGCGCAACCCGGTCGACAGCTATGTCAGTTGGAAGATCGCGCAGGCCACCGGGCAGTGGAAACTGACCGATATGAAGGCGCAGAAGGTGGCGCAGGCCGTCTTCGATGCCGATGAGTTCAGCGCCCATTTGGATGCCCTCCAGCAGTTCCAGATCACGCTGCTGAACCGTTTGCAAACTTCCGGCCAGACGGCATTTTATGTAGCTTACGAAGACCTGCAAAGCGTTGAGGTGATGAACGGGCTTGCACGCTATCTTGGCGTGGATGAGCAGTTGGAGGGGCTGGACAAGAACCTCAAGAAACAGAACCCCAGCCCGATCTCGGCCAAGGTCAGCAACTATGACGAGATGCTGGAGGCGCTGGCGCGGCTCGATCGTTTCGATCTGACCCGCACCCCCAATTTCGAGCCACGGCGCGGGCCGAACGTGCCCTCTTATGTGGCGGCGGCGACCAGCGGCTTGATCTATCTGCCGATTAAATCCGGCCCGCAGGATCAGGTGCTGGACTGGCTCGCCGCCCTCGATGGCGTCCCGCGTGAGGCGCTGCGCGATAAGATGTCGCAAAAAGAGCTGCGGCAGTGGAAACGCAAAATGCGCGGGCATCGCGGCTTTACCGTGCTGCGCCATCCCGCCCTGCGCGCGCATGATGCCTTTTGCCGCCATATCCTGACCACGGGGGAGGGCAGTTACCGCCAGCTGCGCAACACGCTGATGCGGCGCTACAAGGTGCCGCTGCCAAAGGATGGCCCCGACGACGAATATGACCGCGAGGCGCATCGCGCCGCTTTTGTCGCCTTCCTGAAGTTTCTCAAAGGCAATCTGGCCGGGCAAACCTCGATCCGGGTGGATGCTGCATGGTGTTCTCAGGCCCAAGCCATTGCGGGGTTCGGGGCGTTCTGCCTGCCCGACCGCATCCTCCGCGAAGAGGAGTTGGCCAGCGAACTCCCCGCTTTGGCTGCGGGCCAAGGCCATGCCACCGTCCCCGCCGTGCCCCAGATGGTGGAGCCCGGGCCCTTCACGCTCGGCGATATCTATGACGATGAGATTGAGGCGCTGACGGCAGAGGCCTATCAGAAGGATTATATGACCTTCGGCTTTTCCCGCTGGCGGTGAGGGGCGCAGGCTAGATTGACCTTGCCGGTTCTGACGTAAACTGGAACAACAGGGCATCTTGAGCATCCCGCCAAAGGTCGCGCCGTGAGTTTCCTTTCTGTCACCTCTGTTCCCCGGCTGCGGTGGAGTTCGCCCAAAGCCTTCACGCTCAGGCCGCCATTGGCCTCGATGGTGTTTCTGGTGCTGGGATTGGTGATGTTTGGCTTGGGCGAGGCGCTTTTGGTCACCGCGGGCGTCGGCGTCAGCCCTTGGACCGTCTTCGCCGAAGGGGTGACCCGCATCACGGGGTGGAGCCTCGGCTTTGCGACCTTCCTGATCAGCGCCGTGGTTCTTTTGCTCTGGATCCCGCTGATGCAGTCGCCCGGTATCGGCACCATTCTGAACGCGGTGATCGTGGCGCTGGTGCTGGAATATGCGCTGCCGATCTTGCCCCACTTCGACAGCTATCTGGCGAATGCCTTTCTGGCGCTGACCGGCGTCTTTGTGACCGGCTTTGGCGGTGCGATCTATCTTGTGGCAAACCTCGGCCCCGGGCCGCGGGACGGGTTGATGACGGGGCTGCAACGGGTCACTGGCAAACCCATCGCGCTGGTGCGTATGAGCATCGAGTTATCGGTCGTCGTGGTCGGCTGGGCCTTGGGCGGGACCTTGGGCCTCGGCACGCTGCTTTTCGCGGTGGGGATCGGTCCGGCCATGGCGATTGGGATGCAGATTTTGCAACTGCGCAGCGTGACCCGCTAAGCGGCGGCGCTGCAAAAGGCTGAAATCCGCTCCTTCAGCGCATTTTCCCAAACGACCCCACCGCATACTGCGGTATACCGTCGACCTTCGCCGCCTCTTCCGCTATCAGGGCAGCAAATGCAGCAATTTGGAGCAATCATGTCCGATATCATCTATACCAAAGTTGACGAAGCGCCGGAGCTGGCCTCTGCCTCGCTGTTGCCAATCATCAAAAAGTTCGCCGAAGCCGCCGGTGTGAGCGTCGGCACGAAAGACATCAGCCTCGCGGGCCGTATCCTTGCGACCTTCCCTGAGCATCTGAGCGAAGAACAGCGTCAGTCGGACGATCTGGCGGAATTGGGCCGTCTGGTGAAGACGCCCGAGGCCAATGTTATCAAACTGCCGAACATCTCTGCCTCCGTGCCGCAGCTTGTCGCCGCGATCAAAGAGCTTCAGACCCAAGGCTACGCGCTGCCCGACTACCCCGAAGAGCCGAGCACAGACGAAGAAAAAGCCGTGCGCGCCAAATATGACGGCATCAAAGGCTCCGCCGTGAACCCGGTTCTGCGCGAAGGCAACTCCGACCGCCGCGCGGCCAAGGCCGTGAAGAGTTTTGCCCAATCCAACCCGCACCGCATGGGGGACTGGGCCGCCGACAGCAAGACGCATGTCTCCTCCATGTCGGGCAATGATTTCTTCTCCAACGAAGTTTCGGCCACGCTCGACGCCGCGACTGGCGCCAAGATCGTGCTGGAAACCGCGGACGGGGAAAAGGTGCTGAAAGAGGGGCTTGAGTATCCCGCCGGCACCGTGGTCGACGCGACCTTCATGAGCGCGGCCGCGCTGAAGGACTTCCTCAACACCCAGATCGAGAAGACCAAAGAAGACGGCATTCTCTTCTCGCTGCACCTCAAGGCCACGATGATGAAGGTCTCCGACCCGATCCTCTTTGGTCACGCGGTCAAAGCCTACCTTGCGCCGGTATTTGAAAAGCATGGCGCAAAGCTGAAGGAACTGGGCGTGAACCCCAACTCCGGCCTTGGCGACCTGCTGGAGCGCGTGAAGGGCGAGAGCGAGATCATGGCCGACATTGACGCCTGTATGGAAGAGCGTCCGCCGATGTATATGGTCGATTCCGACAAGGGCATCACCAACCTGCATGTCTCTTCCGACGTGATCATCGACGCCTCCATGCCCGCGCTCATCCGCGCTGGCGGCAAGGGCTGGGGCCCCGACGGCGAGGAGCATGACGCCAACTGCGTGATCCCCGACAGCTCCTATGCGCCGATCTATGACGAGGCGATCAACTTCTTCAAAGAGAACGGCAAGCTCGACCCGGCGACCGCTGGCACCGTGCAGAACATCGGCCTGATGGCGCAGAAGGCCGAGGAATACGGCTCCCACCCGACCACGTTTGAGCTGGCCGAAGCGGGCACCGTCAAGATGATCCTCGATGACGGCACCGTGCTTCACCAGCATAAGGTCGACGCCGGTGACATCTGGCGCTCTTCCTCCGCGCGCAAGGCGCCGATCGAGGATTGGGTGAACCTTGCGATCTCGCGCCAGAAGGCCGAAGGCTGCCGCGCGATCTTCTGGCTGGACGCAAACCGCGCTCATGACGCCGAGCTGATCTCCTACGTCAAGCCCATCCTTGAGGCACAGGGCGTTGCCGACAAGTTCGAGATCATGGCCCCCCGCGAAGCCACCCGCGCCTCGCTGGAGACCATCACCAAGGGCGAGAACACCATCGCGATCACCGGCAACGTGCTGCGCGACTACCTGACCGACCTCTTCCCGATCTTGGAACTGGCGACCTCGGCCAAGATGCTGTCCATCGTGAAGCTGATGAACGGCGGCGGCTTGTTCGAGACCGGCGCGGGCGGCTCTGCCCCCAAACACGTTCAGCAGTTGATGGAGCAAAACCACCTGCGGTGGGACAGCCTCGGCGAATTCTGCGCCCTTGGCGAAAGCCTGAAGTTCCTCGCCGATGCCCGCGGCAACGACAAGGCGCGCGTGTTGGGCGATGCCGTGGAAACCGCGACGCAGGGCATCCTCGACCACGGTCGTTCCCCTTCGCGCAAGGTGGGTGAGCCCGACAACCGCGACAGCCACTATTGGTTCGCGCGCTACTGGGCCGAAGCCGTCGCCGCGCAGAGCGATGACGCGGAGCTCGCCGCAGAGTTCGCGCCCATCGCCAAGGAACTGGCTGCCAAAGAAGCCGACATCCTGTCCGAGCTTGCAGCGGTCCAAGGCACGGCTGTCGATCTGGGCGGCTACTACCACACCGACGCGGAGAAAACCGCCCGCGTGATGCGCCCCTCCGAGACGCTGAACGGTATCATCGGGTAACTCGCCTGATATAAAAAAATCCGCCGCGCCGCTGTTTAAGCGGCGCGGCGGATTATCGTTTTAAGACTTGGCAGCGGCGCTGGCGCTTTGCGCTCGCCTACAACCCCCTCAAAAATCCAAATTCTCCACGCTCAGCGCGTTCTGCTGGATGAACTCGCGGCGCGGCTCGACCACGTCGCCCATCAGCTTGGTGAAGAGATCGTCCGCCTCGGCCATATCCTCCACGCGGACCTGCAGCAGCGTGCGCGCGTCCGGATCGAGGGTGGTTTCCCACAGCTGGTCGGGGTTCATCTCGCCCAGACCTTTGTAGCGTTGCAGCGACAGGCCTTTCTCGCCCTCGGCAAGGATCGCGTTGAGCAGGTCCATGGGGCCATAGATCATCTGGCTGCGGTCCTTGCGGATCAGCTTGGCGGGTTGGTCGTAGACCTCTTGCAGATGCTGCGTGAAGCTGCCGGATTTCTTCGCCTCGCCTGAGCGCAGCATGCGGCCGTCGAGGGTGCGGACCTCCTCCACGCCGCGCAGGATGCGGGCGAGGCGGATGCCGTGGTCTTGGGTGATGCGCCCCTGCCAGCCGCGCTCGTATTCCAGCGCGATCAGGTTCAGACGGTCGGCGACCTTGTCGGCCACGCCCTGCAGGTCGCTGTCCACCGCGCCCTCGACAAAGGCGCCGGCGATGGCGGCCTGTTCGAGGATGTGGCGCGGGTAGTGGGTCGGGAAAGCCTCCAGCACGCGTTTTAGCTGGCGCGCCATGTCAACCACGCGGGTGAGGTCTTGGCCGGTGATTTCTTCGCCGTTGCCTTGGCGCAGCATGGCGCCGTCGACACCCTGCTGGATCAGGTAGTCCTCCATCGCGGCCTCATCCTTGAGGTAGACCTCGGACTTTCCGCGCGAGACTTTGTAGAGCGGCGGCTGCGCGATGTAGAGGTGGCCATTCTCGATAAGTTCGGGCATCTGGCGGTAGAAGAAGGTCAGCAAGAGTGTGCGGATATGCGCGCCGTCGACGTCGGCGTCGGTCATGATGACGATCTTGTGGTAGCGCAGCTTGTCGATGTTGAACTCGTCGCGCCCGATCCCGGTGCCGAGCGCCATGACGAGGTTGCCGATCTCTTGGCTGCCCAGCATCCGGTCGAAACGCGCGCGCTCCACGTTGAGGATCTTGCCCTTGAGCGGCAGGATCGCCTGCGTCTGCCGGTCGCGCCCGGTCTGGGCCGAGCCGCCCGCGCTGTCCCCCTCGACGAGGAAGACTTCGGTCTTGGCCGGGTCTTTCTCCGAGCAATCCTTGAGCTTGCCGGCGAGGAAGTTGACGTCCATCGCCGTCTTGCGCCGGGTCAACTCGCGCGCCTTGCGGGCCGCCTCGCGGGCCTGTGCGGCCTCCACGATTTTGCCGACGATCTGCTTGGCCTCGTTGGGGTTCTCCTCGAACCATTCGGCGAGACGCTCGTTCATCAGCCCTTCGACCGCCGGGCGCACCTCCGACGAGACCAGCTTGTCCTTGGTCTGTGATGAGAACTTCGGATCGGGCACTTTCACCGACAGCACGCAGGTCAGACCCTCGCGGGCGTCGTCGCCGGTAAAGCTGATCTTCTCCTTCTTGGCGATGCCGCTGGTCTGGGCATAGGCGTTAATCGTGCGCGTCAGCGCGCCGCGGAAGCCCGCCATATGGGTGCCGCCGTCGCGCTGCGGGATGTTGTTGGTGAAGGGCAGCACCGTCTCGTGGTAGCTGTCGTTCCACCACATGGCGACCTCGATGCCGATGTCGTCCCGCTCGCCGGTGATGAAAATCGGATCGTCCATGACCGCGTGTTTGTGCCGGTCGAGGTATTTGACGAATTCCTTCACGCCGCCTTCGTAGTAAAGCTCGGTCTGCAGCGGCTCGACGGGGCGTTCGTCTTTCAGGATGATGCGCACGCCGGAGTTCAGGAAGGCCAGTTCGCGCAGGCGCTTTTCCAGCGTCTCGAAGCTGTAGTCGATGTTCGAGAATGTCTCGGTCGAGGCCATGAAGCGCACTTCGGTGCCGGTGCGGTCGGTCTCGCCCACGACTTCGAGGTGTTTGGTGGTGAAGCCACCCTCAAAACGCGCGATATGTTCCTTGCCCTCGCGCCAGATGCGCAGTTCCAGCCAGTCCGACAGCGCGTTCACGACCGAGACGCCGACCCCGTGCAGACCGCCCGAGACCTTGTAGGAGTTGCTGTCGAACTTCCCGCCCGCGTGCAGCTGGGTCATGATGACCTCGGCCGCCGAGACGCCCTCTTCCTCATGGATGCCCACGGGGATGCCGCGGCCGTTGTCGCTGACCGATACGCTGGAATCCGCGTGGATCGTGACCGTCACCGCGTCGGCGTGACCGGCCAGCGCCTCGTCAATGCCGTTGTCCACGACCTCGTACACCATGTGGTGCAGGCCCGAGCCGTCATCGGTGTCCCCGATATACATGCCGGGGCGTTTGCGAACGGCCTCCAACCCTTTGAGAACCTTGATGGAATCGGCACCGTATTCCTGTGGTGTCAGATCAGTGTCGGACATGCGGAAAAAACCCTTATCGTTTGCCCGATTTATAGTGTTTTCGACCGGCATTGTCACGCGAATGACACAAGATTTTGTGTCAGGCGAAGGGGATGATCAGGCCCACGAAAACCAGCATCGCGCCGGAGATCAGATTGATCCGTCGCAGGGTGCGCCGAGCGGTCAGAAAGCCGCGCAGATGGCCCACTAGGAGTGCGATCACGAGGTTGCCGACGAGCGGCACGATGACCGAAGCGGCAAGGATCAGCCCGATGTCGGGGGCGGTGACCGCGCGCAGGTCGAAGAAGCCGGGCAGCACGCCCATGTAGAAGAGCAGCGCCTTGGGATTGCCGAGGATCGCCACCAGCCCCGCGATGAAACCGGGCCACATGCCGGGGCGGGTGAGGCGGCTATCGGTGTCGATCTTCGCGCCCGCCTGCCGGATCAGGCTCAACCCCATGGCGATGAACACCAGTGCAGCGGTCCAGCGCAGCACCTCCATAAGCGTGTCGAAGGCCGAGACGATCCAAGTAATCCCCAGCACCGCCACCAACGGCCAGAGCATGTCGCCGATCGCGACGCCAAGCGCCAGCGGCCACGCCGCCTGAAAACCGCCCGAGAGCGCCCGGGCCATCATCGCGAGCCAGACCGGGCCGGGGGTGAGGAAGAGGATCAGCAGCGCGCCGCAGTAAAGGAGCAGGTCGGTGGGCGAGAGCGTCATGGCTGACGCGCCACATTCGAGAGGCCGTCATCCTCGGTCACTTCCACATATTGCGCGCGGTCCCCGAGGCTGTCGAACAGCTCCGGCCCCGTGCCCGTCATCCAGGCCTGCGCGCCGAGTGCCGTGATCTCGTCGTAAAGCGCCGCGCGGCGCCCCGCGTCGAGATGCGCAGCCACCTCGTCCAGCAGCAGGATCGGCGGCGCGCCGAAATCGGCGGCGATGGCGCGGGCATTGGCGAGGATGAGCGAGACCAGCAGCGCCTTCTGCTCCCCGGTGGAGCAATCCCGCGCGGCGATGCCCTTGGCGGCATAGGTGCCCTCGAGGTCCGCGCGGTGCGGGCCGATCAGCGTGCGGCCGGCGGCGACATCGCGCATCCGGTTGTCCGACAGCGCCAGGCGCAGCCCCTCGGCACTGTCGGGCATGTCGTTTTGCAGCATCAGCGTGGCGATGGGGAAGGCGGTCTGCGCCTCCTCCTGCGCGCTCGCGAGGGCCGTGAGGGCCTGTTGCCGGTTGGCATGGATCTGCGCCCCGGTCTCGGCCATGCGATCTTCGAGGGCGGCGTACCACGCAGGCTCGCGCACCATGTCTTTGAGCAGGCGGTTGCGCTCGCGCATGGCCTTTTCATAGCTCAGCGACAGTTCAGCGTGATCGGGCAGCATCGACAGGGTCACCCGGTCAAGAAACCGCCGCCGCCCCTCGGCGCCTTCGATCCAAAGCCGGTCCATCGCGGGGATGAGCCAGAGCACGCGGGCAATGCGGCCAAGCGCTGTCTGGGCCGCGGCCTTGCCGTCGATCTTAGTCTGCCGGGCGGCGCCGCCTTCGGACCAGAACTCGACCTCGTGCAGCACGCTTGGCCCGTGCAAGACCCCCGTGATCTTCCAGCCCAAAGCCTCGGGACGGCGGGTCATGTCGAGCGCGCTGCTGCGCCGCAGCCCGCGTCCGGGCGACAGGAGCGAGATCGCCTCGATCACATTGGTCTTGCCCGCGCCGTTGGGGCCGTAGAGCGCCACGGGACGCGCGTCGACGTCGATCACCGCGCGTTTGTGCGAGCGGAAATGCGAGAGGCCGAGGTTGGAGAGATACAGCTGCGCCATTCAGACCCCGTTTTCTTGGAAAGAAAACGGCGCGGAAATTGTGAAAATTTCCGCCAGCGTCACACGCGCATCGGCATGACGACATAGACCGCCGAGGTATCGGTGCCCTCGCGCATCAGGGTCGGATCGCCCGAGGAGTTGAACAGGAAGACGGCGTTTTCGCGGTCCACCTGACTTGCGATCTCCAGCAGGTATTTCGCGTTGAAGCCGATTTCGAGGCGTTCGTCGCCATAGGCCACGGCCAGCTCTTCCTCCGCCGCACCGCTGTCCGGCGCGTTGACCGACAGCACCAGCCGGTCTTCGTCGAGTTGCAGTTTCACGGCGCGCGAACGCTCGGACGAGACGGTCGCCACACGGTCCACCGCGCGGGCAAAATCGGCGGCGTCGACTTCCATCTTTCGGGTGTTCCCCTGCGGGATCACGCGGGTGTAGTCGGGGAAGGTGCCGTCGATGACCTTCGAGGTCAGGGTGATGGCCGGGGTGGCGAAACGGATCTTGGTTTCCGAGACCGAGACGGCGATTTCCATCTCATCATCGTCGAGCAGTTTGCGCAGCTCGCCCACGGTCTTGCGGGGCACGATCACGCCGGGCATCTCAGACGCGCCCTCGGGCATCTCGGCGTCGATGCGTGCCAGGCGGTGACCGTCGGTCGCCACGCAGCGCAGGGCCTTGCCGCCCTCGGCATCCGCCACATGCAGGTAGACCCCGTTGAGGTAATAGCGCGTCTCCTCGGTGGAGATGGCGAATTTCGACTTGTCGAACAGGCGGCGCAGCACCGGGGCCGGGGCCGAGAAGTTCGAGGCGTACTCGGAGGACGCCATGACCGGGAAGTCCTCGCGCGGCAGCGTGGCCAGCGAGAAGTTAGAGCGGCCCGCTTCGACCGTCAGGCGGCCAGCGGCGGTGTCGGCGGTGAGGCTAATGAGCGCGCCGTCGGGCAGCTTGCGCACGATTTCATGCAGCAGCGTGGCCGAGACGGTTGTGGCACCTGCGCGTTCGACTTGCGCGGCGACCTTGTCGACCACTTCGATATCCAGATCGGTGGCGCGGAAGGAAACATCGCTGCCCTCGGCCTCAATCAGCACGTTGGCGAGGATCGGAATGGTGTTGCGGCGCTCGACCACGGATTGGGCTTGCGAAACGGCTTTGAGCAGTGCCGCGCGTTCGATGCTGAATTTCATATGCCTTCTCCCATACCGACTGCCGGGAGAGGCAAACTACCCGGTTCCCACGCTTACACAAGAACTTTTGTGGATTTGTTGAAGTGAATGCAAGAGGGGCGCAAGCTGCGCCCCCGATCGCTGTTTGACCGTGTCCTGAGGACAACCCTCAGGCCGCTATGCTTAGGATTCGAGCGCCCGGCGCAGCAGTTCCAGATCCTCGGCGATCTGACCGTCCGAGACCTTGAGTTCTTCGATGCGGCGCACCCCGTGCATGACGGTGGTGTGGTCGCGCCCGCCAAAGCGGCGGCCGATCTCGGGCAGGGAGCGGCTGGTCATTTGCTTGCACAGATACATCGCCACCTGCCGCGGGCGGGCGTAGCTGCGCAGGCGCTTGGGGCCGATCATGTCGCTCAGGCGGATGTTGTAATGGTCGGAAACCTTGCGCTGGATTTCCTCGACCGAAATCTTGCGCTCCGAGGCGCGCAGCACGTCGGCCAGACAATCTTGGGTCAGCCCCATGTCGATCTCGCGGCCCACCAGCGAGGCGAAGGCGAAGAGGCGGGTCAGCGCACCTTCGAGCACACGGACGTTCGAGGTGATGCGATGCGCGAGGAATTCCAACACGCCATCGGCGACTTCAAGGTCGGGATAGGTCTTGCGCTGCACGTCGACCTTGCTTTGCAGGATGCCGAGGCGCAACTCGTAGTCCGTGGGGTGCAGGTCGACGATCAAGCCGCATTGCAGGCGCGATTTCACGCGGTCTTCGAGATCCTTGATCTCACCCGGGGCGCGGTCGGCGGAGATGATGATCTGCTTATGCTGGTCCACAAGCGCGTTGAACGTGTGGAAGAACTCTTCCTGCGTGGAATCCTTGCCCGCGATGAACTGCACGTCATCAACCATCAGCACATCGACGGAGCGGAAGATTTCCTTGAAATCCATCATCTTGCGGTCGCGCAGGGCCTGCACGAAACGGTACATGAACTGTTCAGCCGAGAGGTAGAGCACGTTCATCTCGGGCTTGCGCTCATGCAGCTCGCGGGCAATCGCGTGCATCAGGTGGGTCTTACCAAGGCCGACGCCCCCATAAAGGAACAGCGGGTTGAAGGTCACGGGGCCGCCTTCGGCGACACGGCGGGCGGCGGCATGGGCCAGTTCGTTGGGCTTGCCGACGACGAAATTGTCAAAGCTGAAGCGCGGGTCGAGCGGGGCGGTGCTGAGCTGCGAATTGGCGGCAGGTTTCGCGGCAGCCGAGGTCTGACGTGCGGCCGGGGCGGGCTTTTCGGCGGCAGGGGTGGGCTGCTGATTCAGGGCAAAGTTCAGGCGCGTGGCATCGGTGCCGGTCGCGTTGATCTCATGCAGAATCAGGTCCGAGAAGTTCTGGCTGACGTAGTTGCCGAAGAAATTCGTCGGCACTTTGAGTGTCACGATTCCGTCTTCGACGGCGCCGGGCACAAGCGGTTCAATCCAGGTGGTGTAGTTGTTCTGCCCCACGGTCTTTAGAAGCCGCTCTTTGATCTCGCCCCAGTGATCTAATGTCATCGTGCCTTACGTCCCGCTTTGCTCTTCGCACAGAGGCCGAGTGGATCCCGGCCCTTAATATTGTTTCACCCGGCAACAGGTCATCCACCCGGTCCCACGCGGATGACCGACCTGTGTCCTTCGGACTTTTAAAGAATGGCCTGCCCATGAGCCTGCTGTGCCGTAAACCGGCGCAAGAGGCGCTGAACGAACCGTTCGTGTTCTCATCGACAGGGTAAACGTGCTGGCAGCAGCATTCACGATGGTGCGCGGGACCGTCTGTGAACGGTCACTTGCACCCCCCTGAATTTGGCATTCTGCCAGTTGGCTGACGCCGTGTTCAGGGCCTGTCCCCCCAAGCGAAATGAATCGCTGGACCTTTGGTAGCAAGTGTTTCCGGTTCGCTTCAACATATCTTCCATCTTGACTCAGAGATTGCCGGAAAAGAATCTCTGGCGTGTTTTTTTCGCTGCACCCGCACGAAAAAAGGCGCCGCAATGCGGCGCCTCTTGTGTTTCTAAGGGCTTGGCGATGAAGCCAAATTAGCCCAGTGCTTTGACCCGCGCGGACAGGCGCGACATTTTGCGCGACGCGGTATTCTTGTGGAAAACGCCTTTGGTGACGCCGCGCATCAGCTCGGGCTGGGCGGCTTTCAGAGCGGCGGTTGCGGCTTCTTTATCACCGGAGGTGATCGCCTCTTCGACCTTGCGCAGGTAGGTGCGGATGCGCGAACGGCGCGCTTTGTTGATCGCAAAACGCTTTTCGTTTTGACGGGCGCGCTTTGCGGATTGACGGGTGTTTGCCATGAGTATCAGCCTTCGGGTTCATATGTTGCGTAGCAATGCGTGACGCCAACCCGACCGGAAATCCGGACCCCCCTTTGGGGTAGGTGATTCTAGCCAGAGCGGGCTGCACGCGCATGTATTGGTGCCGCCTATAAGGCAGCGGGCGCGGCAATGCAAGCCGCGCCGGGGGCGACGCTTATTTGTCGCGGAATTGCGCTTCGCGCTTTTCAAGGAAGGCGGACATGCCTTCTTTCTGGTCTTCGGTGTTGAACAGCGAATGGAACATGCGGCGTTCGAACAGCAAGCCCTCGCTCAGCGGCACCTCATAGGCGCGGTTCACGCATTCCTTGACCACGGTGGCCGAGATCATGGATTTCTCGGCGATCTTGGCTGCGGCGCCCATCGCCTCTTCCATCAGCTTTTTCACCGGCACCACGCGCGACACGAGGCCCGAGCGTTCGGCTTCTTCGGCATCCATGAAGCGGCCCGTGAGGTTCATGTCCATCGCCTTGGACTTCCCCACCAGACGGGTCAGACGCTGGGTGCCGCCGATGCCCGCCACGACGCCGAGGTTGATCTCGGGCTGGCCGAACTTGGCGCTTTCCGAACAGATGATGAAGTCGCACATCATCGCCAACTCGCAGCCGCCGCCAAGCGCATAGCCGGATACGGCGGCGATGATCGGCTTGCGCACGCGCAGAATCTGATCGGTCTCGGGCGTGAAAAGATCCCCCATGAAGACGTCGACAAAGCTTTTCTCGCGCATCATCGCGATATCGGCCCCGGCGGCGAATGCCTTTTCCGAGCCGGTGATGACGATGCAGCGGACCTTGTCGTTTTCCTGCGCGCTTTTCAGCGCCTTGGCGAGTTCACCCAGCAGCGCCTCGTTGAGCGCGTTCAGCGCATCCGGGCGGTTCAGGGTGATCAGGGCCACATGGTTGTCCACGTCCACGGTGATCGTTTCGTAAGCCATCAAGAATGCTCTTTGTTGTTGCGCTCAGGGGAATGTGCATACCACGGCACCCCCATGTTTCAAGTTATCTTTGGCAACGCGGACAATAGAAGGAAGAGCGTCCGCTTTGCACGATGCGCGCGATTGCCCCGTCGCAGCCCGGTCTGCGGCAGGCTTGGCCCTCGCGGCCATAGACGTCGAAACTGTGTTGGAAATAGCCCAATTCGCCGTCGGCCTGCCGAAAATCCTTGAGCGATGATCCCCCCGCCGTGATCGCATCGGCCAGCACTTGGCGGATGATCGGCACCAGCCCGGCGACCCGCGTGGCCGAGATGCGCCCGGCCTTGCGGGCCGGGTGAATCCCCGCGCGGTAAAGCGCTTCGCAGACATAGATATTGCCCAAGCCCGCCACGATCCGTTGATCCAGCAGCGCCGATTTGATCGGCGTGTTGCGGCCTTTCAGCGCGGCGACCAGATGCGCTTCGTGAAAGTCGTTGCCCAAGGGTTCCGGCCCGAGCGAGGCCAGCAGCTTGTGTGTCTCGGCCCCGGCGGTGGGCATCAGATCCATCGCGCCGAAACGGCGCGGGTCGTTAAAGGTGATCCGCGCACCGTTACCCATATGCAACACGACATGGTCATGTTTCTCGGGTGCGGGGTGGTTGTGCTGAAATTGCCCCAAAGGGTCCCCCGAAACGAGCATTCGCCCGGACATGCCCAAATGCACCAGCAGCGATTCCCCGCTCGCCAGATCGGCGAGGATGTATTTCGACCGCCGCCGCAGCAGGCCGACGCGCTGTCCGGTCAGCCGCTCGGCCATCTGCTCGGGGAAGGGCCAGCGCAGGTCGGGGCGGTTCACCTCGGCGCGGGCGATCACTTGGCCCTCCATCGCGGGGGCCAGCCCCCGGCGGACGGTTTCGACCTCTGGCAGTTCCGGCATCTCGGTTTCCCCTCTGGCTTGCCTGTGACAAAAGGCACGCATTGTCCCTGCCCCCCGGCACCCTATAACAAGGGACAGAACCAGAGGATCGCAAGAGCAGATGACCCAGGACGCTGACAAAACAACCCATTTCGGTTTCGAGACCGTGCCCGAACATGAAAAGGCCGGGCGCGTGCAGGGTGTGTTCAACTCCGTCGCCAGCAAATACGACATCATGAACGATGTGATGAGTATGGGGATCCACCGCGTCTGGAAAGAAGCGATGATGGACTGGCTCGCCCCGCGCCCCGGGCAGAAACTGCTCGATGTGGCGGGGGGCACCGGCGATGTGTCTTTCAAATTCCTCAAACGTGCCGGACACGGCCATGCCACGGTGCTCGACCTGACCGAGCCGATGCTGGTCGAAGGCCGCCAGCGGGCCGAGGCGGACAGGCTGACCGGCAGCCTCGATTGGGTCGTGGGCGACGCGATGGCGCTGCCGTTCCCCGACAACACCTTTGACGTCTACACGATCAGCTTCGGCATCCGAAACGTCACCCGCCCCCAAGAGGCGCTGAACGAGGCGTACCGCGTGCTGCGCCCCGGTGGCCGTCTGATGGTGTTGGAGTTCAGCCAACTGCCCAATCCGGCGATGCAGAAGGCCTATGACCTCTACAGCTTCAATGTGATCCCGCGCATGGGCCAAGCCATCGCGGGCGACCGCGACAGCTATCAATATCTGGTCGAATCGATCCGCAATTTCCCTGATCAGGAGACTTTCCTGTCGATGCTGCGCGCGGCGGGCTTTGGTCAGGCCAAATATCGCAACCTCTCGATGGGAATCGCGGCGCTGCATTCGGGTTGGAAGCTCTGATGCGCGGTCCGCACAACATCTGGCGGTTGATCCGCACGGGCGCGACGTTGGAACGCGCCGGGGCGATGAATGTGGTGCTGGATGCTTTCGATGCCTCCCCGCCGCTGCGTTTTGTGGCCCGCGCGCTTGGCCTGCCGTTCAAATGGCTGGGCTACAAGGGCGACCCGACGATGCCACCGGCCACCCGCGCGCTTACGGCGCTTGGCCCGGCCTACATCAAATTTGGTCAGGTGCTGTCGACCCGCCCCGACGTGGTGGGCGACGATCTGGCGGTGCAATTGCGCGTGCTGCAAGACAAGTTGCCGCCCTTTGACATGGCGCTGGCCCGCAGCGCGGTCGAGCAGGAGTTGGGCGAGCCGGTCAGCGCGATCTTTTCCGATTTCAGCGAACCCGTCGCCGCGGCCTCCATCGCGCAGGTGCATCACGCGCGGCTGGCCGAGAGCGGCGAAGAGGTCGCCGTCAAAGTCCTGCGGCCCGGCATCGAAAAAGCCTTCCGCAAGGACATTGACGCCTTCTACCTCGCCGCCCGCATGGCCGAGATTTTCTCGCCCGGGTCGCGCCGCCTGCGCCCGATGGAGGTGATCGAACATTTCGATGGCGTCGTGCGGGGGGAGCTGGACCTGCGGCTCGAAAGCTCTGCCGCGTCGGAGTTCGCCGCCAACACCAAAGACGACGCCGGGTTTCAACTGCCCGAGATCAAATGGAATTATTCGGGCCGCCGCGTGATGACGCTGGGCTGGGCTGACGGGCTGCCGCTGGGCGACAATGCCGCGCTGGATGCGGCGGGGCACGACCGGGTGGCGCTGTCGGAACGGGTGCTGCAACTCTTCCTCCAGCACGCCCTGCGCGACGGTTATTTCCACGCCGACATGCACCAAGGTAACCTCAAGGTCGCGGCCAACGGCGATATCATCGCCTATGACTTCGGCATCATGGGCCATATCGACAGCTACACCCGCCGGGTCTATGCCGAGATTCTCTATGGTTTCATCCGCCGCGATTACCAGCGGGTCGCCAAGGTGCATTTCGAGGCGGGATATGTCCCCGCCGACAAGGACGTCGATGAATTCGCCCGCGCCCTGCGTGCGGTGGGCGAGCCGATTTTCGGCATGGACGCCACCCGCATCTCCATGGCGCGGCTGCTGACCTATCTGTTCGAGGTGACCGAGCGTTTCGGCATGGAAACCCGAACCGAGTTGATCTTGCTTCAACGCACCATGGTCGTGGTCGAGGGCGTCGCCCGCTCGCTCAACCCGCATATCAACATCTGGGAAGTCGCCAGCCCCATCGTGACCGACTATATCACCAAGTCGCTCGGTCCCCGGGCCATTGTCTCTGATCTGCGCGACACGGCGATGGTCATGGCCCGCTTTGGTCCGCGTCTGCCGGGACTGGTCGAGCAGGCGCTGAACCGTCAGACCGAAGAGCAGCCCGAGCGCCGCCCCCGTTTCTGGCGCTATATCGCGGCGACTGCGGTGATGTCCGGTGTGGCCGGGGCCACCACAATCGCCCTGATTGACGCACTGCTTTAGGGCAGGGTGCCGCGCGGCCCCCCGGCCTTCAGGCGATACGTTCGATGGCCATGGCGATGCCTTGCCCGCCGCCGATGCACATGGTGATCAACGCGCGTTTGCCGCCGATCCGCTCCAACTCATACAACGCCTTCACGGTGATGATCGCGCCCGTCGCGCCGACCGGGTGGCCAAGCGCGATGGCCCCGCCGTTGGGGTTCACCTTTGCCGGGTCAAAGCCCAGTTCCTTGCTCACAGCCAGCGCTTGGCTCGCGAAAGCCTCGTTGCTTTCGATCACGTCGAAGTCATCGGCCTTCAGCCCGGTGCGTTCCAGCAGGCGGCGCACGGCAGGGACCGGGCCGATGCCCATGACCTCGGGGCGCACGCCGGCGTGGGCGTAGCCGAGGATGCGGGCGCGGGGCGTCAGCCCGGCGGATTTCGCAGCCTCCGCGCGGGCCAAGACTAGCGCCGCAGCACCGTCGTTGATACCGCTGGCGTTGCCCGCCGTGACGCGGCCGTCTTTCTGGAAGACGGGACGCAGCCCGGCCAGCGCCTCGGCGGTCGTGGATTTGGGGTGTTCGTCGGTGTCGAAGGGCACCATGTCGCGCTTCACCTTCACATCGACCGGCACGATCTGGTCCTTGAAATGCCCCGCCGCGATGGCCGCCGCCGCGCGTTCTTGGCTTTGCAGGGCGAAGGCGTCCATTTCCTCGCGGGTGATCGTGTGTTCGTCCGCCACGTTCTCTGCCGTCACGCCCATATGCCCGGTGCCGAAGGGGCAGTTCAGCGTGCCCAGCAGCATATCGAGGCTGCGTGCATCGCCCATCTTCTGGCCCCAGCGGGCGTCGGGCAGCACATAGGGCGCGCGCGACATGCTTTCGGCACCCCCGGCCAGCGCGAAGTCTGCATCGCCCAGCATCAGGCTCTGGGTGGCCGAGACCAGCGCCTGTACGCCCGAGCCGCAAAGACGGTTCACGTTCATCGCTGGCACCTCGTCGGGCACGCCTGCGTCGCGCGCGGCGACGCGGCTGAGGTACATGTCGCGCGGCTCGGTGTTGATGACGGTGCCGAAGACGACATGACCGATCTGCGCCGGATCGACGCCCGCGCGCTGCATTGCTGCCGCCGCGACGGTGCTGCCCAGCTTGGTGGGCGGGGTGGCGGCAAGCGCGCCGCCGAAAGTGCCGATGGCGGTGCGTGCGCCGCTCAGGATGACGATATCGTCTGACATGAAACTCTCCTCTAATCGTTGGCGGCACTATGGGGGGCGGGCGCGGCAAAGTCAGGAGAAACGTCCCGTCATGCGACAGCTTGACAGGGGCGGGGCGCCGCGCGACATATCCGCCATGACGGACAACACCGACAAGATCCTGACACAGCTGCCCGCCCGCCTGAAAGAGGCGCGGCAGGGGCAGGGGTTATCGCTCGACGCCGTGGCGAAGCTCTCGGGCGTGTCGCGCTCCATGGTCAGCCAGATCGAGCGCGGCGAATCGAGCCCCACCATCGCGACGCTGTGGAATCTCACCCGCGCGCTTCAGGTGGACTTCGCCGGTCTTCTCGATGCCGCCCCCGGCGAGCCGCAGATCGAGGTGCTGCGGAGTGCCGCCGTGCCGACGATCAGCAATCTGGGCGACGGTTGCCGCATTCGCATTCTCTCCCCGCCCGAGGAAGCCGGGCATCACGAGGTCTATGAATTGCTCATCGCCGAGGGCGGCGTGCTCGACAGTGCGCCCCACACCCGCGGCGCGCGCGAGCATCTCAGTGTCTTCGAGGGCGCAGTGGAGGTCACCAGCGGCAGCGGGACCGAGCGGCTGCAGGCCGGCGACACCGCGCGCTATGCCGCCGACGTGCCCCATGCGATCCGCGCCACCGAAGGGCCGGTGCGCGCCTTTCTGGTGGTTCAAGACGCCTAATTTCCGCAATATCGGAAAAGTTCCGCCATTCCGGAAATCCTCTATTTCGGAATCGCCTCCGCTATGGTAGACGCCTCCTGAAAAGGAGAGCCTCATGACCCAAACGTTTCTGTCCCATGTCACCGACACCCTGTCCGAGATCGACGCCGAGGGCATGATGAAGCGCGAGCGGCTCATCACCACCCCGCAGGGCGGCGAAATAGCGGTGGGCGACCGCGAGGTCATCAACCTCTGCGCCAACAACTACCTCGGCCTCGCCGATCACCCCGAGCTCATTGCCGCCGCCAAGGAAGCGATGGACGAGAAGGGCTTTGGCATGGCCTCGGTCCGTTTCATCTGCGGCACGCAGGACATCCACCGCGAGTTGGAGCAGAAGCTGGCCAGCTTCCTGGGTCATGACGATTCGATCCTCTTCGCCGCCTGTTTCGACGCCAACGGCGGGCTCTTCGAGCCGCTGCTGGGGCCGGAGGACGCGGTGATCTCGGACGCGCTGAACCATGCCTCGATCATCGACGGCATCCGGCTCTGCAAAGCCAAACGCTACCGCTACGCCAACAGCGACATGGCGGATCTGGAGGCCAAGCTGAAACAGGGCCGCGAGGATGGCGCGCGCTTCATCATGATCGCCACCGACGGGGTCTTCTCGATGGACGGCTATCTGGCGAAACTGCCAGAGATTGTGGCGCTGGCCGAGAAATACGAGGCGCTGGTGATGGTCGACGATTGCCATTCCACCGGCTTCATGGGGCCAAAGGGCGCGGGCACCCCGGCGCATCACGGGGTCAAGGTGGACATTGTGACGGGCACGCTGGGCAAGGCGCTCGGCGGGGCCATCGGCGGCTATATCGCCGGGCCGCAGCCGGTGATCGACCTGCTGCGCCAGCGCGCGCGGCCCTATCTATTCTCGAACTCGCTGCCCTCGTCGATCGTGCGCGCCGGCATCCGCGCGCTGGACCTGGTCGAGGAAGGCGACGACCTGCGCGCGCGCCTTTTCGAGAACACCGAATACTGGCGCGCGGGGCTGGAGAACCTGGGTTTCGACCTGCTGCCCGGCGAACATCCCATCGTGCCGGTCATGCTGGGCGAAGCGCAGCTGGCGCAGGACATGGCGGCGAAGCTCTTTGAGGAAGGCGTCTATGTCTCGGGCTTCTTCTTCCCGGTGGTGCCGCGCGGTCAGGCGCGCATCCGCACCCAGATGAACGCGGCGCTGACCCGCGAACAGCTCGACCGCGCGCTGAAAGCCTTTGAGACGGCCGGCAAGGCCTGCGGGGTGATCTGATGGCCACGAACGAAATGAAGGCGCTGGCCAAGCTGCACCCCCGCGAGGGGCTGTGGATGACCCATGCGCCGGTGCCCGAGATCGGCCCCGAGGACGTGCTAATTAAGATCAACAAGACCGGGATCTGCGGCACCGATATCCATATCTGGAACTGGGACGCCTGGGCCGCCGGGACCGTGCCGGTAGGGCTGATCACCGGCCATGAATTCGCCGGCGAGATCGTGGAGCTGGGCCGCAACGTCGAAGGGCTGGAGATCGGCCAGCGCTGCTCGGGCGAGGGGCATTTGATCGGCAAGCAGTCGCGGCAGAGCCGGGCGGGCAAGTTCCACCTCGATCCCGCGACGCGGGGCATCGGGGTAAACGAACAGGGGGCCTTTGCCCAGTATCTCAAGCTGCCCGCTTTCAACGTGGTGCTGCTGCCGGACGAGATTTCCGACGACATCGGCGCGATCCTCGATCCTCTGGGCAATGCGGTGCACACGGCGCTGAGCTTTGATCTGGTGGGCGAGGACGTGCTGATCACCGGCGCGGGGCCGATCGGCATCATGGCCGCCGCGGTGGCGCGGCACGTCGGCGCGCGGCATGTGGTGATCACGGATGTGAACCCCGACCGTCTGGCGCTGGCGGAAAAGGTCGCCGACGTGGTGCCGGTAAACGTCGCCAAGGAGGATTTGGCCGATGTGATCCCGCGGCTGAAGATGAAACAGGGCTTCGATGTCGGGCTCGAAATGTCGGGCAACCAGCAGGCGCTGGACCAGATGGTGGAGGCGATGACCATGGGCGGGCGGATCGCCATGCTGGGCATCCCGCCGGGCAAGTCGCCGGTGGACTGGAGCCGCATCGTCTTTAAGGCGATCACCATCAAGGGCGTCTATGGCCGCGAAATTTTCGAGACCTGGTACAAGATGATCGCCACGCTGGAAAACGGGCTGGATGTCTCCGCCATCATCACCCACCGCTTCGGGGTGGATGACTTCGAGCAGGGCTTCGCCGCGATGAGATCGGGGCGGTCAGGCAAGGTGGTGCTGGACTGGACCTGAACCGCTCAGGGGCGCAGGCGATTGCGCCCCTGTTGCGTGAGGACCCAAACGTCCTCCCCTTCGAACACCGCTGCGCAGAGCGGTTTGCCATAGCCCGCCCCGGTGTCGAGGTTCACCCGATTGCCATAGTGCATGGCGCTGTCGACCGGCGTGTGGCCGTGGACGATCAGCTTGGGGTGGGGCGCGGTGTATTGGTGAAACTCTTTGCGGATCCACAGCAGATCATTCTCGCGCTGATCATCCAGCGGCACCTCGGGGCGGATGCCCGCATGAGCAAAAAAGAGGTCGGGCGTTTGATGTGACAGGGCGAGAGACTTGAGGAAATCCACATGACTCTGCGGCACCGCTGCGCGGGCTTTCTCATGCACCTCTGACATCCGGTCGCGCCCGCTGACCGACACGCCGTAGGACCCCAGCGTCGTGTCGCCGCCCAAACGCGGGTTCAGCCAGTTAAGCTCAACCAGCAGCAGCGGATCGTGGCGGGGGAAATCCTCCATGAACCAGCGGAACATGCGGTCGTGATTGCCCATCAGAAAGGTCCAATTGCGGCCCTCGGCCTTGCCTTGGGCCAGCCGCTCGATCACCGCTTTGCTGTCGGGGCCGCGGTCGGTGTAATCGCCCAGAAAGACGATCTGCGCCTCCGGCCCGCCGTCTTCTTCGATCAGGGTCAAAACGCGCTCAAGCTCGGCGGCGTAACCGTGGATGTCTCCGATGGCATAGATGGGGCTGGGCATGATCGTTCCTGTCCTTCTGCACCCCCTCGTGATGCCGCAAAGCGGCGGAGAAGGGAAGGCTTAGGCCCGACAATGCCCCCAAAAGCAAAAGCGCCCCACGAGGGGGCGCTTCCAGATTGTGCAGGTCGTGCGGGCCTTAGGCCACGTCGAATTGCAGCGGCTTGATTTGCCGGAACATGCCGGTGTCGCGCAGCTTGCCGATCACCGTCTCGGGCACCTGATCGTCGACATAGAGCAGGGCAATCGCCTCGCCCTTGGCGGTGTGGCGGCCAAGGGTGAAGTTGGCGATGTTCACGCCGTTCTCGCCCATGGTCTGGCCCAGCGTGCCGATGATGCCCGGCACGTCTTCGTTGGTGGTGTAGAGCATGTGCTCCCCGATCTCGGCGTCGATGGTGATGCCCTTGATCTGGATGAAGCGCGGTTTGCCGTCCGAGAAGACGGTGCCCGCGATGGAGCGCTCGCGCTTCTCGGTCACCACGGTCACCTTGACGTAGCCGTCGAAGACGCCGGACTTGTCCTGGTTGGTGGTGCTAATCTGGATGCCTTTCTCGCGGGCGACCACGGGGGCGGAGACCATGTTCACGTCCGGGTTGGCCCGCTTCATGATGCCCGCCACGACGCCGCAGTTCAGCGCCTTGAGGTTCATCTTGGCGACCGAACCGTCGTAGAGGATGTTGATCGCCTTGATCGGCTCATCTGTCATCTGGCCGATGAAGGCCCCGAGGTGGCCAGCGAGCTTGACCCACGGCCCCATGACCTTGGCTTCTTCGGCTGTGACCGAGGGCATGTTGAGCGCGTTGGTCACGGCGCCGGTCAGCAGGTAGTCGGACATCTGTTCGGCCACTTGCAGGGCCACGTTTTCCTGCGCTTCGGTGGTCGCGGCGCCGAGGTGCGGGGTGCAGACCACGTTGGGCAGGTTGAAGAGCGGGTTTTCCTTGGCCGGTTCCTCGGCGAAGACGTCAAACCCCGCGCCCGCCACATGGCCCGACTTCAGTAGGTCGGCCAGCGCTTCCTCGTCCACCAGACCGCCGCGGGCGCAGTTGATGATGCGCACGCCGGGCTTGGTTTTTTCGAGGTTCTCACGGCTCAGGATGTTCGCCGTCTGCTCGGTGAAGGGGACGTGCAGGGTGATGAAGTCGGCACGGGTCAGCAGCTCATCAAGCTCGACCTTCTCCACGCCCATCTTCTCAGCCTTTTCCTCGCCCAGGAAGGGGTCATAGGCCACGACCTTCATCTTCAGCCCGCGCGCGCGGTCGCAGACGATGCCGCCGATGTTGCCCGCACCGATCACGCCAAGGGTCTTGCCGGTCAGCTCGACCCCCATGAACTTGGACTTCTCCCATTTGCCCGCATGGGTGGAGGCGCTTGCCTCGGGGATCTGCCGCGCCACGGCGAACATCATCGCGATGGCATGTTCGGCGGTGGTGATCATGTTGCCGAAGGGCGTGTTCATCACGATCACCCCCTGTTTCGAGGCGGCTTCCTTGTCGATGTTGTCGGTGCCGATGCCCGCGCGGCCAATCACCTTGAGGTTCGGCGCATTGGCGAGGATCTTTTCCGTCACTTTGGTGGCCGAGCGAATGGCGAGGCCGTCATAGTTGCCGATGATCTCGGCCAGCTTGTCTTTGTCCTTGCCCAGATCGGGCTGGAAATCCACGTCGATGCCGCGGTCGCGGAAGATCTGAACGGCAGCTTCGGAGAGTTTGTCGGAGATGAGTACTTTGGGGGCCATTTGTCTGGTCCTTCATAAACGGGGTCAGCGGTGCGCAGAGACGCGCAGCCGACGAGAGGGGGGAGTAGGGTGCGCGATCCTCGCGCACCATCGCGTCACGCGTTGATTTCGGCTTCAAAAGCCCATGCAAGCCACGGCAGCATCGCCTCGATGTCCGCCGTCTCGACCGTGCCGCCGCACCAGATGCGCAGGCCCGGAGGGGCATCGCGGTAGGCGCCGATGTCCAGCGCTGCGCCCTCATCCGCCAGCCGCTTGGCCACGGCCTTGGCAAAGGCGGCGCCGTCTTCGATGCGGCCGTCGGTGAACTTCAAGCAGACCGAGGTGTTGGAGCGTGTCGCGGGATCGGTCGCGAGGAAGTCGATCCAGTCATGCGCCTCGACGAAATCGGCCACGGCCTTGGTGTTGGCATCGGCCCGCGCGATTAGGCCTTTCAGGCCGCCCACGGATTTGGCCCAGTCCAGCGCCAGCAGGTAATCCTCGACGCAGAGCATCGATGGCGTGTTGATCGTCTCGCCGCGGAAGATGCCCTCGTTCAGCTTGCCGCCCTTGGTCAGGCGGAAGATCTTGGGCAGCGGCCATGCGGGGGTGTAATTCTCCAGCCGCTCGACAGCACGCGGGCTGAGGATCAGCATGCCATGCGCCGCTTCGCCGCCCAGCACTTTCTGCCAAGAGAAGGTCGTCACATCGAGCTTGTCCCACGGCAGGTCCTGCGCGAAGGCGGCGGAGGTCGCGTCGCAGAGCGTGAGCCCCGCGCGGTCCGCCGGGATCACGTCGCCGGTGGGTACGCGCACGCCCGAGGTCGTGCCGTTCCAGGTAAAGCAGACGTCGTTGTCATAGTTCAGCGCGGCCATGTCGACGATCTCGCCATACTCAGCGGTGTGGACCTGCGCCTCGATCTTCAGTTGCTTGACCACGTCGGTGACCCAGCCCGCGCCAAAGCTTTCCCAAGCGACCATCTCGGCCGGGCGTTCGCCCAAAAGCGACCACATGGCCATCTCGAAAGCGCCAGTGTCGGAGGCGGGCACGATGCCGATGCGGTAGTCGGCGGGCACGCCGAGCACTTCGCGGGTGGTCTCGATCGCCTCTGCAAGCTTGGCCTTGCCGGGCGCGGCACGGTGGCTGCGGCCCAGCGGAGCATCGCCAAGCTTGGTCAGGTCGAATGTGGGGATTTTGGCGCAGGGGCCGGAGGAGAAACGCGGGTTTGCCGGTACGGCAACAGGTTTCGCTTCCGGGCGCGGTGCCGGTTGGTTCATAGCCATTGATGCTACCCTCTCAGATAATCGCCCTTCGTTGGGGAAGGGTGTCCCACTTGCCGGGATACGCGGGGAGGCCGGGCTGGCGCAAGTCGCAAAATGACGCTAGGACGCCGGTCATGTCGCTTTGCGCGGCGCGAATGATGCGGATCGGAAACTTATGTTCACGGCAATCTTGTTGATCTCCCCCACCAACCCCAGCCTCGACCCCGCGCTGGTGGAAAGCCTGCGCAATGCTTGGGGCGGGGGCGACGCGCTTTGGCTGGCCCCGGATGAGGCGGCGGAGTTCTCGTTGACCCAGATGCCGGAAAACCGTTGGGATGTCTGGGAAAGCTGCCAGTCTATGGGGGTCGATCTGGTGATCGTGCCGACAGAGGGCCGCCGCAAGAAGATGCTGCTGGCCGATATGGACAGCACGATGATCCAGCAAGAATGTATCGACGAATTGGCCGATGAAGCAGGCGTCGGGGAGCGCGTGAAAGAGATCACCGCCCGCGCCATGAACGGTGAGTTGGATTTCGACGGCGCCCTGCGCGAACGTGTCGGCCTGCTGAAAGGTTTGGAATCCAGCGTGATCGACAAGGTCTTGGCCGAGCGGATCACCCTGATGCCCGGCGGCGGTGCCTTGGTGGGCACGATGAAGGCCAACGGCGGCTATGCCGCTCTGGTCTCGGGCGGGTTCACCGCCTTCACAGCCAAAGTGGCCGAGATGCTGGGCTTTGATGAGAATCGCGCCAATACGCTGCTGGTTGAACAGGCCGCGCTGACGGGCGATGTGGGGCTTCCGATCCTCGGGCGTGAGGCCAAGGTCACCGCGCTGGAAGAGATCACGGCAAAGCTGGGCATCACCGAAGATCAGGTCATCGCCGTGGGTGACGGGGCCAATGATCTGGGCATGTTGGGGCGCGCGGGCATGGGCGTGGCGCTACATGCAAAGCCTTCTGTCGCGGCGGAATGTGACATCCGCATCAACTTTGGCGATCTGACCGCGCTGCTGTTCGTGCAGGGCTATGCGCGTAGCGAATTTGCGGGCTGAGCCTGCCCGCGTGGCGCTGCCGCTTCTTTTGAGCAAGGCGGCAGCGCGAGTGGCTTAAAGCAGCCCCGCCGCTGGTTTCAGCACACCGGTTTCAAGCCCGCGCCAGTTCTTGATCGGCGCGTTCATCCGCTTGAGCGCGGCAGGGTGGTTGGCGTCCAGCGCCCCCAGTTTGACCATCAGTGCGGTGATCGCGCATTCGGCGGCGCGGGTGGTGCCGCAGGCGGCTTTCAATGCGATGCCCAGCTTACGCTCGGGCCAGATGGCGATGAAGAACCCTTCGGCTCCGGTTTTCAACGCGACCTTGCCATCCATCGCCCGCATCAGTTCCGTGCAGGCGCGACCTTCGCCCGCGACGAGTTCGGGGTGCAGGCGCATGGCCTCGTGCAGGCGCGCCTCGGCAGAGCCTTCGGGGGCGGCGGCGAAATGGGCCATGGCGCGGGCCATGCCGTGCAGGGTGCAGGCGTAATTCGGGGCCGAGCAGCCGTCGATCCCATAGCCGGGGGAGGTTTCTTGAGTGACCGTCTCGAAAGCTTCAAGGCAGGCTTTTTGCACCGCGTGCTCTGGCTTTTCGTAATCCGCCCCGCCGCCCAGATGTTGGTTCAGCGTCAGGAAACCTGCGTGTTTGCCAGAGCAATTGTTGTGGATTTGGCAGGGTTTCTCATGGGCGCGGATCAGCCCCTCCATGGCGTCGCGGTCGGCGGGCTCCTGCGGGCCGCAGCGAAAGGCGTCGTCGTCCAGACCCAGCGTGTCGAGCCAGACGCCCACCCGGTCGGTGTGGATGGCGGCCCCTTGGTGCGAGGCGCAGGCTAGCGCCAGTTGCTCGGTGCTCAGCCCCGCCTTGTCCGCCGCGCCGGAATTGATCAGCGGCAGCGCTTGGATCATCTTGGAAGACGAGCGCGGCAGAATGACCTTTTCCGGGTCGCCCCAAGCCTCGACGATCTGGCCGCTGGCGTCGCAGATCACGGCGTGACCGGAATGCACGCTTTCCAGAAAGGGTCCGCGCCAGATTTCCGCAAATGGGGCTGCTTTGGTCATGAGGTTCATCCTGTTTCTGGGCGAAAACCTGCCAATCAGGGTTTCGTCGGTCGCGCGTTTGCCGTTATTGTGGTTGGTGTCGAACAGATAACAGACACCCGCAAGAGAGCAACCCGCCCGAGGTTGCCCGGTTGGGGTCTGTGGACGTGTTGAGGTCAAGGACGGCTGGAGGCTGGACAGATGGGAATTATGAAGACATGTGGTCTTGCACTTGGGGCGCTCGCCCTTGTGGCGAGCGGCGCAGTGGCGCAGGAGCAGAGCACCAACCGGGTGGCTGCCAAGACCGACTGGAGCGTCTTTGTAGAAGATAACCCGACGGAATGCTGGGGCGTCTCGACGCCGAAGGAAGTGGTCAACACGCGCGATGGGCGTGTGGTGGCGGTGAACCGGGGCCAGACATTGCTGATGGTATTCTACCGCCCTTCGGCAGAGGCCAAGGGTCAGGTTGCTTTCACCGGCGGCTATCCTTTCGCCTCGGGCTCGACCGTGACGATGAGCATTTCGGGCAATACCTATGAGCTGTTCACCGAAGGCGAATGGGCGTGGCCCGCGACAACAGCGGATGACGCCAAGATCATCGCCGCGATGAAACGCGGTGCGGATGCGACGCTGGTCGGTAAGTCTTCGCGCGGGACGCAGACCAAGGACACCTTCTCGCTTCTGGGCTTCACCGCTGCGGTTGAAGATGCGGAGAAGCGCTGCGGGGGGTGAGCCTCTGCGATTTGAGAGTTTGGGACGGCCTCGCGATTGCGGGGCCGTTTTTGTTTGGGGCGAACGTGCCACCCGGGCCCGGGACAAGCCGCAGGCGCCGGGCCATCGCCTGCCCGCCCGTCACGCCAGAGGCGTGCCAGACCATGCTGGGCGCACCTTCGGTGCGACCGGGTAGGCGATTTGGTGAGGCTGTGCGTGACTTCGCGTGCGCACATCATGGTTGAGGCATAAAGTGGTATCGAAAATATGTTGGTTCGCCGACCCGCGGGCAGGCGATGGCCCTCGCACGAAAAGCCGCGGCTTCCTTTCGGGAGCCGCGGCTAAGGATACGTCGTATATTCCGATGTCAGGCCGCGCGCGACAACGGCGCCGCGACCTCTTCCTCGATAAACGCACCGTGCAGCGCCTTGATCACCGGTTGCAGGCTCTCCCGCTCGACGATGAACTGCACGTCCACGTTGCGTGGCCCTTGGCTCGCGCCGATCGCCGTCTCGCCAGCCTCGGCGATGGCCACAAGGCCCCGTTGCAACACCGACAAGCCGTTCAGATCGCGCCCGATGACCGAGGCCATGGACAGCGTGCGAGTGGTGATCTCGGCGGTGGGGTAAATCTCGGCCAGATCCTTCTCCACCCGGCGCATCGTCTTCAGCGAAGCGTCCAGATAATGCGTGATCGTATTGGCGTTCGAGACCTTCGAGACGATCCGCACGTTGTGCCGCGTCAGTACGTCGAGGATCGCGGTGTCATAGCCTTTGACGCCGACCATGTCCTGCTCGAACAGCTCGAGCGTAACGATGTCGAGACCGGTCACGATCTCCACCGCGGGCGCCTCGGCCTGACGGTCGTCGATCAGCGTGCCTGGGTCTTCGGGCTCAAAGGCGTTGGTCACGCGCAGCGGCACATCGGCCTGACGCAGGGTCTTGGCCGCCTTGGGGTGGATCGCCTCCATCCCCATGTTCGACAACTGATCCGCCACGTCGTAATTGGTGCGGCCAATTTTCTTGACGGCATGCTCGCCGACCAGTTTCGGGTCGCAGGACGACAGGTGGAATTCCTTGTGAATGATCGCTTCGCGCGCGCCGGTGAGGGCGGCGAGCTTAGAGAAGGTCACCTCGGAATAGCCGCGGTCGAATTCGCGCATCAGACCTTCGGCGCATTGCGCATAGCCTGTCACGATGGGCATTTCCGTATGAGGGTCGATGCCCTCCATCGCCTGCGCGATGCGCTCGTCGAGGGTCACGTTGCCCTCGTCACGCCACCCCGAGAGGTCGACGAAACGGGCGTTTACGCCAGCGCGTTGCAGCAGGATTGTGGTGACGAATGCGGAATGCGCCTCGCCCAGACCGGACAGTAGCTCGCGAATTTGCAACATGTGCTCCGACAGGCGGAAGTGGCCATAGGCGCAAAGGCGTTGCAGGTCGATCAGGCAGTTGCGGGCACCATGGGTGCGCTCGGACACAAAGGCGTCCGCCTGTTCGATGTCGCCGGGATGCTCCAGCACTTCGCGGTGCACGCGCTGCATCTCGGCCGAGACGCGGGTCAGCGCCTCGTGCCAGCCGTGATCGTTGCTGGCATTGGCCAGATGGGCGTAAACGCCCGGCTCGCCGGATTTCTTGTGTTCCAGCAACAGGTTCGTGATCCCGCCAAAGGCGGAGACCACGAAGACGCGCCCATAGATGTCCGCGCCCTTACGGTCACCGACAAAGAGCGTATCTTTGAGTTGGTTCACGCGGGACATGGACGTCCCGCCGATTTTTTCGACAGTGTGGGACGGTTGAGTCATAAAACTTAAGCGACCTCCTCGGCAGGCGCATAGGAACCATCTTCGCGGTGCACTTCGTTGCCGGTGACCGGCGGGTTGAAGCAGCACGCCATGTGCAGTTCTTCCTCTGCGCGCAGGGTGTGTTTGTCGTTCAGGTTCAGGGCGTACATCACGCCGGGGGTGATCTCATGCGTCTCGCCGGTGGCAAGATCGGTGATCGAGCCTTTGCCCTTCATGCAATAGACGCTCTCGAAGTGATGCTTGTAGTGGAACGTGTGTTCCGACCCGGCCTCAAGCACGGTGATGTGGAAGGAAAACCCCATCCCGTCATCGGCCAGAAGCATCCGTGTGGAGGTCCATTTCGCATCCGCCACGTGACGGTCTGTGCCCTGAAGTTTGTTAAAATCGCGTACAATCATCGGTATTACTCCGCTGCCAGTTTCATATTGCCCGTCACATCGCGGGTCGCTTGAAGAAGGATATCAAAGCCTTCGCGCATAACCTTCTCCGGCGTGGTGAGCGGGGCAAGATATTTTACGATCTCGTCGTTCGCGCCCGATGTTTCGATCACGAGGCCCAATTCATAGGCGCGCGCGCAGATCGCACCGGCCAGTTCGCCCGAGCCGACATCGACGCCCTGCATCAGGCCGCGGCCTTTCAGTGTGGCGCCGTCGACCAGATCTGCCACATCCTTAAGCGCGGTGGTCAGCAGCACGGCCTTCTCGGCCAGCGACTTTTCGAAGGTGTCATCGGACCAGAACTTCTCAATCGCGACGCGGGCGGTGACGAAGGCATGGGTGTTGCCGCGGAAGGTGCCGTTGTGCTCGGCGGGCTTCCAGATGTCATGCTCCGGCGCGATCAGCAGGGCTGCGAAGGGCAGGCCAAAGCCGGAAAGCGATTTCGCTTGGGTGATCATGTCAGGCTTGATGCCGGATGCCTCAAACGAAAAGAAGCTCCCCGAACGGCCACAGCCCGCCTGAATGTCGTCAACGATCAGCAGCGCGCCATGCTTGCGGGCGATCTTTTCGATGCCCTGCATCCATGCGTCGGAGGCCGCGTTCAACCCGCCTTCGCCTTGGATCGGCTCAAAGATAAAGGCCGCGGGCGCGTCGATGCCCGACGAGGGGTTCGACAGCATCGCGTCGATCATCTCAAGCGTGTCCACGTTTTCGCCCAATGCGCCTTCGAAAGGCATATGGGTGACGTCGGCCAGCGAGCCGCCGCCCGCACCGCCGCGCTTGCCTTTGTTGCCAGTCAGCGCCAGCGCGCCCATGGTCATGCCGTGAAAACCGTTGGTGAAGGAGATCACGTTGGTGCGGCCTGTTACCTTGCGCGCCAGCTTGATCGCGGCTTCAACGGCGTTGGTGCCGGTCGGGCCGGTCATCATGACCTTATAGTCCATGCCGCGCGGCTTGAGGATTTTCTCCTCATAGGCTTCGAGGAAGGCCGCCTTAGTCTCGCTATGAAAGTCGAGGCCGTGGGCGATGCCATCCGCGGTGATATGCTCCACCAGCGCCTGCTTCATGTCCGGGTCATTATGCCCGTAGTTTAGCGAGGAGCAGCCGGCGAGGAAGTCGATGTAGCGGTTGCCTTCGCCATCGAACATTTCCGAGCCGCTGGCGCGGGTGAAAACGGCGTTCATACCGCGGCAGTAGGAGCGGGCTTCGCTCTCGCGGCGGGTAAAGATGGTCGTGTTCTGTGCCATGTCCTTAGGCATAAGAATTCCTTTCTCTTCTAGAGAGTCTATCGTGTGAATTGTCAGCTGCGGTTTACGCGGCGCGTTTCAGCGCGGCGGCCTCGGGCAGCGTGATCGTCACCATATGTTCGGTGTCATGCGCGCCCTCGAAATGGGCGTCTTTGGTAAAGTGGGGCGCATCGGACAGATCGCCGCCGATGTGGTTCGCAAAGCTGCGGAACAGCCCCCAAGAGGCGTCGTTGTCCCGGGTGATCGTGGTTTTGAGGGTCTTGGCGTCCTCGGTCTCATCCCGGTTCACCAGTTCCATCAGCATGGTTTTCCCCAGACCAAGGCCGCGGGCTTTGGGGCTGACGGCGACCTGCCAGACAAAGAAAGCATCTTGGGCAGGGATCATGTGGCCGGAGATCCAGCCCACGATATCACCGTCCAACTCGGCCACCACGCAGGTGTCGCGGAAGTGGTCGGCTTGGATCAGGTTCGCATAGAGCGAGTTTTCGTCGAGCGGCTTACAGTCGCGAATCAACCGCCAGATGGCGGCTCCGTCCTCGGCATTGGGCTTGCGCAGCTTGGGTGTGCGGGCTTTTTTCATGTCGAGTTTATTCTGCATCCGTTCGTAGCTCCCTGATTGTTTCGATAGGCTAAATAAGTCATGCGCGGTAATACTTCAACAATCAAAGCAAATTACTTCAAAATGCGCTTATAGCGTGCTTTAAGCGCCATAGAACTGTGCATATTTGTTTCGTTTTCCGAACGAAATTAGGCGGCTTCGCTTAGCTATACTAAGCGATCAGGCAGGTTTTGAGCGATTGCTGAGAATGCCGCCAATGTGCAATGATGCACCATGACGCAGAAACATCCCGACCGGGTCGACGAAAGTCTGATCGCCTTGCGCCGCATTTTGCGGGCCACCGAACTCTATGCACGCGATCTGGCGCAGGCCGCGGGGGTGACCCCTGCGCAACTGCGCGTCTTGCAGATCGTGGGAGAGAAGAAAGACCCGACCGCCAAGACCCTCGCCAACCAGATGGGGGTGAGCCAAGCCACCGTGACCGCCTTGGTCGACAAGCTGGTAGCGCGCAGCTTGGTCTCGCGCCAGCCTTCGGCGCAGGACCGTCGCCAGACCAACATCACCCTGACCACCCAAGGCGAGGATGTCTTGGAAGAAGCCCCCGATGCGCTGCAACAGCGCTACGTCCGGGCCTTTGCGGATCTCGCCGATTGGGAGCAGGCGCAGCTGGTGTCGTCGTTGGAGCGTGTGGCGGCGATGTTGAACGTGGACAGTCTGGATGCCGCGCCGGTTCTCGCGACGGGGGAATTGCGGACAAGCAAGAAGACCTATTGAGCGCGGGTTCAGGGCCTCGGCGGCCAAACCCTTTTGCAAATCGCGCCTTTTCTTATATAGAGACCCATCCCTAGCCAGTGAGTCTTTGAAATGTCCGCTTCCGCGCCCATCACCCAAGACGTGATGACCCTTCCCCGTAAGCTGCCCGAAGGGCCGATCAACCTTGTCGGCCTGACCCGCGACGCCATGCGCGACGCGCTGATCGCCCATGGCACGCCCGAGAAACAAGCGAAGATGCGTGTGGGGCAGATTTGGCAGTGGATCTACCAGTGGGGCGTTCGGGATTTCGACGCGATGACCAACCTCGCCAAGGGCTACCGCGCTCAATTGGCTGAGAAATTCGTGATCGAAGTGCCCGAGGTGGTGACCCGTGCGGTCAGCGAGGATGGCACCCGCAAATACCTCGTCCGGATCGCGGGCGGTCATGAGGTCGAGGTGGTTTATATCCCCGAAGAGGGGCGCGGCACGCTTTGTGTCTCTAGCCAAGTGGGCTGCACGCTCACCTGCTCCTTCTGCCACACCGGCACCCAGAAGCTGGTCCGCAACCTTACAGCGGGGGAGATCATCGGTCAGGTTATGGTGGCGCGTGACGATCTGGGCGAATGGCCTGAAATCGGTGCGCCGAAGGATGAAACCCGGCTTTTGAGCAATATCGTGCTTATGGGCATGGGTGAGCCGCTGTATAATTTCGAAAACGTGCGGGACGCGATGAAGATCGCGATGGACCCCGAAGGCATCCAGCTGTCGCGCCGCCGCATCACGCTGTCGACTTCCGGCGTCGTGCCCGAGATTCACCGCACCGCCGCTGAGATCGGCTGCCAGTTGGCCGTGTCCTTCCACGCCACCACCGACGAGGTGCGCAACAAGCTGGTGCCGATCAACAAGCGTTGGAACATTGAGGCGCTGCTGGAGGCGCTCAAAGCCTATCCCAAGGTCAGCAATTCCGAGCGGATCACTTTTGAGTACGTGATGCTGAAGGACGTGAACGACAGCGACGAGGATGCGCATCGTCTGGTCAAGCTGATCGAGGGCATTCCGGCCAAGATCAACCTGATCCCCTTCAACGAATGGCCCGGCTCGCCCTATGAGCGGTCGTCGAACAACCGCATCCGGGCCTTCGCCAACATCATCTATCAGGCCGGCTATGCCTCGCCGATCCGCACCCCGCGGGGCGAAGACATCATGGCGGCTTGCGGTCAGCTCAAGTCGGCGACCGAGCGCGCGCGCAAGTCGCGCAAGCAGATTGAGGCGGACGCGGGTCTGGGCGGTTAAACCAGCCCGGCGCGGTCCCGCGAAAGCGCTTCTTCAGTAACACCCTCGGCGGCGATGTCGCCGGGGATTTCCGCGCCCCGCACCAATGCCGCCGCGGCGCGGGCGAGCGCCGGGGCGGTCTGGATGCCATAGCCGCCTTGGCCAGCAAGCCAGAAGAACCCCTCACCTTCAGGATCATAGCCCGCCACCGGATCGCCATCGGGCAAAAAGCTGCGCAGCCCGGCCCAGCGGCTTTCGATGCGCGGACGTTCAAGGTCGAAGGCGGTTTCGATCCGGTCGATGCAGATCGCGATGTCCAATTCCTCGGGCTGGGCGTCGCAGGGTGGCGAAGGGGTCGCATCGGCAGGGGAAATCAGCAGCTTGCCCGCATCGGCCTTGAGGTAGAACTGCTCGTCGATATCCACCACCATCGGCCAACGGTCCGGCACCATGCCCACGGGCGGGGCCACCGTCAGCGCGGTGCGGCGTTTCGGGGTGAGGCCCGCAGGCTTTAACCCGGCCAGCGTGGCGATCTCATCCGCCCAAGCCCCTGCGGCATTGACGATCACCGGCGCGTGGAAGGTGCCTTGGTTGGTGTCGACCTGCCAGTCACCCTCTTTGCGAAGCGCCTGCACCTCGGCCTTGGTTTGCAAAACGCCGCCCGCCGCGCGGAAGGTCTTGAGGTAATGCTGATGCAGCCCGTTCACGTCGATATCCGCCGCCGAGGCGTCCCGCAGCCCGCCGGTGGCATAGCCTTTGCGCAGCAGCGGCACGAGCGTAGCCACCTCGGCCCCGCTCAGCGGGGTGACATGGGGGCCCAACTCCTCGGCAGTGCGGGCAAGCGATGCTTGCTGGTCCTGCCGCGCGACGAAGACCGCGCCGCGGGGTTCCAGCAGCGGATGCGCCAGATGCGGGCTGGCAGGGTCGTGAAAGAACGCGGCAGAGGCACGAGAGAGGGCGCGGATCACCTCAGGTCCATAGGTCACCGTAAACAGCGCGGCAGAGCGGCCCGTGGTGTGATAGCCCGGCTGGCTTTCGCGCTCCAGCAGCAGCACCCGGCGGTCGCTGGACAGTTCAGCGGCGACAGAGGCGCCCGCAATGCCCGCACCGATCACGATGCAATCGAAACCTGTCGTTGAATTGTTCATACTCTGCCCTCTCTGCGCAGAGGCTAGCACCGCCCGCGGCGGGGCAAAAGGGCCGAAGCGCGGTCCGCCTCTGCCCCTGCGGGCAATCGTATAAATCCGCCATATTGTTGCAATTGCATGAAATTTTCGCCCGGCGCGGTAAAGCCGTTGACCGAACGCCCCGCCCGGCGCAGTCTGTCACAAAGGGCGCATGCGGTGATGCCGAACGCGCCCCGACCCACAGGAGTGCTGCCCCATGTCCGAACCGACCCTTTCCAGAACCCTTCCCGCGCTGGCGCTGGCCTTTGGCCTGATGGCCTCGGCTTCCGCCGCTGCCGAGCTTGTCATCGGCATGCAGCAGGAGCCCACGTCGCTCGATCCCACGGCGGATGCCACCGCCTCCATCGACAGCATGATGACGCAGAACGTCTTCGAATCGCTGACCATCGTGGCCGAGAACGGGGAAGTGCAACCCAATCTCGCGACGTCTTGGGAGGTGTCGGAAGACGGGCTGACCTATACCTTCACACTGGCCGAAGGCGTGGCCTTCCACGACGGCAGCACGCTCGACGCCGACGATGTCGTCTATTCCTTCGACCGCGCCATGGGTGAAGACAGCGTGAACCCGTCGAAGGACATTTTCGAGCCGATCGAAAGCGTCAAGGCGGTCGATCCCCAGACGGTCGAGATCACGCTCAAGAACAAGGATGCCTTTTTCCTGTTCAACATGGGGCAGGGCGACAGCGCCATCGTGGCTTCGGAAAGCGTGGAGACCAACAACGCCAATCCGGTGGGCTCCGGCCCCTTCAAGTTCGACAGCTGGACCCGCGGCGACCGGCTGACGCTGGTCAAGAACCCCGATCACCGCGATGCGGCCGAGGTGGCGCTCGACAAGGTGGTGTTCCGCTTCATCTCTGACCCGGCCGCCGCCACTGCGGCGATGATGGCCGAAGAACTCGACGCTTTCCCCGGCTTCCCCGCGCCGGAACTGCTGCCGCAGTTCGAGGCCGACCCGCGCTTCCGCGTCAACGTCGGCTCGACCGAGGGCGAAGTGATCCTTGCCATGAACAACGCTAAGCCGCCTTTCGACAATGTCGAGGTGCGCCGCGCCGTGGCCACCGCCATCGACCGGGACGAGATCATCGAGGGCGCGATGTACGGCCAGGCCGTGCCGATCGGCAGCTTCTACCCGCCGCATGGCACCGCCTATGTCGACCTGACGGACGCCTATCCGCATGACAGCACCAAGGCCGAGGAGATGTTCGAGGCGGCGGGGGTTGCGGGGGCCACCATGACCCTGCGCGTGCCGCCGTTCCCTTACGCCACTCGCTCGGCCGAAATCATCCAGAACCAGCTGTCGGAGGCCGGGATCGACGCCAAGGTCGAGAATGTCGAATGGGGCTTCTGGATCGATGAGGTCTACAAGAAGAAGAACTACGACATGACCATCATCGCCCACACCAGCCCCAACGACATGGGCAATTTCGCCCGCGGCCCGGATTATTTCTACGGCTACGACAATGCCGAGATGACCGCCCTGTGGGAGAAGATCCAAACTGAGGTCGACGCCGAGGCGCGCAATGAACTGCTCAAGCAGGGCCAGCAGATGCTGTCCGACCAGTCGGTGCATGGCTTTCTGTTCCAACTGCCTCTCTTGGGCGTCTTCCGCCAGGAGGTCGAAGGCTACTGGTCTTCCTCGCCCGTGCTCTACATGCCGCTGAAGAACGTGAGCATCGCTAACTGACCTGAAACGGCCGTGGTGCCCCCGGGCGCCGCGGCTCTTGGACCTGACTTCGTGGCCTATTTTCTTTTCCGCCGCACGCTCGGTTTCGTGCTGACCCTGCTCGCCGTATCGCTCGTCGTCTTTGCCGTGATGAACGTGCTGCCGGGCGATCCGGCGTTGACCATCCTTGGCATGGACGCCAGCGAGGATGCCATCGCGGCGCTGCGCGAACAGCTGGGGCTGAACGAGCCGCTGGTGACCCGCTATGTTTCGTGGGTCTGGAACGCGCTGCAGGGTGACTTCGGCCTCAGTCATTCGTTTCGCGTGCCGGTATCGGAACTCATTGCCGAACGCCTGCCGATGACGATCTCCCTCGCCGTCGCGGGGATGCTGGTGACGCTGGTGCTGGCGCTGGGCCTTGGCATCACGGCGGCGGCGCAGCATGGGCGCGCTGGCGACTGGGGGGTGATGTTTCTCAGCCAGCTCGGCATCGCCGTGCCCGCCTTCTGGCTGTCGATCCTGCTCGTTATGCTCTTTGCCGTGAAGCTGCGCTGGTTGCCGCCAGGCGGCTTTGCGGGCTGGGACGATCCGGCGGCGGCGCTGCGGTCGCTCATCCTGCCCACGGTGGCGCTGGCGCTGGTGCAATCGGCGGTGCTGGCGCGGGTCACGCGCTCTTCGGCGCTGGAGGTGATGCGGCAGGATTTCGTGCGCACCGCGCGCGCCAGTGGCCTCTCGCGGCGGCGGGTGCTCTGGCGGCACGTGCTGCCCAATGCGCTGGTGCCCATCGTGACCATCGTCGGCATGCAGTTCGCCGCCCTAGTGACCGGCACAATCGTGATCGAGAACGTCTTCTACCTGCCGGGGCTGGGGCGGCTGATCTTTCAGTCCATCGCCAACCGCGACCTGCCCACGGTGCAAGCGCTGGTGATGCTGTTCGCCGCTATCGTGGTGACGGCGAATTTCGTGGTCGATCTGCTCTACGTCGTCATCGACCCCCGGCTGAAGGCGCGGGCATGAAGCGGCTTCCGGCGAACTTCCTGCTGGGTGCGCTGCTGGTGAGCCTCGTCGTCGGGGTGGCGGCGCTGTCGCTCGTCTGGACCCCGCATGACCCGCAGGCGATGTCGATCTCCACCAAGTTCGCCCCACCGTCTACGGAGCATTGGCTGGGCACCGATCAGTTGGGCCGCGACGTGGTGGCCCAATTGATGGCGGCGGCGCGCAACTCGATGACCGTGGCGCTGGTGGCGGTGCTCTTGGGCGGCAGCATCGGCGTGGGGCTGGGGCTTCTGGCCTCCGCGCTTGGCGGCTGGGTCGAGGATGCGGTGATGCGGCTCGCCGACTTGGGCTTTGCCTTTCCAGCGCTGTTGTTCGCGATCATGCTGGCGGCGGTCTTCGGGCCGTCGCTGACCAACGCGGTACTGGCGATCTCCTTCATCAACATTCCCATTTTCGCCCGCGTCACCCGCGCCTCGGCGAACCAGATCTGGACGCGCGATTATGTCGCCGCCGCGCGGGCCGCCGGGCGCGGGCGCTTCGCGATCAGTCGGGATCACATCCTTCCCAACATCGCCGCGGCGGTGATCGTGCAGGCCACCATCGAGTTCGCCGTGGCGATCCTCGCCGAAGCGGCGCTGAGCTATCTCGGCCTCGGCGCGCAGCCGCCCGCGTCGAGCTGGGGGCGGATGCTGTCGGAGGCGCAGACGCTGATGTACCTCGCCCCGCAACTGGCGATCTATCCGGGGCTGTGCATCGTCGTGGCCGTGCTGGGCTTTGGCCTGCTGGGCGACGGGCTGCGCGACATCACCGATCCCCGACTGGTGCGCGCGCGATGATAGAGCTTAGCAATCTTTCGATCCATTTCGGCACTGCCGTCGCCCTGCGCGACGCCAATCTGGTGATCGAGCGCGGCGACCGTTTGGGAGTTGTCGGCGAAAGCGGTTCGGGCAAGACGCTGCTGGCGCTCTGTCTGATGGGCATGGCCCCCGAAAGCGCGCGGATGACCGGACAGCTACGCATCGACGGGCAGGACATGGCCACCGCGTCTGAGCGCGATTGGCAGAGGCTGCGCAGCCGCCGCGTGGCGATGGTGTTTCAGGAACCGATGGCGGCGCTGAACCCGCTGCGTCGGGTGGGCGACACGGTGATGGAGCCGATGGTGCTGCATGACGGGCTGACACGCAGCGCCGCCCGTGCCCGCGCCCTGAGCCTGTTCGAAGAGGTGGGCATTCCCGATCCCGACCGTCGCCTGCGGCAGTTCCCGCATGAGATGTCGGGCGGCCAGCGCCAGCGGGTGCTGATTGCGCTGGCGCTGGCCTGCAACCCGATGCTGCTGATCGCGGATGAGCCGACAACCGCGCTCGACGCCAATGTGGCGCTGCGGATCACCGACCTGCTGCAACGGCTCGCGCGGGAGCGGCAGATGGCGCTGGTTTTCATCAGCCATGACCTCGCCGCCGTGGCGCGGGCGACCGAAGACATCGTGGTGATGTATGCAGGCGATATGGTCGAGCAGGGCCGCACGGCAGAGGTGCTGGGCACACCTGCCCATCCCTATACCAAGGGGCTTTTGGGCGCGCGGCCCGATCCGGGCGTGGCGGGGCGGGATGCCCAAGGAAAACGGCGCAGGCTGCCGACCATTCCGGGCGCGGTCCCGCCGCTGCAGGGGCTGCCGCAGGGCTGCCGCTTTGCGGGGCGCTGCCCGGTGGAACTGCCTCACTGCGCCGCGCAGCGCCCGGCCTTCGTGCAGAGCGACGCGGGGCGCGCTGCCGCATGCCACCTGCTGACGGAGGGGCGCCATGACTGACGCGCCGCTTTTAGAGGTCCGCAACCTGACCCGCCGCTACAAACTGCCGCGCCAAAGTCTTCTGCGGGCCCCGCCAGTGCTGACGGCTTTGGAAAACGCCTCCTTCTCGCTGCACGCAGGTGAGACCTTGGGCGTGGTCGGGGAAAGCGGTTCGGGCAAATCCACATTGGCGCGGCTGATCATGGCGTTTGAGCGTCCGGACGCTGGCGCGGTGCTGTTTCGGGGGCGCGATCTGCATGGGCTCGGGGGGCAAGAACTGCGCAGCCTGCGGCGCGATTTTCAGATGGTGTTCCAAGACCCTTTCGGCTCGCTCAACCCGCGCCGCCGTGTCGGCTGGTCCATCGCCGAGCCGTTGCGCGCCAATGGTGAGACCGAGGATATCCCTCGCCGCATCGCCGAAGCCTTGGAGCAGGTCGGGCTGCATGCCGCGGACGCGGGCAAATATCCGCATGAGTTCTCGGGCGGGCAGCGCCAGCGCATCGCCATCGCGCGGGCCATCGTCACCCGCCCCGCGTTGTTGGTCGCGGATGAAGCGGTCTCGGCCCTTGATGTCTCGGTTCAGGCGCAAATTCTGAACCTTTTGATGGACCTGCAGGATGATCTGGGGCTCGGCATGGTCTTTATCAGCCACGACCTTGCGGTGGTCGGATCGATCTGCGACCGGGTGCTGGTGCTGCAGCACGGGCAGACGCTGGAGAGCGGTGCGGCGGCAGATGTGTTGCGCAGCCCCGAGCACCCTTATACGAAAACCCTGCTGACAGCCGCAGGAGTACGCCCATGACCCGTTTCGTCCACCTGACCGACCTGCATATCTCGCATCCCGATCTGAACGACCCGCATCTGCACAGCGACACGCCCGCCACCCTGCGCCGCGTGGTGGAGGTGATCAACGCGATGGAACCCCAGCCCGATTTCGTGGTGGCCAGCGGCGATCTGACCAATCACGGTGACCAACAAAGCTATGCCCTTGTGCGCGAGATTATGGAACCGCTGAAAGCGCCGCTGGTCATGGCCCTCGGCAACCATGACAAACGCGATGGGTTCAACGCGGTCTTTGCGCCGGGGCTGGCCGATGCGCCCTATTTCCACGACGTGCCGCAGGGCGATCTGCATGTCATCACGTTGGACAGCAGCGTGCCGGGCAAGGTGGCCGGGGCGCTGGACGACGCGCAGTTCGAGTTTCTGGAAGCCGCGCTTGAGCGTCATGGCGATCTGGCGAAACTCTTGGTGATCCACCACCCGCCGCGCATTGATCCTGCCACCCTCGCATGGGGCAGTCTGGATGCGGCGAGCAGCGCGCGTTTGGCCGAGATGTTGAAGGGGCAGCGCATGGCGGGCATCCTCTCGGGCCATGTGCATGTGAACCGGGTGAGCCATTGGCACGGCATTCCGGTGGTCATTTCCAACGGGCTGCATTCGACCATCGACCTGACCGAAACCCGCGACCTGCGTATCGTGGAGGGCACTGGATTCGGCCTTTGCGAATGGCATCCCAGCGGGCTGAGCGTTTCCTTTGCCCCGCTTGACCCGACGGCGTCTGAACTGGCGCGGATCGACCGCGCGCAGCTAAAATCCTTTGAGTAGAATGACATCCATCCCCGCTGGCCGCAGCCTCGCGCCCTGCGCCGCGGTGCAGTAAAAAAATTATTGTTGACCCTCAACCTTTTTAATTTCACACAGCGAGACATGAAAAGGCTATACCCGGCATGAGATCGGGCCGCTGTTCACGGGGAGGGTGAATTTGCTGACTGCCAATGGCGACAGTGTATCGACGCTTGGCGCGCGTATGCGCAAGCAACGTCATCGTTTGTCCCTGACTCTACAGCAGTTGGGCGAAGCCTCCGGCGTGTCCGTAGGCTATCTCAGCCAAGTCGAACGGGGCCGGGCCACGCCGTCACTGGGCACCCTGTCGCAGATCGCCGTGGCGCTTCAGGTCGATGTCAGTTTTTTCATCCATACGCCCAAGACCCAAGACAGCCTGACCCGCGCGGCTGAGCGTCCGCGCTTTGCCGTTTCGGGCTCATCCATCGAATATGAGAAGATCGGCGCGGATTTCCCGGGCCATGAGCTGTCCTCCTACATCATGAACGTGCCGCCGGGCTATGCCTCGGAAGAGGTCGTCCATGAGGGCGAAGAGGTGATCTATATCCTTGAGGGAGAGATCGCGCAGGTCGTCGATGGGGGGGAGCATATTATGCGGCCCGGCGACAGCCTGCATTACCTCGGCAGCAGCCCGCATTCGTGGTCCAACAAGACCGACAGGCCCGCCCGCGTGCTTTGGGTGGGGCGGATGCAATATGAACAGGCCGCTGGCGCCAATAGAATACGTCCGAATGAAGGGGCAGTCGCCACCGCATTCGCGTCGTCTCGCCCGTAAGGGCGTATCACCTGCGGCGGATACCCCGCTGCCAAGAAACAAACCAACCAGGAGAGAGAATATTATGTCTTTTACAACGAAATTGGCCACCGGTGCCATGCTGGCGGTCCTTGGGGCCTCGGCGGTATCGGCCCAATCGCTGGTCTATTGCTCCGAAGGCTCGCCCGAGGGTTTTGACCCTGCGCTGTACACAGCCGGCACCACATTCGACGCCTCCAGCCACCCGATCTACAACCGTCTGGCCGAGTTCAAAGTCGGCACGACCGAAGTCGTGCCCGCGCTGGCCGAAAGCTGGGAAGTCAGCGAAGACGGCATGACCGTGACCTTCAAGCTGCGCAAAGGTGTGAAATTCCACTCCAACGACCAGTTCACGCCGACACGCGACTTTAACGCCGACGACGTGATCTTCAGCTTTGACCGTCAGGGCAACGAAGAGAACCCCTATCACACCGTCTCCGGCGGCACATGGGAATACTACGGCGGCATGTCCATGCCCGACCTGATCGAAAGCATCGAGAAGGTCGACGATTACACCGTGGCGTTCAACCTGACCCGTCCCGAAGCGCCCTTCATCGCGAACATGGCGATGGACTTTGCTTCGATCGTGTCCAAGGAATATGCCGACGCGATGATGGAAGCCGGCACGCCGGAAATGGTGAACCAAGCGCCCATCGGCACTGGCCCGTTCAAGTTCCAAGCCTACCAGAAAGACGCTGTCATCCGTTACCTGCGTAACGACGACTACTGGGGCGATGCGGCCAAAGTCGAAAGCCTGATCTTCGCGATCACGCCCGATGCTTCCGTGCGCTATCAGAAGGTGCAGGCGGGTGAGTGCCACGTCATGGCATATCCGAACCCGGCCGATGTTCAGGCGATGAAAGACGCCGAAGACATCGTCGTGATGGAGCAAGAAGGTCTGAACGTGGGCTATCTGGCCTATAACACGCAGGTCGCGCCCTTCGACAACGCCAAGGTCCGCAAGGCCCTGAACATGGCGATCGACAAACAGGCGATCATCGACGTGGTGTTCCAAGGTTCCGGCGAAATCGCCAAGAACCCGCTGCCGCCGACCATGTGGTCCTACAACGACGCCATCGAAGACGACAACTATGACCCCGAGGCCGCCAAGGCGATGCTCGAGGAAGAAGGTGTCAGCGATCTGTCCATGAAGATCTGGGCGATGCCGGTTCAGCGTCCCTACAACCCCAATGCCCGCCGTATGGCCGAACTGATGCAGGAAGACTTCTCCAAAGTTGGCGTCGATGTCGAAATCGTCTCCTACGAATGGGGTGAGTACCTTGAGCGTTCCAAGTCCAAGGACCGTGACGGTGCCGTGCTGCTGGGTTGGACCGGCGACAACGGTGACCCAGACAACTTCCTCGCGGTTCTGCTGGGCTGTGACGGTGTCGAGAAATCCAACCGCGCCCAGTGGTGCAACGAGGAATTCGACGCGCTGATCCAGAAAGCCAAGGTTCTGCCGACCCAAGAAGAGCGTGCGCCGCTTTACGAAGAAGCGCAGGAAATCTTTAAGGACCAAGCACCTTGGGCCACCATCGCGCATTCGGTCGTCTACATGACCATGCGCCCCGAGGTTGAGAACTATGTCGTGCACCCGCTGGGGGGCCACATCTTCAACCAAGTTGGCCTGAAGCAGTAACACTCCCGCTTTGACCAAAGGGGGCGGCATCCTGTGCCGTCCCCATTTTATTAACCTTGCCAGCCCGAAAGCCAGCCCATGTCCCCTTCGCTGAATGATCGCCTGTCGGCCTATGCCGATATCGCCGCTGACCTATCGGTCGATGCCGTGGCGCTGGTGCCCGGCCCGAATTTCACCCGCGCCGTCGACCATGCCTTCATGAGCCACGAACGCCCCTTCGTTCTGGTGATCCCCGCCCGCGGCCCCGCCGCCGCCTTGGTGCCGAACCTTGAGTTGGGCAGTTGGGAGTTGGTCGGTTTCGACGGGGTCGTTTTCGATTGGCGCGACCAGACGGGCTATGACGATGCCTTCGCCGCGCTGATGCAACATTTGAACATCTCCTCGCTCGCCGTTGAAGGCCAAGTGATGCGCGTCTTCGTGCATCACGCGCTGAAGAAAGCGCAGCCCGATCTGCGGATCATCGACGCCGAGCGCGAGATCTCCGCCCCCCGCATGATCAAGACCGAGGCCGAGGTCGCGGCCCTGCAAAAAGCCATCGACATTTCCGAACGCGCCCTGCGCGCCACGCTGGATAGCGTGAAGCTCGGCCAGACCGAGAAAGAGATCGAACAGAAACTGGTGCAGATGGTCTTTGCCGAAGGGGCCGACGATCTGTCCTTCGCCCCCATCGTCGCCGCCGGTGACGGCTCGGCCCGCCCGCATGCCAAAGCGCGTGAGGATTACCACGTCAAAGCAGGCGATGCGCTGCTGATCGACTTCGGCGCGCGGAAGGACGGCTTTGCCGCCGACATCACCCGCACCGTTTTCCTTACCCATGTCAGCGACGAGGGGCGCGCCGTGTACGACACTGTGCTGCGCGCCAATCTTGCCGGGCTGGAGGCCACCCGTGCAGGCGTCACCGCGCATGAGATCGACGATGTGGTGACCGGGGTGCTCGAAGCCTCTCCTTTTGCCGACCGCATCCGCACCAAGACCGGCCACGGTCTAGGCCGCGATGTGCATGAAGCGCCCTATATCATGCGCGGCAACCACATGACTTTACCCGCCGGAACGGTGTACACCAACGAACCCGGTCTCTATGAGATCGGCAACTTTGGGGTGCGCATCGAAGATGACGTGCTGATTACCGAAGATGGCTACAAATCCCTGACCAACTTTCCGAAGGAACTGATGGTGCTCCCGTGCTGAAATATGTCTTGTCGCGCCTTGCGACCTTCATCCCCACCTTTATCGGCGTCACGCTGATATCATTCGCCTTCATCCGCTTGCTGCCCGGCGACCCGATCGTCGTCATGGCCGGTGAGCGTGGCATTTCCGAAGAACGCTATCTCGAACTGCAACAGCAGTTCGGCTTTGACCGGCCGATCTATGTGCAGTTCTGGGATTACTTCACCGGCGTGATACAGGGGGATTTGGGCACGTCTTTCGTGACCAAACGCCCCGTCTGGGATGAGTTCTTCTCGCTTTTCCCCGCCACGCTTGAGCTGTCGCTCTGTGCGATGATCTTCGCCGTGGCCTTGGGCCTGCCCGCGGGGGTGATCGCGGCGGTGAACCGGGGCAAGTTCTTTGACCGGGCGCTGATGTCGACCGCGCTGGTGGGCTATTCGATGCCGATCTTCTGGTGGGCCTTGCTGCTGATCATCGTCTTTTCCGGAAACTTGGGCTGGACCCCGGTCTCGGGCCGGATCGACCTTCTTTACTATTTCCCCAACGCCACTGGCTTTATGCTGATCGACAGCATCGTCTCGGGGCAGGACGGGGCGTTCCTCTCGGCGCTGCGGCACCTTCTGCTGCCGACCATCGTGCTGGGGACGATCCCATTGGCGGTGATCGCGCGGCAGACCCGTTCGGCGATGCTTGAGGTTTTGGGCGAGGATTATATCCGCACCGCCCGCGCCAAGGGCATGTCGACGGGCCGGATCAACGGCATCCACGCCCTGCGCAACGCGCTTATCCCCGTCATCACCGTGATCGGCCTCTCGGTCGGCACACTGCTGGCGGGCGCCATCCTGACCGAGACCATCTTTAGCTGGCCGGGCATCGGCAAGTGGATGGTCGACAGCATTTTCCGCCGCGACTACCCGGTGGTTCAGGGTGGCCTTCTGCTCATCGCCGTCATGGTCATGGTCGTGAACCTTACCGTCGACATGCTCTACGGCATCATCAACCCCAAGATCAGGAAACGCTAATGGACGACGCACTCTCTGCCGAAGCCGAAATGGTGCACGACCGCCCCGGCCGCTTGCGCGAATTCTGGTTCTATTTCCGTGAAAACCGCGGGGCCGTGATTGGCCTGTGGATCTTCGCCATCTTCGCCATCCTCGCGCTCTTCGGCCCATGGATCGCCCCGCATGACGCGACCGAGCAGTTCCGCTCGGCCACCCTGCAACCGCCCGCGTGGCAAGAGGGGGGGACGTGGAACCACATCCTCGGCACCGATCCTCTGGGCCGGGACATGCTCTCGCGGCTGATCGTCGGCGCGCGCTATTCCTTCTTCGTGGGCATCGTGGTGGTGACCATCGCCGCCTCGGGCGGGATCATCATCGGTCTCATCTCCGGCTTCGCGCCCAAATGGGTCGATACGATCATCATGCGGATCATGGACATCATCCTTGCCTTCCCGTCGCTCTTGCTGGCGTTGGTGCTGGTGGCGATCCTTGGGCCAAGCCTCACCAACGCGATGATCGCCATCGCCATCGTGCTGCAGCCGCATTACGTGCGCCTGACCCGCGCCAGCGTGATCTCCGAGCGGCAGAAGGACTATGTCACCTCGGCCCGCGTCGTTGGTGCCAGCACGCTGCGGCTGATGGTCGTGACCGTGCTGCCAAACTGCCTTGCGCCGATCATCGTTCAGGCCGCGCTGTCGTTTTCGACCGCGATCCTCGATGCCGCCGCCTTGGGCTTCCTCGGGATGGGCGCACAGCCGCCCACCCCCGAATGGGGCACCATGCTGGCCGAAGCGCGCGAGTTCATCCTGCGCGCATGGTGGGTCGTGACCTTCCCGGGTCTTGCGATCCTCGTCACGGTGCTCGCGATCAACCTCATGGGCGACGGTCTGCGCGACGCCCTCGATCCGAAACTGAAGCGGAGCTGATTGATGTCACTATTGCGTATCCGCAACCTCTCGGTCGATTTCGCCACCGCCTCGGGCAAGTTCCGCGCCGTGGACAGCGTCGATCAGGATGTCGACACCGGTGAGATTCTCGCCATCGTCGGCGAAAGCGGCTCGGGCAAATCGGTCTCGATGCTGGCGCTGATGGGGCTCTTGCCCTGGACCGCCACCGTCACCGCCGATGAGCTGACCTTTGACGGCCACGACCTGCTGACAATGGACAAACGCGCCCGGCGTAAGATCGTCGGCAACGATCTGGCGATGATCTTCCAAGAGCCGATGTCCTCGCTCAACCCCTGTTTCCCGGTGGGCTGGCAGATCAAGGAATCTCTCCGCGTGCATCTGGGCCTGAACCGGGCCGAGCGGCACAAGCGGGCGATTGAACTGTTCGAACAGGTCGGCATTCCGGACCCGGAAAAGCGCCTTTCGGTCTTCCCGCACCAGATGTCGGGTGGGATGAACCAGCGGGTGATGATCGCCATGGCGATTGCCTGCAAGCCGAAGCTTCTGATCGCGGATGAGCCGACGACCGCGCTCGACGTGACCATTCAGGCGCAGATCCTCGACCTGCTGACCTCGCTGCGCGACGAGACGGGCATGGGGTTGGTGCTGATCACCCATGACATGGGTGTGGTGGCCGAAACAGCCGAGCGCGTGAGCGTGCAATATGCGGGCCAGAAGATCGAAGAGCAGCAGGTGCTGCCGCTCTTCCGCGAACCGCACCATCCCTATACGGCGGCGCTGCTGGATGCCTTGCCCGAACGCGCCACGGAGAAACGCCTGCCGACGATCCCCGGCGTTGTGCCGGGCCAGTTCGACCGGCCAGCGGGCTGCCTCTTCTCCCCGCGCTGCAAGTTCGCCAACGACAAATGCCGCGCCGAGAACCCGCCGCCCTTGGGCGAAGACCTCGGCAAGGCGCGCTGTTTCTATCCTCTCAACACCGATGAAAGGGCCGCGTCATGACCGCCCCCGTAATGACCGCCGACTCGCTGCAGCGTCACTATCAGGTTGGTGGCGGCTTCCTGCGCAAGACCCAGACGCTCAAGGCCGTCGCGGGCCTCGATTTCGAACTGCACCCCGGCAAGACGCTGGCCGTGGTGGGCGAGAGCGGCTGCGGCAAGTCCACGCTGGCGCGCATGGTCACGATGATTGAAGAGCCGACCGCAGGCGCGCTCACGCTCGACGGCAAGCCTGTGCGGCCCGAGGATTGGGCCGACCTGCGCCAGCATGTGCAGATCGTCTTTCAGGACCCTTACGGCTCGCTCAACCCGCGCCAGCAGATCGGCACGATCCTGCAAGAGCCGCTGGTCATCAACCGCAAGGACATGTCCAAGAAAGAGCGCGAGGAAAAGGCGCGCGAGATGCTGCGCCTCGTCGGCCTGCGGCCCGAGCATTACGACCGCTACCCGCATATGTTCTCGGGCGGTCAGCGCCAGCGGATCGCGGTGGCCCGGGCGCTGATGCTCGACCCCAAGGTGCTGGTGCTGGACGAGCCGGTCTCGGCTTTGGACCTGTCGATCCAATCGGCGATCCTGAACCTGCTGGTGGACCTGCAGGAAAAGATGGATTTGGCCTATCTCTTCATCAGCCATGACCTGTCAGTTGTGCGCCACGTGGCCGATGACGTGATCGTCATGTACCTCGGCCGCGCGGTGGAGAAGGGACCGAAGGACGAGGTTTTCGACAACCCGCGCCATCCCTATACAGCGGCGCTGCTCTCTGCCACACCGCGCGCGGACCCCGAAGGCGGCAAGGAGCGGATCAAGTTGCAGGGCGAGCTGCCCTCGCCGCTGGCGATCCCCGAGGGCTGCCCCTTCGCGCCGCGCTGTTGGAAAGTGCAGGATGTCTGCCGGAAAGAGCGCCCCCCGTTGGAGGGCGCACCGCATCCAGCGGCTTGCTACTTCCCCATCGACGAATGAAGCGGGCGCGGGTGGCTCAGACCACCTGCGCCACCACCCCGATGCAATCGCCCATCTTGACCAGCCCCGGCACATGCCGGGCGGTCAGGATGCCGCTAAGCTGCGCATGGGCGAGGATCGCTGGCTGACCGCTGCGGTCGCTGGGCCAGAGGCGGGCGATGGGCTGGCCCTCGGTCACCGCGTCACCCAGATCGACCAGCGGCTCAAGCAGGGCCGTGGTCTCGCTAAAGGTGAAACAGCGCCCGTCGGGCATGTCGAGCATCACGCTTTCGGCCACCTCCGGCTTCCCTTGCAGAATGCCCGCATGGATCAGCAGATTGCGCGCGCCTTTGCGGGCGACGGCGATGCTCTTGGCTGTCGATGTGCCAGCACCGCCGAGTTCGGTGGTGACAAAAACCTTGCCCTGCTCCTCGACCTCGGTGTCGAACATGCCGCGGTTGTCGATCTCTAGCATCTTCATGGAGTAAGGCGCGTTGAAGGCCTCCATCGCGGCCATGCAGGCGGCCTCTTGCCGCTTGTCGGGCAGGATATGCGCGGCGGCGAAGGGCAGGAAATCCAGCGTCCGCCCGCCGGAGTGGTAATCCAGCACAATATCGGCCAGCGGCACCAGTTCGGTGGCGATGTAATGCGCGATCTTCTGGGTCACCGTGCCCCCGGGGCTACCCGGAAAGCTGCGGTTCATATTGCCCCCGTCGATGGGCGAACAGCGGCGGCCTGCGGCAAAGGCAGGTTGGTTCATCATCGGCAGGATGATGATGCGGCCCGAGACCTGCGCCGGATCCAGCGTGGCGGCCAGTTCCTGCAAGGCAATCGGGCCTTCGTATTCATCGCCGTGGTTGCCGCCGGTGAGCAGCGCCGTGGGGCCGTCGCCGCCATTGATGACGGTGATGGGGATCATCACGGACCCCCAAGCGCTGTCGTCGCGGCTGTAGGGCAGGCGCAGGAAACCGTGATGGGCGCCGGGTTGGTCGAGCGGGATGGTCGGGGTGATGGGATTGCTGGTCATGCGGAAACAAACAACTTTCGCGGTGTGGTGCAGAAACATTCGTGGCCGGTCTCGGTAATTCGGATCGGCTCGGTGATCTCAAGCCCGCCATCGTCGAGCCAAAGCGCGGGCATGAAATGGAAGGTCATACCGGGCTCTAGGATCGTCTTGTCGCCACGGCGGAAAGAGATGGTGCGCTCCCCCCAGTCCGGCGGGTAGCTGATGCCGATGGCATAGCCGCAGCGGCTGTCCTTTTCGAATCCCGCCTTGTTCAGCGTGGCGTTAAAAGCATTGGCGATATCCTCGGCCCGGTTGCCGGGTTTGGCCTGTTCGAGACCTGCGTCAATCGCATCCAGCACGGCGCTTTCCGCGTCGCGGTATTTCTGCGGCACATCGCCAAAGAACAGCGTGCGCGACTGGGGGCATTGGTAGCGTCGATGCGCGCCTGCGATCTCAAAGAACGTCGCCTCATTGGGCTGCATGGGCCGGTCGTCCCATGTCAGATGCGGGGCGGTGGCGTCCATGCCCGAGGGGGCCATTGGCACGATGGCCGGGTAATCGCCCCAGAACCCCTGCGCGCCGCGAATGCCGGTGGCATAGATCTCGGCCACCAGATCGTTCTTGCGCATGCCGGGCACGGCGACTTCGAGGATGCGAACGTGCATTTCCTCGACGATGCGCGCAGCGCGTTCCATATACTCGATCTCGCGCTCGGATTTCACCGCGCGTTCCCAGTTCACCAGCGCGGTGGCATCCAAGAAGGTCGCCTTGGGCAGTTTGGCCTTGAGCGTGTCATGGGCGCGGGCGGAGTAATAGTAGTTGTCCATCTCGACGCCGATGCGCGCCTGCTCCAACCCCATCTCGCTCAAGAGGGTTGAGAGGTCTTCCATCGGGTGTTTTTCGGGGTTCTGGACGTAGGTATCGTCATAGCCGCGAATGCAGTCGTCCTCCATGAAGACCGTCCGCCGGGCGCCAAGCGCATCCATGCCGCGGCCCCACCAGACCGGCTCGCCCTCATGGGTCAGGATCACCGCTTGGTAAACATAGAAGGACCAACCGTCATAACCCGAGAGCCAAGACATGTTCGACGGATCGCTGACGACGATGGCATCGAGATTGCGCGCGGCCATGGTCTTGCGCGTTCGGTCGACCCGGCGCTGGTACTCGCTGTTTGTAAAATTCGCCTCATAAGTGGTCATAGGCCAGCCCCTTTCATGTCTGGTTACCCGAATAATGCGATCCGGCCAGAGGGGCCGGGATCACGGAATGATGCCTTGTGCATGGGCGCTTGGCATGTCGCAGTCGAACAGACGGCCATAGCCATCGGGGCGGCCCGAAAGCCCGCCCATCCGCTGCAACGCCCAGCACAGCGCTTGGTTAGAGGTCACGACGGGCTTGCCCAGCCGTGTTTCGATCCGGTCGATCACGTCGACGCCGCGCAGGGAGGTGCAGGAGAGGAAAAATGCCTCTACTTCCGCGCCATCCAGCGCAGCGGCGCCGTTTATGATGCTTTCGTCGTCAATCCGCGCCATGTCGCGGTCGTCTTCCAATGCGAAGGCCCCGTTGCGCATGACCTCTAGCCCCTGATCGTTGAAATAGGTGGCCAGCGGCGCGGCGGTTTCCGGCAGATAGGGGGTCAGCATCGCCACCCGCGTCACGCCAAGCGCGGCAAAGCCTGCGATGGCGGCAGAGGCGGGGGTGATGACGGGCACGCCGGGCAGCCCCTCGCCAATCGCCTCGCGCACGGCCGGGTTGCCGATGGCGACCGAGGCCGAGGTGCAGCAAAAGGCGATGGCCGACAGCTGGATGCCCGGCACCAAAAGCGCCGCCGTGCGCGCCATATCGGGGGTCATGGCCCGCAGCCGTTCGGGGGTGGTGGGGTTCTCAAAGGCGATCCGCGCCACATGCAGCGCCGCCTGCGCCGGGTCGATCAGCCGCGCGGCGTCGCGTTCAAAGGTCATGTCGGTCGACAGCAGCATCGCCCCCAGCCGCACGGGGTCATCTTCACGCAAACGGCAATCAAGCGTCTCGCTTTGCACAGGAGGTGTCACCTGAATATTCCTTTGACCTAGACGACAAGCACGGGGCATTTCGCGAGCCCCGTAACCTTGTGAGAGACCGAGCCCAAGAGGTAGCTGTCGCCCGTGGCGCCTAGGCCGCGTGACCCGATGACGATAAGATCGACCTCATGTTTCTTGGCAAATTCCGTCACCGCCCGCGCGGGGCGGCCAGAGCGGACGAAGGCGCGGACATTCTCGACGCCCGCGTCTTTCATTAGTTGCTTGCCGTGGGTGATGATCTCGGTCGCATGGGCCTGCATCGCGTCGTCGATATTGCCCGGATCGTTCACCCGCACCATCGACAGCGACGCCTCCAGCATCGAATGATGCCGGTAGATCGTCAGCAGCGTCACCTTCGCCCCGGTCAGATTGGCCATCTCTGCCGCCTTCATCAGTGCGCGGTCGGCATTCACCGAGCCGTCATAGGGGGCGAGGATATGGGTGAACATGACGCTCTCCTCTTATTTCGCAAAGGCCAGATCGCGCAGGAACAGGGCGATTTGCGGGAAAAAGATCAGGGCAACCGAGACGCTCAGCAGCATGATGATGAAGGGCGGGGTGCCGCGGATGACCTCCATATAGGGCCGTTTGAAGACCGCGATGGCGGTGAAGATGTCACAGCCAAAGGGCGGCGTGGCCGAGCCGATGGCGACTTGCAACGTGATGACGGTGCCGACCAGCACCGGGTCGAGGCCGACCGAGTCCACCACCGGTGCGAAGATCGGCACGAAGACGAGGATCACGACGATGGGGTCCACGAACATACAGCCGATGAAGAAGGCCGCCGAGATCACGAAGAGCACGCCAATCGGCCCCATGCTGTCGATCCCGATGCCGGTCAGCACCGCTTGGGGAATCTGCGCGAAGGAGATCACCCAAGAGAATGCCGCACCCGCCGCGACGAGGATGAAGACCACGGCGGTAATCAGCCCGGTCGATTTCGCGGTCTCATAGATGCCGGCAAAGTCGATTTCCCGAAAGACGATCATCTCAAGGAAAATGGCATAGAGCACGCAGGCCGCCGCCGCCTCGGTCGGGGAGAAGACACCGCCGTAGATGCCGCCGATGATGATCGCCGGGAAGCCCAGGGGCCAGAGCGCTTGACGCACCGCGCGGAAACGCTCGCCCCATGTCGCTTTCTCTTCGGTGGGGACGTTGTGGCGGTAGGCGTAGATCACGGAATAGACCGAGAAGAGCGCGAGGATCAGCAGCCCCGGCCCGATGCCCGCGATGAAGAGTTCGGCAATGGACGTGTTGGAGACGACGCCGTAGATGATCATCCCGATGGAGGGCGGAATCAGGAAGGCGATATCGGAGGAGTTCACGATCAGCGCCAGCACGAAACTGTCTTTGTAGCCCGCCTTGAGCATCCGGGGCCGCAGCGGCGAGCCGACGGCGACGACCGTCGCCTGAGTGGAGCCCGAGACCGCGCCGAACATGGTGCAGGCCGCGGCAGTGGCGACCGCGAGACCGCCCTTCATATGGCCGACGAAGGACATCACCATATCGATCAGCCGCCCGGCGGATTGGCCGCGCGTCATGATGTCGGCGGCAAAGATGAACATCGGCACGGCGATCAGCGAGGCGGGACGCACCCCCGCCATCATCTGCTGCACCATCGTCTCAAGCTGGCCAAAGCCGCCGAAGAGGGAATAGAAACCGACAAACGCGCCGACGATCAGCGGGATCATCATGGGAAAGCCGAGCAGCAACAGAACGACCATGACAGAGAAAATGGTGACGGCCATGGCTCAGACCTCCCGCTCGTTGTCGTCGTAGCCTTCGAGAACGCTGGTCGACAGGTAGATATCTGGTTCGATGATGTTTTTGATCGCTGTCAGCAGGTATTGCAGCCCGGTCATGAAAAAGCCGAAAGGCACCCAGACCAGTGTCCACCAGACCGGCACTTGCAGCGCGGGCAGCAGGCGGCCGCGTCCGGCTTGGGTCATGATGTATTGCAATGCGTACCAAGCAAGGCCGAACATGAAGACGGCGGTGACGAAGGCGATAAAGATCATCAGCACTTTGCGGGGGCGCGGGGGCAGGGCGTCGAAAATCGCCGACATGCGGATATGCCGCCCATGCCGCGCGGCATAGGAGATGCCCGCAAAGGTGATGAGAATGATCAGAACGCTGTTCAGTTCTTCGGAAAAGAAGATCGAGCTTTGAAAGACGAAACGGCCCACCACATTGGCAATTGTATTGGCGGCCATCAACAAGACACCAGCGGCGAGCATTACGGACTCAAGCCAGCTGATCGCGTTGTCGATCGTGCCCAGAGGGCCGGGGAGGGTGGATTTATAGGTGCCCACGGGGGCGTCATCGGTGCCGGTGGTATCTGTCTGAGATTGCAGTTGCGAACTGTGGTTGTCTTCCGTCACCGGCGTCATCCCGTAGATGGTTCAAATGGATCGCGTCAAAATAAGGTCACCCCCCGGCGATGCCGGAGGGTGAGAAAGGTATTTACTTGACGGCTTCAAGGTCTGCCTTGAATTGCTCAAGGATTTCCTTGCCGCTGTCGCCTGTCATTTCGATGAAGGCTTCTTCGACCGATGCGGCCTTGTCTTTGAAGGGCTGACGCTCTTCTTCGGACAGGATGTTGATCTGCATGTCGGGCTTCGCCTTGGCGATGTTATCCAGCGACTTTTCCTGCAGGCCGGACTGGTATTCGAGGATGTATTCGAATGCCGCGTCAGAGGCGTTCTGAACCACCTCTTTGTCCGCATCGGACAGGCCGTCGTAGAAATCCTTGTTGGCCATCACAGCGGTGGTGAAGTTGTTGTGGCCGATGCAGGTGATGACCTCGGTCACCTCATACATCTTGGTGGATTCCAGATAGAAGCCGGGGTTTTCCTGACCTTGGATGATGCCGGTCTGCATCGCGCCATAGACTTCGCCCCATGGCAGCGGTGTCGGGGTCGCGCCGAAGGCTTTGTAGCTTTCGACCAAGAGCGGGTTGGTCATGACGCGGAACTTGACTTCGTTGAGGTCCTCGGGCGTTTTGACCGGCTCTTGCGTGGTCATGCAGACGTCGCCCTCGGGGAACATCTTGAGCAGTTCCAGACCCTGCTCTGCATAAAGCTCGGGGAACATCTCGTTGATGGCCTTGGAACTGCGGAAGAACTCGAACAGTTCCTCGTCGTCCTGCGGCAGCAGGTAGGGCACGAAGAAGACCTGCGCCTCGGGGATCAGCGCGCCGGTGAAGCCGGGGGATTGATCCACGAACTGAAGGATACCGGCCTGCGCCTGTTCCATCGTGTCAACGGATTCACCCAATGTGCCATAGGGAAAAAGCTGCACTTCGTGGTCGGAGTTCGCTTCGACTTCTTCCTTGAATTTCTGGGCGTATTTGCCCTGCACCTCGTCCAGGGCCTCTTCAAATGCATAGCGCCAAGTGTCGGCGGAGGCCGCGCCTGCGACGCTTGTCACGGCTGCGAGGATACCCCCGGTGATAACGGTCTTGAAATTAGCCATCTGTCTCCCTTTCATTTATTGCCCGCGCAGCACAAAGGCCGCAGCGAAACTAATGTCCTGACTGCTAGATCATTTAAACCGATCCCAATCATGTCAATGTGAATATTGATCCATGACAATTTGAGGCGCTCTCACAGTCATTCCGCCCTACCCCTGTTGCGTAATCTTGCATCGATCATGCGAATCCCCCGGGCGAATTCGGGAAAGGATTGCCCCCCGATCGAGACGCGAAGCCCCGGGTGGCGGTCTGGTGGGCCGATGGCGAAACTGGCCCCATTGGCCACGGCGACCCCGCTTTCGCGGATGGATTTGACCAGTTCGGCCTCTTCGTAAATGTCATGACAGGGCAGCCAGAGGTGCAGCCCGTTCGAACTGGTCCGCATGTCGAGGCCGCGAAACACATTGGCGGCGAAATCAGCGCGGTCGCGCAGGGCCAATTGCTGACGGTTGAGCAGGGTTTCGGCGGTGCCTTCTTCGATCCAGCGCCCGGCGATCTCGGTCATCATATTGGTGGCCATCCAACTGGTCACCATATGCCGGTTGGCCGCCGAGGCTCCAAGGTGATCCGGCACCACCAGATAGCCGACCCGCAGCCCTGGCAGCAGACATTTGGTGAGGCTGGTGAAATAGAGCACCCTTTCCGGGGCCATGGCCGCCATTGGCGGCGGCGGCGCGTCTTGCAGCGGCCCCCATGATTGGTTTTCGATGATCAGCAGGTCATGGCGTCTTGCCACCTCGATCACCGCAGCGCGGCGGCTTTCGGTCATGGTAAAGGCCAGCGGATTGGCCCCATTGGGGATCAGATAGACGGCCTTCACCGGTTCTTTCGCGCAGATCCGCTCCAGCGCTTCGGGGCAAATGCCGCCCGCGTCGACGGTCACCCCTTGCAGGCGGATGCCCAAAAAACGGGCGAGGGGGCGCAGGGTGTGATGGCCGATGTCTTCGCTGACGACCAGATCGCCTGGTTGCGCTGCCGTCATCATCGCCACAGTCATGGCGCTGGTGCTGCCGTTGGTGGGGATCACCGCCATCCCCTCCAGATCCAGCCCACAGAGCGAGAGCCAGCGCCGCACTGCGCTGCTGCTGTCCCCGGCGCGGAGGTCTTGGCGAAACCCGCCCATCATCGCGCGGGGCAGGGAGCGGGCCATGGCACGGAGCGTCTTTTGCATCGCCTCTTCATGGGCGTGATCCAGTACAGGTTTCAGGATCGACATATCCAACAGCCGCCCGGCGGCCTTGCGGCTGACGAAGGGCATGGAGATCTCATCGCTCGCCGCGCGCACGAAAGTGCCGCGGCCCACCTCACCGACGATCTTGCCCGCCTCAACCAGCTTGTCATAGGCGCGGCTGACGGTCTGCACGCTCAGCGACAGGTCAAAGGCCATCTGGCGCTGCGTCGGCAGGCGGTCTCCGGGTTTGAGCACGCCGTTCTGTATCGCCGTTTCAATCGCCTGAACGAGTGAACGATAGGCAGGGCGGGTCAGGGATCCGGGGTCTGGGCGCCATTTTGTCATGATCTCGATGATCACCACAATCATGACAATTGACAAGTCCGGCATGCGCTCGCATGAAGCGGATATGAGCTTTGTCAAACTCGATAAGCGCGATATCGCGGTGCTGTCGATCCTCTCTCGCGAGGGGCGCATCGCCAAATCTGCGCTTGCCGACAAGGTTAATCTTAGCCCCACCGCCTGCGGCGAACGGCTGTCGCGGTTGGAGGCTGCGGGCATCATCACCGGCTATCAGGCTCATGTCGCCCTGCGCCGCATCGCTCCGCATGTCACCGTTTTTGTGCAGGCCGAATTGGGCAACCACCGGGCCGAGGCGTTTCAGCGTTTCGAGGCCGTGATCGCGCAGCATGATGAGATCGTGCAGTGCTGGGCCTTGGGCGGCGGCTTTGACTATCTGCTACAGGTCGTCACCCGCGACATCGACAGCTACCAACGTCTAATGGACGCGCTGTTGGACCAGCAGGCCGGGCTGAGCCGCTACTTTACCTATGTCGTCACCAAATCGGTTAAATCGGCACCGTTGCCCCTGTCGCTGCTGCTGCCTGAGGGCGAAAGCTGAGCCGCCGTAGTTTTTCCAGCGGGCAGGGGGCCGCGCCGCAAAACCTCCTGCCGATCGGCTGATATTCGGTCAAACCCGCGCCGCATCCTGCCTTACCTTCGGGGCAATTCATCCCAAGGAGGTGCCCGATGACCAAGATGATCCCAACCCCCGCCGACGGTCTGCCCGCGCTGACGCGGGGCGCGCTGGCCCGCCACTTTGCCTATGTCGATGGCGCATGGGTTGCGGGGGCGCAGAGCGATGATTTCAACGTGACCGATCCGGCCAGCGGCGCGGTGCTGGGCGCGGTGGCCAAGCTTAGCGCCGAGGACAGCCGCGGCGCGGTGGATGCCGCCCATGCCGCATTTCCCCATTGGTCGGGCCTCCTGCCGCAAGAGCGCGGCGCGATCCTGCGCCGCTGGCGCGACCTGATGCTAGAGAACCGCGAGGATCTGGCGCGGATCATGACCGCCGAACAGGGCAAACCTATCTCCGAGTCGCGCGGCGAGATTGACTATGCGGCCTCTTTCTTTGAGTTCTATTCCGAAGAGGCGCGTCGCCCGAACATCGAAGGCGTCACCTCGCATTTGCCAGATGCCGAGGTGGAAATCTGGCGCGAGCCGGTGGGCGTGGCCGCCCTCATCACGCCGTGGAACTTCCCTTCTGCCATGCTGACCCGCAAGGCGGGCGCGGCGCTGGCGGCGGGCTGCACCGTGGTGGCGCATCCTTCGGCAGAGACGCCATTCTCGGCGCTGGCGCTGGCCGAATTGGGCGAACAGGCAGGGCTGCCCAAGGGGGTGTTCAACGTCGTCACCGGGGAGGCGCCCGAGATCGTGAAATCGTGGATGGAAGACACCCGCGTGCGGGCCATCTCTTTCACCGGCTCCACCGAGATCGGCAAGCTCCTGTACCGTCAGGCATCGGACAGCGTGAAACGTCTGGTGCTCGAACTCGGCGGCCATGCGCCTTTCATCATGTTCGATGATGCCGATATGGACCGCGCCGTCGAAGAGGCGATCAAGGCTAAGTTCGCCACTTCCGGTCAGGACTGCCTCGGCGCGAACCGCTTCTTCATTGCCCGCGACAGCTATGCCACCTTCTGCGCGCGTTTCACCGCCGCGACCGAAGCGCTCACCGTCGGCATCGGCGCGGATGACCCCGACATCGGCCCGTTGATGAACGAAAAGGCCGTGGCCAAACAAGAGGAACACGTCAAAGATGCGCTTGACCGTGGGGCGCGGCTGCTTTGTGGTGGCAAGCGTCACGCGGCGGGGCCGTTGTTCTTTGAGCCGACGGTGCTGGCGGACGTGCCGCCCGATGCGCTGATCATGCGCGAGGAAACCTTTGGCCCCGTGGCCGCCATCGCGGCTTTCGACAGCGAGGATGAGGCGATCCAGCGGGCCAATGACACGGAGTATGGGTTGGTGGCCTATGTCCACAGCCAAGACCCGCGCCGCATCTACCGCGCCAGCCGGGCGCTCAGTTTCGGCATGGTGGCGGTGAACCGCACCAAGGTGACCGGCGCGCCGATCCCCTTTGGCGGGACGAAACAATCGGGGATCGGGCGCGAAGGATCGCGGCTGGGGCTCGAAGCCTTTACGGAAGTCAAATACGTCTGCCGTGACTGGGCCTAAGATTTGAAAGATACGGCGCAAAGCCGCGCCGGTAGAAAGGAAAGACCAATGCTGAAGAACGATATGCTCGAACAATGGGACCGTGAAAATTTCTTTCACCCCTCCACTCATCTGGCGCAGCACGCGCGTGGCGAAAGCCCGACCCGTGTGATCAAGACCGCCAAGGGCAGCCATATCACCGACCGCGACGGCAACGAATTGCTCGACGCTTTCGCGGGTCTCTACTGCGTGAACGTGGGCTATGGACGCACCGAGATTGCCGAGGCGATTGCCGAGCAGGCGCATGAACTTGCCTATTACCACTCCTACGTCGGCCATGGCACTGAGGCGAGCATCACCCTGTCCAAGATGATCCTCGACCGCGCGCCCGAAGGCATGAGCAAGGTTTATTTCGGCCTTGGTGGCTCGGACGCGAATGAGACGAACGTCAAGCTGATCTGGTATTACAACAACATCCTTGGCCGCCCCGAGAAGAAAAAGATCATCTCGCGCTGGCGTGGCTATCACGGCTCGGGGCTGGTGACCGGCTCGCTGACCGGGTTGGAGCTGTTTCACAAGAAATTCGACCTGCCGCTGGCGCAGGTGGTTCACACCGATGCGCCCTATTACTACCGCCGCCCCGACGCCAACATGAGCGAAGCGGAATTCACCGCGCATCTGGTGGGCGAGTTGGAAGCACTGATCGAACGCGAAGGCGCCGACACCATCGCGGCCTTCATCGGTGAGCCGGTTCTGGGCACCGGGGGCATCGTGCCGCCGCCAGAGGGCTATTGGGCCGCCGTGCAAGAGGTGCTGAACAAGCATGACATCCTGCTGGTCGCGGATGAGGTTGTCACCGGCTTTGGCCGTCTGGGGTCGATGTTCGGCTCGGATCACTACGGGATGAAGCCTGACCTGATCACCATCGCCAAGGGGCTGACCTCGGCCTATGCGCCGCTGTCGGGCTCCATCGTGGGCGACAAGATGTGGAAGGTGCTGGAGCAGGGCACCGATGAAAACGGCCCAATCGGCCACGGCTGGACCTATTCGGCCCACCCCATCGGCGCGGCTGCGGGGATCGCGAACCTCAAGCTGATCGACGATCTGAAGCTGATCGGGAATGCCTCGGACGTGGGCGGCTATCTGAATGCGCAGATGAAGGCGGCATTGGGCGATCACCCCAAGGTGGGCGACATCCGGGGCGAAGGCATGCTCTGCGCCGTGGAGCTGGTCGAAGACCGCGATGGCCGCACGCCCTTTGATCCGGCGCGCAAAGTGGTGCCGACCATCGTCGGCGATATGGTCAAGGCCGGTGTCATCGCCCGCGCCATGCCCCAAGGCGACATCATCGGTTTCGCGCCGCCCTTCTGCCTGACCCGCGAAGAAGCGGACAAGGTCGTGGGGGTGACCGCCGACGCGATCAAGGCGACCTTGGGCTAAGGCTCAAATCTACGAGACACTGGAGCGGCCCGGCGGAAACGTCGGGCCGTTTGCATTGGAGGGAATCACACCCCGCGAGAGGTGCCGCGGCTAGACCGATCAGAAATGAAAAAACGGTAAACAAGGCCGTTTATCGGGCCAAATTCCCCCGATATGGAAACAGTGCCCCGGTTTGTCGCCTATTTACTAAGAATTCGCCAAAATTAGGCCACAGTTCCCAGGGAAATTAGAAGAAAGCAGCGGTCCGTCCAGTTTGGGGCCCAAAGATTTTTATCTGTGGAGAGATGTAATGAGAATTCTGGCGGTGGATGACGATCCGATTATCCTCGAATTGCTTGGGCAATTTGTAGAGATCATCGGCGCGCATGACCTGACGACCGCCCCATCGGCTCTGCATGCGGTTGATATGTTGGGTGACCCCAACCTCGGGCCGATTGATTGCTTCATGCTGGATATTCAGATGCCGGGCATGGATGGGATCGAACTGGCGCAGCACATCCGCAATTCGGCGCGCCATGCCGATACGCCGATCCTGATGCTCACCGCGATGTCCGACAAACGCTATATCGACGCGGCCTTTGCCGCCGGGGCGACCGACTATGTGACCAAGCCTTTCGAGATTGCCGAACTCAAGGCCCGCATCGGGCTGGTCGAAGGCATGGTGAAAGAGCGTCAGCAGCGGACCAAGAAGATTTTCGCCGCCAAGACCATCGCCGATCAGGCGACGCATATGGAGCTGTTCGAGCCGGTCCCGATCTATGACGTGGACAATGTGATCGACTATACCGCGATGGAGAACTACGTCGCCCAACTGTCGCGCAGCGCGCTTTTCGGCTCCACCGCCTTTGCCTTCACCATCCGCGAGGTCGATGCTTTCCACGCGACGATGACCTCTTTCGAGTTCTATAGCCTTGTCTCCGATGTGGCCGAAATCCTGTCCGATACGCTCGTCGATCATCAGGTGCTGATGTCCTACGCGGGCAATGGCACTTTCGTATGTGTCACGGAGAGCGGCTGGCGCCCGAATATGGGCGGTTTGATGGATGCGGTTAACTTTGAGTTGTCTCAAACCGAATTGTTCGACAATAATGGCGAGCGTGTTCACCCGCGTGTCAGCGCGGGAGAGGCCGTGCGGCTGATCTGGAAGAGCGGCAATTCCGTCATGGATGCGCTGGCGCAGGCCCATGCGAGTGCAGAAGCCGCCAGTGAGGCGCATACGAGATCGCTCAATGATTTTTGGCAGAATGATCAACAGGCATGACTAAAATGTTAGCGGAACTTCCCGGCATAGAGCGCATCAGGCAGCGCTTTGTCGAAATGCTGGACGAGCGTCAGACGCTGATCGCAACCCATGGGTTGGCCGCCTGGGACGGGACCACCGTAGACGAAATCAAAAGCAATCTGTCCAGCGCGCAGGCCATTCTGCACCAGATCGCGGGCAGCGCCGGGTCGCTCGGCTTCGAAGAGCTGGGCCGTCTGGCGCGCAAGTGCGAAACGCAGATTGTCGAGCATCTGGCCGGGCCGCGCGCCAATCACGCGGATTGCCCGATCGAGATCATCTCGGAACTGGATGGGTTCGTCGCCCATTGCCGGCACGAAATCGACGCCCACGCCTAAGGGCGCGGTGACCGGTATTGAGCCGGTCCAAAACTTACTGACAATTTACCGCAAACCCGCCCGGAAGGGCAGGCCAAAGGCAAGTCGGCTTAGCCTGCTTGCATTGCCGCCTTGACCTGATCCGCCAGCGAGATTGGATCGAAGGGTTTGCTGATCACGTCAGCCGCCCCCAGATCACGAAGCTCTTCGATCTCGTTATGCTGGGCGCGGGCGGTCATGAAGATCGCGGGCACGTCGCGCAGGCTCTCCATCTCGCGCATCTTCTCAAGCGTCTGGCGACCGGTCATGCCGGGCATCATCATATCGAGCAGGATCACATCGGGCGTGTAGGACTGAACCTGATTCAGCGCCGCTTCCCCGGTCTCGCATTGGACGACATCAAAATCGCCGCTCAGCTCAAGCGCCATCAGCGCGATTTCACGAATATCGGCGTCATCCTCGACGTGCAGCAGTTTGATCATTCCATACTCTCTCTAGGAGGCTTCGCGCAGCAACGCGGCCGGTTCCTCTGCCGCTACCTGAGAATTTTTCTTCGGCAGGGTAAAGTAAAATGTCGTACCAAATCCCTCACGGCTGTCAAAACCTATTTTACCGCCGAGATTCTCGACGATGGCTTTGCAAACGCTAAGGCCCAGCCCGGTGCCGCCTTTGTCGGCCCGGTTGGAATTGGACAGATCGGCAAACCGCTGGAACACCTTGTGCTGCTCGGAAGCCGGAATGCCGGGGCCACGGTCCGCCACGGAGATGCGCAATTCGTCGTCATTCTCTTCGGCGCGGATGGTCACACGCTCCCCAGGTTTGGAAAATTTGGCGGCGTTCGACAGGAAGTTCGTCAGCACCTGAATGACCCGGTTCGGGTCCGTGGTGACCTTGTTCAAGTCCTCCGTCCCCTCGACCTGAATGCGCACGCCATGGCGCTGTTCGAGTGAGGCATTGGCGGCGCTGGTTTCGTGAAGTAGTTCCGCAATATCGACTTCTTCAAGATTGAATTCCAACCGCCCGTTGGCGATTTTCTCAAGATCGAGGATGTCGTTGATGATCAGCACAAGCCGGTCGGCGTTGCGGTGAGAGATCTCCAGCAAGGCACGCGCCTTGCTGGGCAATTCGCCCGCCGCCCGCGACAAGAGCAGCCCCATGGAGCCTTTGATCGAAGTCAGGGGCGAACGTAGCTCGTGACTGACCATTGAGATGAACTCCGACTTCATCCGCTCTTCATTGATGATATCCGAAATGTCATGCAGCATGATCAGGAACCGCCCCGCCGCCCCGCCGGTGGGCAGCAGCTTGATCGTAACTTGGAAATGGTTGCCAAACAGTTGCGTGTCGAACTGCGTCATCGCTTTGCCCGACTTTTTCAGAGCGCGGCAGGCGTCCAGCAGGGCCGGGTTGTCGCTTTCCTCGGTCAGGGTTTCGAGCGTTTGCGTGCGGTAGCTGTCCTTGCTCCAGCCAGTGCGGCTCATGGCGACGCGGTTCATATAGCTGAAGCGCTCTGTCTCGGCGTCGACGATCCAGATGTCATCGCGCAACTCATAAAGCGTTTCCGCCGTGTCGCGTTCGGCCAGAAGTTCGTTGGCATGGGTCACATCGGTACGGGCCGAGATCGACCCGGCCCAAGCGCCCTTTTTGTCGAAAAGTGGCATCACGGTGCACTGCGTCTGGATCACCCGGCCATCGGCGCAGCGCAGCGGGGTTTCGCCCTGCCACGTCTTGCCTGCCATCAGGGTGGCACGGATCTCTTCGGCAAGTTCGCGAAACTCTTCTTGGTAAAGCATCGACACAGGCTGGCCGATCAATTGATCGCGGGTGTAGCCCGTCAGTTCGATGAAACGGTCGTTGACCTGTTCCAGCATCCCGCCCGTATCAACGATATTCACAATGGCATGGCTGTCGAACGCCTTTAGCCTTTGTTCCATATCTGAATTATCGGCAGGAGACTGCGGGTTTGCTTGCAATGCGGGCGCGGCAAAGGGCGTGAGCCCCGCCAGAATGATCGCACCGACGACGGGGATAACCTCCCCCATTTGGCCCGCGAAAATTGCGGATGTTGCGGTGTACCAGCTGCCGGAAATGGCAGTGCCCAGAAAAAATGTGGCGGCGGTACGCTTGGTAAATGGCTTTGACGACACTTGGAATTCCTCGCCCCGAAGCGGACATGCTTAAAACTATAGCATGACTTGTGCATTGTAATTTAATTAAAATGCCAGAGCATATTGGCAATAATATGGCATGTCGCACTTTAGCGTCACTCCGCTGAAATGCCACGGTTTATAATGCGCCGGTTAAGAGGCGCGGGCGGTTGTCCCCGTAATTGAGTTGACCACCGAGCTGATCCCGCTCCGTGATTTGACAAGGTTGATCCCCACGCGGGGGTCGGGTTCGCGGTTGCTGTCCGCGGAAAGGCTGATGATTTTGGCCGCGGGATGCAGGCGGGTGATGTCTTCCAACAAAGAACGTGCATCGCCGTCGGGCAGGGACCAATCAAGGATCACGACGTCGAGTTCATCCTGGCCGATCATCTGCCGCGCTTGGGCAAGGTTGGTGACATTGGTCACCTCTGCCACGCTGTCCAACCCGGTGCGGATCACCTCGGCGAAGTCGATGTCGTCTTCGATATGCAGCACGCGCAGCTTGGTGTCCCGCTCCTCTGCTTCCGCGTCGGGTGTGGCGGGCGTTTGCGCGGTCTGCGCCTCGGCAATGGGGCAGGTGAACCAAAAGACGGTGACGCCGTTGGGGATGCTTTCAAACCCGATGGTGCCGCCTTGGCGTTTGATGATCTGCCGCGTGATGTTGAGCCCCAGCCCGGTGCCGCCCTTGGCGCGTGTGTCGGAGCCATCAGCCTGCGAGAAGGCCTGAAAGATGCGCGGGCGGAAGTTCTCCGGCACGCCGGGGCCGGTGTTCTGGATAAAGACGATGGCCCGGTCCCCCAGCCGCTCGGCGCGGATTTGCACCTCGCTCTCGGCATCGGAGTATTTGCAGGCGTTCGAGATTAGATTGGCCAGCACCTGCCGGGTGCGGCTTTCATCCACCCGAACCGTCAGCGGCTTGTCGGGCAGTTGCAGGCCCAGGGTGTTGTTATGGGTGATCGCAAAGGGCGACATTTCGTTGACCGAGTCGGTGATTACCTTGTTCAGATCGACATCATGGAAGTCGAACTGCACTTCGCCCGATGAAATCTTCTCGAGGTCGAGGATATCGTTCACGATATGCGACAGGCGGTCGGCATTGCTGCGGGCAATGTCGATCAGCCGGATATGCGCGGGGAGGAAGCGGCTGTTGTCCGTGGTGTCGATCAACCCCAAAGCGCCTTTGATCGAGGTCAGCGGCGTGCGCAGCTCATGGCTGACGGTCGAGACGAACTCGCTCTTGATATGTTCCAGCTTCTTTTGGTCGGTAATGTCGTTGATCTGAACGATAAAGACATAGCCGCGGGCGTTCTTGTCGTAGGTCCAAGAGACGTTGAACAGGCCCCAGCGTTCATAGCCCAGCTTGTGGGTGATGCGGTATTCGGCCTGATAGTTTTGCGAACTGTGGGAATCGACCAGCCCGCGCACCTCACCGTAGAGCTTTTGCAGATCGCCCTCGGGCATCAGATCGCCCAGTTTGGTGTTCGACAAAAGCTCTTCTTCGCTATAGCCGCAAAGGGTGCAAAGCGCGCTGTTGACGCTGTTGAACACGCCGCCTTCGCCCAAGATCGCCATGCCCACCGGGGCCGCGGCCAGCACTTGGCGAAACCGCCGCTCGCTGGTTTCAAGCGCGTTGCGGGCGTGGACGATGTCGGTCACATCGGTTTGGGTGCCGACCATCCGCAGGGCGGTGCCGTTTTCATCGCGTTCGGTCACCACCGCGTCAGAGCGCATCCAACGCCACTCACCGGTGCCGATCTTCAGCCGGTATTCGGTGACGGAACGTTGTTGCTGCCCCGAGATGCAGGCCTGATCAGTCTGGGTCAGTAGAGGCAGGTCATCGGGGTGAACGCGTTTGAGGAATTCCCCCTGCGGGTCGGGCAGCCGCTCGAAATCCGCCATTCCCAGAATGCGCCGCCATGTGTCGGACACCTCGGATTTGCCGGTGCGCAGGTCGATGTCGAAAACCCCGATCTGCGCGCCTTCGAGGGCGAGGTCATAGAGAGCCTTGTTCCGCGCCAGCTCATCCTGCACCGCCAGTTCCGAGGTCAGGTCACGCACGATTGCGGTCACCCGCCGTTCGCCGGTGTGGGTGGTCCAATTGTTGCGTTGCAGATCAAGCTTGAGGTCTTGGCCAAAGCAGGTCTTGCCCGCCGCGTTGACCTGTTCGTGGTCGTGATCCTCAACAAGATCGGTGACGAGTTCGCCGAACTCCATCCCCTTGAGCGCCTCATGCCCATAGCCAAAGCAGACCAGCGCCGCTTGGTTGGCGAAGAGCACCCGGTCATTGCTGTCGAGCAAGAAGATGGGCGTCACCGCGTTCTCGATAACGGCGCGGTTTTCCTCTTCATGGGCGTCGATCTGGCGTTCGCGCAGCACGGCAAGCTCGCTCAGTGCGGCGCTGCGCTGGCGCAGGCTGCGGAAGGCCACGAAGAACAGGATCGCCAGAAGGATGCCAGAGACCAGCAGGATTTCCGGCACCGCGCTATGGGTGGCGCGGTCAAAGCTGGCGGTGCTGACATGGACAACGGTCCAAGGGCGGCCAAAGCGTTCGATGGTCTGGGTGATGCTGTGGTGGCCGGTGGCGATGCCTTCGGGCGTGCTGTCGAAGATCCGGCTTTCGGGGGCCGTGGTCAGCCCATCGTAGACTTGGATGTCATAGGACTCTCCCTGAGCCGGGGTCAGCCCGGACAACAGGTTCGCCCCCACAAAAGGCGCATAGACCCAACCGATGAAACCGGCGGTTTCCTGCGCCGGGCTGTTGTCGGCGGCAAAGACCGGGCGCAGCAGCAGGAAGCCGGGCTGGCGGGTCTTGTCCTGCACCAGCAGGATGCGCGGCGTCAGCTTCGGCTCTCGCGTCTCACGGGCGCGCAGGGCGGCGCGGCGGCGGTCTTCGTTAAAGCTGATATCAAGGCCCACGGCCTCTGCATTCGGCCCTTGGGGGTAGATATACTGGATCACCATCTTCTCGGCATTGCCGGTGTCGGGGTGAATGCGGAAATCCTCGATTCCCAGGGCGGTGACCTTTTCGATGAACGCCTCTTCGGTGCCTCTGGCGACGGGGGCAACAAAGCCGATGCCGTTGATGCCGGGCAGGAAGCTGTCGATCTCCAGCGTATCGACGTAATGCGCGAAGTCGCTGGCCGTCACCTCGTCCGAGGCGTTCATGAAGGCGGCGATGCCATTGAGACTTTGCAGATAGGTATGCATCCGCGCATCAAGGCTTTGCAGGCTTTCCTCGGCGATGCGATCAAAGGCCCGGTCGGCGGCGGCATCATTGCTGCGACTGCTGTAGAGGAACACCCCAAAGGTGATGGCAAGGCATCCGAGAAAGAGTATGAATTCGGGTCGCCGCACCAGTTCAAGCCTTTGTTTCTGGCCACCAATTGGCGGCAAAATCTTTCCCCGAAATGAACGTCGCGCATCGCGGGAGGGGTATGTCCAATCCGGTCATATTCACTCATGGGTCGAAAAAATCAACAAACGGATTCGCCTCGCATGCAAAGCGCGGTGAATGTGGCTTTGCGGCAAAAGCCGCGGGAGGCCGGGCGATTTACGGCAGGGATTGTGACCCGTCACCGCGCGCTCTACCAATGACGGGCCGGGGAGGCGGGACAGAATATCGGGAGAGAGCAGCATGAACGACGAGACGCAGCTAGAGGGCCGCTATGACTATATCATTGTCGGTGCGGGCACCGCGGGCTGTGTCTTGGCCAACCGTCTCAGCGCCGATCCGGCCAATCGGGTTCTGCTGCTCGAAGCCGGGGGGGATGACAACTATCACTGGGTAAAGGTGCCGGTGGGGTATCTTTACTGTATCGGCAATCCGCGCACGGATTGGATGATGAAAACCGCGCCCGAGGCGGGGTTGAACGGGCGCTCTTTGGCCTATCCGCGGGGCAAGGTGCTGGGCGGCTGCTCTTCGGTGAACGGCATGATTTACATGCGCGGGCAGGCGGCGGACTATGACCATTGGCGGCAACTGGGCAATGCCGGGTGGAGCTGGGATGACGTGCTGCCCTATTTCCTGAAATCCGAGGATCACCATGCGGGCGGCAGCGAGATGCACCGCGCGGGGGGCGAGTGGAAGGTCAGCAAGCAGCGCCTGCGGTGGGACATTCTGGAGGCCGTGCAAGACGGCGCGCGTGAGTTCGGGATCGAGCCGCGGGCCGATTTCAACGATGGCGACAACGAAGGTTCGGGCTTTTTCGAGGTGAACCAGAAGGGCGGCGTGCGTTGGAACACGGCGCGCGGTTTCCTGCGCCCTGCGATGAAGCGCCCCAACCTGCGGGTGATCACCCATGCGCATACCGATGGGTTGGTCTTGGACGGCAAGCGTGTGACCGGCGTGCGTTTCACCCATAAGGGCCGCGCGATGCGCGCCGAGGCCGAGGGCGAAGTGTTGCTTTCGGCGGGGGCGATCAATTCGCCCAAGATCCTTGAGCTGTCGGGGATCGGGCAGGGTGACCTTTTGAGCGGCATGGGGATCAACACGCTGCACGATCTGCCCGGCGTTGGGGAGAACCTTCAGGACCATTTGCAAATCCGCACTGTCTATAAGGTGCAGAACACCAAAACGCTCAACACGATGACCCATTCGATCTGGGGCAAGGGCCGGATGGGGCTGGAATACCTCCTGCGCCGCAGTGGTCCCTTGGCGATGGCGCCCAGCCAGTTCGGCATGTTCACCAAGTCCGACCCCGCGCTTGAGACGCCGGATCTGGAGTATCACGTGCAGCCCCTGTCGACCGACAAGCTGGGGGATCCGCTGCACCCTTTCCCGGCGATCACCGTCTCGGTCTGTAACCTGCGGCCTGAAAGCATCGGCAGTTGCCATCTCACCAGCCGCGACAGCGCGGTGCAGCCCGATATCCGGCTGAACTATCTTTCTGCCGAGAATGACAAGCGCGTGGCGGTCACGGCGATGAAACAGGCGCGTCACATCATGACGGCCAAGGCGCTGCACCCCTATGCGCCCGAGGAAATCCTGCCCGGCCCCGCCGTGCAGAGCGACGAAGACCTGCTCGACAAGGCGCGCGACATCGCCACGACGATTTTCCACCCCGTCGGCACCTGCAAGATGGGCAGCGATCCGATGGCGGTGGTCGATAGCGATCTGCGGGTGCATGGCTTAGGCGGTCTGCGGGTGGTGGACGCGTCGATCATGCCCAAGATCGTCTCGGGCAACACGGCGTCGCCGACGGTGATGATCGCCGAAAAGGTCGCTGATGCCATTCTGGCGGGGCGGTAGGCGATGCTGATCACGCGGCTGACCAAACGGCTGGGGATCGACCACCCGATTATCCAAGCGCCGATGGCCTTCGCCGCAGGCGGGCGGCTCGCGGCGGTGGTCTCAGGCGCGGGTGGTTTGGGGATGATCGGCGGGGCTTATGATGCTGGCGATTGGATCGCCGAGCAGATGGATGTGGCGGGTAACCAATCGGTCGGCTGCGGTTTCATCACTTGGAAGCTGCGCGAGCATCCGCAGGCGCTGGAACAAGCGCTCGACCGTGATCCGGCGGCGATCTTTCTTTCCTTCGGCGACCCGGCAGAGTTTCTCCCCGCGATCCGCGCGGCAAAGGTGCCGTTGATCTGTCAGGTGCAAACCCTGCGCGACGCCGCCCATGCGATTGATCTGGGGGCCGAGATCATCGTCGCCCAAGGGGCCGAGGCTGGCGGCCACGGCGAGAAACGCGCGACCTTTACCCTCGTCCCCGAAGTCGCGGATCACATCGCCCGCCATGCGCCCGAGGTGCTGCTCTGCGCCGCAGGCGGCGTGGCGGATGGGCGCGGGTTGGCGGCGGCGCTAGTGCTGGGGGCCGACGGTGTGGTCGTCGGCTCGCGCTTCTGGGCCTCGGAAGAGGCGCTGGTGCACCCCGCGATGCGAGAGGCCGCGCTCAAGGCCAGCGGTGATGACACGCTGCGCAGCACCGTGACCGACATCATGCGCGGCTATGATTGGCCCAAACGCTACACGGGCCGTGTCTTGCGCAACGATTTCACCGACCGCTGGCATAAAGACCCCGACGGGCTGCGCGCCGCGCTGGCGCAGGAGCTGCCGCGCTGGCAGGCGGCGGTGGCAGCGGGGGATGCCCGCACCGCCAACGCCTTTGTCGGAGAGGTCGCAGGGCTGATCGGTACGATCAGCCCTGCCGCCGATATCCTGCGCGATATCGTCCAAGGGGCCGAAGCGGCCTTGGGCCAGACCTTCACCCGGTGACGGGGCGGGGGCGGGCCAAGGCGGCTTAGCCGTGATCTTCGACCTCTTCGCGGCCCGGCACATGTTCGCGAGCGGGGGCGGTCTCCCAATTCTCGATCACCTCCATCGCCTCATCCGCGCTTTCGACAAAGCGGAACAGGTCGAGGTCTTCGGCTGAGATCGTGCCCGCATCGGCCAGCGCGTCCCAGTTGATGATCTTTTCCCAGAACTCACGGCCAAACAGCAAGAATGGCACCCGGTTCATGCGGCCCGTTTGGATCAGCGTCAGCGCCTCAAAGAGTTCGTCCATCGTGCCGAAACCACCGGGGAAGACGCAGATCGCGCGGGCGCGCATTAGGAAGTGCATCTTGCGGATCGCGAAGTAGTGGAAGTTGAAGCATAGCTCCGGCGTGACATATTCGTTGGGCGCCTGCTCGAACGGCAGCACGATGTTGAGGCCGATGGAATGGCCGCCCGCGTCGAGCGCGCCGCGGTTGCCTGCCTCCATCACACCCGGCCCGCCGCCGGTGACGATGACATTCTCGGTGCCGCCGCTTTCCATCGACTTTTCGGTCATCAGCCGAGCAAAGGTGCGCGTCTCGTCATAAAAACGCGACAGATCGGCCAGTGTCTTGGTCCGGGCGGTGTGTTTCTCGGCCGGTTCGGGAATGCGCGCGCCGCCAAAGAGCACGATGGTCGATTGGATGCCGTGGGCGTCCAGCAGCAGCTCGGGCTTGAGGAGCTCCAGTTGCAGACGCACCGGGCGCAGCTCATCGCGGCACATGAAGTCATCGTCGGTAAAGGCCAGACGATAGGCAGGCGCGCGGGTTTGCGGCGTGTCGGGGGCGTCTTGGGCTTTGGCGCGGTCCACATTGGCGCGGCGCAGGGGGTGGCGGTGTTCGTCGGTCATCCTCGGGTCTTTCCTTGGTCTGGGGCTTGGCTCAGGTGGCGCGATGGCCGCTTAGGTCAAGATGCCCTGTTGTTCGGCGAATGACCACGCCCCTCATCGCCCGGCAATTGCACCCTAGGCAGTGCAAGGCTATAGCCCTCAAAAGGCCTTTTCATCATTCGGAGACTTGCCCCATGTCCAACGCCCAACTTGAAACCGCCATCGAAGCCGCTTGGGATACCCGTGATCAGATCACATCCGCCACCACCGGAGAGACCCGCGACGCTATCGAAGACACGCTGAACGCGCTCGACAGCGGCAAACTGCGCGTGGCGGAAAAGCAGGACGACGGTCAGTGGCACGTCAATCAGTGGGCCAAGAAGGCCGTGCTGCTGGGCTTCCGCATCAAGGACATGGAACATCAAGAAGGCGGCCCGCAGGGCGCTGGCTGGTGGGACAAGGTCGATAGCAAGTTCAAAGGCTGGGGCGACGCCGAGTGGAAAGAGGCCGGCTTCCGCGCCGTGCCGAACTGCGTCGTGCGCCGCTCGGCCTATATCGCGCCCGGCGTGGTGCTGATGCCGTCTTTCGTGAACATCGGCGCCTATGTCGACACTGGCACCATGGTTGATACATGGGCCACCGTCGGCTCCTGCGCGCAGATCGGCAAGAACGTGCACCTCTCGGGCGGCGTCGGCATTGGCGGCGTGTTGGAGCCGATGCAGGCGGGCCCCACCATCATCGAAGACAATTGCTTCATCGGCGCACGGTCAGAAGTTGTCGAAGGCTGCATCGTGCGCGAAGGCTCGGTGCTGGGCATGGGCGTCTTCATCGGAAAGTCGACCAAGATCGTCGACCGCGAGACCGGTGAGATCATGTATGGCGAAGTGCCCGCAGGTTCGGTCGTTGTGGCGGGCACCATGCCGTCGAAGAACAACGTGAACCTCTACTGTGCCGTGATCGTCAAGCGGGTGGATGCCAAGACCCGCTCCAAAACCTCGATCAACGAGCTGCTGCGCGACTGAACGGAACAAAATACCCCGTCATGGCGTTGAGACCTGAATTCAAAGGAGATTAACGACATGACGGGTATCGGTTGGTTTGCCGCAATCATCGTGGGTGGCCTTGCGGGCTGGATCGCGGAAAAGATCATGAAATCGGACATGGGTCTGATCATGAACATCATCCTCGGCATTCTGGGTGCCTTGGTCGCGAACTGGCTCTTGATGCTGATCGTCGGCAGCACGCTGGGCGGTTGGTTCGGTCAGTTGGTGGTGGGCGTCATCGGTGCCTGCTTGCTGATCTGGGTCACGCGGATGGTCCGCGGCAAGACTTAAGGGCAGGGGCGCGGCCCCTTTCCAAATCCAAGTGAAAAGGTTAGGGCTGCCGAAAGCAATCGGCGGCCCTTATCATGTCTGAACCCAAGAAAACCAAGAAACCTTCGCGCCAGCAGGTCTTTACCCTTTTGGTTCAGATCGGCCGCAAGGACGGTGACGGTCTGCCCGACAAGGCCACCGGTGCTGCGCTGATGTGTTTCGCCTCTGGCATTGATGAGGCCGAAGCTGTGCGCGAGACGGTGGCGATCCTCAAACAGGCCGATACCAACCCGCTTGACGTGACCGGTTACGGCACGCTGGAAGAGCGCGAGGCCGAAGGTCAGGAGATCGACGCCGAGGAACGCGCCCTGATGCAGCGCGCTTTGGAAGAAAACTCGGTCATCGTCGCGCAAATGACCCCGTTTTACGACTGACCCGCGCCCCACACGGGGAATTGCAATGCGCCCCCTTGGCATTGGCGCGATTTGCCCACACAAGTTACCGGACAAGCGATAACCCCTGAAAAGGAGCCGATATGTCCGGTCTCGACCCTGTTGATCTCACCGCGAAACTGGTGCGCTGCGCCTCTGTCACCCCTGCGAACGATGGGGCGTTGGAAGTGCTCGAAGAGGTGTTGGACGCGGCGGGTTTCGACTGTACGCGCGTCGACCGGGGCGGCATCTGCAACCTCTTTGCCCGCTGGGGCAACAAGGGCAACACCAAGTCCTTCGGCTTCAACGGCCATACCGATGTCGTGCCCATCGGGGATGAGGCGGATTGGTCGATGCCCCCCTTCGGGGCCGAGATCAAGGACGGCATCATGTATGGCCGCGGCACCACGGATATGAAATCGGGCGTGGCGGCTTTCGTCGCGGCAGCGGTGGATTTCGTGAAGGACACGCCGCCCGACGGCTCCATCGTGCTGGCGATCACCGGGGATGAAGAGGGCGATGCCCTCGACGGGACCACGGCTCTTTTGGACTACATGACGGAGAACGGCGAGCGGATGGATGTCTGCCTTGTGGGGGAGCCGACTTGCCCCGAGCGCATGGGCGACATGATCAAGATCGGGCGGCGCGGCTCGATGAACGCGCATTTCAAGGTGACGGGCAAACAGGGCCATGCGGCCTATCCGCACCGCGCCAACAACCCGCTGCCCGCGATGGTGCGGTTGATGGATCGTTTGGCCAGCCATGAGTTGGATCAGGGCAGCGATCACTTTGACCCTTCGACGCTGGCCGTGGTGACCGTTGACACCGGCAATAAGGCAACCAATGTGATCCCGGCGCAATGCCGCGGCGCGGTCAACATCCGGTTTAATGACCACCATTCGGGCGCGAGCCTCAGCGACTGGCTGCGGGGCGAGGCGGATAAGATCGCCGAGGAATTCGGCCTGCAAGTGGATGTAGAGATCAAGATCTCCGGCGAGAGTTTCATCACCCCGCCGGGCGCCCTGTCCGATCTGGTCGCGGGCGCGGTTGAGGCTGAGACGGGCGTGCAGCCCGAGCTTTCCACCACCGGCGGCACTTCGGACGCGCGTTTCGTCAAGGCGCATTGCCCGGTGGTGGAGTTCGGTCTGGTGGGCCAGTCCATGCACCAAGTTGATGAGCATGTGCGGGTCGAACATATCGAACAGCTCAAATCCATCTACGGGCGCGTGTTGCGGAATTATTTCACGTGAAACCAACGCTCATTGTCATGGTGAAAGAGCCGCGCCCTGGTCGGGTGAAAACCCGTCTGGGCCGCGACATCGGCATGGTCGGCGCGGCTTGGTGGTTTCGCGATCAGACCCGCCGCCTGTTGCGTCGGATCGAAGATCCGCGTTGGCAGGTGGTGCTGGCCGTGGCCCCGGACGTGGAAGGGCTGCAAAGCCGCGTCTGGCCCGCGCATCTGCCACGCTGGCCGCAAGGGCGCGGCAACCTCGGTGACCGTATGGCGCGGATGCTGCGCAGCGCGCCGGGACCGGCCTGTGTGATCGGGGCGGATATTCCGGGCATCAACCGCAAGGAACTGGGGCGGGCATTCGATGCGCTTGGCAACCATGACGCGGTGTTTGGCCCGGCGCCCGATGGCGGCTATTGGCTCGTGGGGCTGAAACACCCCCGCCGCGCGCCGTCCAGCCTGTTTGACGGGGTGCGCTGGTCCGGCCCCCATGCGCTGGCTGACAGCCGCGCGACCCTGCCGGGCTACCGCATCGCCGAAGTCTCTACCCTGCGCGACGTGGACGAAATTCACGATTTGCCATGACGACAGGGGGGCTGCGTGCTACCTGCTGAGGTATGAGCAAGATACCCAGCAAATCCGAGATCCTCGACTGGATCGAACAGAACCCAACGCTGACCGCCAAGCGCGACATCGCCAAAGCCTTTGGCATCAAGGGCGCGGCCCGGATCGACCTGAAGCGCGTGCTGAAAGAGCTGGAGGCCGAGGGCCATCTGGAAAAGCGCAAGCGCAGCTATCAGGACCCTGACCGCCTGCCGCCGGTCTCGGTCTTGCTGGTCACGGGGCCGGACAGCGATGGCGATCTTTTTGCCAAGCCGATGGAGTGGCATGGCGAGGGGAAAGAACCCATCGTTCTGCTGATCCCGCGCGAGAGTGACCCGGCGCTTGGCGAAGGTGACCGCATTCTGGCCCGGCTGACGTTGGTGAAAGGTGAAGATCACCACTATGAGGCCCGGCTCATTCGCCGCATCGGCTCCAACCCGCGCAAGGTGTTGGGCATCTTCCGCAAAGCGGCCGAAGGCGGGCGGATCGTCCCGATCGACAAGGGCACGGACCGCGAATGGCGCGTCGGTGCCGACCATACACATGGCGCGAAAGACGGTGAACTGGTCGAGGCCGAGCAGGCCGGACCGAAGGCACGTATGGGATCGCCCCGCGCACGCATCGTCGAGCGGCTGGGCGACCCGTCCGAGCCGCGCGCGGTCTCGCTCATCGCGATCCACCAGCATGGCATTCCGGACGAATTCCCCGACGATGTGATCGCACAGGCCGATGCGGCCAAACCACAAGGCCTCAAGGGTCGCGAAGACCTGCGCGACCTGCCGTTGGTCACCATCGACCCCTCCGATGCGCGGGACCATGATGACGCCTGCTATGCCCATGCCGACGACGACCCCAAGAACGAGGGTGGCCATGTCGTTTGGGTCGCCATTGCCGATGTGGCCGCCTATGTGACGCCGGGCTCGGCGTTGGACCGCGAGGCGCGCAAGCGCGGCAACTCCACCTATTTCCCTGACCGCGTGGTGCCGATGCTGCCGGACCGGCTTTCGGGTGACCTCTGCTCTCTGCACGAGGGCGTGCCGCGTGCCTGTATCGCCGTGCGCATGGTGCTGGATGCCAAGGGCAACAAGATCGGCCATACGTTCCACCGTGGCTTGATGCGCTCGCCCGCGTCGTTGCATTACGAAGAGGTGCAGGACGCCATCGACGGCAACCCGAACGACCGCACCGGCCCGCTGTTGGAGCCGGTGTTGAAGCCGCTTTACGCCGCCTATGACGCGCTGAAGACCGCCCGCGCCGAGCGGCAGCCGCTGGAGTTGGACCTGCCCGAACGCCGCATCGAATTGGGCGAGGATGGCAAGGTGAAGTCGGTGAACTTCCGCGAGCGGCTCGACGCGCATCGGCTGATCGAAGAGTTCATGGTCTTGGCCAATGTCGCCGCTGCCGAGACGCTGATCAAAAAGAAAACCCCGCTGCTGTTCCGCATCCACGAGGAACCCTCGCCAGAGAAGCTCGAATCCCTGCGTGAAACCGCACAGGCGGCGGGTTTCACGCTGGCCAAGGGGCAGGTGCTGCAAACCGCGCATCTGAACCGCCTGCTGGATCAGGCGGCGGGGACCAATGACGCGGAGCTGATCAATCTCAGCACCCTACGCTCGATGACGCAGGCCTATTATGGCCCGGCGCATATCGGGCACTTCGGCCTTGCCCTGCGCTCCTACGCGCATTTCACCTCGCCCATCCGCCGCTATGCTGACCTCATCGTGCACCGCGCGCTGATCACGGCGCATGGCTGGGGCAAGGATGGGCTGACGCCCGAAGAGATTGAGGGGCTGGAGCAGACCGGCGCGCATATCTCCGACACCGAGCGGCGCTCGATGGTGGCTGAGCGTGACACGACCGACCGCTACCTCGCGGCTTTCCTGTCGGAGCGTGTCGGCAATGAGTTCACCGGGCGGATCAGCGGCATCGCGCGTTTTGGTGCCTTTGTGAAGTTGGACGAGACGGGCGCGGACGGTCTGGTGCCGATGCGCTCGCTCGGGCGGGAGTATTTCCACCACGACGCCGAGGCGCAGACGCTGATGGGCTCGGACACCGGCATGATGATCGGCATTGGCCAGCGTGTCACCGTGCGGCTGGCCGAGGCGGTCCCCGTGACCGGGGGCATCGCGCTGGAATTGCTTGAGATCGAAGACCAAAAGGTCAAGCAAGGCGGAGGTGGGGGCCGCCGCAACCCGGCGGGTCGTAGCAAGCCGCGCGGCAAGGCCGTGAAGGCCAAGCGCAAGAAGGACAAGATCAAACGCAAAGTGACCCGCACCCGCCGCTGATGCGGCAAACCGGCGGAGCTTCGCGGATGGCCGCCCCCCTCCCTTTCCACCGGGGCGGGGCGGGCATAGGATTTGCCGTAACTCTATGAGGTGAGGCGATTATGATCCGGCACTACGCGATGATTTCAGGCATTCTGGCGACAGCTGGCATGGGGGCTCCGGCCTTCGCGTTAGGCCCGACTGAATCCCTGCGCCCCGCGCCGCGCGCGCCGCAGGCCGTGCTGGCCGCCGTGGCGCCAGTAGCGCAGGAACCCGCGGCAGAGGCCAGCGGCGACGACACCGGGCTGCGCGCTTGGGTGAAAGACTTCCGCCCCCGCGCACTGCAACAGGGCATCGACCCGGATGTCTTTGGCCGGGCACTGGATACGGTCAGCTATGACCCGGAGGTGATCCGCCGCGACCGCAACCAATCGGAATTCACCAAAACGATTTGGGATTACCTCGACACCGCCACCTCGGATCTGAGGGTGCAGAACGGGCAGAAGGCGCTCGCCCAATGGCAACGCACGCTGGAAGAGATCGAAGTGAAGTACGGTGTCGAGAAAGAGATCGTCACCGCGATCTGGGGGCTTGAGAGCGCCTATGGCAGCTTCCGGGGCGGGGATCGGGTGCTGGATTCACTGGCCACCCTTGCCTATGACGCGCGGCGGGCGGAATTTTTCGAAGGCGAGCTCCTCGACGCCCTGCGCATCCTTCAGGCGGGCGATACCGATGCCGATCAATTACGCGGCTCTTGGGCGGGCGCGATGGGGCATACGCAGTTCATGCCCTCGTCCTTCCACGCCCATGCGGTCGATTGGGATGGCGACGGGCGGCGCGACATCTGGGGCGATGACCCCAGCGATGCGCTGGCCTCTACCGCCGCCTATCTCAAGCATTTTGGCTGGACCGAAGGGCAGCCCTGGGGGGTCGAAGTGGCTCTGCCCGAGGGGTTCGACTATCTGCTGGCCGACCGCGCGGTGACCAAGACCCCGGCGGAATGGGCCGATCTTGGCGTCACCGCGCTCGATGGTGGGGCGGTGGCGGATCATGGCCCGGCGTCGATCTTGCTGCCCGCGGGCGCAGAGGGGGCCGCCTTCATGATCTTCCCCAATTTCGCGGTGATCGAGCGCTATAATACGGCGGATGCCTATGTCATCGGAGTGGGCCATCTGGCCGACCGCATCGGCGGCGCGGGCGAGATACAGCAGGACTGGCCCCGCGAAGACCGTGCGCTGAGCTTTAATGAGCGGATCGAATTGCAGACCCTGCTGACCGAAGCGGGTTTTGACACGCAAAAGATCGACGCCAAGATCGGGCCGCTGACCGTCAATGCTGTGCGCAGCTATCAAAAGGCCGAAGGCATCGCGCCCGATGGCTATGCCTCCCCCCGGCTGCTGGCCCGACTGCGCGCCGAGTGAGGGGCCGCCCCCGATTGGGGGCAGCCCGATGTTTTAGGACGCGGCTTTGAGCATGTCCTTGTCTTTCAGATCGGCATAGGTCGCATCCAGTGCCTTGGTCGCCCGTTCGGCGAAGATCTTTATCTCTTCCGGGGTAATGATCAGCGGCGGCGAGATGATCATCCGGTCGCCGACATGGCGCATCACCAGATTGTTGGCAAAGCAATGTTCGCGGCAAATGTACCCGGCGGTGCCGCTATCGGCGAATTTCGCGCGGCTTTCCTTATGCGGCGTCAGCGGGAGGGAGGCCATCAGGCCCGATACGTTCACCCCGCCTACCAGCGGATGCTCTCCCAGCTTGCCCAACGCCTCTTTCAGCGCGGGGGCGGCGACGTTTTGAACATGAGCGACAATGTTCTCTTCTTGCATAATCCGCAGGTTTTCCAGCGCCACGGCGGCGCAGACCGGGTGGCCGGAGTAGGTGTAGCCGTGGTTGAACTCGCAGGCGTTGATGACCTCAGCCACCTCGTCACAAACGATCGACCCGCCGATGGGCGCGTAGCCCGAGCTCAGCCCCTTGGCGATGGTCATGATATGCGGCTTGATGCCCATGGTCTGCGAGCCAAACCAATTGCCCGTCCGACCAAAGCCGCAGATCACCTCGTCAGCGATCAGCAGAATATCGTGTTTGTCGCAGATGCGCTGAATCTCGGGCCAATAGGTGCTGGGCGGCACGACGACCCCGCCCGCGCCCTGAACGGGTTCGGCGATGAAGGCCGCGACCTTGTCCGCGCCCAGCTCGACAATCTTCGCTTCCAGCTCCTGTGCGCGTTTCAGACCGAAGTCTTCGGGCGACATATCCCCGCCTTCGGCATACCAATCGGGCTGGCCGATGTGGTGGATGCCGGGGATCGGCAGCCCGCCTTGCTCATGCATATAGGTCATGCCGCCGAGACTGGCCGAGCCGACCGAAGAGCCGTGATAGGCGTTCTTGCGGCTGATGATATGGCTTTTCTCGGGTTTGCCCTTTTGCGCCCAATAGGTGCGGACAATGCGCAGGTTGGTGTCATTCGCCTCTGACCCCGACCCGGCGAAGAAGACGTGGTTCAGATCACCGGGGGCCAGATCGGCCAGCTCCTTGGCCAGCGCGATGGCGGGCACATGGGTCGTTTGGAAGAAGGTGTTGTAATAGGGCAGTTCGTTCATCTGTCGCGCGGCGACATTGCCCATCTCTTCGCGGCCATAGCCAAGGTTCACGCACCACAGCCCGGCCATCGCATCGAGAATCTCATTCCCCTCGCTGTCGGTCAGGTAGATGCCCTTGGCCCTTGTGATGATGCGCGCGCCCTTGTCGCCCAATTCATCATTGGTGGTGAAAGGATGCATGTGATGCGCCGCATCCAGCGCCTGAAGGTCCGCGGTGGGGAGGTGATTCGTGATGGGCGGCATGGGTGTGCACCTTCTATTTGCATGAAAAATAAGCTTAGCCGCAGAATATGATCAAATTATAGCATGTCAATCGAATCAACGCGGAACGGGCAGACCATCGAGGGCTGCGCGAATTTGGGTCATTCCTTGGGCGACATCGCCCGCCATGACCTCTCCCGCCAAAGCGGCGTTGCCCTCGGCAAAGGCCGCCAAAAGTTCGGCATGTTTATCGGGTAGATTGCTGGTGCCATAGCGCCCGCAAACCACCCGAAGCGAGGGGCCAAAACGCAGCCAAAGACGGTCCACCGTTGCGGCCATGATCGGCGCTTCGGCAAGGTCGTAAATCATTCGGTGAAAGCTGTAGTTCTGCATCAAATAGCCGCCGACATCGCCCCGGTCGATGGCATGGTTCAGCGCGTTGTCACAGGCTTTCAAAGCGTTCAAACGCTCATCCGTCATGCGGTTTGCGGCGCGTTTGGTCAGTTCCGGCTCTAGCGTTTCCCGCATGAATCTCAGTTCTTCCAGCCCCGCATGGGTCAGTTCCGGCACGGTGACCCGGCGGTTGCCCAAATGGGTCAGCGCCCCTTCCGAGATCAGGCGGCGGATGGCCTCGCGCACCGGCGTCATGCCCGCATCCAAAGCGGCGGTCAGACCTTGGATCGTGACCCCCTGTCCGGGGGCCAGATCGCCGAAGAGAATCATCTTGCGCAGGCGTTCGTAAACATGCTGATGGATCGGTGTCTTGGCCGCCGCATCGGCGGCGGGAAGCAATCTCGGATCGGTTTTTTCTGAACCCATAGGAGCGGTCTTTCCGTCTTGTTTCGCCGTGTCTTGCAGCATTTCATTCTGCATGAAAGCATAAACCATCTTGCCCGAAGAGGCAAAACTTGATCAAATTGACGAAAGGTGGGGATCAACCCGACCTGTCTAACGGGAGTATGAAATGAAACATGTGCTACTAAGCAGCGTCGCCGTTGCCACCTTGATGGCAGGTGCCGCCACTGCCGAAACGGTCCGGGTCTATAACTGGTCCGACTATATCGATGAATCCTTGCTGGATAAATTCGAAGAAGAGACCGGCATCGAATTGGTCTATGACGTGTTCGACAGCAACGAGGTGCTGGAGACCAAAATGCTCGCCGGTGGGTCGGGCTATGACGTGGTCGTCCCCTCGGGCACCTTCCTGCAGCGCCAGATCACAGCCGGTGCATTCCAGCCGCTGGATACCTCTAAGCTGCCCAACCTGGAAAATATGTGGGACGTGGTTTCCTCGCGGACCGAACAATATGATCCCGATAACGCCCATTCCATCAACTACATGTGGGGTACCACCGGCATCGGCGTGAACGTCGGCAAGGTGAAAGAGATCCTAGGCGAAGACGCCCCGATTGACTCTTGGGACTTGGTTTTCGACCCCGCCAATATGGAAAAACTGGCTGACTGCGGTGTGCATTTCCTCGATGCCCCGGCAGAGATGATCCCCGCCGCGCTGAACTACATCGGCGAAGACCCCAACAGCCATGACCCCGATGTGATCGCCAAGGCCGAAGAGGTCTTCATGCCGGTCCGCCCCTATATCCAGAAGTTCCACTCTTCGGAGTATATCAACGCTTTGGCCAACGGTGACGTCTGCGTCGCGGTAGGCTGGTCGGGCGATATCTTGCAGGCCCGCGACCGCGCGGATGAAGCCGACAACGGTGTCGAAATCGCCTATAACGCCCCCTCCGAAGGCGCGCAGATGTGGTTTGACCAGATGGCCATCCCGGTTGACGCGCCGAACCCCGAGGGCGCGCATAAGTTCCTGAATTTCATCATGGACGCCGAGAATATGGCCGCCGCGTCGAACTATGTGTACTACGCCAACGGCAACAAAGCCTCGCAAGAGCATCTGGTCGAGGATGTGATCGGCGACCCGGCGATCTACCCCTCTGAGGCGGCGTTGAACAACCTGTTCACCACCACACCTTACCCGCCGAAAGTACAGCGCGTGGTGACCCGGCTCTGGACCAAGATCAAGTCCGGTACCTGATCTGAGACAGGGGGTGCGGCCAGTCTGGTCGCGCCCCTTTTTCTTGCCCCGCGACCCCGATCAAAGCCCGAGCAAAGCCCGATCAAAGGATGTCTCAACCGTGAGCCCAACCGTCTTCGCCCCCTGGAACGACCCCGACGAAAAGCCGCTCATTCGCTTTAAGAATGTGACCAAGAAATTCGGCGAATTCGTCGCCATCGACGATCTGTCTTTGGATATTTACGCGCAGGAATTCTTTGCCCTTCTTGGGCCTTCGGGCTGTGGCAAGACGACGATGATGCGGATGCTGGCCGGGTTCGAAAGCCCCACCACCGGGCGCATCGAATTGGCAGGGCAGGACATCGCCCCGGTGCCCCCGAACAAACGCGCGGTGAACATGATGTTCCAATCCTACGCGCTGTTTCCGCATCTCAGCATCTGGGACAACATCGCCTTCGGCCTGCGCCGCGACAAGATGGAGAAGGACGCCATCGCCGCCCGCGTGGCCGAGATGCTGAAGCTCACCCGGCTAGAGAAATTCGCCCGCCGCAAACCGCATCAGATCTCCGGCGGCCAACGGCAGCGTGTCGCGCTGGCGCGCTCGCTAGCCAAAGCGCCGAAGCTTCTGCTGCTTGATGAACCCTTGGGCGCGCTGGACAAGAAGCTGCGGCAAGACACCCAGTTCGAGCTGATGGACATCCAAGAATCCACCGGCACCACCTTTGTCATCGTGACCCACGACCAAGAAGAGGCGATGACCGTCGCCTCCCGCGTGGCGGTGATGGACGAGGGGCGCGTGATTCAAGTGGCCACCCCGGCCGAGATCTATGAAGCGCCGAATTCCGTCTATGTCGCTGACTTCATCGGTGACGTGAACATCATCGAAGCCAGCACCAAGGCCATTGGCCAAGATCAATACCATTTGAACTGGATCGAGGGGCAGCCGCCGCTGACCGCCACCTCTGCCGCGCCGTTCAGCGAGGGGCAGCAGGCCCATCTGGCAATCCGGCCCGAGAAAATCCGCATTTCGACCGAGCGGCCCGAGGATGCGCCTAATGCGCTACAGGGCAAAGTGCTCGACATCGCCTATTTGGGGAACCTTTCCACCTATCACGTCGAACTGCCCGGCGGCCAGGTGATCAAGGCGCAGACGGCCAACACTCGCCGCATCGCACGGCGTGACATCACATGGGAAGACCCGGTCTGGATTTCATGGAGCGCCACCGCAGGCGTTTTGTTGGCGCAATGAACATGCGTCGCTTCGCCCTGATCGCGGTCCCGTACCTCTGGCTGTTGGCGCTGTTTCTGGTGCCTTTCCTGATCGTTTTCAAAATCTCCCTGTCCGATACGGCACTGGCGATCCCGCCCTATACGCCGACGATCAAGGACGGCATCGGCGCCCTAATCGCCCAGTTGGATTTCGAGAATTTTACCTTCCTCGCCTCCGACGACCTTTATTGGAAAGCCTACCTTAGCTCCCTGCGCATCGCCGTTGTATCGACCGCGCTGACGCTCTTGGTCGGCTATCCCATCGCCTATGGCATGGCCCGCGCCCCCGAAGAGTGGCGCGCCACATTGATGATGTTGGTGATCCTGCCGTTCTGGACCTCCTTCCTGATCCGCGTCTATGCGTGGATGGGCATTCTCAGCAACGAAGGGCTGCTGAACCAACTCTTGATGGGGTTGGGTCTAACGGCAGAGCCTTTACAGATCCTTAATACCAATACGGCAGTCTACATCGGCATCGTCTATACCTACCTGCCGTTCATGATCCTGCCGATCTATGCCGCGCTGGACCGCTTGGACGAATCCCTGAATGAGGCGGCGGAGGATCTCGGCTGCTCGCGTTTGCAAGCCTTCTGGCTGGTGACGATCCCCTTGTCGCGCAACGGCATTGTGGCGGGCAGCTTCCTTGTCTTCATCCCTGCCTTGGGCGAATTCGTGATCCCCTCGCTTTTGGGCGGGTCGGGCACGCTGATGATCGGCAAGGTGCTGTGGGAGGAGTTTTTCAACAACCGCGACTGGCCGGTGGCGAGTGCGGTGGCGGTGATCCTGCTGCTGATCCTGATCATTCCGATCATCCTCTTCCAGCGCAACCAGCAGAAACAGGCGGAGGCCGAACAATGAAGCGGATGACATGGTTCAACGTGACCTCGCTCACGCTGGGGTTCGCCTTTCTTTACCTGCCGATGATCATTCTGGTGATCTACAGTTTCAACGCCTCGAAACTGGTGACGGTCTGGGCCGGATTCTCGACCCGCTGGTATGGCGAGCTTTTGCAAAACGAAGCCTTCCTGAATGCGGCTTGGGTCACGCTGAAGGTCGCGGTGATCTCATCCTCCATCGCCACGGTGCTGGGCACCATGGCGGCCTATGTGTTGGTGCGCGGCGGGCGGTTCATGGGGCGGACGTTATTCTCCGGCATGATCTACGCGCCGCTGGTGATGCCCGAGGTGATCACCGGCCTTTCGCTGCTCTTGCTCTTCATCGGCATTGGGCTGGACCGGGGCGTGCTGACCATCGTGCTGGCGCATACGACCTTTTCGATGTGCTATGTCTCGGTCGTCGTCTCCTCCCGGCTGGTGTCCTTCGACCGTTCGTTGGAGGAGGCCGCGCTCGACCTCGGTTCTTCCCCGTGGGAGGCCTTCCGCCTCGTGACCCTGCCGATCATCGCGCCTGCGGTGATCTCGGGCTGGCTTCTGGCCTTCACGCTCAGCCTCGATGATCTGGTCATTGCCTCCTTCACCGCCGGGCCATCGGCCACAACGCTGCCGATCAAGATCTTCAGCGCCGTGCGTTTGGGCGTCTCGCCCGAGATCAACGCGCTCTCGACGATCATGATCGCCATCGTGACCGTAGGGGTCATCACCGCATCGCTGGTCAGCAAACGCTCAAGCCTGCGCGCGCAGGAGGAAGCCCGCGCGGCGGAACGGCCCGCCGCATGAAGCGTATCTACGCGGATTTCGCCTATTCCGAAGCGCCGCGTGCGGGCTGCTGGTGGGACCAGACCCATGGCGCGCCGGAGCGGCCGGCGCTGCAGGGCGCGGCGCAGGCCGATGTGGTGATCATCGGCGGCGGTTTCACCGGCCTCAACGCCGCGCTGCATCTGGCGCAGGCCGGGGTTGGGGCCACGGTGCTAGAGGCCGAGCGCGTGGGCTTTGGCGCTTCGGGCCGCAACGGGGGCTTTTGCTGCTTGGGCGGCGGGATGCTGGACGACGCGGCGCTCGACCGGAAATTCGGGCGGACAGAGCGGCTTGGCTGGCGGCAGGCCGAGGTGGCAGCGATCCGACAGGTGGAGGATTTCATCGTCGCCCGCGGCATCAATGTCGATCGGCATTCCCAAGGGGAAACCCAGCTGGCCCACCGCCCGCGCGATTTCGAAGAGATGCGCGGCAGGCTGGCTTACTACGCAGAGAATTACGGCGTCACGGCCCGGCTGACCGAAAAGGCCGATCTGGCCGCCGAGGGGCTGAACGCAGGCTTCGAGGGCGCGATCACCGTGCCGATTGGCTTTGGAATAAACCCCCGCAAATATGTGACCGCCCTCGCGCAGGCCGCGGAAGAGGCGGGGGCCGCGATCTATCACAACAGCCCGGCCACCGGGGTGACAGGGCACGAGGGCGCGTTCGAGGTTACGACCCCGCAGGGCCGCATCCGGGCCGAGCGGGTGATCATAGCCACCAATGGCTATTCCTCCGAAGACCTGCCGACATGGCTGGCCGCGCGTTACATGCCGACGCAATCCAGCGTGATCGTGACCCGCCCGATGACCGAGGCCGAGCTTGCCGCTCAAGGTTGGACCAGCCAACAGGCCTGCTATGACAGCCGCCATCTGCTGCATTACTTCCGGCTGATGCCTGACAATCGTATGTTGTTCGGCGTGCGCGGCGGGCTGATGTCCAACCCCAATTCCGAGCGGCGCGCGCTGGCCCGGGCCCGCGCGGATTTCGAGGCGATGTTCCCCGCGTGGCGTCATGTTGAAACGCCGCATGGCTGGTCCGGCATGGTCTGTATCGCGCGCAATCGCATGCCCTTCGTGGGGCAGGTGCCGGATCAGCCGGGGATCTTCGCAGGGCTGTGCTACCACGGCAATGGGGTGGCGATGGGCAGCTATTCCGGTGCGCTCTTGGCTGATCTGGTTCGCGGCATAACGCCCGAGCGGCCCTATCCCGCCCCCATGCGCGCCCCGCTTGCACGGTTCGAACTGGGTCGTTTTCGCCGGGCGGTCATGCCCTTTGCCTATGCGGGCTTCGCGCTGTCGGATCGCTGAGGGGGGGCGGTCAGCCCTCTTCCCGCGCCGCGCGTTCCTTGGCCAGCGTGATCTGGCGCTGGCGTTCGCGGAACCGTTCCTTATCCTCTGCCGAGGTCTCATCCACACATTGATGACAGGACACCCCAGCCTCATAGGCGGGGTGCTGCGTGTCCTCGGGCAGGATCGGGCGGCGGCAGCCGTGGCAAAGCATATGCGGCCCCTCGCGCAGCCCATGGCCAACGCTGACGCGGTTGTCGAAGACGAAACAGTCGCCTTCCCATGTGCTTTCCTGTTCGGGCACCTCTTCGAGGTATTTCAGGATACCGCCTTTGAGGTGGAAGACATCCTCGACGCCCTGACCGATCAGGTAGTTGGTCGATTTCTCGCAACGGATGCCGCCGGTGCAGAACATCGCGATCTTCTTATTGTGGAAGCGGTCTTTGTTCGCTTCCCACCACGCGGGAAATTCACCAAAGCTCTCGGTCTCGGGGTCGACCGCGCCTTCAAAGGTGCCAATCGCCACTTCGTAGCTGTTGCGCGTGTCGATCACCGCCACATCGGGGGAGCGGATCAATTCGTTCCAATCCTTCGGGTCGACGTAATGGCCCACCTTGGCGCGGGGATCTACATCGGGCTGGCCCATCGTCACGATCTCGCGCTTGATGCGCACCTTCATCTTGCCGAAGGGCGGCTTGTCGCTGGTGGCCTCTTTCCACTCCAGATCCGCGCAGCCGGGCAGGGCGCGCAGATGGGCGATCACCGCGTCGATCCCGGCGCGCGGCCCGGCGATGGTGCCGTTTACCCCTTCGGGGGCCAACAGCAGCGTGCCCATGACCGATTGCGCCTCGCAAAGCGCCAAGAGCGCGGGTTTGAGCGCGGCGGGATCGTCGAAGCGGGTGAAGTGATATAGGGCGGCGATGGTATACATGAGCGTCAAATAAGCGCTTCGGCGGCAAAGCTCAATCCGGCGCGTGCCATTGACCTACCCCATCCGCCGCCCTACCCCTTTTGGTAAGGAGAATGCCCATGACCCATGCCCTGATCGTGATCGACGTTCAAAATGATTTCTGCCCCGGCGGCGCGCTGGAAGTGCCGCAGGGCGATGAGATTCTGCGCGGCATCAACGCGCTGATGCCCGAGTTTGACGCGGTGGTCCTGACGCAGGACTGGCATCCGGCGGTGCATTCGTCATTCGCGTCGTCGCATAGGAACAACGGGCCTTACGAGATCGTCACCATGCCCTATGGCCCGCAGGTGCTCTGGCCCGATCACTGCATCCAAGGCAGCATTGGCGCGCAGTTCCACCCCGAGCTGCAAACCGACCGCGCCGATCTGATCATCCGCAAGGGCTATAACCCCGACATCGACAGCTATTCAGCGTTTTTCGAGAATGACCACCGTACGCCCACGGGGCTCGAAGGCTACCTGCGCACACGCGGGATCGAGCGGCTGACCATGGTGGGGCTGGCGCTGGATTTCTGCGTGAACTTCTCGGCGGTGGACGCGGCGAAGCTGGGGTTCAAGGTCGATGTGCGCGAAGACCTGTGCCGCGCGATTGATCTGGACGGATCGCTTGCCAAAGCCCGCGAAGGCATGCGCGCGGCGGGGGTGACGCTGGCCTGATCCGCCGCTTTCCCCTTGCCCATCTGTCCGCCCCCTTGGCATGAAGGGGCACGCAATAAGGAACCTCCCATGGTCGACATCGCCACCCGCGTCTATAACCACAAGTGGAAAATCGACCCCATCGTGCGGTCGCTGATCGACACGGATTTCTACAAGCTCTTGATGTGCCAATCGGTGTTTCGCAACAAGCCGGACACGCAGGTCACCTTTAGCCTGATCAACCGCTCCACCCATATCCCGCTGGCCAAGCTGATCGACGAGGGGGAGTTGCGCGAGCAACTCGATCACATCCGCTCTCTCAGCCTCAGCCGGGGGGAGAGCACATGGCTGCGCGGCAATACCTTCTACGGCAAACGCCAGATGTTCCGCCCCGATTTCATGGAGTGGTTCGAAGGCATGCGCCTGCCGCCCTATCATCTGGAGCGGAAGGGCGATCAGTATGAGCTGACCTTTGAGGGCAAGTGGCATGAGGTCATGCTTTGGGAAATTCCCGCGCTGGCGGTGTTGATGGAGCTGCGCAGCCGTGCAGCGCTGGACCCGATGGGCAAGTTCGAGCTTCAGGTGCTTTACGCGCGCGCGATGACCCGCGTCTGGGAAAAGATCGAAGCGCTGCGCGAGGTGGATAACCTCTCGATCGCTGATTTCGGCACGCGGCGGCGGCATTCCTATCTCTGGCAGGATTGGTGCGTGCAGGCGATGCATGAGGGGCTGGGCGATGCTTTCACCGGCACCTCCAACTGTCGCATCGCCATGATGCGCGAGCTTGAGGCGATTGGCACCAACGCGCATGAGTTGCCCATGGTCTATGCGGCTTTAGCCGAAGATGACGCGGAGCTTGCCCGCGCGCCCTATGATGTGCTGTCGGATTGGCATGACGAGCACGAAGGTAACCTGCGGATCATCTTGCCCGATACCTACGGCACTAAGGGCTTTCTCGATCACGCGCCGGATTGGCTGGCGGGCTGGACCGGCATCCGCGTCGACAGCGGCGATCCGGCCACGGCGGCGCAGACGGCCATTGACTGGTGGCGCGCCCGCGGCGAGGACCCGACGACCAAGCGAGTGATCTTCAGCGATGGGCTGGATGTGGACAAGATCAAGGAGTTGCACGCGCAGTTTGCGGGCAAGGCCAAGGTCTCTTTCGGTTGGGGGACGCTGTTGACCAATGACTTCCGCGGGCTGGTGCCGAATGATGCGCTGGCACCCTTTAGTCTGGTCTGCAAAGCGGTCAGCGCCAACGGGCGGCCCACGGTCAAACTGTCGGACAACCCCAACAAGGCGATGGGTCCGGTGGATGAGATCGCGCGTTACAAGCGTGTTTTCGGGGTCGGAGAGCAGGCCGCGCAGCAGGTGATCGTCTGACGGTCAGCCTTCGCCAAGGGCGGCCACGGGGAACTCCGCCGTGGCAATCAACCCTTCGGGCTGCCAATCGTAGTGCAGGGTGCCACCGACCGCGCGGGTCAAGGACTGGATGATCCGCGAGCCGCTGTTGCGCGGAGACTTGATGACCTCCGGCCCGCCTGTTTCGCGCCAGACAAACCGCAGGCGGGCAGGCTCCTGAAGGATGGTGATATCGAGCGATACCCGCCCGGTATCGGAACTGAGCGAGCCGTGTTTCACCGCATTCGTCGCCAGCTCGTGCAAGGCCAGCGTCAGGGGGGAAACGAGGCGGTGCGAGATCAGCGGATTCGCCCCGGTGAGGTTGATCTGATCCTCGGTGGCCGAGGTATAGGCCCGCATGATCGGCCCCATCAGCGTCTCGAAATCCACCTCATGCTGGTCGCTGCGGCCAATCGTGTCGAAATGCGCCGCGCCCAAGGCGGCCAGCCGCTCGATCACCTTGTCGGCAAAGGCCGCGGGGCTCGGCTCCTCACGGGCGGTCAGGCGGACCATGGCGGTCATGACGTTGACGATATTGCGCAGCCGGTGCAGCAATTCGTCATCGGCCAATTGCCGGTGCTCCCGCTCCGCCCGGCGGCGTTCGGAAACGTCGAGTTGCGAGCCGAAGAAGTAGATCAGATTGCCATCTTCGTCATTGATCGGCCCCAGTTGCAGGGCGTTCAGGAAGCGGCTGCCATCCTTGCGGTAGTTCACGATCTCAACCGTGTCGACCCGGCGCGCCAGTAGGATTTCGCGCACCGCATCGACGCTTTCGCGCGTGGTTTCCGGGCCTTGCAGGAAGCGGCAGTTCTGGCCCACGATCTCATCCAAGCCATAGCCGGTCAGATCGGTGAAAGCGTCATTCACATAGACGATGGGGTTGTCCGGCAGGGTCGGGTCGGTGATGCACAGCGGCAGGCGGGCATAGCGCACGACCTTGCCTAGAACGTCTTCGGTCAGGGTCTGCCGAGCGGCGGAGACCGTGTTGTCGTTCATGAATTCCCGCCCTTTGATCAAAACTGGCCGTCAATGTGCCCTGCACGTGGCTTTTGGGTCAACCCGCATACTGGGGGTTGGGCCATATTTATCTACTAAATGCTGTATGCGCCATACGGTTCCGCGAGGTTCGATAAATGCGGCTTGTCAGGAAGGGCCTAAAATGCGTAATTGAGGGCGCTTGGTGTCCCGAAAAGCGCCTTCGAGTGTGGGACCGAAAAGGGAATTCAGTAAGGGGTCGCCCGACCCTGAAGCCGAAGCCGCCCCCGCGACTGTAAGCGGTAAGCCAATGCCCCTCGTGCCACTTGTCCTTTCGGACGGGGAAGGCGGGCAAAGGCCACGACCCGCGAGCCAGGAGACCTGCCAGGCAAATGAAACGCTAGATCCCGTCGGGTGTGACGGTAAGGAGATTGAAGATGACGACGATGATTAAGACCGCCGGTGCCACGCGCAGCAAACTCGTACCGGCGCTGTTTGCCGCCGTATTGGGTGTGGCTCTGATGGCGCTGACCGGCCATGTGCAGGCCGCAGCACTGCATGATGCCGCCCATGACGTGCGCCACGCGACAGGCTTTCCCTGCCACTAAGCGCCGCGTTCGGTATCACTGGGGTCCGGGCTGCCATGCCGCAGTCCGGCTGTCTGTGATTCTGCCATTTATCAATGCCTGCCTTTCGCTGTTTTGCCCGCGCCCGCCGTTCGCTGCGTCGGGAGGGCTTTGGCACATCTTGAGGCTGGCTGATGGCTCGGCCCGCGTTTCGCGCGGCGCTGAGTATCATTTCGCATCTAAGGATCATTGCGATGTTTTCACGTTTTCTGACTTCCGCCCTGTTTGCCGGGGCCTCTGCCGGCCTGTTGACCGGCCTGCTGCAACTCTATTTCGTGCAGCCCGTGCTGCTTCACGCCGAGCTTTATGAGACCGGCGCGCTGGTGCATTTCGGGGCCGACCCCGTCAGCGCGCACCCCGATTTGCCCGGTTTCGATGCCGTCCGCGATGGGTTGAGCCTGATCTTCACCATGCTGACCTATACCGCCTATGCGCTGATCCTTCTGGCCGCGATGAGCCTTGGCGAAGAGCGCGGCGCGGTAATCGATGGCCGCTGGGGCATCCTTTGGGGTGTCGCCGGTTTCGTGGCCTTCCACCTCGCGCCGGGGTTCAGCCTTGCGCCCGAAGTGCCCGGCGTCGCCGCCGCAGACATCACTGCGCGGCAGATCTGGTGGTTCGCCACCGCAGCGGCAGCGTTGGTAGCGCTTTGGCTGCTCGCCTTCGGCAAAGGCTGGGGCGCGTGGATCGGCGCGGCGGTTCTGCTGATGGCCCCCCATGTCGTCGGCGCACCCGAACCCGAAAGCTTCAGCGGCCCGGTACCGACAGAGATCGGCGCGCTCTTCGCCGCGCGTGCGCTTGGCATCGGCTTGGCCGCATGGGTGTTGCTGGGCAGTTTCGCCGGGTTCTTTTGGCAACGTGAAGGCGCGCAGAGCGCCTGAGGGAGGTCGAAATGGACAGATCACTGGCGCTTTTCGCCATTGGATTGGTCTTTGGCGGTGGCATCGGTTTTGCCATCGCCGCAAGCAACGGTGTGACCTTCGACGGCCATGACCACGGCGACCCTGCCGCCCATGGCGGCGGCGGGCATGTGGCCATGGATCACGGTGGCGCGGATCACGCGCGCATGCATGGCCAGCCCATCGCGCTGGCCGCCGAAGAGGCCCCCAGCCTTGCAATCCGCGTGACCCCCGACCCGATGTCAGGCCATAACCTTTTTGTTGAGACCGAAGGCTTCGCCTTTGCCCCCCAGAACGCCAGCGGCGAAAATCAACCGGGCGAGGGCCATGCCCATGTCTATGTCAACGGTGCCAAGATCGGGCGGCTTTATGGCCCGTGGCTGCATCTGGCTGACCTGCCCAAGGGCGAGGTCACGGTAGAGGTCACGCTTAACGCCAACGACCACCGCCCCTTGGCGGTGAACGGCGCGCCGATTACAGCCCGCGAGGTGCTGACAGTTGAATAATCGCACCGCCTCCCCTTTTCATGGCGGGCCGGAGCGCATACCCGGCACGCATAACTCGATGGGACAAGATCAATGAGCGCAACCCTACATGTCTGCAGGACCTGCCGCGCAGGCGAGGTGCTGGAGGAAGACGCCCCGCGCCCCGGTGCGCAGCTTCATGCCGCCCTCGACGCCGCAGGCGCGCCAGAGGGCGTGACCATCGTGCCAGTGCAATGTCTTTCCGCCTGTTCGCAGGGGGCCGCCGTGGCGCTGTCTGCGCCGGGCAAATGGTCCTATGTCTATGGCCGCTTGACCAAGGAAGACGCCGCCGACATCCTTGCCGGAGCCGCCGCCTATGCCGCCACCCAAGACGGGCTGGTGCCATGGCGCGAACGCCCGGTCATCTTTCGCAAGCAAAGCCTTGCGCGTATCCCCCCTTTGACCCTGCCGCAGGAGCCTACCGCATGAGCGATCTCGCCAAAATTCCCGTTACCGTCATCACCGGCTTTCTCGGCGCTGGTAAAACCACGCTCATCCGCCATTTGATGACCAATGCAGGCGGGCGCCGCCTTGCGGTTCTGGTCAATGAGTTCGGCACCGTGGGGGTGGATGGGGACATCCTGAAATCCTGCGCCATCGACGACTGCCCGGCGGAGAATATCGTCGAGCTGGCCAATGGCTGCATCTGTTGCACCGTGGCCGATGATTTCATCCCCACCATCGAAGCGTTGATGGCCCTGCCGACGCGCCCCGATCACATCCTGATCGAAACCTCTGGGCTGGCCCTGCCAAAACCGCTGCTCAAGGCCTTCGACTGGCCCGCGATCCGGTCCAAGATCACCGTCGACGGCGTCATCGCGCTGGCCGATGCCGAGGCCGTGGCCGCTGGCACTTTCGCCGCCGATGTCGCCGCCGTGGACGCGCAGCGTCTGGCCGACGACAGCCTCGACCACGAAACGCCGCTCTCCGAAGTGTTCGAAGATCAGATTTCCTGCGCCGATATCGTGCTGATGTCCAAGGCCGATCTGGCCGGTCCCGATGGCCTCGCCAAAGCCCGCAAGGTGATCGAAGAGGAAAGCCCGCGTGAGATTCCGATCCTTGAGATGACCGAAGGCGTGATCGACCCCAAGGTCGTGCTGGGCCTCAACGCCGCCGCCGAAGACGACCTCGCCGCGCGCCCTTCGCATCATGACGGCCACGACGATCACGAGCATGACGATTTCGAAACCGTGGTGATCCCGATGCCGGAAGTGTCGGATGTCGATGCGCTGGTGGCCTCGATCGAACGGCTCGCGCGCGAGCAGAACATCCTGCGCGTGAAGGGCTATGTCGCGGTCGAGGGTAAACCGATGCGCCTGTTGGTGCAGGCCGTGGGCGCGCGGGTGCGCCAGCAGTTCGACCGCCCTTGGGGCAGCGACACGCGCGCCGGGCATCTGGTGGTGATCGCCGAGCATGACGACATCGACCTTGCCAAAATCCGCGAGACTTTGGGAGCCTGACCGCCCATGCATGTCGTCTTTCGCGAAAGCCACGGGTTGGAGGATACCGACACCCCCTATGATCCGGGGCAAACCCCCGCCGATCTGGTGGTGCTGTCGTTTTCCGACAGTGACCTCGGCGCTTTCGCGGCAGGCTGGCATCGCGGCGGCGGCAAGGAGGGCAAGCTGCCCTCGCTGCGGCTGTGCAACCTCGTGGCGCTGCGGCACCCGGCCTCGGTCGACAACTATATCGAACAGACGCTGACCGGGGCCAAGGGCATTTTGATCCGCCTCATCGGGGGGGAGAATTACTGGCCCTACGGCATCATGCAGGTCCAAGACTTCGCCCGCCGCCATGATATCGCGCTGGCCGTCTTGCCGGCCGATGGGCGCGAGGATCCGGGGCTCGACGCGCATTCGACTTTGCCGGTTTCCACGCTGCGCCGTCTTGCGCATCTTTGTGATGCGGGCGGGCCGGTGGCGGCGCAGGCCGCGCTGGCGCAGATGGCGCTGGCGGCGGGCTTTTACGCCGGGCCGGTCATGGGCACGAAAACGGTGCCCGATTGCGGCTATTACGACCCCGATCAAGGGGTGCTCCCCCTCGCCGACGCGGCGGGGGAGACTGTCGCGGTTACCTTTTACCGCAGCTATCTTCTGGCCGCCGATACCGCGCCCGTCGACGCGCTGATCCGGGCGTTGCGGGCGGCGGGGCTGAACGCCATCGGGCTTTTCGTACCCTCGCTCAAATCCGATCCTGCGCGGGGCTTTCTGGACGATGCCTTGGCGGCGATGAAACCCGTGGCCATCGTCAACGCCACCGCCTTTTCGGGGCGCGGGGATGATGGCACCTCCCCGCTCGACGCGCCGGGCTGCCCGGTGTTTCAGGTGGCCCTCTCCACCGCCCGGCGGCGCGACTGGGACGAAAGCGAGCGCGGCCTTTCCCCCGCCGATCTGGCGATGCATGTGGTCCTGCCCGAGGTCGATGGCCGCATCTTCGGTGGCGTCGTCAGCTTCAAGAGCCCCGGAAAGCGCGACCCCGATCTGCAATATTCCCGCTTTGCCCACCGCGCCGAAGAGGCGCGGATCGAGGCTGTCGTCGCCCGCGTGCTGGGCTGGCATCGGCTGGCGCAGACCCCGGCGGCCACGCGCAAGCTGGCACTGGTGCTCTCGACCTATCCGGGGCGGGACGATCAGCTGGCCCATGCGGTCGGGCTCGACGCGCTGGCCAGTGTCGAAGACATGCTGATGCGTTTGGCGGGCGAAGGCTATGGCGTCACGCCTCAGATCGGCTTTGGCCGCAGCCTGACCGAAGCGCGCATCACTTGGCCCCTTGCCGACTATGAGGTGGCGCTGGCAACTTTGCCGCAGGCGTTGCGTGATGATCTGGCGCAGGCTTGGGGCGCGGCGGAGGACGATCCGCTGGCTCAGGACGGCGCCTTCCACTTCGCCGCGCAAACCTGCGGCAACGCGCTGGTCGCGCTGCAACCCGAGCGGGGCGATCTGCAAGACCGCGAAGACAGCTATCACGACCTCGCCCGCACGCCGCGGCATTCCTATGTGGCCTTCTACCTCTGGCTGCGGGCGCAGGGGCATCATGCGCTGGTGCATATCGGCGCGCATGGCACGCTGGAGTGGCTGCCGGGCAAGGCGGTGGCCCTTTCGGGCGATTGCTGGCCCGAGGCGCTGACCGGTGATCTGCCGGTGATCTACCCCTTCATCGTTAACGATCCCGGCGAAGCGGCACAGGCCAAGCGGCGCATCGGGGCGGTGACGCTCGGCCATCTGCCGCCCCCGCTGAAAGACAGTGAAACGCCCGATGGGCTGTTGCGGCTGGAACGGCTGCTGGACGAATATTCCACTGCCGACGGGCTCGACCCCGCGCGCCGCGACCGGCTGGTCGACACGATCCGGGCCGAGGCGCAGGCGGCGGGGGTGGAAGATGACCTCGGCCTCGACGCCGCCAGTTCCTCGGCCGAGGCGCTAACCCGGATCGACGCCTTCGTTTGCGACATCAAGGAAAGCCAATACGGCGATGGTTTGCACGTCTTCGGCGCGGGGGCGGGCGAATGGGACGGGCTGCTGACCGCACTGGCGGGGCGGCGCGTCACCTCCGGGCCCTCCGGCTCGCCCTATCGCGGGCGGTCGGATGTGCTGCCCACGGGGCGCAACCTCTATGCCGTCGATCCGCGCGGGGTGCCCAGCCGGGCCGCCCATGCGCAGGGGGTGAAACTGGCCGAGGAACTGCTCAGGCGGCATCTGCAAGACAATGGCGACTGGCCGCGCGGGCTGGTGATCGACCTTTGGGGCTCGGCCACCATGCGCACGGCGGGCGAAGAGGTCGCCATGGCGATGCATCTCGCCGGGATCGCGCCGAAATGGGATGAGGGCAGTGAACGGGTGTCGGGTTTCGAGGTGATCCCGCTGACCCTGCTGGACCGTCCGCGCATCGACGTGACCCTTCGCATCTCGGGCCTGTTCCGCGATGTCTTTCCCGGCCTCGCGCAGCTTTTCGAAGCCGGGGCGGCGGCATTGGCCGAACGCGAAGAAGCGCCGGATATGAACCCCTACCTCACCCGCACGCCGCGCGTTTTTGGCCCCAAACCGGGCCTTTACGGCGTGAATATGGAAGCAGCCTTGCAAGACTATTCCGACGCGGGTCGCGCCGCGGCGGGCGAGGCGTGGCTTGCGGGGTCGGAATGGGCGATCAATGCCCAAGGCGAGGCGCATCAGGACCGCGCCGCGCTGGAGGCGCAGTTGCAGCGCGCCGATGGCTTTGCTCATGTGCAGGACTTGGCCGAAAGCGATATCCTGCTCGCCTCGGACTATGCCAGCCACGAAGGCGGCTTTGCCGCCGCGATGGCGCATCTGGGCGCGCAGAAACCGGCGATGTACCACCTTGACCACACCCGTGCAGGCAGCCCCCGCGCGCGCTCCATGCCCGAAGAGATCGCCCGCGTCGTCCGCGCCCGTGCGGCCAATCCCAATTGGGCCAGCGGCATGATGCGCCATGGTTTCCGCGGCGCGGCAGAGGTGGCCGCGACGCTCGACAACCTTGCTGCCTTTGCGCATCTGACGCGCGAGGTGCCTGCGCATCTCTTCGACCTTTATTTCGACGCCACGCTGGGGCGCGAAGATCTCGTGGCCTTCATGGAGGCCGAGAACCCCGCGGCCTTGCAAGCCATGCGCGACCGTTTTGCGGCGCTGCGCGAGTCCGGCCTCTGGCTGACCCGCCGCAACTCGATCTCGGCCACGTTGGACGGGGTGACGTGAGCGCGGCCCCGGCGATCAAGGGCTGGTGCCCCGGTGCGTTGCGCCCGATGCTCTCGGGCGATGGGCTGGTGGTGCGTCTGCGGGTGCCGCAGGGGCGCTTGACCCCGGCCCAAGCCCGCGGCGTGGCAGGGCTGGCCGCGCGCTATGGCAATGGCATGCTCGACCTGTCGAACCGGGGCAATCTGCAACTGCGCGGCGTCGATCCCGCGCGGCATGAAGGGCTGATCGAGGCGCTGCGCGCGCTGGCGCTGATCGATGTGGATGAGCGGACGGAGCGACGGCGCAACATCATGGTCAGCCCCTTTTGGCAGGCGGGCGATGATACCGAATTCCTGAGCCATGCCCTCTCATCCGCCGCGCAGTCCCATGCGCTGCCGGATGTCTCCGCCAAATTCGGCTATGCGGTCGATGCGGGGCCGCAGCCGGTGTTGCAGGCCGATCCCGCCGACATCCGTTTCGAGCGGTCGGCGAAGGGGCAACTGCTACTCTGCATCGAAGGGGCGCCGCGGGGCAAACCCGTAACCCGCGCGACTGCGGTGGCCGAGGCCATCGCGCTTGCCGAATGGGTGCGCGCGCAGGGGGTGACCCGCGCTGCGCGCGCCACGGCCACGGGGGCACCGCTTCCCGCCGGTTTCGACCATCCACGGCAGACAGGGCAGGGCACACCCGCCCTCGGTGCCTATCCGGCGGGGGCGCTTGCTGCCTGTGCTTTCGGGCAGATGGAGGCCGAGACGCTTGCCGCGCTCGCCGAGCTTGGCCCGCTGCGCCTGACCCCGTGGCGGAGGATGCTGATCGAAGGTGCCACGCGGTTGCCTGATCTGTCCGGTCTTATCACCGCCGCCGATGACCCGTTGCTGCGCGTCATTGCCTGTATCGGTGCGCCGGGCTGCGCACAGAGCCGGGGCGAGACGCGCGCGCTGGCCCGCCGCCTTGCCGCCGTGGTGCCAAAGGGTCAACGCCTGCACGTCTCGGGCTGTGCCAAGGGCTGCGCCGCGCCGCGCGCTACCGACCTCACCCTGACCGCCACCGCGCCAGCGCGCTATGACCTCATCCACGATGGCCGCGCCGATGCCCCGCCTGATCTGCGCGGGCTGACCCCCGCCGCCATCGCCTCTCACCTTAGAAAGTCCGCCGATGCCCCATAGCTATATCACCGACGGTGCCGAGATTTACCGCCAGTCCTTTGCCACCATCCGCGCCGAAGCGGCGCTGGCGCGGTTCACCCCCGAGGAAGAGATCGTCGCCGTGCGCATGATCCACGCCGCGGGCATGGTGGGACTGGAGGAACACATCCGCTTTTCCGAAGGCATGGCCGTGGCCGCGCGGGCGGCGCTGGAAGACGGTGCGCCGATCCTCTGCGACGCCTATATGGTCAGCGAAGGCATCACCCGCAAACGGCTGCCGCGCGAGAATGAGGTGATCTGCACCCTGCGCGACCCCTCGGTGCCGGATTTGGCCGCGAAGATGAGCAACACCCGCTCTGCCGCCGCGCTGGAACTGTGGCGGCCCCATCTGCAAGGTGCCGTGGTGGCCATCGGCAATGCGCCCACGGCGCTGTTTCACCTGCTCAACATGCTCGAAGACCCCGATTGCCCGCGCCCGGCGGCGATCATCGGCTGTCCGGTGGGCTTCATCGGCGCGGCGGAATCGAAAGAGGCTTTGATGCAGGACCTGCCGGTGCCCTCGATGATCGTGCAGGGGCGTTTGGGCGGTTCGGCGATCACCGTGGCGGCGGTGAACGCCTTGGCCAGCAGGGTGGAATGACGATGGGCAAGGTTATCTGCGCGGGCCTTGGTCCCGGCGACCCCGAACTGATGAGTGTGAAATCCCACCGTGCCATTCGCGGCGCGCGGCATCTGGCCTATTTCCGCAAGAAAGGCCGCGCGGGCCAAGCACGCCGGATCGTTGAGGGGATGCTGCGCGACGACGTGGTGGAATATGCGATGGAATATCCCGTCACCACCGAGTTGCGCTTTGATTCGCCCGAGTATCGCGCCCAGATGGTCGCATTTTACGAGGAATGGGCCGACCGGCTAGAAGCCTTGGCGCAGGATCACGAGGTCGTCGTGCTCTGCGAGGGTGACCCTTTCTTCTACGGCTCCTTCATGCATCTGCACACGCGGCTTCAGGGCCGCGCCGAGGTTGAGGTGCTGCCCGCGATCCCCGGCATGGTGGGCTGCTGGAATGCGCTCGATACGCCCTTCACTTGGGGTGACGACGTGGTAACCGTTTTGATGGGCACGCTGCCCGAGGCCGAGTTGACCGATCACATGAAGCGCGCCGATGCGCTGGTGGTGATGAAGACGGGCCGCAACCTGCCCAGCGTGCGCCGCGCGCTGGCGGCGGCGGGCAAGTTGGAGGACGCTTGGCTGGTCGAACGCGGAACCATGCCCGACCAGCGGGTGGCAAGGCTTTCTGACGTGGCGGATGACGACTGCCCCTATTTCGCGATCGTCTTGGTCCATGGCCAAGGCCGCAGACCGGAGGCGGAGACATGAGCGGCATCCTTCATATCGCGGGCCTCGGCCCCGGTGACGACGCGCTTGTCACGCCCGAGGTGACCGAGGCCTTGGCGCAGGCCACTGACGTTATCGGCTATATCCCTTACGTCGCCCGCGTCGCCCCGCGCGACGGGCTGACCCTGCACCCCAGCGACAACCGGGTGGAGTTGGACCGCGCGACCCATGCCCTGCAACTGGCGCAGGCGGGCGCGCGGGTGGTGGTGGTCTCTTCGGGTGATCCGGGTGTTTTTGCCATGGCCTCAGCCGTGTTCGAAGCGGTGGAGCGGGAACCGGCGTTTGAAAGCGTCGACGTCCGCGTGCTGCCCGGTATCACGGCGATGCTGGCGGCGGCGGCGCGGCTTGGGGCGCCTTTGGGTCATGATTTCTGCGCGATCAACCTCAGCGACAACCTCAAGCCCTGGGCGATGGTGGAGCACCGTTTGCGGATGGCCGCGCGGGCGGATTTCGCCATGGCCTTCTACAACCCCCGCAGCAAATCCCGCCCGCATCAATTCGCCGAGGCGTTGGAGATTTTGCGCGCCGAATGCGGGCCGGAGCGGCTGATCACCTTCGCCCGCGCCGTGACCACGCCGGAAGAGGCGTTCAACACCGTCACATTGGGCGAGGCGACGCCCGAGATGGCGGATATGCGCACCGTGGTGATCGTCGGCAATTCCGCGACGCGGCGGGTCGGGCGCTATGTCTATACGCCGCGCAGCGCGGTATGATGTAGCCAATGCATCACTTCGGTCACATCATTGGCGGCCACTTCGCCCGGCAGTTTCGGCCGCTCGGCCAAGATCACCGGCAGGCCAAGGCTGCGGGCGGCATCCAACTTGGCCCGCGCGCCAGCGCCTCCGGCGTTCTTGGCGACCACATGGGTGATTGCATGGGTCTGCATCAGCGCGGTATCGCCCGCCACGTCAAAAGGCCCGCGCGCCAGCACGACCGTCGCCCGCGGCAGCGGCAGCGGGTCGCGTGGCGGATCGACGAGGCGCAGGAGGTAGCGGTGCTGCGGTTTCGCGGCGAAAAGCGCCAGCTGCTGCTTGCCGATGGCCAGAAACACCCGCGCCGGGCTGTCGGGCAGGGCGGCGGGCAGCGCGGTGAGGTCGGGCACGAAGGTCCAGTCGTCACCCTCCTGCGGCTCCCACGCGGGGCGCTCGAACCGCACGAGCGGCAGGTCTTGCCGGGCGCAGGCGACGAAGGCATTGTTGCTCATCCCCGCGGCGAAGGGGTGGGTTGCGTCGACGACATGGGTGATCGCTTCGGCTTTGAGATAGGCCACCAGCCCCGACACGCCCCCGAAGCCGCCGACGCGGGTGGGCAGGGGCTGGGCCACGGGGCTGTCGGTGCGCCCGGCATAGGAAAACACCGCGTCGATCTCGGCTTTGGCCAAGGCGCGGGCCAAGGCGCTGGCTTCGGTGGTGCCACCCAAAAGAAGGACGCGCATAATGGGTGACCCTTGGCTCAGCATCATCGGAATGCCCGACGATAGCGCGGATGCCTTGCCCCCGGCAAGCCGCGCGGCGCTGGCAAAGGCCGAGGTGATCTTTGGCGGGCCGCGTCATCTGGAGCGGGCAGGCGCAGGCGCGCGCGGGCGCGCTTGGCCGGTGCCCTTCTCGGTCGAGCCGGTGTTGGCCGAGCGCGGCAAACGCGTGGCGATGCTGGTGTCGGGCGATCCCTTCTGGTTCGGCGCGGGCGGCAGCATCGTCGGCGCGTTGCAGCCCGACGAATGGCACAGCCTGCCCGCGCCCTCGACCTTCTCGCTGGTGGCCAATGCGCTCGGCTGGCGGTTGGAGGAGGTTACCTGCCACGGGTTGCATGCCGCACCGCTGGCGCAGTTGCGCGGTGCCCTGCGTCCCAACGGGCGGATGATCTGCCTGCTGCGCGATGGGAAAGCCCCTGCGGCGCTGGCGGAGTTTCTCTGCACGCAAGGCGCGGGCACGGCCACGCTGCATGTGGCCGAACGGCTGGGCGGCCCCGATGCGCGGGTGCGAGAGGTGCGGGCGGATCGCTTCGATCTGACGGATGTGCAAGCGCCGGTGGCGGTCGGGGTCGCGCTGCCCAAAGGCATCGGCCTGCAGCGCTCCCCCGGCCTGCCGGATGACCATTTTGCCAGCGACGGCCAAATCACCAAGGCGCCGGTGCGGGCGCTGACGCTGTCGGCCCTCGCCCCTCGGCCCGGCGAGTTGCTGTGGGACATCGGCGCGGGCAGCGGCTCGGTCTCGGTCGAGTTCTGCCTTGCCGGTGGGCGCGCCATCGCCTTTGAGCAGCACGCCACGCGGGTCGAGAATATCACCCGCAACATCGCAGATTTCGGCCTGAACGCGCGTATGCAAGCGTTTCATGGCCGCGCACCAAATGTCTGGGCGGGGCAGCCTTTGCCTGATGTCGTCTTTGTCGGCGGCGGCGGGAACGCGGCGCTTTACGATGCCCTCCTGCCTGCGCTACCAGCGGGCACGCGGCTGGTCGCCAACGGTGTGACGCTGGAAACCGAAGCGCTTTTGGCGCAGTTGCAAGCGGCCCATGGCGGTAACCTGTTGCGGATCGAACTGGCGCAGGCCGCACCTTTGGGCCGGATGCGCGGCTGGCAGCCGCTGCGGCCCGTGGTACAATGGAGCGTGACACTATGAGGATGGCCGGGATCGGATTTCGGGGCGCGGCAAGCGTGGCGTCATTGCGCGACGCGCTGGAGCGGGCCAACCCCGATGGCACCAAGATCGACGCGTTGGTGACCGAAGCCGCCAAGGCCCGCGCCACCGTCTTCCGCGAGTTCGCGCAAGAGTTGGGCGTGCCGGGGCTGGGCATCACCACCGAAGACTTGGCCCGCATGATAACCCCCACGCAATCGGCCCGGATCGAAGACCGTTTCGGCACCGGCTCCCTGTCCGAGGCCGCCGCATTGGCTGCCGCCGGGCCGGGGGCGGTATTGGTTGCCGAACGCGTCGTTTCGGGCGATGCCATGGCCACCGCGGCGATTGCCGAGAGGAAAGGATAGATACCGTGACTATACATTTCATCGGGGCCGGGCCGGGGGCGGCGGATCTCATCACCCTGCGCGGGCGCGACCTGATCGCGGCCTGCCCGGTCTGCCTCTATGCCGGGTCGCTGGTGCCCGAGGCGTTGCTGAGCCACTGCCCCGAAGGCGCGCGGATCGTCAACACCGCACGGCTGTCGCTGGATGACATCATGGAGGAAATCGCCGCCGCCGATGCCGCAGGTCATGACGTGGCGCGGCTGCATTCGGGCGACCTGTCGGTCTGGTCGGCGATGGGCGAACAATTGCGCCGCTTGCGCGAGATGGGCATCGCCTATGACGTGACGCCGGGGGTGCCATCCTTTGCCGCCGCCGCGGCGGAACTGGGGGCCGAACTGACCCTGCCGGGCGTGGCGCAATCGGTGATCCTGACCCGCACCTCGGGCCGCGCCACGGCGATGCCCGAAGGCGAGACGCTGGCCAATTTCGCCCGCACCGGGGCGACGCTGGCCATCCACCTGTCGGTGCATGTGCTTGATAAAGTCGTCGAAGAACTGACCCCGCATTACGGTGCCGATTGCCCCGTCGCCGTGGTCTGGCGTGCAAGCTGGCCCGATCAGCGCATCGTCAAAGCGACGCTTGCGACCCTGCGCACCGAAGTGGGCGAGGAAATGGCCCGCACCGCGCTGATCCTCGTGGGCCATGCCATCGGGGCCGAGGATTTCGGCGAGAGCCGCCTTTACGCCGCCGATTATGACCGCCGCTTCCGCCCCGTCGGGGCCGAGCCGCGCTTTCCGGAGACCTCCTCATGATCCCGCCCGGCCTGCTGATTTCCGCCCCCGCTTCCGGCACGGGCAAGACGACCTTGATGCTGGGGCTGTTGGCCGCGCTGCGCGCCGAAGGTGTCGCGGTGCAGCCGTTCAAAAGCGGCCCTGATTACATCGACCCTGCCTTTCACACGGCGGCCTCGGGCCGGGCGTCTTTCAACCTCGACAGTTGGTCGATGGACCGCGCGCGGATCGAAGGGCTGGTCGGCAATGCCGATGGGGCCGAATTGATCCTCGGCGAGGGGTCGATGGGGCTGTTTGACGGTGTGGCCAAACCGGGGGCCTGCGGCAATGGCGCCAGCGCCGATGTCGCGGCGCTGATGGGCTGGCCGGTGGTGCTGGTGCTCGACGTATCGGGGGCGGCGCAATCGGTGGCGGCCACGGCGCTCGGCTTTCGCGAGATGCGGCCCGATGTGGAACTGGCGGGCGTGGTGTTGAACCGCGTCGCCTCCCCCCGGCATGAGACGCTGGTGCGCGCGGGGATGGAGGCTGTCGGGATCAAAGTCTTCGGCGCGCTGCCGCGCCGGGTGGAAATCGAAATGCCCGAGCGTCACCTCGGGCTGGTGCAGGCCGGAGAGCAGGAAAACCTGCCCGATCTGTTGGGGCAGGCGGCGGCCTTCGTCGCGGCCCATGTCGATGTCCCCGCCCTGCGGGCCGCCGCGCGGGGCACGTTGCAGAACCCACCCGCACCGGCGCAGATCACCCCGCCCGGGCAGCGCATCGCGCTGGCGCAGGACAACGCTTTCGCTTTTGTCTATCCGCATCTTTTGGCCGGATGGCGCGCGGCGGGGGCAGAGGTTCTGCCCTTCTCCCCGCTCGCCGATGAAGCGCCGGACGACAGTGCCGATTGCTGCTGGCTCCCCGGTGGCTACCCTGAACTCCACGCCGGCAGGCTGGCCGCCGCCGCGCAATTCCGCGACGGGCTGCGCGCCTTTGCCGAGACCCGCCCCGTGCACGGCGAATGCGGGGGCTATATGGCGATGGGCGCGGGCCTCATCGACAAAGAGGGCGCCCGGCACGAGATGGCGGGGCTTCTGGGGCTCGAGACCTCTTTCGCCAAGCGCAAGATGCATCTGGGCTACCGTCAGGCCGACCTCAACGCGCCGATCCCCGGCCATTCCGCACGGGCCGAATTGTGCGGGCATGAGTTCCACTATGCCACGATCCTTGCCGAGCCGGACGCCCCGCTGGCGCGGATCACCGACGCCAATGATCTTGAAGTGCCCGAGACCGGCTCGGTCCGCGATTTCGCGGGGGGCGGGCGTGCCACGGGCACCTTCTTTCACATGATCGCGGCGCTGTGATGGGGGGCTTTGTTTCCTTCGTCTCCTCCGGCCCGGGCGACCCGGAGCTCTTGACCGTCAAGGCCGTGGCGCGGTTGCAGGCGGCCGATGTGGTGCTCTTCGATGACCTCAGCGCGGGCCCGATTTTGGAGCACGCGCGCCCCGATGCGGACCTGATCGGCGTCGGCAAACGGGCCGGGCGCGCCTCGCCCAAGCAAGACCATGTGAGCCGCGTTCTGGTCGATCATGCGCAAGCCGGGCTAAAGGTCGTGCGGTTGAAATCCGGCGACAGCGGCATGTTCGGACGGCTGGAGGAAGAGATCATCGCCCTGCGCGCGGCGGATATCCCTTTCGAGATCGTGCCGGGCGTGACCGCCGCCTCTGCCGCCGCAGCCACCGCAGGCATCCCGCTGACCCGCCGCATGACGGCGCGGCGCGTGCAATTCATCACCGGCGCGGATGTGACCGGCGAATTGCCGCGCGACGTGAACATGGCCGCCTTGGCCGATCCGATGGCGACCACCGTGGTCTATATGGGCAAACGCACCTTTGCGGGCCTTGCTGCACGATTGATCGAACACGGGCTGCCAGGCCACACGCCCGCGCTGCTGGCCGAGGCGGTTTCGACCCCGGCGGAGAAGGTGCAGCGCTTCACGATCGGAACGCTGGCGCGCCATCTGGAGAGCACCAGCAGCACCACGCCCGCGCTGATCTTTTACGGACCATTGGCCGAGTTCGAGACGTGAAGGCGTTTGTCTGCACCTCCTGCACCGCTGATGGCGGCTTTCTGGATGTGGTCCGCGCGGGTCTGTCCGAGGTGGAGGTCGAAGGCATCGACTGTATGTCAGGCTGCACGCGGGGCCAGACCATCGCCTTTCGCGCGCCAGGCAAGGTGGCCTATCTGTTTGGAGAGATCACCGAGGCGGATATGGATGACCTGCGCCGTTTCGTGGTGCTCTACCGTGCGTCGCCGGATGGCAAATTCCCCGATGCGCGGGTGCTCGGCGGGCTGCGGCTGAAAGCGATTGCGAGGATACCGGGATGAGCGCGCTTGAACTCACTTTGATCGGCATCGGCACCGGCAACCCTGAGCATCTGACGCTGCAAGCGATCCGGGCGATGAACGCGCAAGACCTGATCTTGATCCCGCAAAAGGGCGCGGGCAAGGATGATCTGGCGGGGCTGCGGCGGAGCATCTGCGACGAGGTGTTGACCAATGAGGCGGTGCAGATCGTCGGCTTCGATCTGCCCGTGCGCGACCCGGCGATCGAGGATTACCGCGCCCGTGTCGACCACTGGCATGATGCGATTGCCGAGGCGTGGCGCGGGGCGATGGCCCAGCATCCGATCGCCCGGCGGGTGGCGCTGCTGGTCTGGGGCGACCCGTCGCTTTATGACAGCACCCTGCGCATCGCCGCGCGGCTGGAACCTGCGCCGCGCATCACCGTGATCCCCGGCATCACCTCATTGCAAGGGCTGACGGCGGCTCATGCGATCCCGCTGAATGAAATCGGCGCGCCCTTCATGGTGACCACCGGGCGGCAATTGCGCGATCACGGCTGGCCCGAAGGGGTCGATACGTTGGTGATCATGCTTGATGGCGATTGCGCGTTTCAGACGTTGGAGCCTGCGGAGGTGACGATCTGGTGGGGCGCCTATGTCGGCATGGCCGAAGAGATCATCCGCCACGGCCCGCTGGCCGAGGTTGCCGAAGACATCATCGCCACCCGTGCCGCCGCCCGCGCGGCGCATGGCTGGATCATGGACATCTACCTGCTGCGGCGCGGCTGATCCTTAACCGTCGGGATCGACCTTGCCGCGCATCGCCTTGACCTCGCCGCGTACCTTCTTGGCCTTGAGGCGGCGCTTTTTCGACCCCAGCGTCGGGCGGGTGGCGATGCGGCGTTTCGGCGGGGTGAGGGCGCGGCGGATCAACTCGGCCAGACGCTCGCGCACCAACTCGCGGTTGCGGGCCTGACTGCGGGTCTCGTCACATTGCAGCACCAATGCGCCTTCGGTCGTCCAGCGCCGCCCGGCCAGACGGCGCAGCCGGTTCTTGACCGGTTGCGGCAGGGAAGGCGAGGTCGCGGCTTCGAACCGCAATTCCACCGCCGAGGAGACCTTGTTCACATTCTGCCCGCCGGGGCCGGAGGCGCGCATGAAGCTTTCCGTCAGTTCCCAATCCTGAATGGCGATGTCATCGTTGATGTGCAGCATGGGCTCTCCTTGCCCCGCAACATGCCAGCCCGCGCGGTGAGGGTGAAGGGGGAATGCGAAATGGGCCGCCCCTTGCGGAACGGCCCAATCGAATGGTTTCAGGAGGGGGATCGGTTAGACCGACGTCCACCAGGTGGTTGCATTGCCAGGGGCTGCCCTAGCAGGAAACCCCGCTGGCTGTTCCGACACCTCGCTCCAATACCTTTCTTGACACTGGATCACCTCCTTTACATTTGTTGAACTCACCCTGAGCGTTGCACAGGTTTTGAAATTCGCAAAGCGTTTTTTTAGAGGGGTGCGGCGGCAGGGGGGTGGCCCCCTGCGCCGGTATCACGCGCGGGCGGTCAGCCGTGCGGTCAGCAGCCGGAAGGGGATCAGCGCGATCAGCGCGATGGCCAGTTTGACCGACCAATCCGCCACAGCGAGCGAGACCCAAAGCGGCGCGAGCGGGCCCGTGCCCAAAAGCGGCAGTGTCTCAGCGGCCCAAGCCACATCGGTGGCGGGGTGGATGAACGACAGGCTGGCCGAAAAGGCGATGGAGAAAAACAGCGCCGTGTCGATCGCGCTGCTGATCAAGGTGCTGACCAAGGGCGCGCGCCACCATGCGCCATCGCGGAAACGGTTAAAGATCGTCACGTCCAACAGCTGTGCCACGAGGAAGGCGGTGCCCGAAGCCACGGCAATGCGGATCGTCACCAGCGGGCCGAACTCGCCCATGATCTGCGTCCCAATGAGCGAGCAGATCAGGCCCACGACAAAGCCCACCAACACGACCCGGCGCGCGGCAGAGGCGCCGTAGAGACGGTTCATCACATCGGTGACGAGGAAGGCCAGCGGATAGGTGAAAGCCCCCCAGGTCAGCCATTGGCCAAAGAGAAACTGAACAAGGATATTCGAGGCCACGACGATGGCGGCCATGGCAAGGATGCCGGGAAGATAGGTGCGTGTCATATGTGAACCGTTTTGTGCAAGGGTGCGGCGACTTGGCCTGCGGGGATCGCAGACCGGACGGCTTTAGCCCTCGGAAGCCGGTTTGGCAAGGATCAGCTCGACCACCTCATTGCGCTGCATGACGAAGAAATTGTCGTCCGACAGCAGGGTCAGCCGGGTTTGCCCCGCCGCATCCTGCCAAGTGCTGAGCGCTTCGAGGTTGTCATACTGACCGGGGCCGGAGGTCAGCAGTGTCTCTTCGCCAAGCCCGGGCGCGGTGAGGTCGAAGCTGCGGATGCGGCTGCGAAACCCCAGCGGCGTGATCGTCCGCTCCAGCAGATAAAGCGTGCCGTCTTGGGCAAAATCGGCATCCACCGGCAGGAACGGCCCCCGGCGCGGGATCTCTGCGGTGATCGTCCAACTGCTGCCGTCAAAAGCATAGAGCGGGAAATCATCCGAGGCCGGGCCGCCGCCTTCGGGGATCGCAAAGAGCCGCCCATCGGGGTGGGCGGCCAAAGTCTCCATCCCCGCGTTTGGCTCGAACTTGGCGAAGTCGTCGTGTCTGGGCAGCGGGGTGGTGACGCCGCTCTCGGGCGACAGCCGCGCGACATGATGGTCGTGTTCGAATGAGACGTAGAGTTGCCCGCCGCCGTCACGCGCCAATGCTTCGGCATCGCGCATCTTGTCGCGCAGGGGCTTGCCATCGGCATCTTTGAGCGGCGCATCCTCCTCAATCTCAAGCGCGACCAAACGGCCCGCCTCGCGCAGCATGCGCGCTTGCACAACGCGGCCCCGGTCCGACACCGCCGTGAGGCGGGTGCCATCGGCATTCACCTCGACCCCGGAAAAGCCGCCGAACCACGGCGCCGGATGGCGCCATGTCAGCACGCTGTCCACCTGCACCACCGGCCCTGTCTGCGCGGCGGGGGCCACGCAGGCGATGAGCAGGAAGAACGGGAGGCAGGCGCGGATCAGTTTGCGTTCAAAACGGCGTTGCATTGTGCAGGCAGGTCCGCAAGCAGGATATCGCGCTTGGGCTTCGGTTTTACTTTGGGCGCATTCGGGTCGGGCTTTGGCGGGTTCAGGATATTGGCCTGCCACTGGCGCGCATCGGCGCAGCCGTCACCGGGCGGGGGCGGGGCCTGATCCACACAGCCGCGCGCGCCTTTGGGGCAGCTGATGCGGATGTGGAAATGATAGTGATGCCCGTACCAAGGCCGGATTTTGCGCAGATAGCTGCGGTCGCCTTTCTCATCGGCGCACATTTGCACCTTGGCGCCGGGGAAGACGAAGATACGCGCGGTGCGGGGGTCTTGGGCCGCGGCTTTGATCACCTCGTGATGCGCAGGGGTCCAAGAGGAATTCACATAGGCCCCGCTGGCCCGGCGCATGGAGATCGACGAGATGTTCTCGCGCTGTGCCCGGCTGAGGTTCAGGGATTTGGGCGGCAGCATCCAGATGTCGGCATCAAGCCCGATCTGGTGGCTGGCGTGACCGGTCAGCATCGGCCCACCGCGCGGCTGGCTCATATCGCCGACATAGACGCCTTCCCAACCGGGCTGCTGCGCGGCCTTGCGGCTGAGCTTTTTAACCATGTCGATCATCTCGGGGTGGGCCCAGTTGCGGTTGCGCGACAGGCGCATGGCCTGCCATGTCGGACCAGTCTCGGGCAATTGCTCGGCCCCGGCAAGACAGCCTTTGGAATAGCTGCCGAAAGCCGCCGGAGACTGCGCGGAGGCAAAGCTCTTGGCCCCGAAAAGCCGCTTGGCCTCGACCGTGCTCAATGCGCCGCCCGAAGAGCCGATGGTCGGCAGGGCGACCTTCTCACCGCTGATGTCGGTCTCGGTCCGGCCGCCCCCGCAAGAGGCAAGCGCAAAGGCCAGCGCCACGGAGGTGAGGGTGCGAAGCAGCGTCATGTGGCGAAATCTCCCTTGGGTTTGACCCAAGCTAACAGGATCAAACCGACGATGAAAAGCCCCACGACAGGGGTGATGCCAAGCCGTTGGCTGCCGGTGAGGTCGCTGGTCAGGGCAATCAGCGCCGGTGCGAGAAAGGAGGTGGCCTTGCCCGAGAGGGCGTAGAGGCCGAAAGCTTCGGTCATCCGATCGGGGTTTCCCTGCCGGGTCAGCATGTTACGCGATGACGCCTGGAGCGCCCCACCCGCCGCCCCGATAGAGGCACCGGCGACGTAGAAGAGGATATCGGGCAGGGCGGAGCCTTCGGGCAAAGAAACGCCCATGACTGAATTCGGTCCCAGCGAGATGATTAGGCAGGCGGTGGCGATGAGGATGACGCAGCAGGCCACGATCACCGGCATCGGCCCGATGCGCCGGTCGATCCGCCCGCCCAGCACGCAGAACACCGCGCCCGAGATGGCGGCGAGGATGCCGAAGATGCCGATCTCTTGGATCGACCAATCCAGCACCCCAAGCGCATAGACCCCGCCAAAGGTGTACATCCCGTTCAGCGCGTCGCGGTAGAACATCGAAGAGCCGAGATAGGCCAGCAGAGACGGGTGCTTCGGCAGCCCCCGCAGGGTGCGCGCCAAATCCGCAAGGCCTGCGCCTACGCGATACCGCACGGCGCCGGGTTTCGGCCTGTCGCGCACATAGAGAAAGAAGGGGATCATAAAGACCGCGTACCAGATGGCCGTCAGCGGCCCGACGATGCGGGTGTCGGCCTTTGTCGCCGGGTCGAGCCCGAAAAGCGGCGTCAGCCCCGCCATGGTGCGCCCATTCGCGCCGCTTTGAAACAGGGCGATCATCGCGATCAGCGCCAGCACCCCGCCCGCATAGCCAAAGGCCCAGCCATCGCCGGAAATGCGCCCCCGCTCATCCGCGTCGGGGTGCAGCTCGGGCAGGTAGGCATTGGTAAAGATCGTTGCGAACTCCATCCCGACCAAGCCGATGCCGAAAAAGAACAGCGCCCAAAGCAGAGAGAAATCCGCCGGGGCCGTCCACCACAGCGCGCCCGCGCCGACCACATACATGGCCGAGAAGAGCCTGATCCAAGGCATCCGCCGCCCCGAGGAATCCGCCACAGCGCCCAAAATCGGGGCCAGCACCGCAATCGCGACGCCCGCCAGCGCCAGACCATAGCCCCAGTATGCCTGCGCTTGGGCTTTGGCGGCGCCAAGCTCCATCCCGCCTTCGACCAGCGCATTGGTCGCGGTCTGAGCAAAGTAGGGGCCGAAGATGAAAGTCAGAATCAGGGTGTTGTAAGGCTGGCTGGCCCAGTCAAAGAAATACCATCCCCAGATGCGCTTGCGCCCGCCTGTCTGTGCCATGTTGCGCCCTTTCGCGGCCTGCCCTTTTTCAAGTTAGAGCAGGGCAGGGCGCAAGGCGCAAGCGTCAGTAAGGGCGGGGGTGAGGCAGAGGAGGGCGGTCAGCTCAGGCCGAAAGCGGCCCTGCCGCAGCGGGGGCCGGGGCCGCGTCCTGCATCGGCGGCCAAGGGCGGTGCGCATCGGCGCGGATCCATTCGGCCACCCAGCCCGGCACCTCAGGCGAAGCTTGCTGCCGTCCCATCGCTTGCAGGACCTTTTCCGGCGGGATCAGGCCGTTGCGATCCGTGACAGCGGAACGGTAGAGCACATGGCTCGCGCATTCGCCGTTCTTCTTCCACATGGATTGCTCAAGATAGATGAACTTGCCGTCCCAACACAGTGTCCGGCTGCGCATCTCGAATTTCTCAAACATGCGGATGCGGCGGCGGAACCGCGTGCTGGACCCCGCGATGGTGATCGCCCATTTGTTCTGTCGCAGCAGCGTGATCAGCCCGGCCCGCTGGGCCATGGCGGTGCGGCCCAGATCATAGAGCGACAGCGCCCGCCCGTTGTTCAACTCCATCCAGATATCGAGGTCATGCGGCCAGCAGATGTGGTGGCTGACATGGGTGTCGGTCAGATTGTCCAGCGGCGCCTGCCGCGCGGCGACGATGACGTCTTTGGCCATGCGGATGATCGGGAACATGAGGCTTTCCTTTGTCGTGACGCCGCGGATTTGCGGCGGAAGCGCAGCGCGGTCAAGCATATACGTCGCGGCACTCTTGCCCTTTGAGGGCGGGGCGCTTAACTGTCTTGCGTCAAACCAAGGGGATATTCCATGACGTCGCTGTTCCAGATCCTGATGCTGCTTTTGAACATCGTTTGGTTCATCGTCATCGCCCATGTCATCATGTCTTGGTTGATCAACTTTCAGGTGCTGAACCTGCGCCAACCGCTGGTGGCGCAGATCTGGGACGGGCTGAACCGCATTCTTGAGCCGGTCTATAGCCGCGTGCGCAATGTGATTCCGCCGATGGGCGGTCTGGACCTCGCCCCCCTGATCGTGCTGATCGCCGTTGCCATGGCGCGGATCGTGCTGACCAACAACGCAGCGGCCTTCTACTGACCCGTGCCCCAGCCCGCCCGCGCGCCGATGCCGCGGGCATCTGGCCTTGTTCACGCTTTGTTAGTGTGGGAGTCTGCATAAAAAGAGCAGACAATCTTACAGGTTCTCCATGACAGGCGCTGCCACGCTTCTTCGTGATGTTTTCGGTTTCGACGGGTTCCGCCCCGGCCAGCAAGAGATTGTTGAGGCCGTGACCGAGGGCGAAAACGTGCTGGCCATCATGCCCACAGGCGGCGGCAAATCCCTGTGTTTCCAATTGCCTGCGCTGATGCGCGAGGGCGTGACGGTGGTCATCTCGCCGCTGATCGCCCTGATGCGCGATCAGGTCCGCAGCCTGCAGGAAGCGGGCGTGGCGGCGGGCGCGCTCACCTCAGGCAACACGCCCGAAGAGACCGATGCGGTTTGGGAGGCGTTGGAAGCTGGCACGCTCAAACTGCTCTACATGGCGCCGGAACGGCTGGCGGCAGGCTCCGCCATGGGGATGCTGCGCCGGGTTGGCGTCAATCTCATCGCCGTGGACGAGGCGCATTGCGTCAGCCAATGGGGCCATGACTTCCGCCCCGATTACCTGCGCATCGGCGAGCTGCGCCGCACGCTCGACGTGCCGCTGGCGGCCTTCACCGCCACGGCGGATGCTGAGACTCAGGCCGAGATCGTTGAAAAGCTCTTCGACGGTACCCCGCCGCGCGCCTTCCTGCGCGGTTTCGACCGGCCCAACATCCACCTCGCCTTTGCCGCCAAGAACAAGCCGCGCGACCAGATCCTCGCCTTCGCCGGGGCGCGGCGCGGCCAATCGGGCATCGTCTATTGCGGCACCCGCGCCAAGACCGAGGGGCTGGCCAAGGCGCTGCGCGATCAGGGGCAGGAGGCGCTGCATTACCACGGCGGGATGGAGGCAGAGGACCGCCGCATCGCCGAGCGCCGCTTTCAGCAAGAGGACGGGCTGATCGTCTGCGCCACCGTGGCCTTTGGCATGGGGGTCGACAAGCCCGACATCCGCTGGGTCGCCCATGCCGATCTGCCCAAGTCGATCGAGGCTTACTATCAGGAGATCGGCCGCGCCGGGCGCGATGGTGCGCCGGCCGAGACGCTCACTCTTTTCGGCCCCGATGACATCCGCCTGCGCCGCAGCCAGATCGACGAAGGCCTCGCCCCGCCCGAACGCCGCGCGGCCGACCACGGGCGGCTGAACGCGCTTTTGGGTCTGGCCGAAGCGCTGGAGTGTCGTCGCAAAACCCTTCTGGGATATTTCGACGAGGCCGAGGTCACCTGCGGACGTTGCGACCTTTGCGATAGTCCGGCGGAGGTGTTCGACGGCACCACGGCGGTTCGCAAGGCGCTTTCGGCGATGCTGCGCACGGATGAGTGGTTCGGCGCGGGGCATCTAATCGACATCCTCTTGGGCAATGAGACCGACAAGGTACGCCAGCGCGGCCACCAGTCGCTGCCGACATACGGCGTGGGCGGCGAATACAGTCGCAACGAATGGCAGGCGGTGTTCCGGCAGATGATGGGCCATGATCTCGTGCGCCCGGATGCCGAACGTCACGGCGCGCTGCGCATGACCGATGCCGCCTTGCCGATCCTGCGCGGCGAGGCCAGCATCAAGCTGCGCCGCGACACGATCAAGGCCGCGGGCGCCAACCGCCGCCCCGCGGTCAAAGCCATGGTCAGCGACGAGGATGCACCGCTTTTGTCGGCGCTCAAGGCCAAGCGCCGCGCGCTGGCCGAGGCGGCCCGCGTGCCCGCCTATATCATCTTCACCGACCGCACCTTGATCGAGATGGCCGAGGCACGGCCCGCCGACCTCGACGCCATGGCGCGGATCGGCGGCGTAGGCGCCAAGAAGCTGGAAAATTACGGCGCGGCCTTCCTCGAAGTCATAAACGGCGAGGCGCAACCGATGCATAAGGCGCGGCGCAAGCTGGCGGGGCGCGAGGCGGGCAATGTCTATGACCAACTCTTGCAGGTGCAAGCCGACCTCGCGCGCGGCGCGCAGGGCACCGAAAAGCCGCTGAGCTGTTCTGCCGCGATGCTTGCGAAAGTGGCCCAACTGCGCAGCGCCGACCCTTCGGCCATTGAACGATTGCTCGGCGATAAACGCGCTGAACGCTTTGGTCCGGCCTTTCTGGACGTTCTGCGCGACGCGGGCTAGATCACCCCGAAACGCCCCAAGGAGACTGCCATGCTCGTCGTTATTTCCCCCGCCAAACGCCTTGATTGGGCTGAGCGCAATGTCGCCGTTACCCAGCCCGATTTTCAGGAAGACGCCGTGCGGCTGGCGACGACTGCGCGCAATCTCAGCTTGGGCGATCTCAAAAGCCTGATGGGGCTGAGCGACGATCTGGCGCGGCTCAACCGCGACCGCTTTCAGACGTTCGAGGCTGAGCCCACAGCCGAGGTCACCCGCCCCGCCGCGCTGGCCTTCGCCGGCGACACCTATCAGGGGCTGGAGGCCACGAGCCTTGATGCCGATGAGATGACCTATGCCCAAGATCACCTGCGCATCCTGTCGGGGCTTTACGGCGTGCTGCGTCCGCTCGACGCAATCCAAGCCTACCGGCTGGAGATGGGCAGTAAGCTAAAAACCCGCCGCGGCGGCAACCTTTATGACTATTGGCGTGACAGCCTGTCAAAGGCGTTGAACGCACAGGCCGAGGCGACCGGCAGCGATGTTCTGGTGAACTGCGCCAGTCAGGAATACTTTGGCGCGGTGGACCTCAAGGCGCTGAAACTGCGGGTGATCACCCCGCAGTTCATGGAAGATAAGGGCGATGGCAAGGGGCCGAAGATCGTCAGCTTCTTCGCCAAGAAGGCGCGGGGTGCCATGGCCCGCTACATCGTGCAGCACCGGGTGAATGACCCGGAAGGCTTGCAGGATTTCGACAGCGGCGGCTATGCCTATCAGCCCGACGCCTCGACGCCCGAGCGTCCGGTCTTTGTCCGGCCCTACCCGTCGAACTGACCCGCGGGCGGGGCGGCGATGCGCGCCTTCCCGCCGTGCGCCGCCCGCCGGGCGATTGCCGCGCTTGGCGAAGGGGCGTAGACCTAGCGCCATGAAATACCCGCTCGTCACCGCCGCTGTCATCGCCTGCGCCACGCCGCTTGGCGCGCATCCGCATATCTTCGTCGATACCGGGTTCGAGGTGATCGTTGATGCCAAGGGTCGGTTGTCCCATCTGCGGATCACATGGGCCTATGACGAATTCTACTCTCTCTTGGTGACCGAGGATCGCGGGCTCGACCCCGATTACGATGGCGTGTTGACGCAGGCGGAAGTCGCCTCTCTCAACGGATTCGACATGCAGTGGATCGAAGGGTTCAACGGCGATACGGTCTTGCTGGAGGGGGGCGAAGAGGTCGCGCTCTCGGGTCCGCAGGACGTGGAAACCCGCTTTGCCGACGGTCGGATCATCACCAGCCATCTGCGCGCGGTTGAAGGCCCGGCTCCCTCGGCGGATGGGCTGATCATCAAACCCTATGATCCGACCTATTACACCGCCTATGAGGTGACCCAGAAAGTGACCATCCAAGGCAGTGAAACCTGCCGCGCGCGGGTCAAGATGCCGGATATGAATGCCGATCTGCGCGCCCTTCAGCAAGACTTGAGCACGCTGGACGCCAATACCGATCCAAGCGATGTGGGTCTGCCGGAGATCGGTGAAGCCTTGGCCAATGAAGTGGTGATCACATGCGACGCATCATAGCGCTGGCGGCATTGGCGACCCTTCTGGCGCTGGCGGCGCTGTGGTGGTCAGGCGGGTTCAACGCCCTTGCCCATTGGGCCGCGGGGCAGCAGCGCGGGTTTCAAAACAGCATCGCCAGCGGGCTGCGCGCCACGCGGGGCGGCGATACGGCGGCGTTCTGGACGGTGCTTCTGGCGTCTTTTGCCTATGGCGTCGTCCATGCAGCGGGGCCGGGGCACGGCAAGATCGTGATCGGCGGCTATGGGTTGGCGCGCGCGGTGCCGGTGCTGCGGCTCACGCTGATCGCGCTCGCGGCATCTTTGGGCCAAGCGGTGACCGCCGTGGTTCTGGTCTATGCGGGGATCCTCCTCTTGGGTCTTGGGCGGGAGGCGCTGGTCGGCGTGACCGAAGACATCATGGCCCCGGCAAGCTATGGCGCGATTGCCCTCATCGGGTTTTGGCTGATCTGGCGCGGGCTGCGCCATGCGCGGCAGGACAGATCGGCGCATTCCGGTGAAGTATGCAGCCATTGTGGCCATGCCCATGGGCCCAGTCTGGCGCAGGTTCAGCGCGCGGGCAGACTGCGCGACGCGCTGCTTTTGATCGGCGGGATTGCCATACGGCCCTGCACCGGCGCGCTTTTCGTGTTGGTGATCACTTGGCATATGGGGATCGGCGGGGTCGGCATCTTGGGGGCCTTTGCCATGGCGCTCGGCACCGGCTTGATCACCATCGCCACTGGCTTGGCCGCAACGGGGCTGCGCGCCGGGGTCTTGGGCGGGCTGGCCGGATCGCCGAGGCTGGCCCAAGCCGCAGCGGTGGCCGAGTTGACGGCGGGCTTGGTCGTGGTGACGCTGGCGGGCGGCTTGCTGCTGCGGGCGCTTTAGCGGCGGCCCTCGCGCAGCCATGCGGCAATGATGAAGAGCGCCGAGAGCAAGAGCACCAGCCACCCTGGCAGCAGCGGCGTTTGTCGCACATCGCGCGTCTCGTAAGCGCCGCGCGGGGTCAGCCCCAGCCAGCCGCGCCCGGCGGCGGGACGGCCAAGGCGCACGTCGCGCAGGCGGGGGAGCCCATCCTCCATCCGTGCCACCCCACCGCGCAGGCTGTCGATTGCCGGGCGCAGGGCCGCGTCGCTGGCGATGGTCTCGACAAACTCGCGCGGGGCGGCGGGGCCGAGGCCGATGACGGTGACCTCATCGCCGTTCTCCAGCCGGTAGAGGCCAATCTCTTCGCCGGTATATTCCGCCTCGAACCGGCCCGGCCCGGCGGGGGCGAGGGGCAGTTCGGTCGTGCTGCCATCGGGGGCGGTGATCGTGACGGGGGGCACGGTCTCGTCCAAGGTGCGGCGGGTGATGCGCATGGTCCGGCCTTGGGCAGAGGCCATCAGCGCCTCTTCCTCAAGCTCGGGTTCCTTCATCATCCAATGGGCCAGACGACGAAGCAATTCCAACTGCGGGCCGCCGCCCTCATAGCCGCGGTTCCACAGCCATGCGTGGTCAGAGGCGAGCAGCGCCACGCGCCCCTCATCCACGCGATCCAGCACCAGAAGCGGGCGGTCGTCCGCGCCGGTCATGACCACGTCACCGCTGTCAGCCGTCACGTCGATCTGGCGCAGCCAGCGGCCCCAGTCGCCCTTGCCGGGCAGGTCTGAGGTGACGGGATGGCGCTGGCCGATGTCGGTGACGACCGGGGGGAAGGCTTCCTCCAACACCCGCGCGGTGGGGGTGGCGGGCAGCACCGTGCCGAGCGGCGACCGGTAGAGGCTGTCGGCACTGGCAAAATCCGGCCCGGCGGCGACCAGCACCGCCCCGCCCTTGCGCACATATTGCGCCACATTATCAAGGTAAAGCGCAGGCAGGATGCCGCGCCGTTGGTAGCGGTCAAAGATGATGAGATCGAAGTCGTCGATCTTTTCCATGAACAACTCGCGCGTCGGGAAGGCGATGAGCGACAGCTCGTTCACCGGCACCCCATCCTGTTTGTCGGGCGGGCGCAGAATGGTGAAATGCACCAGATCGACCGCGCTGTCGGACTTCAGCAGGTTGCGCCACGTGCGCCCGCCGGGATGCGGCTCGCCTGAGACCAAGAGCACGCTGAGCCGGTCGCGCACGCCGTTCATCTGGATCAGCGCGGCATTGTTGCGGTCGGTCAACTCCCCCTCGGCTTCGGGCAGGGAAAAGCGGATCACGTTGCGCCCGCCGTGGGGCAGGGCCACGGGCAGTTCAAGGTCTTGGTCAATGGGCACGTTGAAACTCTGCGGTTCTTCCCCTTCGACAGAGATATCAAGCTGGGTCAGCCCGCCACCCTCGGGCGCGGCGCCCAGATCGTCGATGCGCAGGGTCAGGGTCACCGGCTCTCCGATGATGGCAAAAGCCGGGGCATTGCGCACGGTCAGGCGGCGGTCCCAATCCTCGGTCCGGCCGGTTTGCAGCAGATGCAGCGGCGCGGGCAGGTCGAGCGGCAGGTCCGCATCATGCACCCGGCCATCGCTGAGCGCCAGAATGCCCGCGATCCGCGCGCGTGGCTCTTCGGCCAACGCATCGGCCAGCGTGGTCATCAGCCGGGTGCCGGCATCCTCGGCCCCATCGGGGACGGTGATCCGGCGCAGCTCGGTGTTGGGGCGGGCGGTGATGCGGGCAGAGAGCGCCTCTGCCGCCGCGTCGGTCTGCGCGGCACGGTCGGAGAGCCGCTGGCTGGCGCTTTCGTCTTCCAAGAGCAACACGATGTCCGACAGCGGCGCGCGGTCTTCGGTCTGGTAGGACGGCCCGGCGAGCGCGGCCAGAACCACCGCCGCCGCCAAGCCCCGCAGGGCCCAGCCCGACAGGCCGCGCCACAGCGCCAGCAGAAGGCCGAGCGCGGCCAGCACCGCAAGGCCGATCAGCAGCGGCAGGGGGATCAGCGGGTCGAAAAGCACGGTTCCGGTCATTGGCCTAACCTATCCAGCAGCGCAGGCACATGGACCTGATCGGATTTGTAGTTGCCGGTCAGCACATGCATGACAAGGTTCACGCCAAAGCGATAGGCCAGTTCACGTTGCCGCTCTCCGGCAAAGCCGCGCCCGATGGGCAAAAGCGGCGCGCCATCGCGGCGCACGGCCCAAGCGGCGGCCCAGTCGTTGCCCCCGATCACCACCGGCGTCACCCCGTCATTGAGGTTGCGAAAGGGCATCCCCTCAATCCGTTCGGCATCGGGCGGCGAAGCCTCGACCCAGACATCGCGGCTGCTGTAGCGGCCCGGGTAGTCTTGCAACAGGTAGAAGGTGCGCGTCAGAACGTGATCGCCCGGCAGTGGCTCCAGCGGTGGGATGTCGAGCGGCGCGGCCAGTTCCTGCAACTTGCGCCCATTCGGGCTGGCGGCACCGTAGCTGGCGATATCCGCGTCCCGCGTATCGAACAGGATCAGCCCGCCCGAGCGGAGGTAGTCGTTCAGCTTGCCATAAGCCTCGGACGAGGGCTGCGGTTGGTCGGGGGTCACCGGCCAATAGAGGATCGGAAAGAAGGCCAGTTCGTCCTGTTCAAGATCAACGCCGGTGGGCAGGTCGGGCTCCACCGTGGTGCGGAAATAGAGCGTGTCCGACAGGCCGATCAGCCCGGCGCGGGCGATCTCGTCAACGTCGCTGTTGCCGGTCAGCACATGGGCCAGCGTCACCTCAGAGGCCGAGCGTATGGCAAAGCTTTCGGGGTCATTCTCCTGCGCGTCGCCCATCTGCGGGGCGATGGCCAGCCCCAAGGCCAGCGCCAAGCTGCCAGTGGAGCGGCGCAGCAGCAGCCCCGAAAGGGCGAGAGAGGCCAGCACATCGGCCACGAGCAAGAGGATGGCGAGGCTCAGAAGCGCCCCGGCGAGTGGCTGTTCCGGCGGCAGGGCAAGGCCGCGCAGCGGCACATCGGGGGGCCATGTGGCGGCGGTGAGGGCGGTCTCGCCGGTCAGCACATTGCGCGCAAGACGCCTTTCTTCGGCGCCGTAGATGCCGGGCGGCAGGGCGGGGCCTGCGGGGGCCGAGATTAGGTCAGGCCCCGCAACGCCCGGCAGGTTGCCCGCGTCCGACAGGATGCCGAAACCGTCCATCACCCGCAGCGGGGTCCATGTGGTGCCCTCAAGGCTCTCGGCCTCGGGGGCGCTGGCACCCGATGACACGGCCAGCCGTTCCATCATCTGCACGAAAAGACCCGAGAGCGGCAGGGTGGACCATTCCGCCGTGGCGGTGACGTGGAACAGCACGATCTGCCCCTGACCCACCGCTTTGCGCGTGACCAGCGGGGTGCCATCGCTCAGCGCGGCGATCACCCGGTCGGCCAACGTCGGGTCGGGTTGCGCCACGACTTGGGCCGAAACGGTCACATCTTCGGGCACCGTCAGCCCGAAGAATGGCGACCCGTTGCGGAAAGGGGCCAGCGCCTTGGGCTCCCCCCAAGACATCGCGCCGCCGACACTGCGGCCCCCGGCGCGCAGGCGCACGGGCATCAGCGGGTCTTCGTCGATGCGGCTGACATCGCTCGCCGCCACGCGCGGCCCGGCGAAACGGATGAGCATGCCGCCCGCGTCGATCCACTCTTGCAGCGGCTCGGCCTCAGCAGGGGCGAGGGTGGCCACATCCGCCAGCACGATCACATCGGGGTTGGCGGGCAGCACCTCGGTCAGGGTGCCGTCGATCAGATCAGCACTCGGGGCCAGCGCCTGTTCGATGTAATGCAGCGGTGAGAGCAGTTGCAGCCCCTCCTGCGCCCCGCGCCCCCGGATCAGCGCGACTTCGCGGCGGCGCAGCCCGTCATCGACCAAGCTGCGCGCCCCGGCGGAACGCTGGCCCGCGATGTCGAAAGAGGTGAGCCGCGCGCGCATTTCGGCGGGCAGCGAGAGGGAGGTGCTGGCCTCGGTCGCGCCCGCCTCGAATGTCGTATTGGCGGTGGCGAGCACGCGGGCGTTGCCCGCCGGATCGCGGCCATGGGCCTGCACCACCGCCGCGCGTTCCGGTCCGGGCGCGGCGCGGCGCAGGGTCAGGTCGATCGCGCCGTCTTGGTAGACTGCGGGCGCGATGCCGATGACATTGCCTGCGGAATGATGCACCTCGACCGCGCCTTTGGATTGCAGCGCGGCAAGCAGATCATCGCGGCCCGGATAGTCCAACCCGTCGCTGAACCACAGGGTGTCGAAAGCGGGCAGGGCCGCCATGATCTCGGTCGCGCGGGCGATCTCTGCCGGGGCGGGTTGCCACGGGGCGGGGCTCAGCCCCGCCAAACGGCTGCGCCACGCATCGGCGGATTGGAAGGTCGGCACCTGCGGGTCGGTGAGGCTGAGGATGCCCACCGTCCGCTCCGCCCGTCCGGCGCGGGTGAGTTGCGCGTCAACGGCGGCCATCTGTCGGTCCCAGCCGCTGGCCCCGGCCCATGAGCCGTCGAGCAGGATCAACAAGGGGCCGCTGCCCTCTTCCGCCTCGGCCTGTGGGTTCAGCACCGGCCCGGCAAGGCCAATGATGATCGCGGCCACGGCCAGCATCCGCAGCAAAAGCAGCCACCACGGGGTGCGGTCGCTGGTGCTGTCGTCATCCGCCAACCCCAAGAGCAGCGCCACGCCGGGAAAGCGGCGGCGGACCGGGGCGGGCGGCACGGCCCGCAGGATCAGCCACAGAATTGGCAGCGCCAGCAGGGCCAGCAGCAGCCAAGGCGCGGTGAAACCGATGCCGCCGAAAACGCTCATGCAGCACTCCCCTGCCGCGCGTCCAACGCGCCATAGAGCCAGAGCAGCGCCGACTGCGCCGTGGCATCGGTGTGGTGCAGCCCGTAACGCCAGCCGGTCCGGGCGCAGAGTTGCTGCAAGGCGTCTTTGCGCGCCGCCAGCCGATCGAGATAGCGGTCGCGCAGGTCATTCGCCTTGAGCGTCTCATGGCGCAGGCTGCCGCCGACGCTTTCGAAAATGGTACGGCCCGCGAAGGGGAAGGCTTCCTCCGCCGGGTCCAACAGGTGATAGAGCACGCCACGCACGCCACGGTCGGCGGCCTTGGTCAGCGCGGTCTGCACCGGGTCGAGATCGCCCATGAAATCCGAGATGAAAACCGCCCGCGCATGGGGGATCATGCCGCGATGTTCTGGCGGGGCGTAGTCTTGGCCATCGTCTTGGCAGAGCAATTCGGCCAGTCGCAGCACCTGGGGATTGCCGCGCCGTGGGGGCAGGGCGATGCCAGTCAGGCCCACACGCTCCCCCCCGCGCAACAGCAGGATCGCCAGCGCAAGGCCCAGAAGGCGGGCGCGATCGGCCTTGTCAGGCAGCGCCTTGTCCGAGGCAAAGCGCATCGAGGCCCCCTGATCAACCCAGAGCATGACGGACTGCGCAATCTGCCACTCGCGCTCGCGCACGAACTCCTGATCGCCACGGGCCGAGCGGCGGTGGTCGACCATGCGGCGGCTGTCACCGATCTGTGCCGGGCGGTATTGCCAGAAATCATCCCCCGTCCCCGCGCGGCGGCGGCCATGGGCGCCGGGCAGAACGGCACCGGCCAAATGCTCGGCCCGCGCCAGCAGGGCGGGCAGCCGGGCCGCTTCGCCCTCGGCGCTGGCTCTGAGGGACAGGGGGCTATGGGTCACGCGGCGGCCTTTTTCCCGATCAATTGACCGGCGGTGGCGTCGATCAGCCCTTGCAGGCTTTCGCCGCGCGCGCGGGCGGCAAAGTTCAGCGCCATCCGGTGGCTCAGCACCGGGCGGGCCATGGCGAGCACATCTTCGGCAGAGGGGGCCAACCGCCCCTCCAGCAGCGCACGGGCGCGCACGGTCAGCATCAGCGCCTGCGCGGCACGGGGGCCGGGGCCCCAAGCGACGCTGTCGCGCACGGGCTGGGTGGCTTCAGGCTCATCGGGGCGGAAGGCGCGGACAAGGTCGAGGATCAGTTCCACCACGCTATCGCCCACCGGCATCCGCCGCAGCAGGGTCTGGGCAGAGAGCAGTTCTTCGGTGGTGAAGACCGGCCGCACCGTGCCCTCTTCGACACCGGTGGTGGCCAGCAGAATGTCCCGCTCGGTCGCGCGGTCGGGGTAGGCCACGTCGATCTGCACGAGGAAACGGTCAAGCTGCGCTTCGGGCAGGGGGTAGGTGCCTTCCTGCTCGATCGGGTTTTGCGTGGCCAGCACATGGAAGGGCTGGCCAAGCGCGCGGTCCTGTCCTGCGACGGTCACGGTCTTCTCTTGCATCGCCTGCAACAGGGCGGATTGCGTGCGCGGGCTGGCGCGGTTGATCTCATCGGCCATCAGAAGTTGGCAAAAGATCGGCCCTTCGACAAAGCGAAAGGCGCGGCTGCCGTCGGGCGCGGTGTCGAGCACTTCGGAACCCAGAATATCGGCGGGCATCAGATCGGGGGTGAATTGCACGCGGTTGCCGTGCAGGCCCATGACCGTGCTCAATGTCTCAACCAGCCGGGTCTTGCCCAAGCCCGGCAGGCCGATCAGCAGGCTGTGCCCACCACAGAGCAGCGCTGTCAGCGCAAGGTCGACGACCTGCTCTTGCCCGACGAAACGCCCGGTGATCGACTGCTTCGCCGCGGCGAGCTTTTCGGTCAGCGCTTCGATTTGCGCGATCAGATCATCCGCTTCGGCCATGACATTTCTTTCCCCGGAGTTATATCTTTCAGGTGTAAGTGTATCGCGACCAAAGGGAATGGCAAAACCAATGAGCGGACAAAATACCGTGACACCCATGGCAGACAGTTTGATCGAAGCCGCCAAGGCCGCAAAAGCGCGCGGAACCCCGCCGCTTGAGAAGTGGAACCCGGAATTTTGCGGCGATCTGGCCATGCAGATCAAACGCGACGGGACGTGGTTCTATCAAGGCACACCCATTGGCCGGATCGAAATGGTCAAATTGTTCGCATCGATTCTCTGGCGCGAGGGGGATGACTATTTCCTCAAGACTCCGGTGGAGAAGGTGGGCATCACCGTCGAAGACGCGCCATTCGTCGCCGTGGATTTCGAGGCCGAGGGCGCGGGCGAGGCGCAGCAGTTGCGGTTTTTGACCAATCTGGGCGATGTGGCCGAGGCAGGGGCGGCCCATCCGATCCGCGTGGTCCGCGATGAAGAGACGGGCGAACCTGCGCCCTATGTGCTGGTGCGCCGCAATCTGGAGGCGCTGATCGACCGCAAGAGCTTTTATCGCTTGGTCGATCTGGGCCAGCACCGCGATGGCTGGTTTGGTGTCTGGTCGGGTGGGCAATTCTTTGGCATCATCCCATCGGAAGACCTGCCGTAAGTCCACCGAAAGACCCGAATGCCGATCACCCCCGCCGCCAACCTATCGCTGCTTTGGCCCGAACTGCCCTATCTGGACCGGTTCGACGCAGCGGCGGAGGCGGGGTTTGGCGCGGTTGAGGTCTTGTTCCCCTATGACATGCCCGCGAAAGAGACGCAGCGCGCCTTGCTGCGCAATGGCTTAACGCTCGCCCTGATCAACGCGCCGCCGCCGAATTACACGGGCGGTCCGCCCGGTTTCGCCGCCCAGCCGGGAGGGGAGGCGCGTTTCGCCCATGATATGCGCCGGGTCTGGCGCTATGTAGAGGCGCTGCGGCCCAGAATGGTGCATGTCATGGCCGGGGAGGCCGAGGGGCCAGCGGCGGCAAAGGCTTTTGTGGCGAGCCTGCGCCATGCCGCAGCAGAGGCGCCGCCGGGGGTCACCCTGATGATCGAACCGCTCTGTCCGCAGGCCAAACCGGGGTATTTCTTGAACGACTACGCGCAGGCGGCGGAGCTGCTGGCGGCGGTAGATGCGCCGAATGTGGCGCTGCAATTCGACAGTTTTCACGCGCAGATGATCCACGGCGATGCCGTGGCGGTTTTCGAGGAATATCGCCCCCTGATCCGCCATGTGCAGCTAGGTGATGCGCCAGAGCGCGGCGCGCCGGGCAGCGGTGATGTCGATTTCGACGGGCTCTTTGCCGCGCTGCGGGCGGGCTATGACGGTTTCGTCAGCGGGGAGTATAGTCCGGGCGGCCCGACGGAGCGGTCCTTGGGCTGGGTGACCGCCTTAGGGGAATGACACCGGCGTATCCCCGGGCTGCCACTGGGGGTATTTATCCATCACGCTTTCAAAGCGGGGCGACGCGAGGAAGCGGTCGAGCCAGCCGCGCAGCGCGGGCCAGTCCTGCGCGTCGAACCAAGCGCGGTCGATAAAGGCGAACTGCCGCACGAAGGGCAGGATCGCGTAATCCGCCAGCGTGGGGCGGTCAAAGATCCAGTCCCCCAGTTGCGCGTCGAGGTCATGGAGGAAGGTTGCCGCCTTGGCGCGTTGCTCTTCGGGGTCCGCCTCGGGGTAGCGGGTAGCGTATTTGGTGCGGTCCAGCGCGTCTTTGAACGGGCCGTCGGCGCGGGCGATCCAGTCGTGGCCTTCGGGCGGCATGTCGCGCCAGCCCTCGGGATCGTTCTGGGTCAGCGCCCATTTCATGATGTCGAGGCTTTCGTCGATCGGGTCGGTTTCGGTGACGAGGCAGGGCACGGTGGCGGTGGGCGAGGCGTCGAGGAAGGCTTGCGGTTTGTCGCGCAGGACGACTTCGCGCAGATGGACAGGTGTTTGCGCGGCCGCGAGGGCGAGACGCGCGCGCATGGCATAGGGGCAGCGGCGGAAGGAGTAGAGGACAGGGGTCATGCTGCATGATTTAGCGCATGGGGGACGCGTGTACAAAGGGCCATCGCCCGAGAATGGGGCCAACCCGGAATCAAGCCGCAGGCGCCGGGCTATCGCCTGCCCGCCCCACCGGGTAGGCGATTTGGTGGGGCCGGGCGTAACCTTGAGGCCGCACATCATGGCTGAGAGATAAAGTGGCAGGAACTGAGCTTGGATCGCCAACCCGCGGGCAGGCGATGGCCCTCCACCCTACTGAAACGGCGTCGGCGGCAGCCCCTTGCCGGCAAAGCGCGCCACGTCATCCACCCGCTTTGACCGCGCCGTCGTGGTCCGCGCCGCGTCGATCCACGCCAGCGCATCGGCGCGCAGCGCGTCGCTGTAGCTGTCCCAACCGGCCTGCGCGCCGGTCTCTTCCAGCGCTTGGGCGAGGTCTGCGGGAAGGGCCGCGTCATCCATCAGTGCGCCTCCGCCCAATTGGCCCCCACACCGGCGTCGACGATCAGCTTCACGTCAAGCTTCACCACCGGGTCATTGGCATTCTCCATCACCTCACGCGCGGCGGCGATCAGTGCGTCTTCGGCACCCTTTTCGACCTCGAACAGCAGTTCATCGTGCACCTGCAACAGCATGGTCGCGGGCAGATCGGCGATCGCCTCGGGCATCCGCACCATGGCGCGGCGGATCACATCGGCAGCGGTGCCTTGGATCGGCGCGTTGATCGCCGCCCGGGCGGCGAAGCCCGCCTGCGGTCCCTTGGCGCCGATGTTGGGCGTGTTGATCTTGCGGCCAAAGAGCGTCTGCACGTAGCCGTGCTCTTTCGCAAAGGCCTTGGTGTCGTCCATGTAGGTCCGGATGCCGGGGAAACGCTCGAAATAGCGGTCGATGAAGCCCTGCGCCTCGGCCCGCGGGATGCGCAGGTTGCGCGCAAGGCCGAAGCCCGAGATGCCGTAGATCACGCCGAAGTTGATCGCCTTGGCGTTGCGGCGGATCTCAGGGGTCATCTGATCCATCGGCACGTCAAACATCTCGGACGCCGTCATGGCGTGGATGTCGTCGCCGCGGTGAAACGCCTCCTTCAGCGCGTCGATCTGGGCGATATGCGCAAGGATGCGCAGCTCGATCTGGCTGTAGTCCAGCGCCACCAGCACCTTGCCCTCGGGGGCGACGAAAGCCTCGCGGATGCGGCGGCCTTCCTCGGAGCGGATCGGGATGTTCTGCAAGTTCGGATCGGTCGAGGCGAGCCGCCCGGTCGCCGCCCCGGCGATGGAATAGCAGGTGTGCACCCGGCCCGTCTCGGCGTTCACATGGTCTTGCAGCGCATCGGTATAGGTCGATTTCAGCTTGGACAGCTGCCGCCAGTCCAGCACCCGGCGGGCGAGGTCATGTTCGGTCGCCAAATCCTCAAGCACATCCGCGCCGGTAGAGTATTTCCCGGTCTTGCCCTTCTTGCCGCCCGGCAGCCCCATTTTGCCAAAGAGGATTTCGCCAAGCTGGGCGGGGGAGCCGACGTTGAAGCTCTCGCCCGAAAACTCGTGAATATCCGCCTCCAGCCCGGCCATTTTCTGGGCAAAGGCGTTGGACATGCGGCTGAGCGTATCGCGGTCGACCTCGATGCCCGACCGCTCCATCTGCGCCAAGACCGGCACCAGCGGGCGCTCCAGCGTTTCGTAGACCTTGGTGACCTCGGCGCGGTGCAACTGTGGTTTGAAAAGCTGCCACAGGCGCAGGGTGACATCGGCATCTTCGGCGGCATAGGGGACGGCATCGGCCAGCGGCACCTTGTCGAAGGTCACGGCGGATTTGCCGCTGCCCAAAAGCGGTTTGATCGGCATCGGTGTGTGACCGAGGTAGCGTTCCGACAGCGTGTCCATCCCATGGCCGTGCAGGCCCGCGTGCATCGCGTAGGACATCAGCATGGTGTCGTCGATGGGCGCGACCGCGATGCCCAGTTGAGCGAAAATCTTGCTGTCGTATTTCATGTTCTGCCCGATCTTGAGGATCGCGGGATCCTCCAGCATCGGGGTCAGCAGTTGCAGCGCCTCTTCGACCGGCATCTGACCGGGGGCTAGCCCCTCTCCGCCGAAGAGGTCGTCGTCGCGGCTGGCTTTGTGGGTCAGCGGGATGTAGCAGGCCTGCCCGGGCTCCACGGCCAGCGAAACGCCGACCAGTTCCGCGGTCATCTCATTGAGGCCGGTGGTTTCGGTGTCCACCGCGACATAGCCCCGCTCGTAAATCCGGTTGAGCCAGACGCGCAGCGCTTCGGCGTCGCCGACCTGTTCGTATTTGCCGTGGTCAAAGGCCACCTCGGCCACCTGCGGCGCATCGGCCACGGCGGGGGCGGGCGCTTCGGGGATGGCCGGGGCCTCGCGGCCCAGCACCTCGGCAACGCGTTTCGACAGGGTGCGGAACTCCATCTCGGACAGGAAACCCAGCAGGCGGTCCGCATCGGGGTCGCGCACTTCGAGATCGTCGATGGTGAAGTCGAGCGGCGTGTTCTCGTCCAGCAGGACAAGATTGCGGCTCAGGCGGATTTGCTCGGCATGGTCGATCAGGGTCTGGCGGCGCTTGGGCTGTTTGATCTCGCCCGCCCGTTCAAGCAGCGCATCCAGATCGCCGTATTCATTGATCAAAAGCGCTGCCGTCTTAATCCCGATGCCGGGCGCGCCGGGCACGTTGTCGACCGAATCGCCCGCCAGCGCTTGCACGTCGACCACGCGTTCGGGATAGACGCCGAACTTCTCGAACACCCCATCGCGGTCGATGGTCTTGTTCTTCATCGCGTCGAGCATTTCCACCCCGTCGCCCACAAGCTGCATCAGATCCTTGTCGGAGCTGATGATGGTGCAACGCCCTCCGGCGGCGCGGGCCTGCACGGCGAGGGTGGCGATGATGTCATCGGCCTCATAGCCCTCAAGCTCTTTGCAGGCGATGTTGAAGGCTTCGGTCGCGGTGCGGGTCAGCGGGATCTGCGGGCGCAGGTCTTCGGGCATCGCATCGCGGTTGGCCTTGTACTGGTCGTACATGTCGTTGCGGAAGGTGTGGCTGCCCTTGTCGAAGATCACGGCGACATGGGTGGGCGCGTTGGGGCCGGTGTTGCCCTCTACATAGCGGTGCAGCATGTTGCAGAAGCCCGCCACGGCGCCAATCGGCAGGCCGTCGGATTTGCGCGTCAGCGGCGGCAGGGCGTGATAGGCGCGAAAGATGAAGGCAGAGCCGTCGATCAGATGCAGGTGGTGGCCTTTGCCGAATGTCATAGGAATGCTCCGCTGGGTTGGCGACCCTTTTGCCACGAAGCATGGCCCACGGCCAGACGCCAATGCGCCGCGCGGGCAGGTTCGTGCCGTCGGTTCAGTTGTTCAGATGGGGGCCGGAAAGGCTCAGACTTTGCCTTCGAAATCCGCATGGACGAATTTGCAGTCGCAATAGCCGCATTCGACCCAGCCGCGATCCTGGGGAATTTGCAGCCAGACGCGCGGGTGGCCAAGCGCGCCTTCGCTGCCGTCGCAGGCCACGCGCCAAGTGTTCACGATGCGGGTTTCGGGCGCTTGCAGGGTCATGGAGTTGGTCCTCGGCTCAGGCGAAAGTTGCCACTCGTTATGACCAAAGCAGCCGCGCGGGGCAAGGGCTCTGCGCGGGAATGGGGGGCTTGTGCACAAAGTGGTTCAAGTGCCAGCCCACAAGGGGTAAAAGGCGCTGAACAGCCACCAAGCCGGAGCAACAGTCTGATGAGCGCCCCCAAACCTGTCGTATTGTGCATCCTTGACGGTTGGGGCCTGAGCGAGGTGCGGGAAGGCAACGCGCCCCTGCTGGCCAAGACGCCAAATTTCGACCGGATCATGCAGGCGGGGCCGAAGGCGCAGTTGATCACCCATGGCCCCGATGTGGGGCTGCCGCGCGGGCAGATGGGCAATTCCGAGGTCGGCCACACCAATATCGGCGCGGGCCGGGTGGTGGCGATGGATCTGGGGCAGATCGATCTGGCCATCGAAGAGGGCAGCTTTGCCGAGAATGAGCGGCTGCGGGGTTTTATCGCTAAGCTGCAAGAGACCGGCGGCACCGCGCATCTGATGGGCGTCGTCTCGGACGGGGGGGTGCATGGGCATCTCAGCCATATGATCGCCGCCGCCCGCGCGCTGGATGCGGCGGGGCTGCCAGTGGTGATCCATGCGGTGACCGATGGGCGCGACGTGGCGCCGTCCTCAGCCCTTGGCTATTTCGAGACGCTGGAGCCGGCGCTGCCCGAGGCCGTGAAGATCGTCACTGTGACGGGGCGCTATTTCGCGATGGACCGCGACAACCGTTGGGACCGGGTCAGCAAGGCTTCGGCGGCGATCCTGCATGGCGAAGGGGAGGGGTACTCCGATCCCCGCGCGGCGGTTGAGGCGGCCTATGGGCGGGGCGAGACGGATGAATTCATCACCGCCAGCGTGATCGAGGGCTACGCGGGGGCGGCTTCTGGCGACGGATTCTTCTGCCTCAACTTCCGCGCCGACCGCGCGCGGGAAATCATGGCGGCTTTGGGCGATCCGGGCTTTGACGCCTATGACACCGGCCCGCGCCCCGAATGGGCGGCGCTGATGGGCATGGCGGAATATTCCAAGGACCACGCCGCCTATATGACCACGATGTATCCCAAGCCGGACATCAAGAACACGCTCGGCGACTGGGTGGCGCAGCACGGGCTGCGCCAGTTCCGGCTGGCCGAGACCGAGAAATATCCCCATGTGACCTTCTTCCTCAATGGCGGGGTTGAGACTCCGGCCACGGGGGAGGACCGCAACATGCCCAAATCGCCCAATGTGGCGACCTATGACATGCAACCCGAGATGTCCTCTGCCGAGGTGACGGATCAATTCGTGCAGGCGATCGAGGCGGGCTATGACCTGATCGTGGTGAACTACGCCAACCCCGATATGGTCGGCCATACCGGCGATCTGGAGGCGGCGATTGCGGCTTGTGAGGCGGTGGATGCGGGGCTGGGCCGGGTGCTGAAGGCGCTGGAGGCCGCAGGCGGCGCGATGATCGTCACCGCGGATCACGGCAATTGCGAGATGATGATCGACCCCGAGACCGGCGGCGCGCATACGGCCCATACGCTCAACCCCGTGCCGGTGGTGGCGGTGGGCGCGCCCGAAGGGGCGGCGCTGCGCGACGGGCGGTTGGCCGATCTGGCGCCCACGGTGCTTGATTTGATGGACCTGCCGCAGCCCGAAGAAATGACCGGGAAAAGCCTGCTTTCATGAAACATCTTGCCGCGGCTGTCCTTTTTGCCTGTCTGCCCCTGATGGCACAGGCGCAGGCCGATGAGGCCGCCGCGGAGGCACGCGCGGCCGCGACCGCCTTGGAGGCCGCATCGGCGCGGTTGGATCAAGCCGATGGCGCGCGCGACCGGGTGAAGGCGCTGACCGAGACGATTCAGGCGTTTGAGGCAGGTCTCGCGGCGATGCGGGCCGGGCTGCGGCAGGCCGCGATCAACGAGGCGCAGCTCAGCCGCAAGCTACAGGCGCGCGAGGGTGAGGTGGCGCAGTTCTTGGGCGTCTTGCAAAGCATCGGCGGTGACCCGTCGCCCGTGGTGCTGCTGCACCCCGACGGACCGATGGGCACCGCCCGCGCAGGCATGTTGCTGGCTGAATTGACGCCCGCGCTGAACGCCCGCGCCGATGCGCTGCGGCAGGACTATGAGGACATCAAGACCCTGCGCGCGCTCCAAACCGATGCGGCGCAGCGCCTGCAAGACGGGCTGACCGAGCTTCAGGCCGCGCGCACCGCGCTCAATCAGGCCATGGCCAACCGCACCGATCTGCCTATGCGCTTTACCGAAGACCCGGTGCGCACCGCGATCCTCATCGCCTCGACCGAGACGTTGGACGGCTTTGCCAGCGGCCTGTCCGAGATCACCACCGGCGCGGTTGAGCCTGCGCCGGTGAACCTCGACGGGCAGGTGGGCGATCTGCCATTGCCCGCGCAGGGGCTGGTGATCCGCAAGGCCGGAGAGACGGATTCGGCGGGCGTGACGCGGCCCGGTATGATCCTTGCCACCCGCCCGCGTGCCATCGTCACCAGCCCATCGGCGGCGACGATCCGTTATGTCGGCCCGCTGCTCGATCTGGGCAATGTGGTGATCCTTGAGCCGCAGGTCGACACGCTTTTCGTGCTGGCGGGGCTGGATGTGGTTTACGGCCAAGCCGGGCAGGTGATTGCCGGTGGCACCCCCATCGGGTTGATGGGCGGGCCGGAAAGCGGCACAACTTCTCAGATGTCACCAAATGGTGAAGCCACTGGCACTGACCGGACGGAAACGCTCTATATAGAAGTCAGGCAAGACAACACACCTCAGGATCCGGCAGACTGGTTCCGCACCGACAAGGATGGATAGCAGATGAAGAAATTCGTGATGGCAGCCGTTGCAGGCACGGTGGCGGGGGTGGTCGCCACCACCCAGATCGCCGGGCCGCTGCTGGCGCAAGAGGCCGAGAAGACGACCAATGTTTACGAACAACTCGATCTCTTTGGCGATATTTTCGAACGCATCCGCGCCCAATATGTCGAAGATGTTGATCCCGGTGACCTGATCGAAGCTGCCATCAACGGTATGCTGACCTCGCTTGATCCGCATTCGTCCTACCTGTCGCCGAAAGACGCCGAGAAAATGCGCGAGCAGACGCGCGGTGAGTTTGGCGGCCTTGGCATCGAGGTCACCCAAGAAGAGGGTTTTGTCAAAGTCGTCTCCCCCATCGACGGCACGCCTGCTGCTGAGGCCGGGATCGAAGCGGGGGATTTCATCACCCATGTCGATGGCGAAAGCCTGCTGGGTCTCGGCCTCGACGATGCGGTCGAGATGATGCGCGGGCCGGTGGGGTCCGAGATCCTGATCACCGTGGTGCGGGAAGGGGAGCCGGAGCCCTTTGACGTCTCCATCGTACGTGACACGATCCAATTGACCGCCGTGCGGGCCCGCACCGTGGGCGATACCGCCGTGCTGCGCCTGACCACCTTTAACGAGCAGACCTATCCGAAGATGAAGGAAGGGCTGGAGCAGCAGATCGAAGAGGCGGGCGGCATTGAGAATCTCAACGGCATCGTCATCGACATGCGCAACAACCCCGGTGGCCTGCTTAATCAGGCAATTGCCGTGTCGGATGCCTTTCTTGAGGAGGGCGAGATCGTCAGCACCCGGGGCCGCGACATCGAAGACGGTGACCGGGTGAACGCCACGCCGGGTGATCTGGCGATGGGCAAGCCGATCGTCGTGCTAATCAACGGCGGTTCGGCCTCGGCTTCCGAGATTGTCGCGGGCGCTTTGCAGGACCACCGCCGCGCCATCGTCATCGGCACCAAGAGCTTTGGCAAAGGCTCGGTCCAGACCGTGATGCCGCTGCGCGGGGACGGGGCCATGCGCCTGACCACGGCGCGTTACTACACGCCCTCGGGCCGGTCGATCCAAGCGCTTGGCGTATCGCCCGATATCGTCGTGGCCCAACCTCCGGTCACGCCAGAGCCCGAGGAAGACGACGACGCATTGTCGGCACGCCCCCTCCGCTCCGAAGCCGATCTGCGGGGCCGGTTGAACAACGACAGCCTGACCGACGATCAGATCAAACAGATCGAAGACGACCGCGAAAAGGCCCGCAAAGCGGCAGAGCTGCGCGAAGAGGATTACCAACTGGCCTATGCCATCGACATCCTCAAAGGTCTGTCGGCTCTGGGTCCGAACGAGTGATCTCTTTCACATAGATGCACAAAGCCCCGCTGGAGGCAGCGGGGCTTTTTGTTGGGCGCGGTCCTGCGGGAGGGCGTTTCGCTCATTCCGTCTCGCGGCAGTGCCGCCGAAAGGCGCGTTTCAGCATGTCGAGTTCGGCGCGCAGCAGGTCCATCTCGGCCCGTATGTCATCGCCGAGCGCTTCATCCGCGATCAGGGTCACATGACCCAAGAGCGCCCCGCTGGCCTTTTCGGTGATGACAAGGGTCTGGACCCCATCGGCAATCGCCTCTGCCGGGACCGGGAAGGAGATATGCCAGCGCCCTTCGGACCCTTCGGCCTCTAACGTGATATCCGTCACCTCCTTGCCCTCATGGGTCACGCTGATCTGCGGCGTGTCTGCACCCTCTTTGGCGGTCAGCACGCCCTGCCAGACGCCTTGGCGCAGCACGGTTTTGGTCAGGTCATATCGGCTCATCACGGGGTCCTAGATCTGGGCGCGGGGGGAGCGGGAAAAAGTGAGGTCGCGCAGCACGACTTGGTTCATCTCCGGCCCTTCAAAGATCAGGTCGATCCATGCCGCCTCGATCCGCTTTTCGTTGAGCTTGCTATAGGCCAGATCGAATTCGACGCTGATGCTTTCCTGACCCACGGGCATTTCGCGGACGATCTGTTCGGTGTTCGGACCGTGGCGGATGTTGAGCCGGGCAAAGATCTCCAGCGGGTGTTCCAATTGCACGATCGTATCCATGCGGATGACATGGCGGCGTTTCAATCCGGTGATGGCCTCGGGCGGCAGATCAACAACCAGCGACAGGAATGACCCGTCGAATTTGAACACGTCGAGTTGTAGGCCAAAGGGGGCCAGGTCGGCTTCGCGCAGGTTGCGCAATTGGCGCAGAGTCAGTTCCGACTGCGCGCAATCGTGGAACAGGGTCACCTCTTCGCCCAGTTTGGATTTCGTCGCGACCGAGGACAGCCCCGGCGTGGCAAGCGGGCCGCGCCACAACTCGGGCCGCCATGCCCAATCGGCGTTATGTGGTTTCGGGAAGCCGCTGGCCCCGATGGCAGGCAGGGCAAGGCGGTCTTCGGCGCGATGGATCAGCCGGTTCAGTTCGGCCCGCAGCAGCCGGGCGCGGCTGCGTTGGCGGCGCAGGGTGGCAAGGTCAGCCGTGGCCGCTTTGCGGGCCGCAACCGCCCAGCGTTGCAGCGCGCGGGCAAAGAGCTTGCCCTCAAGATAACCGCTGCGGAAGTTGACCATGGCCCTGCGCCTCTCGTTTGCTCGCAGTCTATGCAAGGCGGGGATTTCGTTCAAATGAATAGCCCCCGTGATTGTTTCCGGCCCCGGGCAGTGTTGCCGATTTGGAAACAAAGGCCAGTCAGCTGCCGGGGGCGGTGGGCTTTGCGCTTTTGCTGCGGCTTTGCTGGATCAGCTCTGCCACCAGCGCGCGGCCTTCTTCGGAAATGGCGCGGCTTTGCGGCGCGCCGTAGAGGGTGACGCTGGCCACATGGCCGCCGATCCGCGCCATGCCGCGCCAGTGGCGGGGGGACATGCCCTCGGCGGGCACCGGCCCTTGAGCCACAAAGATTGACGCCCCTTCGATGCGACCGGCCTCTTGCAACTGGCTTAGCCCTGCCGCCTCGGCAACCTGTTGCGGGGTGGGCAGGGGCGCGTCGGCCTCGGCTTCGATCAGCGCGAGGGTGAGAATGCCGCGCGGCGCGGCGCTGACCGCATCCGGCAGACCAAGTGCATCGCAGCGCGCCATCAGCGCAAAGCGACGTTTGAGGCTTTTGGGGTCGATGCAATAACCCTGCGGCGGCACCACCTGCACCGCGCCCCCGGCCAGAGCTGTTTGCAGCAGCGGTTTCTCGGGCGTGTCGGGGCTGCCGCCAAAGGAAAAACCCTGACCGCCTTCGCAGGCGGACAGGGTGAGCATCGCAAGCGCCGCAAGCGGGCTTTTAGAGGTCCATGTAATCATGGGTCTCCGCCTTGGCGCCGGGATGTGTTACCGCGCCAAGGTAGGTGGGGCCGACGAGTTTCGCGTATTTCCACAGCGCGCCGCTTTCGTAGTTAGTGGCACGCGGGCCAGCCCATGCCTTGCGGCGCTCGGCCAGTTCCTCGTCCGACAGATCAACGGTGATGCTGCCCTTGATGGCGTCGAGGGTGATCATGTCGCCGTTTTTCAACAGCGCGATCGGGCCGCCATGTGCCGCTTCGGGGCCGACGTGGCCAACGCAGAAACCACGGGTGGCACCCGAAAAACGACCATCGGTGATCAGCGCCACCTTCTTGCCCATGCCCTGACCGGAAAGCGCGGCTGTAGTCGCCAGCATCTCGCGCATGCCGGGGCCGCCTGCGGGGCCTTCGTTGCGGATGACGAAAACATCGCCTTCGGAATAGGCGCGGTTTTGCACCGCCTCGAATGCGTCCTGTTCGCATTCGAACACCAGCGCCGGTCCGGTGAAGACGATGTCTTCCTCGGCCATGCCCGCGATCTTCACGATGGCGCCTTCGGGGGCGAGGTTGCCTTTCAGGCCCACGACGCCGCCGGTCTTGCTGATCGGGGTCGCGACCGAGTGGATCACCTTGCCGTCGGCCTCGCGGTCGATGCGGTCCAGTTCTTCGCCGATAGAACGGCCCGTGGCGGTCAGACAGTCGGTGTGCAAAAGCCCCGCCTTGCGCAGCTCCTTCATCACCACAGGAACGCCGCCCGCGTCATAGAGGTCTTTGGCCACATAGGCGCCGCCCGGTTTCATGTCGACGAAGTACGGCGTGTCGCGGAAGATTTCGCAAACGTCTTCGAGGAAGAAGTCGATCCCGGCCTCATGGGCCATCGCAGGAAGGTGCAGGCCCGCGTTGGTGGAGCCACCGGTGCAGGCGACGATACGCGCCGCGTTCTCGAAGGCTTCGCGGGTGCAGATGTCGCGGGCGCGGATGTTCTTCTCGATCAGGTTCATCACCGCGGCACCCGAGGCTTCGGCATAGGCGTCGCGGCTTTCGTAGGGCGCGGGCATGCCCGAGGAGTTCGGCAGCGCGAGGCCGATGGCTTCGGACACGCAGGCCATGGTGTTGGCGGTGAACTGGCCACCGCAGGCCCCGGCAGAGGGGCAGGCGACGCGCTCCAGCACGTCGAGCGCGGCCTGCGACATGGAGCCGTTCTGGAAGCGGCCCACGGCCTCGAACATGTCCTGCACCGTGAGATCGCGGGTGGCGAAATCTTCCGGCACATCGGCGCCCGCAGGCGCCTTGCCCGGCAGGATCGACCCGCCGTAGAGGAAGACCGATGGCACGTTCAGCCGCAGCATCGCCATCATCATCCCCGGCAGCGACTTGTCGCAGCCCGCCAGCCCGACAATGGCGTCATAGCAATGGCCGCGCATGGTCAGCTCAACCGTGTCGGCAATCGCCTCACGCGAGGCCAGCGAAGAGCGCATGCCCTCGTGTCCCATGGCGATGCCATCGGTGACGGTGATGGTGGTGAACTCGCGCGGGGTGCCCTGTTCGGAGTGCACGCCAACCTTCACCGCCTGCGCCTGACGGTTCAGCGCGATGTTACAGGGGGCGGCTTCGTTCCAGCAGGTGGCGACGCCCACCAGCGGCTGGTGAATCTCTTCTTCGGTCATGCCCATGGCATAGTAGTAGGACCGGTGCGGCGCGCGGGCCGGGCCTTCGGTCACATGGCGGCTGGGCAGCCGGGATTTGTCGAAGCGGGGCGTGGTGGACATCGGTGGGCTCCTTGAAACGTCGTGAATGGAATAGTCGGGCGGCGGCTATGCTGCAAGGCTTTGGCGCGTATGAGGCGGGGGAACTGTTGTATTGCAGCGTGTTAGGGCATAGGTTCTGACCTTCTGGCGCGGTCGGTTCGGCCCGCCCGCAAGCGTGAAGGCCCGGTATATGCTCTGCAAGCACCACCTCCGATTTGAACGGCGCCGCTGATGAACTGGCGGCCCGATTACAGCGCCCACGCGGCCTTTGTCGCGCCCGCACGCAGCACCTCGGCACTGTGGCGGTTTTTCTTGGGGCTGTTCGTGGCCGTGGTGGCCTATGTCGCGCTGAACGAGCTTTACTTTCAAACGGTCTATGGGCTGGCGGGATCGGCGGCCCCCTCGCTGCATGGCGATCTTCTGAAAGGGGCCACGCCGCAGGCGATGTATCTGCTGCTGTTCAGCTTTGGCACCATGGCGATGGCCGTCGCCGTGACCGTGCGGATCGTGCACCGGCGCAGCGCGGGGAGCCTTTTTGGCCTGCCGGGGCGGCTCTGGCCCAGTTTTCGCGCGGTTTCCGGGGCGATGTTGCTGCTGGGCGTTGCGCTTGCGGTATTGCCGCCGTGGAGCATGGGCGGTGAGTTGACGCCGAACCTGCCCCTAAGCCGCTGGTTGCTGCTTTTGCCGCTGTCGCTGCTGGCCGTGCTGGTGCAGGTCAGCGCCGAAGAGATCGTCTTTCGCGGCTATGTGCAGCAGCAACTCGCGGCGCGGTTCAACGCGCCGCTGATCTGGATGGTGCTGCCGTCGGCGCTGTTCGCAGCGGGCCATTACCTGCCTGCCGAGGCGGGGGAGAACGCGCTAATGGTGGCGCTTTGGGCTGGGTTTTTCGGCATCCTGATGGCGGACCTCACCGCGCGCTCCGGCTCGCTTGGGCCGGCCATCGCGGTGCATCTGTGGAACAACGTCTCGGCCATTCTCATTGTCTCTCTGCCGGATGATCTTTCGGGGCTGGCGCTTTATCTCACGCCCTTTTCGATGGATGACGCGGCGGCGTTGCGCTCATGGTTGCCGGTGGACTTCGCCTTGATGCTGGTCTCATGGCTGGCGGCGCGGCTGGCGATACGCCGCTGATTGCAATTTCCCCATGCGGGGATTATCTGGGACGGAACCACAGCAGAGGCCTGCCAATGAACTGGATCACGAACTACGTCCGCCCGCGAATCAACTCGATCTTCTCGCGCCGCGAGACGCCGGACAATCTGTGGACCAAGTGCAACGAATGCGGCACCATGCTGTTTCACCGTGAGTTGGCAGACAATCTGAACGTCTGCACCAACTGCGGCCATCACATGCACATCAGCCCCCGCGCGCGCTTCAAAGCGCTGTTCGACGGTGGTATCTTTACCGAGGTGAAGGTCCCGGCGCCCACGCCCGACCCGCTGCATTTCAAAGACCAGAAGCGCTATCCCGACCGGATGAAGGCCGCGCAAAAGCAGACCGGTGAGCATGAGGCGATGCTGGTCGTGACCGGCGATATTGGTCGCACGCCGATCGTCGCCTGCGCGCAGGACTTTTCCTTCATGGGTGGGTCGATGGGCATGTATGTCGGCAATGCAATCATTGCCGCCGCCGAGGAAGCCGTGAAGCTGAAGCGCCCGCTGGTGCTGTTCTCCGCCGCCGGTGGCGCGCGGATGCAGGAGGGTATCCTCAGCCTGATGCAGATGCCGCGCACCACCGTCGCCGTGCAGATGCTGAAAGAGGCGGGGCTTCCTTACATCGTCGTGCTGACCCATCCCACCACCGGGGGCGTCACCGCGTCCTACGCAATGCTGGGCGACGTGCAGATCGCCGAGCCGAACGCGCTGATCTGTTTTGCCGGGCCGCGCGTGATCGAACAGACCATCCGTGAGAAACTGCCCGAAGGGTTCCAGCGGGCGGAATATCTGCTCGACCACGGGATGCTCGACCGGGTGACCAAACGGACCGAGATGCGCGATGAGTTGATCACCATCACCCGCATGTTGATGGGCCTGCCCCCTGCCGTGCGCGGCGACTTGCCCGCCCCCGAAGAGCTTGAGGTGGCCGAGGCCGCCGCCGCCGTTCAGGCCGCAGCGGATTTGCCCGCCGACACGCCAGAGAAGAAATGAGCACGCCTTCATCCGACGTCATCCTTGAACGGATGATGGCGCTGCACCCCAAGATCATCGACCTGACGCTCGACCGGATGTGGCGGCTGCTCGATGCTTTGGGCAATCCGCAGAACGACCTGCCGCCGGTGATCCATATTGCGGGCACCAATGGCAAAGGCTCGACCCAAGCGATGATCCGCGCAGGCCTGGAGGCGGCGGGAAAGACGGTACACGCCTATACCTCGCCGCATTTGGCGCGGTTTCACGAGCGTATCCGGGTCGCGGGGGCGTTGATCTCAGAGCCCGACCTCGCCGCCGTGCTGGACGAATGCCATGCTGCCAATGGCGGCGAAGAGATCACCTATTTCGAGATCACGACCTGTGCCGCGATCCTCGCTTTTTCGCGGGTGCCTGCCGATTATACCCTGCTCGAAGTCGGCCTTGGCGGGCGGCTCGACGCGACGAATGTGGTCGATCCCGCCTTGACCGTGATCACCCCGGTGTCGGTCGATCATCAGCAGTATCTTGGCGAAACACTGGCCGAGATCGCCGGCGAAAAGGCGGGTATCATCAAGCGGCTTGTCCCTTGCGTGGTCGGCAAGCAGGAAGAGCCCGCGCTTGAGGTGATCGAAGACCGCGCCGCGAAACTCGGGGTACCGCTCTTGGCCTATGGTCAGCAGTGGCATGTCGCGCCCGAAGCCGGGCGCGTGGTCTATCAGGATGAGCGCGGCCTGCTTGATCTGCCGCGTCCCAATCTGCCCGGCGACCACCAGATCATGAACGCCGGGGCCGCGCTGGCCGCGCTGCGCCAGCTTGGCATTGACGCAGAGGCTTGCGAGGCTGCGGTGACGCAGGCGCAGTGGCCCGCACGGATGCAGCGGCTGTCAGACGGGCCGCTTGCCCGTATGGCGCCGGAGGGCGAGTTGTGGCTCGACGGCGGCCATAACCCGGCGGCGGGGGCGGCATTGGCGGCCACGCTGGCCACCCTGCCGAAACGCCCGACGCACCTGATTTGCGGCATGTTGAACACCAAGGACATCGCCGGATACCTGCGCCCGTTGGCGGCAGAGGCGGCTAGCCTCACCGCCGTGTCGATCCCCGGCGAGGCGGCGACCCTGCCTGCCGAGGCGACAGCAAAGGTGGCGCGCGATGTGGGGTTCGAGACCGCAGAGGCCGAGACCGTCACCGCGGCGCTCAAGGCGATCATCGCCCGCGAACCCCATGCGCGTGTGCTGATCTGCGGCTCGCTCTACCTTGCCGGTAGCGTGTTGCGTGAAAACGTCTAATTAACCATATTTGGGTGTGCCGCTGCTGCGAGGTGCAGATGTGGTATATCTTGGTCCATGGAACTCTCCCCTTTCGAATTTGACCGAGGTCTCCCCATGCGCAATTTCAGCCGGTCCGCGCGTCACGATCAGGACGATGCACGGAAGTTTCAATTTATCTTCATGGCCGTAGGTCTCGCAATTATCGCGGGCGGCCTGTGGTGGCTTTATGAGGTCGAACGGCCTTACCACCCTTTCCTGCAGGGCAATGACCTGCATATGCAGCCGGTCAGTGATTCCTGATCGGTTGGCCGGGGGCGGTCAGCGCCCCCAGTCTTCCCCCTGCATCTCCCGCAGGCGGGAGGCTGTACGCTCGAATTCAAAGGTGCCTTCACCTTCGAGGTAGAGCATTTCCGGCGCGGCGGCGGCGGAACAGATCAGCCGCACCTTCGCCTCGTAAAGCGCGTCGATCAGGGTGACGAAACGCTTGGCCTCGTTAAAGTTTGACCGGCCAAGGGTGGGGATGTTGTCCAGCAGCAGTACCCGCACAGCCTGCGCCAGCGCGAGGTAATCCGCCGCGCCCAGAGGTTGGCCGCAGAGGGCGTGAAAACCGGCGCGGGCCATGGCGTTGTGATATTGCGGAATGGTCACTTCGCGGCCCTTGACGTGTAGGGTCAGCGGTTCGCCCTCGGTCCCTGCAAGATCGTCCCAGACCGCGTCCATCGCGGCCCGGCTTTCGGCATTGACGGGGGTGAAATAGACCTGCGACCCTGCCAGCCGGTCTTGGCGGTAATCGGTCGGGCTGGCCAATTCATGGACCACCATCCGCTCTTTGATGAGGTCGATGAAGGGCACGAAAACCTCGCGGTTGATGCCGTTTTTGTAGAGGTCATCGGGCAGGCGGTTCGAGGTGGTGACCACTACGACGCCCGCGGCAAAGAGCGCTTCGAACAGGCGGCCTACGATCATCGCGTCGGTGATGTCGGTGATCTGCATCTCGTCGAAGGCCAGCAGGCGGACGCTTTCCGCGACGTCGCGGGCCACGGGCGCAATGGCGTCATCCACGCCGGTCTTGCGGACCTCATGCATGGCGTTGTGGATTTCCTGCATGAAGGCGTGGAAATGCACGCGGCGCGCAGGCACGTCGGGCAGATGCGCCACGAACATGTCCATCAGCATGGATTTACCGCGCCCGACACCGCCCCAAAGGTACAGGCCCTTGGGGGGCTCTGGGGCTTTGCGGAAAAAGCTTTTCTTCGGCGGGTTGGCCAGCGCATCGCGGATGCGGTCGAACTCGGCCATGACGGTTTCTTGGGCCGGGTCGGCCTGTAGTTTGCCCTCGGCGACAAGCCGGGCGTAGGTTTCGCGCATGTTGCTCATGGCGGGAGAGATAGCGTGCTGGTGGGGGAGAGGAAAGGTGGTCTTGTGAAAGGGCCAGCGCCTGCCCGCGGGTCGGCGATCAGGCGGTATGGCGTTGCCACTTTATGGCTCAACCATTGTGTGCGTTCGCAAGGTCGTACCCAGCCTCGCCCAATCGCCTACCCGGGGGGCGGGCAGGCGATGGCCCGGCGACCGCCACTCGTTCCGGCTGGGTGGCTCTCGCGACCCTTACCAGTCCGCCGGCCCCTTCTCGGCGAACTCATGCACCAGAAAGTCGATAAACGCCCGCACCTTGGGCTGGGTGAAGCGGCCCGGCGGATAGACGGCATAGATGCCCTGCGTCTCCAGCGGCAGATCGGGGATCGCGTCCTCGACCAGACCTTTCTCCATCGCCTCGGCGTAGAGGAAGCTCGGCAGATAGGCGATGCCTAGCCCCGAGATCGCGGCGTTCAAAAGGCTCTGCCCGTCGTTGACCGACAGCCAACCGGCGGTGCGCACCTGCCGTTTCTCGCCCGAAGGGGCGGTCAGTTTCCACACGTTGCCCGAAGACTGGTTCGAATAATGCAGCAGCTTGTGATTGTTCAGATCGTCGATCTTTTCCGGCCGCCCGTATTGCTCGAAATACTTCGGGCTGGCGATCATGCGTTTGGTGGTCTCGGTCAATTTGCGCGCGCGCAGGGTGCTGTCTTCCAACTCCCCGATCCGCACGGCCATGTCGAAGCCTTCCGAGATCAGCTCGACGTAGCGGTTGTTCAGCACCATGTTCACGGTGATATCGGGAAAGTCTTGCAAGAACTCCGACAGCGCGGGGGAGAGGTGGTTCACCCCAAAGTCCGTCGCCACCGAAATGCGCAGAAGCCCCGAGGGCGCGGATTGCATCGAGGTGACCAAGGCATCGGCCTCGCCTGCGTCGTTCAGCACGCGACGGGCGCGGTCGTAGTAAGCAAGGCCAATCTCGGTGGGCGAGACGCGGCGGGTGGTGCGGTTCAGCAATCGTGCGCCCAAGCGCGCCTCAAGCGAGGAGACATGCTTTGAAACGGCGGATTTCGAGATCCCCATCTTCTTGGCAGCATCTGTAAAGCCGCCTTGATCCACCACAGTGGCAAACGCTTCCATTTCCGTAAGGCGGTCCATTGCCTGTCCCTTCGCATTGATCTTGTTGCGGTCAGGTATGGGCGTCAATTCGGGCAGGATCGGGGCGGAGGCAAGACAGTCCCGTGGTCTTTGCGGGGATCGTTCATGGCATGGAAACGGCAGAACAATCCGTTTCCCCGCCCGTCACAGCCAGCGCAGCCATTTCAACACGGCCAGCATGATGGCAGCGAGGCCGACCATGGCAAGGCAAAGGATCGCGAAGGCATGCGGATCGTCCACGCCCGGCATCCCGCCCACGTTCACGCCGAAAAGTCCCGTCAGGAACCCCAGCGGCAAAAAGACCGCGGCGGCGATGGAGAGCATGTAGCTGTGCCGCGCCTGTCGCTGCGCGACCTGGTTGTCGTGTTCGTCCTGCACCGTGACGATGCGTTCCTGCAGCGCGTCCAATTCCTCGACCACGATGGCGGTGCGGTTGGCCAGTTCGCGCAGCTTCATCGCGTCCACGCCCGGCACCAGCGGCAGGTTCAGCGTGGCTAGCCGCTCCAGCGCATGGCGCTGCGGGGCGAGGTAGCGTTCCAGCCGGATTGCGCTGCGGCGGGTCACCGGCAGTTCCTTCGGCGGCGGGGTGCTGTGGTCCTCTAGATCGGTCTCGTAGAAGGCCGTCCGATCCGCCAGCCGCGCCACTTCGACCTGCACCCGGGCGGTCAGCCGAGACACCAGCGCCTCGACAAAGGCCGAAGGCCGGGGCGGCGCGTTGTTCTCGGCGGCCAGCGCGCGCAGCTCATCTATGGCAAAGACCCGGCGCATCCGCACGGTGATCACCACCGCATCCGTCACCCACATCCGGACCGAAACCATCTGGTCGGCCTGTTGCCCTTCGTTGAGGTTGATGCCCCGCAGGTTGAGGATCAGCCCGTCGTCATATTCGTCACAGCGCGGGCGGGTTTCGGGCTGTAGCAACGCACCCGCCGGGATCTCGGGCAGGTGTTCGGCCAGCCACGGTGCCAGCGCCGGATCAGCCATGTCGTAGTGCCACCAGCGGTAGCGCCCCGGCCCGGTGAGATTGTCGTCGGAGGGCACCTTGGCTGTGCCGTCCTCAAAGATGTCGAAGACGCAAAGGGGCATGGGGACCTTGGATCGTTTTAGCAATCCTGCGGCGATCTAGGGCGCGGCGCAAGGGGGCCAAGGCCCCGCCGGTTGCCTAGAGCCCCGCTGCCAGCCGCGTGCCTTGGTTGATAGCGCGTTTCGCGTCGAGTTCCGCCGCCACATCCGCGCCGCCGATCACGTGGCAGGTCTGCCCCCGCGCCTCCAGTGCATCGGCGAGGCTGCGCTCGGACAATTGCCCGGCGCAGAGCACGATGGTGTCGGCCTCGATCACCGTGGGGTTCTCGCGCGCCTCGCCAAAGGAGATATGCAGGCCGGCGTCGTCAATCTGTTCGTAGTTCACCCCCGCGATCATCTTCACGTCGCGCATGGTGAGCGAGGCGCGGTGAATCCAGCCCGTGGTCTTGCCCAGACCCTTGCCGGGCTTGCTGGTCTTGCGTTGCAGCATGGTGATCTGGCGTGCGGGTGCTGGCGGTTGCGGCCCTTCGGGGGCAAGGCCGCTGCGGTGTTCGCCCGGGTCCGTGACGCCCCATTCGCGCATCCATTCGGGCAGGTTCATCGTGCTGCTCTCGCCATCGTGGACCAGATGCTCCGACACGTCGAAGCCGATCCCGCCCGCACCGATCACCGCGACCCGCTGGCCGACCTTCGCAGTGCCGTTCAGCACGTCGATGTAGCTCACTACGTTGTCGCGGTTCTGGCCGGGAATCTCCGGGTCGCGCGGCACGACGCCGGTGGCGATGATGACCTCGTCGAAGCCTGAGAGCGCCTCGCTCGTGGCTTCGGTCTCAAGCTGCACGGTCACGCCGTGCACGTCCAGCATGGTGCGGTACCAATCGACGAGGCCCCAGAACTCCTCCTTCCCCGCGACTTGTTTGGCGAGGTTGAGTTGCCCGCCGATCTCGCTTGCGCGGTCCATCAGGGTGACCTTGTGGCCCCGCTCCGCCGCCGTGATGGCCGCCGAGAGGCCGGCAGGGCCGGCACCGACAACGGCAATTGTTTTCGGGCTTGCGGCGGGTTCGATCCGCAATTCCGTCTCGTAACAGGCGCGCGGGTTCACGAGGCAGGTGGAGATCCTGCCGCCGAAGGTATGGTCGAGGCAGGCTTGGTTGCAGGCGATGCAGGGGGCGATGCGCTCGGCCTGACCGGCCTTCGCCTTGGCGAGGAAACCGGCATCTGCCAGCATTGGACGCGCGAGGCTGACCATGTCGGCGCAGCCCTCCGCCAGCACCTCTTCGGCCACTTGCGGCGTGTTGATCCGGTTCGAGGTGATCAGAGGGATGCCGACCTTGCCCATCAGCTTTTTCGTGACCCATGCAAAGGCCGCGCGCGGCACCGAGGTGGCGATCGTGGGGATGCGCGCCTCGTGCCAGCCGATGCCAGTGTTAATGATATTTGCACCCGCCTTCTCGACCTCTTGCGCCAGTTGCACGACCTCTTCGAAGGTCGAGCCGTTGGGCACGAGGTCGATCATCGACAGGCGGTAGATCAGGATGAAATCCTCGCCCACCGTCTCGCGCACCCGGCGCACGACTTCCAGCGGCAGGCGCATGCGGTTCTCGTAAGACCCGCCCCAGCGGTCTTCGCGCTTGTTGGTATGGGTGACGAGGAACTGATTCAGGAAATACCCCTCGGAGCCCATGATCTCGACCCCATCGTAGCCCGCCTCGCGGGCGCGCAGGGCGCAGGCGGCGATGTCGCTGATCTGTTTCTCGATGCCTTCCTCGTCCAACGCCTTGGGCGCGAACATCGAGATCGGGGATTTCACTGCGCTCGGGGCCACGCATTCAGGCGTGAAGGCATAGCGGCCCGCGTGCAGGATCTGCATGGCGATCTTGCCGCCCGCCTCATGCACCCGCTGGGTGATGATGCTGTGGTTGTCCACGTCCTTCTGGCTGACCATCATCGCCGCGCCATGGGCCACCGCGCCTTCGCGGTTCGGCCCGATGCCGCCCGTGACCATCAGCCCCACATCGCCCCGCGCCCGCGCCGCATAGAACTCCGCCACGCGGTTCCAATCGCCCGTCTCCTCCAACCCGGTATGCATCGAGCCCATCAACAGCCGGTTCTTCAGCGTGGTGAAACCAAGGTCGAGCGGGGCAAGCAGGTGGGGGTAGTCGGACATGGCTTTACCTTTCTGGGTGGGCTGGGTCACTGTGACACCATCGGAAACGGCAGGGCAAGTCACGCGAAACGCCGCGTCAACGATGCCGCTGCCGAAACGTCATAGCCGCAATGTGACCGCTTTGAGCCGCGCCTTGGTCGTGCTAACTCCCTCATGAACGCCATTCAGGAGACCTGCCCCCATGACCCCCGAAGAGATTGCCAAACTGCCCTACCGCTCTTGCGTCGGCGTGATGCTGGTGAATGCCGAGGGGGAGGTCTTTGTCGGCCAGCGGCGCGACCGGGATCAGGACGCTTGGCAGATGCCCCAAGGCGGGGTCGACAAGGGCGAGGCCGCGCGCGATGCGGCCCTGCGTGAGCTAGAGGAAGAGACCGGCATTCCCAGCAATCTGGTGCGGATCGAAGCCGAGACGACAAGCTGGCTGCCCTATGATCTGCCCCATGAACTGGTGCCCAACATCTGGAAGGGCCGCTACCGGGGGCAGGAACAGAAGTGGTTCCTCATGCGTTTTCTGGGGCAGGACGATCAGGTCAACATCCAGACGGCTGAGCCTGAATTCTCGGAATGGCGCTGGATGCCCGCAGATCAACTGGTCGCGAATATCGTGCCGTTCAAACGTGCGGTCTATGCGGCGGTTCTTGAAGAGTTTGAGGAGAAGTTATGACACGGATCATCGCCTGCGCCCTCGCCACTTTGGCCCCGCTGCCCGCGCTTGCGCTCAGTTGCCTGCCCCATTCGGTCGAGGCGACTTATCAACGCGCGGCCACGGCCGAGGAAAACTATGTCGTGGTGCAGGGGCGTCTGACCTTTGACGCCAGCGCCCTGCCAAAGGGTGGCACCATCGGGATCAACCCGCCCGAAGAGACGCCGATCCGGGCGCAGATCAGCGGCAAGGCGCTATCCGAAGGGGGCTTTGACGTGCCCTTTGACCAGCCCTTGACGCTCAACGTTCAGTGTTTCGGCCCTTGGTGCGGCTCCGCCGAAGAGGGGGATGTTCTGGCCTTCCTCGAACGCAAACCGGATGGGGCCTATGCGCTGGAAAGCAACCCCTGCGGGGGCGATCTTTTCGGCTCTCCGAAGCCTGCCATGGTGGATAAGGTGATCGCCTGTTTCCAAGGGGCGGAGTGCACGCCGGTTCGGTGATCCGGCGGCAGTCTTATGCCTCGATAAGCGGCACTTGCGGTGCGGCATCGCGGGGCAGCAGCCCTGTGAGACGCGGGTCGTCGTCGATCTCAACCTGGCGGCGCACTGGGATGAAACCTGACCGCACATAAAAGCCAAGCGCCTGTGGGCTGTCGTTGGTGCAGGTATGCAGGTGCAGTCGGGTGATCGGCTTTTCCCATGCCAGCGTGATCGCTTGGTTCATCAGATACCGCCCCGAACCGCTGCCGATCAGCGCAGAGGTCAGCCCGAAATAGGCCAGCTCGCAGCTGCCGTCTTCGGGGAAGTTCAACTCAAGCAGCGCCTCGTCCTTGCCATCGCGGGTCAGCGTATAGAAGTCCCGCGCCGGGTCTTGCAGCAGCGCGCAGAGGGCCGTGTCATCCAATTTGAGCCGCCCGTACCAGAGCCAATCCATCCCGACGCGCCGGAAAATGCCCCGAAACCAGTCGGGCGTCGGTGAGACCTTTCGAAAGGTGACACCCTCGGGCAGGGGCACCTCCCGCAGGCTGGGTTTGGCGTCCATCTCAAGATGGGTCACCACCACGGCGAGTTTGCCGGGCGGGACATCATGAAAACCGTTCTCGATCATGGTCAGACCAGCCCTTCGGCCTTGAACAGGGCCATGATGTCAGTTTGGGGGCGGGGGCCGATGTGGCGGATCACTTCGCCCGCGCAGATGTTGCCCATGCGGCCACAGGTCTCAAAATCGCGGCCCGTGGCGAGGCCATAGAGGAAGCCCGCCGCGAATTGATCGCCCGCGCCCGTGGCATCCACCGGCACGACCTTTTCGACCGGCACGTCGACCCGTTCCTCGCCCCGCACCAGCGTGACACCGTCGCCCGACCGGGTGCAGACCACCAGCGGGCAAATCTCGGCGGTCTTGGCCAGGGCGGCTTCGGTGTCGTCGGTTTCCCAAAGGGCGCGAATCTCGGCCTCATTACCGATGACATAGCCCAGATCGTTTTCGATCAGCGCGAGGAAGTCGTCGCGGTGACGCTCCACGCAGAAGGGGTCGGATATGGCGATGCCTGCCATGCCGCCGCCCGCCGTCGCGGCCCGCGCGGCTTCGCGAAAGGCGGTTTTGCCCGCCTCGTGGTCGAAGAGGTAGCCTTCGAGGAACATCAGCTTGGCCTTCTCCGTCACCGCCTGCGGCACATCGGCCGAGGTCAGCCCGGTCGAGATGCCGAGGTAGGTGTTCAGGGACCGCTCCCCATCGGGGGTGACGAAGATCATGCAACGCGAGGTTGGGTTCTCGCCCTCCGCCACGGGGGCGTTGACGAAATCGATCCCGATATCGGTCATCGCCTTGGCATAGAACTGGCCCAACTCATCATCGCGCACCCGCCCGATAAAGGCGGTCTTGAGGCCCAGCGCGCCCGCGCCCGCGACGGTATTGGCGACCGAGCCGCCCGGCGTCTGCACCCGGTCTTGCATTGCGGCATAGAGGTCTTCGGCGCGGTCACGCTCGATCAACTGCATGATGCCTTTCTCGATACCGTTGTCGGCAAGGAAACTGTCATCGGCATGGGAGATCACGTCGACGACGGCGTTGCCGATGCCAACCACTTCGTATTGGGTCATTCTGTCTTGTCCTCGTATTGGCACAGGTCACGGATGATGCAGGTGCGGCACAGGGGTTTGCGGGCTTTGCAGTGATAGCGGCCATGCAGGATCAGCCAGTGATGGGCATGGCGCTGGAAATCGGCGGGAATGTTGTCCTCGATGGCGCGCTCGACCGCGTCGACCGTCTTGCCCGGTGCGATCCCGGTGCGGTTGCCAACGCGGAAGATATGCGTGTCCACCGCCTGCGCGGGCTGGCCCCACCACATATTGAGCACGACATTCGCGGTCTTGCGCCCGACACCCGGCAGCGATTGCAGCGCGGCGCGGGAATTGGGCACCTCGCCGTCGTAATCGTCGACAAGGATTTGGCTCAGCTTGATGACGTTCTTGGCCTTCTGACGGTAGAGGCCGATGGTCTTGATATGGCCGATCAGCCCCTCAAGCCCCAGATCGAGCATCTTTTGCGGCGTGTCGGCGATTTTGAACAGCTCGCGCGTCGCCTTATTGACACCCGCGTCGGTCGATTGCGCGCTCAGCGCCACGGCCACGACGAGCGTATAGACATTCACATGCTCCAACTCGCCCTCGGGCTCAGGCTCTGCCTGTTGGAAGCGGGCGAAGATCTCGCGGATGGTATGATAATCAAGTTGGCGGGCCATGGCTCAGGGTATGCGATGAATGGCGCGGCAGGGCAAGCGGGGGCGGGGCGTGGGGTGCGATGGCGCAAGAAACGGGTCGCACGGGGGCAGGGGCGCGGCTAATCTGGTGGCATGACACAGATCGCACAGCTCTCTCCCGCGCCCGAAGATCAGGGGTACCACTATCAGGTGATGCGCCGCGCCATCGCCCTGATTGACGAGGCCGAGGACCCCAAGCAACTCGATTGGATCGCGGGCGAGATGGGCATGTCCGCCGCGCATTTCCAGCGGCTGTTCTCACGCTGGGTGGGGGTCTCGCCGAAGCGATACCAGCAGTATCTGATGCTGGATCAGGCCAAGGTCATGCTGCGCGACCGTTTCACCACGCTGGCGGCGGCGCATGAATTGGGGCTGTCGGGCAGCGGGCGATTGCATGACCTTTTCCTGCGCTGGGAGGCGATGAGCCCCGGTGAGTTCGCCCGCAAGGGCGCGGGGCTGACGATCTACTGGGGTTGGTTCGACAGCCCCTTCGGCCCGACACTGGTGATGGGCACCGACAAGGGCATCTGCGGGCTCGCGCTGTCGTCGGAAGTGGGGGAGGATGCGGCGATGGCGGATCTTTGTAGCCGCTGGCCGCTCGCCGATTTCAAGGAGGCCCCCGCGCGGTTGCAGGCATGGGTTGACGCCGCCTTTGGGCGGCGGAAAGACCCCGAGGCGAAGGCGCCGCTCTACCTCATCGGTGCGCCCTTTCAAATCAAGGTTTGGGAGGCGCTGCTGAGCATCCCCTCGGGGCAGGTGACCACCTATTCCGAAATCGCGCAGAGCATCGGCAGCCCCCGTGCCGTGCGCGCCGTGGGCACGGCGGTTGGGCGCAATCCGGTGAGTTGGCTGATCCCCTGTCACCGGGCGCTGCGCAAAAGCGGGGGCTTGGGCGGCTACCACTGGGGGTTGCCGGTGAAACGCGCAATGCTCGCCTTCGAGGCGGCACGGGCAGAGGCGCAAACAGCCCCCTCTGGGCGGGTTTCTGCCGAATAGCGGTTATATGTAATGTTTTTGGGAACTTTGCGTGCCTATATTGCGTTCACGTCAAGATGCCCCGCCCGAACGGGGCCGCAAACATGAAGGCAGTAGACATGATTTCTTCGAAGATGACTTTGGCCGCCGCTCTGGCTGGCGCGATGACACTGGGTGCCTGTACGCAGCCGATGCAGCCGGGCAATGGCGATCCCAACCAGCGGACCAAGAATGGCGCTTTGATCGGTGCGGGCGTCGGGGCCCTTGCCGGTGCGATTTCCGAAGGTGACGGCAAAGGCGCGCTGAAAGGCGCTTTGATCGGCGGCACGATCGGCGCGGGCGTCGGCTATTCGCTCGATAAGCAAGAGGCAGAGTTGCGCGCCGCGATGGACAGCCGTGTGGTGATCACCAACACCGGCGACCGTCTGATCGTGACACTGCCGCAAGACATCCTCTTTGCGACCGACAGCACCAGCGTATCGCCCGCCCTGCGTGACGATCTGGCCGCGCTGGCGCAGAACGTGAACATCTATCAGAACTCCACCCTGCAAGTCGTGGGCCACACCGACAGCGATGGCGAAGCGGCCTACAACCAGCAGCTTTCCGAGCGTCGCGCGCAGGCCGTGGGCAACATCCTTCTGTCCAACGGCGTGCCGCAGCAGCGTTTGCAGACATTCGGCCGTGGCGAAAGCCAGCCCGTGGCAAGCAACCTGAGCGCCGCTGGCAAAGCGCAAAACCGCCGGGTCGAGATCGTGATCCTGCCCAACGCGCGCTAAACGGCAGGTTGAAAGTGACAGAGAACCCCGGCCAGTGGCCGGGGTTTTTTGTTGGTCTAGAGGTTGTCCTCGACCCTGAAACCCTTGGGGATGGCATCGCGCCCTTCGAGCAGAAGATCGGCCATAACCTCTGCCACTTTGGGGGCCATGCCGAAGCCGATTTTGAAGCCGCCGTTGGCGATGTAATGCCCCGGTCTGCCCGGCCACGGGCCCAGCATCGGCGCGCGGCTACGGCTGCGCGGACGCAGCCCGGCCCAGCGTTCGACGACCGGCGCGTATTGCAATGCGGGGACCGCCGCGCGGGCCTTGGCGATCACCGCGTCGAGCTGTGCATCGGTGCTGTCGGGGCTGTCATATTCTCGCTCAGTGGTGCCGCCCACAGCCACCGTGCCATCCAGATGCGGGATCACATGGACCCCATCGGCAAAAAGCTGCGCCGCGCCGCCCCGGTCCAGCCGCAAGAGCGCGGCCTGCCCTTTGATGCCCGCGCCAACCAAACGCGGATGGCCCGCATTCAGCGCCTCCAGCCCCGCGACCCCAGTGGCCCAGAGGGTCAGACCTATATCGGGGGCCTCGGCCACGATCTCAACGCCTTTGGCCGCCAGCGCCGCGACGAGGGCGGCACAGGCGTGGCGCGGGTGGACGAGGGCGCTTAGCGTGTCGCGGATCAGCCAGCCGGTGGGGCTCTGCGGGGCCCAATCGCGGCTCTCGGCGCGGATCAACTCCCACCGGGCGCGGCCTTGCCAAAGCGCGGCTGCCGTGTCCTGCCGTTGCCGCGCCAGCGCGAGGGCCGCGTCATCCGCCACCGGCTGCAACCGCCCGCTGCGGATATAGCCGGGCGCGCGACCGCCCTCGGCCTCGACCTCGGCCCAGAAGGCTTCGGCGCTGAGCAGGCTCTCAAGCTGAAAGGCTTTCTTGGTGTTCCAATTCTCTGGCACATGCGGCGCCAGCGCGCCCACGATCCCGCCCGAAGCCCCCGCTGCCGGTCCTGACGGATCGACCACACGCACCACAGCCCCGCGCCGGATGCAGGCCCAAGCCACCGACAGGCCAAAAATCCCGGCCCCTCTTACGGTTACATCCACCATTGCCATTCCCCGCCAGCTTGCGCAGTGTCTGCGCGACTTCTTTCCCCCTCTAGCAGGACGTGCCGTGCCAGACCAGAATGCCCAGATCACTTGGCGCGCGGGCCAAGTGCCCGTCTCGACCCAGTTCGATGACCCCTACTTCAGCTTGGAAGATGGCGCGGCTGAGACGGCCTATGTCTTTCTGGCGGGCAATGACCTGCCCGAGAGGTTCCGCCCCGGCTTTCACATCGCTGAACTTGGCTTTGGCACCGGGCTGAACCTGTTGCTGGCTTGGGATGCTTGGATGCGGGCGGGCCATGACGGGCCGCTGCATTTCACCAGTTTCGAAGCCTACCCGATGCACCGCGAGGATATGGCGCAGGCCCATGCGGCCTTTCCCGCGCTCGACGGGCGGCGCGATGCGCTGACAGCGGCGTGGGATGGCGCGGGTGGCGTGTTGGAACTGCCCGGCCTGCGGGCCGAGATCATCATTGGGGACGCGCGCGAAACCCTGCCCGCATGGCAGGGGCAGGCCGATGCTTGGTTCCTTGATGGGTTTTCACCGGCCAAGAACCCCGAGCTTTGGGGCGATGATCTGATGGCCGAGGTGGCACGCCATACCGCACCGAGCGGCAGTGCGGCGACCTATACCGCCGCGGGCTTCGTGCGCCGGGCCCTCGCCGCGGGCGGTTTCGAGGTTTCCCGCATCCCCGGCTATGGCCGCAAACGCCATATGACCCGCGCACGGATGCCCGCATGAGCCAGTCTAACAATATCCCGCTCGGCATCATGCTGATGATCGCCACGACGATGGTCTTCGCCGTTCAAGATGGGCTGTCGCGCCATCTTGCCGAAAATTACAATGTGCTGATGGTGGTAATGATCCGCTATTGGTTTTTCGCGGCCTTCGTGATTGCGCTGGCATTGCGCAAGGCAGGCGGCATCCGCCGCGCCGCCGCCACAACACAGCCCGCGGTGCAAATCCTGCGGGGCGTGCTGCTCTCGGCGCAGATTTGCACGATGGTGCTGGGCTTCACCATTCTGGGGTTGGTGGAGAGCCATGCGGTCTTTACCTGCTACCCGCTTTTGGTGGCGGCGCTGTCTGGCCCGATCTTGGGTGAGAAAGTCGGCTGGCGGCGGTGGGCCGCGATTGGTGTGGGCTTTGTCGGGGTGCTGGTGATCTTGCAACCCGGGCTTCGGGTGGTGGACCCTGCCGCTGCGATCCCGCTGGCAGGGGCGGCGATGTTTGCGGTCTATGGCCTGCTGACCCGCTATGTCGCGCGGCGCGACACGACGGCGACGAGTTTCTTTTGGACAGGCGTGACCGGTGCGGCGGTCATGACGGCAGTCGGCATCTGGTTTTGGGAGCCGATGACCCCGGGCAACTGGCTGTTGATGGGCACGCTTTGCATCACCGGGGTCACGGGCCATTGGCTGCTGATCCGCTGCTACGAGGTGGCCGAGGCCAGCGCGGTGCAGCCCTTCGCCTATACCCAGTTGATCTTTACCGTGATCATCGGCCTGTCGGTCTTTAACGAAGTGCTGCGCCCCAGCGTGGTGCTGGGCGCGGGTATGATCGTGGCGGCGGGGCTGTTCACCCTATGGCGCGAACGCCTTCAACGTCGATCCGGTTAACTCTTCGCTAAAGGGGATCGGCAGCGGGTCTTTTCCCAGACGGGCGCGATAGACGGGCAGGCTTTCGGTCACCCGCATGACGTAGTTCTGCGTCTCACGAAAGGGGATCATCTCGATCCAATCGACGATGTCGATCTCACCCTTGCGCGGGTCGCCATAGGTCGCCATCCAGCGCCGCGGGCGGCTGGGGCCCGCGTTATAGGCCGCCGACATCATGGAGACATTGCCGTCGAAAAGCCCCGCCATCTGCGACAGATAGGTCGCGCCAAGCCGCGCGTTGTAATCGGGGTCGGCGGTCAGGCGGTCCGTCGTGTGTTGGCCTGAGATGTCAAGATCGCGCGCCACGTCCCGCGCCGTGGCAGGCATGATCTGCATCAAACCGCGCGCGCCGACGCCGCTTTGCACATTGGGATCAAATTCGCTTTCACGCCGCGCGATGGCGAGGGTCATTTCGGTCGCCATCGGCAGGTCTTTCTCCACCAGACTGTGCAGCGCGTAATAGGGGGCGGGCACCTCCAGCCCCCGCTGCGCCGCGCGTTTGCCGATCATCACCGCGATATGCGGCTGGCCCACGTCGATGGCGGCTTGCCCCAGCAGGGCGATGTCTTCGGGGACGAGTTGTTCAGCCAAATGGGTCCAGAACCGCTCGGCGGTGGACAGCTCGCCCGAGGCTTGCAGCAGCAATCCGGCCTCAAACAGGGGCGCACGGGCCAGCGGAGAGCTGCGCCAGTCTTGCTCAGGTGCCGCGCCTGCGAGCTTTTCGTCAAAGGGGATGCCGCCCCGTTCGGCGGCCAGCAGCCCGTAGAAGGAGGTTTGGTATTCCGCCCCCATGGCATAGGCTTTCGCCGCGCCTTGGGCATCGCCCATCGCCTCTAACGCGCGGCCTTGCCAATAGCCCGCGCGGCCTTGGCTGATGGGGGATTCCACGGCGTTGTCGTGGTTCTGGAAATGGCCCAGAGCGGTGGTGGGGTCGTCCAAGAACCGCAGCGCGATATAGCCTGAGAGCCATTCGAGATCGGCATAGTTCGAGCCATCGGTCAGGAAATGCTGCGATGCCAACCGGTAGGCCGTCCGCGCCTCGCCATTGCGCATTTCATCCCGCGCCAAGGCACGGCGGCGATTGGCCCATGCGGGGGGCTGTCCGAGATCGGCAGCCGAGGTCGAGCGCGCCAGCATCAACTCTTTGGCGTCTTCGCGTAGGCCCTTTCGGATGCGCCATTCAAAGCGGTCATGGGCCAACCCCGGCGCATCGGCCTTTGAGGCGGGCAGGGCGTCAATCTTGGCGTTCACATCGCTTTCCAGCTTTTGCAGGGCGATGCGGGTCTCGGCCAGCGCCTTGTCGGCGCTTGAAACCAGATCGAACATTTGCCGCGCTTCGGAATGTTCGCGCTGCCAGAGCATCTCTTCCAGCCGCGCCGCGTGATGTGGGGCCAGAAGGCTCCCGTGGGCCTCGGTGAAAAGGGCCTGACTGCTGGCGTTCATCGGCATGGTGCGCCACGCCAGAACGAGGTTCGCCTCGGCCTCACCGCGCTGGCCGCTGTTGATCAGCGCCTCGGCGTGGGCCAGCACGCCGCGCGGGGTCTGCGGGGCCATGGCCGAGAAGAAATCCAGTATCTCGCTCTCACCCTGTTTGATGACCGCCGCTTCGCTCTGCCGGCGCAGATACGCCTCACCGGGCCAGTCGGGTCTGCGGTTCAGGAAATCGCGCGTGTCGGCATAGGAGCCGCGCCCGGCGCGCAGCCGGTGCCATTCGATCACATCGGCGGCGACCTGCCCGTCACGGGCGGCCAGCGCCGCAGCCGCGTCCCAATTGCCGCTGCGCATCGCATCCATCGCCCAGCCCAAAGGCCGCGGGCGCTGCGCTTCCGCAGGCACGGTCAGGACAAAAACACTCATGAGGATCGCCATCAGGCGCGTCATCGCTTGCATTTCCCACGTCTCCGAGGCTAGAGCCTTGCAACATATGGCTCGGGCGCCGTTTATCAAACCGTAGCGCCCGCAAAAGCCCTCATCCAGTCCGGTTTTCCGCCGGCCAGCACTTAAGGAGCGTGCACATGTTCAAAGGCTCTCTGCCTGCCCTCGTCACGCCGTTTCGCAACGGCGCGCTGGATCTGGATACGCTCAAGAAACTTATCGAATGGCACATCGGCGAAGGGTCGAGCGGGCTTGTCCCCGTCGGCACCACTGGCGAATCCCCAACGCTGAGTCATGCCGAGCATGAGACCGTCGTAGAAGAGGTGGTCAAAGCCGTCGCGGGCCGCATTCCGGTCATCGCGGGCGCCGGGTCGAACAACACGGTCGAAAGCATCCGCCTTGCCCGCCATGCCGAGAAAGTCGGCGCGGATGCGCTGTTGGTGGTGACGCCCTATTACAACAAGCCGACGCAGCGCGGGCTGGTGGCGCATTTCACTGCCGTCCATGACTGCTGTGAGTTGCCGATTATCATCTACAACATCCCGGGTCGTTCGGTGGTGGATATGATGCCCGAAACGATGGGCGAACTGGCCCAGTTGCCGCGCATCGTCGGCGTCAAGGACGCCACCGGCGATCTGGCGCGCGTCTGCGATCAGCGCATTACCTGCGGCCCGGATTTCTGCCAACTCTCCGGCGAAGATGCCACGGCGCATGGGTTCAACGCCCAAGGCGGCGTCGGCTGCATCTCGGTCACCGCCAATGTCGCGCCGCGCCTTGTGGCGCAGATGCAGGCCGCCTGTCTTGAGGGCGATTATGCCAAGGCGCTGGAATTGCAGGACCGTCTTATGCCGCTCCACAAGGCGATCTTTACCGAACCGGGGCTTGTGGGTGTGAAATACGCCATGTCGCGGCTCGACCTCTGCTCGGACGAGGTGCGTCTGCCGCTCACGGAACTGACCGACCCGACCAAGGAACTGGTCGATGCGGCCCTGCGCCATGCGGGGCTGATGAACTAAACCTAATGTAAACAGGTTGGCCGATACGAAGAGGGGGTGAAGACACCCCCTCTTTTGCGTTCAGCGTTTGCCGTAATAGAGGCCGACCACATGTTCGGCTTGGGCAAAGAACAGCCAGCGCGCGGTCAGCACCCCTGCCGCATGGCTGAGCACCGCGAGACCGGCGGCAAGGTGGTGGAACACGGGCGAGAGCAACAGCAGCAGCGGCAGCAGCACCATCAGCGCAATCGCGATCACCCGCAGTTTCAGCGCATGTTTGCGCCCGATCTGATAGACGAATTCCCGCAGCAGATAGTTGGTGCCGGTATGGGGCGGCTCCAAGGCGCGGACGCTGCCATGTTCCCCCAGCCGCGTCGCCGTCGCGATATCGCTGCCCGAGGTTGCAAGCGCCCGATCCCCGCGCCACCATGTGGCGATCTGCACCACCCCCGCCAGCGCCAGCAGGATCATCGCCGCCGTCACCTGCCCCGCCAGCAGGGCACCGCCCGCGATGCTGAGCGACAGGAAATTCAGCGGCGTCATCACGCTGTGCCAGCGCGGCACGGTTTTCATCTGGGTATAGATCATCGCCGTGGTCAGCACCGTCAGCAGCGACAGCGCCGCACCGATCACCCCCAAGGGCCAAAGCCGCGTGTCGTAAAACACCAGCCCCGCGCCATAGGCGGCCATGGTCAGCAGCGCCGCGACCGAGGCCCAAGCCTCTCGGCTGAGCCAAGAGCTGCGCCATTGGGTGAAGGCTTTGAGCGCACGCTCCGGGTGGCCGAGGTGGAAGGTCGAGGCGATGAGCCCGCCCACGGCCAAAAGATAGGCCAGCGCGAAGAAGACGAAAGCGACCCAGCCGGTCACCGCAGGCAGGCCGATCCCGAGCCATGCAAGCAGGCCAAATCCCATGCCCGACAGGCTGCTGAACAGAATAACGGAAGGCGCCGGATGCATCAGAGCTTCTCCAAAGTGCGGTCGAGCCAGCCGAGAAAGCCCTTCGGCCCCTCGTCCACCGGGGCGAGGAAGGGGGAGAGCACGTCGATCTCGCCCTCGGGAGGGCCAAGCGTGTCACGCGGGCGCGGCGGCAGGTATTTGTTGACCGGTTTGGTGCCCTGCTCGGGCATCAGGTCCACGCCGCCACGCTCTGCTACCAACTGGCTGACAGCGCTGTCGGGATCGCCCAGATCGCCGAAATGCCGTGCGCCCGCGGGGCAGGTGCGCACGCAGGCGGGCTGGCGGTCTTCTTCGGGCAGGTTCTCGTTGTAGATCCGGTCGACGCAGAGGGTGCATTTCTTCATCACGCCGGCTGCCTGATCCATCTCGCGCGCGCCGTAGGGGCAGGCCCAAGCGCAGAGGCCGCAGCCGATGCAATCGCTTTCGTTGACCAGCACGATGCCGTCCTCGACCCGCTTGTAGCTGGCCCCCGTCGGACAGACGGTGACGCAGGGCGCGTCTTCGCAATGCAGGCAGGATTTGGGGAAATGGACCAGTTGCGCCGCACCCGCCTCGGGCTGGACCTCGTAGCTGTGCACGCGGTTGAGGAAGGTGCCCGAAGGATCGCTGCCATAGGCGTCTTGGTCCGACAGGGGCGCGCCGTAATTCTCGGTGTTCCAGCCCTTGCAGGAGATCACGCAGGCATGACAGCCGACGCAGGTGTCGAGGTCGATCACGAGGCCGAGTTTGCGCTCGGTTTGGTCGGGAAGGGTGGTCATGTCTGGCGGTCCTGAAGGGTCGTTCTCGCGGCGCGGGGGGCGAAGGGGGTCATTTGCCCACCTTCCACGCGATGTCGCGCGGCGCGGGCGGGATAGGCGAGCGTTGCGGCGGTATTTCGGGCTGGGCCTCGGCGGGGGCCTCGGTCTTTTCGATGTGGACCTTGAGGTCGAACCAAGCGGCCTGTCCGGTGATCGGGTCGGAGTTGGACCAGCGCAGCCCGTCGCCCTTGGGCGGCAGAAGCTCATGGATGAGGTGGTTCAGCAGGAAGCCGCGGGTCGCTTCGGGCGCGTCTTTGTCGAGCGCCCAGGCCCCCTTGCGCTTGCCGATGGCGTTCCAGGTCCAGACGGTATGGGGGTTCAGCGCCGCCATTTCCTGCACCGGCACGGTGATGCCGCCGTGCGGAGAGGTGACGCGGGCCCAATCGCCGTCCCGCAGGTCCTTCTCGCGCATGATCTTGGTGGGCAGGTAGAGCGGATTGTGCCCGTGCAACTGCCGCAGCCAGGCGTTTTGGCTGCCCCATGAGTGATACATCGCCATCGGGCGTTGAGTAAGCGCATGGACGTCGTAGCCCTGCGCGCCTTCGGGATCGCTCTCGTACCAATGCGGAAGCGGCGTCATGCAGCGTTTGATGCGGTTGCGCAGATGCTCGGGGGGCTGGCGGTCGCCGTGGCCCTCGGCGGCCAGTTGGAAGCGGCGCAGCGGCTCGACATAAAGCGAGAAGAGGTAGGGCTGGGCTGCGTCGAAGAGGCCCATGCCCACGGCCCAATCCTGATAGGCAGCGTTCCAGGGCTTGTAGTATTGCGCCTCGGCGGGGATGTGGTGGGTCGAGAAGCCGCCGTTTTCAATGTAGCGGTCGATCTGCTCGGGGTTCGGGGCGCCGCGGCCGCTTTGGGTGCCGTCCTCTCCGCGGAACCCCGCCAGCGGGCCGATGCCGGGGCGGCGTTCGTGGTTGGTGATGTAATCGGCGTAGTCGCGGTACTTTTGACTGCCGTCCTCGTTCACGAACCCGGGCAGGTCCAGCCGCGCGCCAAGATCGCAGAGCACCGACTGGAAGCCGCGCACGTCGCGGTTCGGCTCAACGACCGGCCAGCGGATCGCATCGGCGGCGGCGTCGGCCTCGCTGATCGGGCGGTCGAGGAGCGAGATGCAGTCGTGACGCTCCAGATAGGTCGTGTCGGGCAGGATCAGGTCGGCATAGGCCACCATCTCCGACGAATAAGCATCGGAATAGATGATGCGCGGGATCACGTAGTCGCCGTTCTCATCCGTGTCGGTCAGCATCTCCATCACCCCGCCGGGGTTCATGGAGGAGTTCCACGACATGTTGGCCATATAGAGAAACAGCGTGTCGATCTTGTAGGGATCGCCCGCATGGGCGTTGGAGATCACCATATGCATCAGCCCATGGGCCGACATCGGGTTTTCCCAAGTAAACGCCTTGTCGATCCGCGCGGGGCTGCCATCGGGGCACAGCGCCAGATCGTCGGGGCCTTGCACGAAGCCCAAATGCGGCCCGTCGAGCGGCCCGCCCGGCGTGGCCTTGCAATGGGGCTTGGGATGCGCCGTGGCGGGCTTGGGGTAGGGCGGTTTGAAGCGGAAACCGCCCGGCACCTCCACGGTGCCGAGGAGGATTTGCAGCACATGCAGCGCGCGGCAGGTCTGGAAGCCGTTGGCATGGGCCGAGATGCCGCGCATGGCGTGGAAGGACACCGGGCGGCCGGTCATCTTCTCATGACGCTCGCCGCGGAAATCGGTCCAGGGCTGGTCGATCTCGAAGGCCTCGTCGAAGGCCACCCGCGCCAGTTCGGCGGCGATGGCGCGGATGCGCGGCGCGGGGATGCCGCAGCGTTCCGCCACGGCCTCGGGGGTGTAATCCTCGCCGAGGTATTCCTCGGCCATCTTGTGAAACACCGGGCGGTGCGTGATGCCGCCCGCGCGGTAGGTGGCCGACAAGTCGGGGCGCACGCCGGGTTGGTCGAAGGGGGTGAGCTTGCGGGTCTTGCGGTCGATCACCAGTGCCTTGCCGTCCGCGTCGCGCAATTGCAGGCCGAATTCGGGCGACTTCGGGTCGCTGTTCAGCAGCACCGGCGCGTCGGTATAGCGCGCGAGGTAGTCCAGATCGATGCGACCGGCCTTCATCAGGCAGTGGATCAGCGACAGGATGAACAGCCCGTCGGTCCCGGGCGTGATGCCGACCCAATCGTCGGCGATGGCGTTGTAGCCGGTGCGGATGGGGTTCACCCCGATCACCCGCGCGCCGCGTTTCTTCAGCTTGCCCAGCCCCATCTTGATCGGGTTGCTGTCGTGATCCTCGGCCACGCCGAAAAGCATGAAAAGCTTGGTGTGGTCCCAATCGGGCTGGCCGAACTCCCAGAAGGCGCCGCCCATGGTATAGATCCCCGCCGTCGCCATGTTGACCGAGCAGAAGCCGCCATGCGCCGCATAATTCGGCGTGCCGAAGGCCTGCGCCCAGAGGGAGGTGAAGCTTTGCGACTGGTCGCGCCCGGTGAAGAAGGCGAGTTTCTCTGGCGCCTCATGGCGTAGCGGGGCAAGCCAGCCGGTGGCGATCTCAAGCGCCTCGGCCCAGCTGATGTCCTCGAATTCGCCCGAGCCGCGGGGGCCCACGCGTTTCATCGGGTTGCGCAGCCGCGCCGGGGAATTGTGCTGCATGATCCCCGCCGAGCCCTTGGCGCAGAGCACGCCGCGGTTCACCGGGTGGTCGCGGTTGCCCTCGATATAGGCGACCTTGCCCTTCTTCATATGCACGTTGATGCCGCAGCGGCAGGCGCACATGTAGCAGGTCGTGCGGCGGACCTCGTCCGAGACCTTGGGCGACAGATCGAGCGGCGGCTGGGAATGCGTCATGAGGGGGCGGGGGCTTTCAGCAGGGCAAGCGCTTGGCGCGCGATATGTTTCTCTTCGGCGGCGGGGATGACCCACGAGGGAATATTTCCCGCCCAGCGGAGGTTTGCAAGAACCTTTTCCCTCACCGCGGAATCGTTCTCGCCAATCCCGCCGGTGAAGGCGATGCCGTCGATCCCGCCCATGGCGGCGATCATCGACCCGGCCTGACGGGTGATCCAGTAGCAAAAGTGGGCGCGGGCGAAGCGGGCGGCCTCGCTGTCGCTCTCCGCCAATTGCCGCATGTCGGCGGTCTGACCCGACAGGCCGAGCAACCCGCTTTCATGGTGCAGCAATCTCTGCGCGGCTTCCAGTCCAAGATCGCCCACCAGATGCAGCACCGCGCCCGCGTCGATCTCTCCCGCGCGGGTGCCCATGGTCAGCCCGCCCAAGGGTGAGAATCCCATGGTGGTGGCGACCGAGCGGCCCTCGCGGATCGCGCAGAGGGAGACGCCGTTGCCCAGATGCAGCGCCAAGAGGCGGTCGGGCAGGGGGGCGCCGGTTTGGGCGGTGAAATTCCGCGCGAGGCTCTCGTAGCTGATCCCGTGGAAGCCGTAGCGGCTGAGGGCGGCGGTCTCGGGCTTCTCGGGCAGCGCGTAGCGGCGCGCCACGTCCGGGTTGGTGCGGTGAAAGCCGGTGTCGAAAGCGGCGAATTGCGGCAGCTCCGGCATCAGCGCTGCAAGGGCGTCGATGGCGCTGAGGTGATGCGGATTGTGCAGCGGGGCCAACGGTTGCGCCGCGGCGATGGCGGCGCGCACGGCGGGGGTGACTTCTGTCGTCTCGGTCAGGTCCGGGCCACCGTGCACCACGCGATGTGCTGCAATGCTAAGGTCGGATGTCGCGATACCTGCGTCACGCAGTCCCGCAAGAATGGCGGTGAAGGCGGTGCGGTGATCGGGCAATGCAAGAGGCTGTCTCGGAGCGCTTCCCACACGTAGGGCGCCAGTCTGGCCGATGCCCTGCGCCTCAATCCGCAGGGTTTCGGACAGCGCGCCGTCAAAGACCGCCGCCTTGATCGACGACGAGCCTGCGTTGACGACGAGCACCAGCGCCATGGCTCAGACCCGTTGCGGGCGCATGTCATCCCGGCTGATCCCGGCGATGGAGACCGGTTTCTTCATCGCGTCGCGGCGGAAGGGCTCGCCCAGTTCCTGGTTGAGCAGCACCTCAATGAAGGTCGTCTTACCGTCATTCATCTGCGCCTTGATCGCGCGGTCCAACGCCTCGGTCAGTTCCTCCATCGACGAGACCTGCACCCCCTCGACCCCGCAGGCCTTGGCGATCCCGGCATAGGAGACTTCCTGCGCCAGTTCGGTGCCGACGAAGTTGTCGTCGAACCAAAGCGTCGTGTTCCGCTTCTCGGCGCCCCATTGGTAGTTGCGGAAGATCACCATGGTCACGGCGGGCCAGTCGTCGCGGTTCACGCTCACCATCTCGTTCATGGAAATGCCGAAGGCCCCGTCGCCGGCAAAACCCACGACGGGCGTGTCCGGGCAGGCGATCTTGGCGCCGCAGATCGCCGGGAAACCGTAACCGCAGGGGCCGAAAAGCCCGGGGGCGAGGTATTTGCGGCCCGCCTCAAAGGTCGGGTAGGCGTTGCCGATGGCGCAGTTGTTGCCGATGTCGGAACTGATGATCGCCTCGGTCGGCAGCGCCTTCTGGATCGCGCGCCATGCCATACGGGGCGACATTTTCTCGGGCTCGCGGTCGCGGGCGCGTTCGTTCCACGTGGTGCCGGGGTCGTCGTCTTCGTGGTCCATCGAGGTCAGTTCTTGCGCCCATGCGGATTTGGTCTGGGCGATCAGGTTGCGCCGTTCGTCGCGGCCCGCATCGCCTGCATCCTCGGTCAGCCGGTCGAAAATGCTCCGTGCCACCTTGCCCGCGTCGCCGACGATACTGACGCTGACCTTCTTGGTCAGACCAATGCGGTCGGGGTTTATGTCGACCTGAATGATCTTGGCGTCCTTGGGCCAATAGTCGATGCCATAGCCCGGCAGGGTTGAGAAGGGGTTGAGCCTTGTGCCGAGCGCCAGAACCACATCGGCCTTGGCGATCAACTCCATCGCTGCTTTGGAGCCGTTGTAACCCAGCGGCCCGACCGAGAGCGGGTGCGAGCCTGGGAAGGCGTCATTGTGCTGATAACCGCAGCAGACCGGCGCATCGAGACGCTCGGCCAGTTGGCGCGCGTCGTCGATCGCCCCACCGATCACCACGCCCGCCCCGTTCAGGATCACCGGGAATTTCGCCTTCGAGAGCAGTTCAGCCGCCTCGGCAATCGCCGTCTCCCCGCCCGAGGGGCGTTCAAACTCGACAATGGCGGGCAACTCGATGTCGATCACCTGTGTCCAGAAATCGCGGGGGATGTTGATCTGGGCGGGCGCGGAGTGACGCTTGGCCTGAAGGATCACGCGGTTCAGCGTCTCGGCGATGCGGCTGGGGTCGCGGACCTCCTCCTGATAGGCGACCATATCGCGGAAGAGCGCCATCTGCTCGACCTCCTGAAAGCCGCCCTGACCGATGGTCTTGTTCGCCGCCTGCGGGGTCACCAGCAAAAGCGGCGTGTGGTTCCAGTAGGCGGTCTTTACCGGCGTCACGAAGTTGGTGATGCCCGGCCCGTTCTGGGCCACCATCATCGACATCTGCCCCGAGGCGCGGGTGTAGCCATCGGCCATCATGCCAGAATTGCACTCATGCGCGCCGTCGTAAAAGGTGATCCCTGCGGCGGGGAAAAGGTCGGAAATCGGCATCATGGCCGAGCCGATAATGCCAAAGGCCGTGTCGATCCCATGCATCTGAAGGGTTTTGACGAAGGCTTCTTCGGTGGTCATTTTCATCGCGCGATCCTTTGGGCATGGGGCAAAGCTATCGGCAAATTACGGGCAGGTGCAGGCCGGGGTTAGGGCCAGAAATGCGCCAGCCCTAAGGCCAGATCAGCGCAGGCGGTCAATCTCTTGCGCGATCAGCCCGAGGCCCTCTTCGATCCGCGCGGCGGGGATCGAAGAATAGGCCAGCCGGTAGTAATTCGTGGCCTTCTCAGCCCCGGCGAAAAAGCCATGTCCCGGCTCCAGCAGCACATCCTGCGCGCGCAGGTTTTCGGCCAGTTCCGCCGTGTCCACGCCCTCCGGCGCGCGCATCCAGAAAGACGAGCCGCCATAGGCCCCCCGGCCCGACACGCGCAGGCCATGGGTCTCTAGCGCCGCGTCCATGACCCGGCGGCGTTCGTGCAGCGCCAGCCCCATGCGGCGGATCTGGGCGTCGTAATGGCCAAGCGACAGGAAATAGGCGGCGGTGCGCTGGATATGCCCCGGCGGGTGCCGCAGGACCGAGGCGCGCAGCGCGCGGGCCTCGCGGATGAAGGGTTCGGAACCCACCAGATACCCCAGTCGCAGCCCCGGAAAGAGCGATTTGGAGAAACTGCCAACATAGATCACTCGCCCCTCGTCATCGAGCGATTTGAGCGCGGGCGAGGCGGGTTTGAGAAAGGACATCTCGAACTCATAGTCATCCTCGACGATCAGCGCCTCCAGCGCGCGGGCGCGGGCCAGCAGCGCGCGGCGGCGGTCCATCGGCATGGTCGCATTGGTCGGGCATTGGTGGCTGGGGGTTGCGAAAATCACATCCGTATCGGGGGGGATCGCCTCGGGCGGGAGGCCGTCTTGATCCACCCGCACGGGCGTGATGTGGCAGCGGGATTGGCTGAGAATACCGCTGAGTGCCGGATAGCACGGGTCTTCGAGCACGGCGCGGCGGCGTTGGGTCAGCAGCACCTGCGCGGTCAGCCAAAGCGCGTTTTGCGCGCCGAGGGTGATAAGGATCTGCTCGGGCCGGGCCGAGACGCCGCGCCGGGGTAGGATGTGGCGGGCAATGAACTCGATCAGCTGCGGGTCGTCCTGATCGTAGTAATCGGTCGTCATTGAGGTGAAATCGCGCTGGCCGAGGGCTTGCAAGGCGCAAAGCCGCCAGTTGGCGTGATCAAAGAGCGTCGGGTCGGCTTGGCCATAGATGAACGGGTAGCGGTAGCTGGCCCAATCCTGCGGTTTGGCGGCCAGCCCGTTGGCGCTGAACCGCTGCCCGATGGCGCGGGTCCAGTCGATGGCGTCATCCGCCTCGGCCCGGGGGGCGAAGGCGGGCGGGGCGGGCGCATTGTCCGAGACGAAATACCCCGACCGCCCGCGCGAGGTGAGGTAGTCATTCGCCAAAAGCTCGGTATAGGCGATGGTCACGGTGATCCGGCTGACGCCGAGATGCGCGGCGAGTCTGCGGGTCGAGGGCAGCTTCTCCCCCCGCTGGAACCGGCCCGAGAGGATGCCTTGGGCGATCATCTGCTGGATCTGCTGTTGCAGGGTGCCTTGCGCATCGGGGCGCAGGAAAAAGGTTTCGACGGGCAGGGCCATGGGGCGAAGGTTAGGCTGGCCCTAGGGGGAGTTCAATCTGGCATTACGGCTGGACGAATTTATCCTCGGGGCCGCGCCCGCACTTCCGTTCGCCCGGCCCCTCGCCTAGAACGATCGCATGAGCATTTCCGCCCCTCTTTTGATCGCCGTGGACGGCGGTGGCACCGGCTGCCGTGCGGCCATCGGCACGCAGCGCGATGGTATCCTTGGCCGGGCCTCTGGCGGGCGGGCGAATATCGGCAATGACCCGGACCAGACCCTGATCAATATCCGCACCACGGTCGAAGCGGCGGCGTCCTCGGCGGGGCTGCCTGCCGAGGCGCTTGCCGGGGCCACCGCCTTTCTCGGCCTCGCCGGGATGAACGTCGCGCGGGACGCAGCGCGGCTGCGCGCGGCGCTGCCCTATGCCCGGATCATTGCGGAGGATGACCGCCCCGCCTGCGTGGTCGGCGCGCTTGGCGAAGGCGCGGCGGGCTGGGTCTTGGCCATTGGCACCGGCACGATCGTGGCCGCGACCGATGGCACGGCGTTTCGCTATGTCGGTAGTTGGGGGTTTCATCTGGCGGATCAGGGATCGGGCGCTTGGCTGGGCCGCGGCGCGCTGGATCTGGCGTTGCAATCTCATGACGGGGTATTGCCCCACACCGACCTAATCCGCGCATTGTTGGCGGATTTCGGAGATGATCCTGAGGCTTTCGTGGCCTTCAGCCTGACGGCGCAGCCGGGGGATTACGCGGCATTCGCGCCCAAGGTTATCGCGGCGGCTGAGGCCGGGGACGATCACGCGCAGGCGTTGATGCGGGAGGGCGCGGCCTATTACACCCGCGCGTTGAAGGCGCTGGATTTCGCGCCCGGCGATCCGCTCTGTCTGCTCGGCGGGGTCGGCCCGCATTACGCGCCTTTCCTGCCGGAAGACCATTTGGCAGGACGGATCGTGGCGCGGGGCACGGCGCTGGACGGGGCGTTTCATCTGGCCTGCAAGGCCGCGGCGGAGGAAGTTCAGTGATGAGCGAGATCGCGAAGGTTTTCACCGGGGCGCAGATCCATGACGGCAAGCGGTTGCACCCCGGCAAGGTGCTGGCGCAGATGCAGGACGGCAGCCGCCGCATCCTCACCGCCGAAGAGGTGCCGCAGGGCATCGTGGCGGAGCCTATGACGGGCGGCGTGCTTTGCCCCGGCTTCGTCGATCTTCAGGTTAACGGCGGCGGCGGGGTGATGTTCAACGACAGCCCCGATCTGGCGACCCTGCGGCACATGGCCGACGCGCATCGCAGCACCGGTGTCGCGGCGCTCTTGCCCACATTGATCACCGACACGCCCGACAAGACCGAAGCCGCCATCGACGCCGCTGTCGACGCCATCGCAGAAGGGGTGCCGGGCATCATCGGGCTGCATCTGGAAGGCCCGCATCTGGCGCTTTCGCGCAAGGGCGCGCATGACGGGGCGCTGATCCGCCCGATGCGTGAGGCGGACCTCGCCTTGATCCTACGCGCCGCCGCGCGTCTGCCGAATCTCATGGTCACCGTCGCGCCAGAGAACACCAGCACCGCGCAGATCGCCGCGATGGCCAAGGCGGGGGTCGTGGTCTCGCTCGGCCATAGCGATGCGGATTACGAGACCTGTATGGCGGCCTTCGACGCGGGCGCGTCCTGCGTCACCCATTTGTTCAACGCGATGAGCCAGATGGGCAACCGCGCGCCGGGGCTGGTCGGGGCGGCGCTGTCGCGAGAGGGGGTTCATGCCGGGCTGATTGCCGATGGCATCCATGTGCATCCGGCGTCCATGCGCAACGCGCTGGCGGCCAAGGGCGACGGTATTTTCCTCGTCAGCGATGCCATGGCGACGGCGGGGTCGGATATCACGGGCTTCACCCTCAATGGGCGGGAGGTTTACCGCGCTGAGGGGCGGTTGACCTTGGCCGATGGCACGCTGGCGGGGGCTGATCTGAAAATGGGCCGCGCGGTCCATACGCTGACCCATGCGGTGGGAGAGCCGCTGGAGGTGGCCCTCGCGCGGGCGATCTCGGGGCCGGTTGCGCTGTTGCGTGATGACATGGGGCTGGGCCGGATCGAAAGCGCGACCCACCCCTTGGTGCTTTTCGATCCCGAAAGCGGCGCGGCGCGGGTGGTGGGTTAGCCTGCCACGAGCCGCCAGAAAAACACCGCGCTCATGCCGAACCCGATGGCCGCGATCAGCCAGCGCACGGTCTCTTTCGGCAAGGCCCGCGCCAAGGGCGCCCCGGCATAGCCGCCCGCCGTGGCCGCCAGCATCATCAGCAGCGCCTGCGGCCATGCAACCAGACCGGCCAAGGCAAAGACCGCCACGGAAATCGAGGAGAGCACGAAGCTCAGCCCGGTCTTGAGGCCGTTCATCCCGTGAAGATCGGTCATTCCCCAAAGCGCGAAAAGGGCCAGCAGAACGATGCCCAAACCCCCGTTAAAATAGCCGCCATAGACACTGACCGCAAAGAGGCCGAGCGCGCCTTGGGGCGTCACGGCGCGAGCACGGGCGGCGGCGAAAGCGCGGATGCGGTCGCCCAGCAGAAACACCAGCGTCGCCGCGAGCAGTAGGAAAGGCACGACAACGGAAAACGCCGCGTTGGAAGAGATCAGAAGCAAACCCGAACCGACCACACCGCCCGCCAGCGTGATGAGGGACAGCCGCAGCAGCGCGCGGCGGTCGAAGCGGCCAAGCTCGTTGCGAAAGCCAAGAGCGCCTGCAAGGTAGCCCGGAAACACCGCCACGGCGCTGGTCGCATTGGCGGCCACGGGGGGCATGCCGGTAAAGACCAGCGCGGGAAAGGTCAGAAAGGTGCCGCCCCCGGCGATGGTGTTCAACACCCCCGCGCCGAAGGCCGCGATCAGCAAGATCGCGATATCGCTTAAAGTTGTCATGGTTCCTCCCCGCGCCCTTGGGGCGCTTGACCCCTGTTAGGATCAAATCATGCCGGTGCCAAGGTGGGGGAAGGGCGGAAACGAAAAAGGGCTCCGACCTATGGTCGAAGCCCCGATAACGCGAAAACGCGCGAAGTCAGCCGTTTATGGGCAAGCCGCGACGTAGCGCTGGCCGTTGGCGTTCTGGTAAACGCATTTGCCGGACTGTGTCTGGCCGATGTAGTTGCCAGCCGCCGCACCTGCGAGACCGCCGATGATTGCGCCTTGAACCTTGTCGTCACCGCCTGAAACGGCAGCACCGGTGGCAGCTCCGAGAGCCGCGCCAGTCAGAGCACCTTGGTTCGAGGTGGTGCCGTCACAAGCGGCGAGACCGGCGATCATCGGAATTGCGATAAGAAACTTCTTCATGTCTTTCTCCCAGTTTACTCATTTGCCAACGCGGGGGGATTGGAAGAGGTTCCCGCGAAGGCGCTACATTTTCAGAAAAATCCCGCGGGTTTCGATCTGCGGCGATCTTTCGGTGCGATGTCATGTTCGGGCAAGACAGGGGTTTAGATAGACGAAGGCGGCACCGGGTCAACCGATGCCGCCTGTCGCATGCCGCAAGACGCGGTTTTACGCCGAAGTGAAGACCCGGCCCAAGGCGCCATCGACTGCTGTGATGATCTCATCAATATCATCGCGGGTGGCGATCAGCGCGGGCGAGAAACACAGCGTGTTGTTCTTGCCGGGCAGGGAGCGGTTGGTAGCGCCGATGATCACCCCTTGGGCCATGCAATCGCCCACCACGGCCTGAATGCGCTTTTCCTCAACAGGGGCGCGGCTGTCGCGGTCCGTCACCAGTTCGGCCCCCAGAAACAGCCCTTTGCCGCGCACATCACCGATCACCTTGTGCTTGTCGGCCAGCGCGTGAAGCTGCTCTAGCATGTAGTGGCCCATGTTGGTGGTGTTCTCCAACAGGTTCTCACGCTCGATGATGTTCATGTTTTCGATGCCCGCGGTCGGCCCCGCGGTGCAGCCGCCAAAAGTCGAGATGTCGCGGAAATAGTTCAGCGGATCGCTGGCATCGTCCTTGAACATGTCAAAGACCGCATCGGTCGTGACCAGACAGGCGATTGCGGCATAGCCCGAGGCGACGCCCTTGGCCATGGTCACCATGTCGGGCTGGATGCCGTAGTGCTGATAGCCGAACCATGTGCCGGTGCGGCCCACGCCGCAGACGACCTCGTCAATGTGCAGCAGGATGTCGTATTTGCGGCAAATCTCTTGCACGCGTTCCCAATAGCCCTCGGGCGGGCAGATCACGCCGCCGCCCGCTGTGACCGGTTCGAGGCAAAGCGCGCCCACGGTTTCGGGGCCTTCGGCGAGGATCACCTTTTCGATCTGATCGGCGGCCCAGACACCGTAGTTTTCCTGCGGCGCGCCGTCCTGTTCAAAGCTGCGGTATTCAAGGCAATGCGGCACCCGCACGAACCCCGGTGCGAAGGGGCCGTATTGCGCATTGCGCTCGTCCTGACCGCCCGCCGAGAGGCAGCCAAGCGTGGTGCCGTGGTAGTCGCGGTCGCGGTAGAGGATCTTGTGCTTCTTGCCGCCATAGCGCTTGTGCGCGATCTGACGGACCATTTTGAAGGCTTTCTCGTTCGCCTCGGAGCCGGAGTTGCAATAGTAGACGCGGTCCAGCCCCGGCATCTTGTCGAGCAATTTCTCGGCGAAATGGGAGCCGGGGATCGAGCCTGCGGAACCGGCGAAATAGTTCAGCTTGATCAATTGGTCGCGCACCGCATTGGCGATGCTCTCGCGGCCATAGCCGACGTTGACCGTCCAGACCCCGCCCGAGACGGCGTCGAGGTGCTCTTTGCCCTTTTGGTCCCAGACCCGGATTCCCTTGCCTTCGACGATGATGCGCGGGTCGGTGGTTTCATAGGGTTTGTGCTGGCTCAGGTGGTGCCAGATATGCGCGCGGTCGGCTTCGACAACGCGGGAGATGTCGTTCTCGTTGAAATTGCCGTCCATGGGGCAAACCTTTCTTTACGGGTGGGCGAGCCCACGAATGAAGCCCGCGCAAAGGCGGGGTAAACTGTTCCAAGAACACCGCGAATAGGCAAGATCCAGTAGTGCCAGTTTGCCCCCTTTGGTGAGGCCAGAGGGGGCGATTTCTTTAAAGAAATGACGCCGGATGCAAAAACGCCGGGGTGAGGCCCCGGCGTTTGGTCTTATTTCGATTTCGGGCCACCCTTGCCGCCCTGTTTGCCGATCTTATTCGGCGGGGTGAAGCGTTTCGACGGGTCGGAGGCCCGTTTGTAGGACTTCTCTCCGCCCGGCGTGGTGGCCGAGGTGGTCGGTTTGCCCTTGCCCTTGCGCGGGGCGTCGCCCGCGGGCTTTTCCTTTTTCCAAACGGCCTTTGCCTTGGGCTTGCCGCTCGTGTCGCCGCCCGATTTGGGCTTGGGCGTCGCGCCGGGTTTCATCGGGCTACGCTCGGTCTTATGCGACTTCGGCGGGCGTTCGCCCTTGGGCGCGCGGGGTTTATCGAATTTCGGCTTGTCGTATTTCGGCTTGTCGAAAGACGCAGCACCGGGGCCGTCGCTGGATTTCGCGCGGGGTTTGCGCGGGGCGGGGGCGGCATCCGGGTCATAATCGCCGCGCGGTTTGCGGGGGCCGCGGTCGCCTTTGAAACCGCCGGGTTTCGGGCCACGTTTGCCGCCGGGCTTGGGGCCGCGCGGCAGATCGGGCGCTTTGTCCAGCTTGGTCAGCACCACGCCGTCTTCCAGTTTCATGTCGCCGCCCAGCGTGTCGAGCAGACCGGGCACCGAGGCTTCGGCCACCTCCACGAAACTATGGCTGTCTTGCACGCGAATCGCGCCGATGTCGTCCTTGGTCAGGTCGCCGCGGCGGCAGAGCATCGGCAGCAACATGCGCGGCTCGGCCCCGTCTTTGCGCCCGGTGGAGACCGAGAACCAGACCGATGGGCCAAAGTCGCGGCGCGGCTTGTCCTCGCCCGGCGCGCCGGGGTCGCTCAGCTCTTCCGGGGCGGACTGGCGCTTGCGGTAGAGGTTGACGAAAGCGGTGGCCAATTGCTCGGCGCTGAATTTCTCGACCAGCGAGGTGACGAATTCCGCCGCATCCTCGGGCGCAGGCTCCACCCATGCGGAATCGGCCAGCAGGCGGGCTTCGTCAGCGGCGTTGACCTCGGCGGCGGAGGGCGGTGCGGCCCATTCCACTTTCAGCTTGGCCCAGCCCAGAAGCCGGTTTGCCTTGCTGCGCATCTTGGGCGGCACGATCAGCGCCGAGACCCCCTTGCGCCCGGCGCGGCCCGTCCGGCCCGAGCGGTGCAGCAGCGTGTCGGAGTTGCTGGGCAGGTCGGCGTGGATCACCAGTTCGAGGTTCGGCAGGTCGATGCCGCGTGCAGCCACATCCGTCGCGATGCAGACACGGGCACGCCCGTCGCGCAGCGCTTGCAACGCGTTGGTGCGCTCGGACTGCGTCAGTTCACCCGACAGCGCCACGACCGAAAAGCCGCGGTTGGTGAACCGCGTGGTCAGTCGCGCCACGGCGGCGCGTGTGTTGCAAAAGACGATGGCGTTCTTGGCCTCGTAGAAGCGCAGCACGTTAATGATCGCGTTCTCGGTGTCGCGCGGATGCACATTCAGCGCGCGGTATTCGATGTCGCTGTGCTGTTTGGCCTCGCCCACGGTGGTGATGCGCTGCGCGTCGCGCTGGTAGGATTGCGCGAGCTTGGCGATGGCCGCGGGCACGGTGGCCGAGAACAGCAGCGTGCGGCGTTCCTCGGGGGATTCCGACAGGATGAACTCGAGGTCTTCGCGAAAGCCGAGGTCGAGCATCTCGTCAGCCTCGTCCAGCACCACGGCGCGCAAGGAATCGAGGTCGATGTTGTTGCGTTTGATGTGGTCACACAGACGCCCCGGCGTGGCGACGACGATATGCGCGCCGCGGTCCAGCGCCCGGCGCTCGGTCCGGGTGTCCATGCCGCCGACGCAGGTGGTGACCACCGCGCCCGCTTTGCCGTAAAGCCAGGTCAACTCGCGGCTAACCTGCATGGCCAATTCGCGCGTCGGCGCGATGATCAGCGCCAGCGGCGCGCCTGCTTGGCCGAAATGCGTGTCCTCGCCCAGAAGCGTGGGCGCGATGGCAAGGCCGAAGCCCACCGTCTTGCCCGACCCGGTTTGGGCCGAAACCAGAAGGTCTTGATCGTTCAGCGCGGGGTCTGTGACGGCCTCCTGTACGGCGGTAAGTGTTTCATAACCCTGTTGGGCAAGGGCATCGGCAATAGTCTGGATCACGAAGGCTGTCCTGTCTTGAACGTTGTGCGGGGGGCGGGCACGTGGGGTGCTACCAGCCACGGCAAAGGAATCCGGCCGTCGGTAGAGGGTCGGGGATGGAATGTACATGGGGGTTTTGTGGCGAATTGTCACCCTTTTTACCGGTTTGGCGGCTTTCCGGGCCCGAATGGGCGGGGAAGCGCCATTTCCGCGCTGATCCGGCCCGCTCACATCTCGGTCAGGCCGATGGCGCGGGCGGGCGGCTTGGGGTAGCTATGATCCAAAGCGGAAAGAGAGAGTGAGGCTATCTGGTGCAAAGCGATCTGCCCCTGACGCGGGATTTGGTGCTGGTGGGGGGCGGGCACGCCCATGCGCTGGTGCTGCGCAAATGGGGGATGGACCCGCTGCCCGGCGCACGGCTGACGGTGATCAACCCCGGCCCCACTGCGCCCTATACCGGCATGCTGCCCGGTCATATCGCCGGGCATTACGACCGCGATGCATTGGAGATCGACCTCATGCGCCTTTGCCGTCACGCCGGGGCGCGGTTGATCCTTGGGGCGGCGACGGGGATCGACCGCGCGGCGCGGGAGATCACGGTCGAAGGGCGCGGGGCCGTGGCCTATGATGTGGCGTCGATCGACATAGGCATCACGGCCAAGATGGATCCGCCGGGATTTGCCGAGCACGCGGTCGGGGCCAAGCCGCTCGATCTCTATGCCGCGCGTTGGCGGGAGTTTCTCGCGGCGGTCAAGGCGGGGGAGCAGCCGCCCGAGGTGGCGGTGATCGGCGGCGGTGTGGCGGGCTGCGAGCTTGCCATGGCGATGGCCTTTGCCCTGCGCGACGCGGGGGGGCAGCCTGCGGTGACGGTGGTGGAACATGGGCCGCAGCTTTCCGGCATGGCCCCCCGGACCGAGGCGATGGTGCGGCGGCAGATGGCGGAGCTTGGGGTGACCGTGGCGCTTGAGGCCAAGGTCACGCAGATCACCGACCGGCAGGTGCTCTTGGCGGATGGCGCGCCGATCCCTGCAGCGCTTTGCGTGGGGGCTGCGGGGCCGGTGCCGCAGGGCTGGCTTGCCCAGACCGATCTGCCGCTGCACGCGGGGTTCATCCGCGTCGGGGCCGATCTGGGGGTGGTAGATGATGACAGGCTCTTCGCCGTTGGCGATTGCGCACATATGGAGGCCAGCCCGCGCCCCAAGGCCGGTGTCTTTGCCGTGCGGGCGGCACCGGTGCTGCACGACAACCTGCGCGCGGCGCTCAGCGGCGGGGCACGGCGGGCGTTCAAACCGCAGCGGCATTATCTCAAGCTGATCTCACTCGGCAAGAAAGCCGCCGTGGCGGAGCGGAATGGGCTGGCCCTTGACGGTGGGCTGCTGTGGCGGTGGAAGGATCGGATCGACCGGAAGTTCATGGACGGGCTCGATGACCTGCCCGAGATGAAGACCGATGCGCTGACGGGCCCGGTGGCCTCGGGCGTGCAGGAGGCGCTGGCGGGCAAACCGCTTTGTGGCGGATGCGGGGCCAAGGTGGGCGGCGCGGTGCTGGGCGATCTTTTGGCCGAGGTGCAGCCGCCCGTCTCGGGCGATGTGCTCACCGGGGCGGGCGATGATGCGGCGGTGCTACGCCAACCGGGCGGTGGTTTTCAGGTGATGAGCACGGATCATCTGCGCGGCTTTGTCGAAGACCCCGCAATGATGGCGCGGATCGCGGCGGTGCATGCTTTGGGCGATGTCTGGGCCATGGGGGCCACACCGCAGGCGGCGCTGAGTTCGATCATCCTGCCGCGCATGTCGCCCGAATTGCAGGCCCGGACCCTGCGCGAGATCGCGGTGGCCGCGCAGGAGGTGATGGCGGGTGCAGGCGCGCAGATCGTGGGCGGCCATACGACCATGGGCGCGGAACTGACCATCGGCTTTACGGTCACCGGTACGCGGGACGCGAGGCCCATCGGCCTCGGTGGCGCGCAGCCGGGCGATCTGCTGATGCTGACCCGGCCCATCGGGTCGGGGGTGATCCTTGCAGGCCATATGGCAGGGACCGCGCCGGGGCGGGTGGTGGCCGAAGCGCTCGGCGTCATGGCCACCCCGCAGGCGCGGGAGGCGGAGATTTTGAGCAAGGCCCATGCGATGACGGATGTAACGGGCTTTGGCCTTGCCGGGCATGTGCAAGCGATCTGCCGCGCCTCGGGATTGGCGGCGGAGCTTTGGGGGGAGGCGGTGCCGATCTACCCCGGCGCGCAGACGTTGTCGGATCAGGGGGTGGCCTCTTCCCTGCTGGCGGTCAATCAGGCAGATGCCCCGATCGCGGCGGCAGGCCCGGTGAACCCGCTTTTCCACGATCCGCAAACCGCCGGGGGGCTGCTGGCAGCCTTGCCCGAGGATGCCGCGAAAGCGGCGCAGGCGCGGTTAAAGGCCGAAGGCTTGGCGGGCCATATCATCGGGCGGCTTGAGGCGGGGGCGACCTCTATCCGCCTGCGGTGAAACGGCTGTGCAGCGTGGCGGCGGTTTCGGCCAATGTGCTGTCATCAAGCCGGTCGAGCGTCAGCCGGGCGCGCGGGGCGGGGTTGCGGCTGGCGGCCTTGGCATAGCGCGGATCGTAGTGTTGGCCGATCAGCCCTTCGGCGAGGCTGGCCCAATCACCCGCGCGGGCTTGGGTCTGCCACTGGGTGATCGTCTCTCCGCTATGATAGGGCCGCAGCTTGTCGATGCGGTTTTCGAGCATGGCGGGGTCGGTGGTCAGGTCATCATAGGCCCGGCACAGAAAATCCGCCCGCGCGGCCAAGGGGGCGGCGATCTCAACCCGCGCGGCGTCGCGCATCGCGGCCCAAAGCGCAGGCGGAAGGGTGATGTCGCCGATCTTGCTGCTCTCGGCTTCGACCCATGTCACCTGCGCGGGGTCGAGCGGCAATAGCGCTTGGGCGAGCCGAGATTCGAACATCTTTTGATGCGGCTGCCCGCCGTCCACCGCACCGAAAAGCGAGCCGCGGTGCTGCGCCAGCCCTTCGAGGTCAAGCACCTGCGCGCCTGCCTTGGCCAGATGGTGCAACAGCCGTGTCTTGGCCGTGCCGGTGCCGCCTTCGATCAGCATCAGCCGATGCGGCAGGGGCGTGTCGTAGAGCGCCGCGACCACCAAGCGCCGGTAGCTGCGATAGCCGCCGCGCAGCAGTTGCACGCGCCAGCCGACCTGATCGAGGATCGTCGAGAACGCCCCCGACCGCTGCCCGCCGCGCCAGCAATAGACCAGCGGTTGCCAGCTGCCGTCTTTATCCGCCAGTGCCGTTTGCAAATGGTGGCCCGTGTTCTGCGCCACCAGCGCCCCGCCGATCTTGCGCGCGTCGAAGGGGCTGACCTGCTTGTAGATCGTGCCCACTTCGGCGCGCTCCGCGTCCGACAGCACGGGCAGGTTAATGGCACCGGGCAGATGATCCTCGGCAAACTCCATCGGCGCGCGCACGTCGATGATTGTGTCGACGTTGAGCGTGGCGAGGTCCGACAGGGCGGTGAGGGTGCAGGGGGTCATCTGGGGGTCCGGCAAAGCCCCGCGCCCCGTGACAGGGCGCGGGGGGAATGGCTCAGGCCTTGGCGGCGATTACCAGCACTTCGACCAGATATTCCGGCGTGGCGAGTTTGGATTCGCCGCAGGCGCGAGCGGGGGCTTGGCCCTCGGGCACCCATGCGTCCCAGACGGCGTTCATGGCTTCAGAATCGGCCATGTCGGCCAGCCAGATGGTCGATTGCAGGATGCGGGTCTTGTCGCTGCCGACTTCGGCCAGAAGTGCGTCGACCTTATCAAGGCAATCTTGGGTCTGCTGGGCCACATCCGCCCCCGCCGTGCCGACCTGACCGGCAAGGTAGATCACATCACCATGCTCGACGATTTGGCTCATGCGGCTGTTGGTGTGGTGGCGTTTGATCTCGGTCATTCTGTCTCTCCTTTGACGTTGCAAAACTTGTGGCAGCTTTACGTGGGGGAGGCCAGATCAAAGCCTGCGCTTCAGGACCTCTCGATCGGGCCGCCCACTTTTTCCCAGCCGCCGAAACCGTCCTTCAGGTGAGCCGCGTCAAAGCCCATGTCTTGCAGCGTCGCGACCGAGATGGCCGAGCGCCAGCCAGAGGCGCAGTGAAAGACGAACTTCTTGTCTTGGGCAAAGACCTCTTTGAAATAGGGGCTGTCGGGGTCGACCCAGAACTCCAACATGCCGCGTGGGCAGTGGAAGGCACCGGGGATGAACCCGGTGCGTTCGCGTTCGCGGGGGTCACGCAGGTCGACGAATTGCACGTTTTCGTCCTCCAGCATGGCGATGGCCTCAGCGCTGTCGATCTCTTCGATCCGGGCGCGGGCCTCGGCGACCATTTGCGCGGCGGTTTTCTTGAGGGCCATCGGGGTCTTCTCCTTACAGTTGGTTCAGCAGGTCGGGCGTGGGCCAGCCATCGACGGGCATGCCAAGACGGGCCTGTTCCGCGCGTACGGCGGCTCGGGTGCCGGAGCCGAGGATGCCATCCACATCGCCCACGTCATAGCCCTTGGCTTGCAGTTTGCGTTGAAGCGTTTTCATCGCCTCGCCGCCAAGGCCGGGGGCCGGGTTGCCCGCATCATAAACCTGCGCGCCCTCAAGCCGTGTGGCGAAATAGGCGGCGGTCATGACGTAGGTAAAGCTCTGGTTCCACTCGAAATAAACGCGGAAGTTCGGATAGGCGATGAAAGCAGGCCCGCCGCGTCCCTGCGGCAGCAGGACAGAGGCGGTCAGCCCCTCGGCCAGCGGCCCGTTGCGGGGGGAGACACCCATGGCCTGCCATTCGCTGACGGGTTTTGTGGTCTCCAGCCCGGTTTGCGACCAGTCGAAATCCTGCGGCAGGGTGACCTCGGCCAACCAAGGCTCGCCCGCGCGCCAGCCGAGGCTTTGCAGCATCTTGGCACCCGACAGCAGCGCATCGGGGGCAGATGTCTTGAGCGAGACCGCGCCGTCGCCGTCGCCATCCACCCCGTTCTCTAGGATGTCGCGCGGCAGCATTTGCACCATGCCGATCTCACCGGCCCAAGCGCCGGTGGTGGTGGCCGGGTCGAACGCACCGCGCTCGAAAAGCTCCAGAGCGGCGAAAAGCTGTGGGCGGAACAGTTCGGGGCGGCGGCAGTCATGGGAAAGGGTCGCCAATGCGTTGGCAGTGTTAAAGTCGCCTTGGAACGCGCCGTAATCCGTCTCAAACGCCCAGAAGGCCAAGAGCACGCCACGGCTGACGCCATACTCGGCTTCTACCCGGTCGAAGACGGCGTCGTATTTCTCGGCCATGGCGCGGCCCCGGTTGATCCGGTTTTCCGAGATTAGGCGGCGCGAGAATTCGATGAAGGGCTTTTGAAACACCCCTTGGGCCTGATCGGCGCGCAGCACGGCGGGGTCTTGGCGCAGGCCGGAAAAGAAACGCTCGGCCTTGGCGGGGTCCGCGCCGTTCGCCACGGCCTCGGCTTTGGCATCGGCAATGAAACTGGAGAAATCCCCGCCGCATTTGGCTTGCGCATAGGCGCTGGCGGGAAGGGTGAGCGCCGCGAGTGCGGCGGCGAGAAACGTGGGGCGCATGGTTACCTCTTTGTCACAGACAGGCCAGAACTAGGGCGATTGCCCACATCACCAACCATGCCTGCCAGAGGCGGGTGATGGCCGCATCGATCTCCAAAGGTCCGATGACGCGCGCCCCCGCGCCATGCACCCAAGGAAACTGCTGCACCTGCCCATCATAACTGCGCGGACCGGCGAGGGCCACACCTATGGCCCGCGCCATGGCGGCTTCCGGCCAACCGGCATTGGGCGAGCGGTGCAGCGCCGCGTCGGCCTTGATGTCGCGCCAAAGGTGCAGCACCCCGCCGGGCAAGGCAATCAGCAGGGCGGTCAGCCGTGCGGGGGCGAGGTTCAGAAGGTCATCCATCCGCGCCGCGGCCCAGCCGAAATCGGCATAGCGCGGGGTGCGGTAGCCGATCATACTGTCGGCGGTGTTGACGATTTTATAGACCAGCAGCCCCGGCAGCCCGCCTAGCAGGAACCAAAAGGCAGGGGCGATGATCCCGTCGCTGAGGTTCTCCGCCCCGCTTTCGATGGCAGAGCGGGCGACGGCCTCTGGCGGCATCGCGGCGGTGTCGCGGCTGACGATCATCGCCACGGCGCGGCGCCCTGCGGGCAAGGACTGGCGCAGCCCGTCGGCCACGGCGCGCAGGTGCTCGACGAGGGAACGTTGCGCCAGCAGGATGGCGGTGAGGATGATCTCGACGAGGGGGCCAGCAAGGCTGAGCGCCCAGCCGAGCAGCGCGGCCCCGATCATCAGGGCCAGCAGCAGCGCCACGCCCTTGGCGCGGCGGGCTTGGCCGCGGTTCAACCGACGATCCCCCCAGCCGATCAGCCGCCCCATCAGCACCGCCGGATGCGGCAGGCGACGCCAGAGCCAATCCGGCTCTCCAAGCGCGGCATCGAGCAGCATGGCCAGCGCGAGGATCGCCGCCGTGCTCATGCCAGCGCCTGCTCCAACCGCGCCCAACCTATCGAGGGCGGCAGGCCAAGGCGCAGCCAGCGCGGATTGTAGGGGAAGACGCGGCTCCAGATCTGGTGCCGGGCGAGGCGGGTTTGCCAAGCCTGCGCGTCTTCGACCTCATAGAGCCGGAAAAGCGGGGTGCCGCCGACGATCTCTGCGCCTGCTGTGGTCATCAACCCGTCGAGGCGCGTGGCCTCGGCCCCCAGCCGCGCCCGCGTGGCTTCGGCCCATGTTTCGTCCCGCAGCGCCGCTGCACCGATATGCAGCGCGGGGCCACTGACCGGCCACGGCCCGAGCATCTGTTCAAGCCGCGCGACCAAGGCCGGATCGCCTATCACGAACCCCAGCCGCAGCCCGGCCAGCCCCCAAAATTTGCCAAAGCTCTTGAGGATCAGCGTGCCGGGCACCGTGGCCTGCACCATCAGGGTGGCGTCGGGCGTGATGTCGCAAAAGCTCTCATCAACGATGCTGAGCGGGGCTGTCGTCTTTGCCATAGGCCAAATGCGCCCGTCGGGGTTGTTGGGATGGACGTGAACGGCGGCTTCGGCCTCGCCCGTCTCGACCACTTGCCAGCCGTTCTCGGCGAAGCTGGCGGCATGTTCGTTATAGGTCGGCCCGGGGATGCGCACGCGGCCCTTCGGGGCCAGCGCCGGGATTCGCGCGATGGCCGAGGAGGCCCCCGGCACGGCGAGGATCGCGGCCCCTTCGGGCACCTTCCAAAAGCCGCGGGCGGCGGCCAGCAGCGCGTCTTGCGCCGCGGCGTCGGGGAGGGCAGACCATGCGCCCGCAGGCAGGGCAGGTATTGGGTAGGGCGCGGGGTTGATCCCAGTGGAAAGGTCGATCCAATCCGACCGCTGCCCGCCGAAACGCGCCGCTGCCGCATCGACACCGCCGCCGTGGTCGCGCTGGTCTGGCTTTTGCATGATCATCCCCCTGCCGTCGTCGCTGCGGTGAAAGCGCAAAAGCGCTGCGCGATCAAGCGCCTTCCACGCGGCAGGGGGAGGGGAGGTCAGCCGCGCCCGTGCGGCGCGTCGAAGTCCAGCACCGGATTGATCGGGATGATGCGGTGCGGGTTAATCGTGTCATGGCTGTAGTGATAGTGCCGCACGATATGGTCGAAGTTCACCGTCTCGGCCACGCCCGGCACCTGATAGAGTTCGCGCGTATAGGCCCAGATGTTCGCGTAATCGACGATCCGGTGGCGGTTACATTTGAAGTGCAGGTGATAAACCTTGTCGAAGCGCACCAACGTGGTGAAAAGCCGCCAGTCGGCCTCGGTCATCCGGTCGCCCGTGAGGTAGCGGTTCTGCGACAGGATGTCTTCGATCCAATCCAGCGTGTCGAAGAGCGGATGCACGGCGGCGTCATAGGCCTCTTGCGTGGTGGCGAAGCCAGCTTTGTAGACGCCGTTGTTCAGCGTGTCATAGACGCGGGCGTTCACCTTTTCGATGCGGTCGTGCAGCTGCGCGGGGTAATAGTCATCACTGTTGCCGGTGATCGCGTTGAAGGCGCTGTTGAACATGCGGATGATCTCGGCGCTCTCATTGCTGACGATGGTCTCGCGCTCTTTGTCCCAGAGGATCGGTACGGTAACGCGGCCGGTGAACTTGGGATCGGCGCGGGTGTAGATGTCGCGGGCATAGGGCAGGCCGAAGAGCGTGTCGCCCGTGGCACCGGGGAAATCCGTGTCAAAGGTCCAGCCCTCGCCCAACATCTCGGGATGCACGACGGAGACGCCGATGTGATCCTCAAGCCCCTTCAACTGGCGGAAGATCAGCGCGCGATGCGCCCATGGGCAGGCATAGCTGACGTAGAGGTAGTAGCGGCCCGATTCTGCCTTGAACCCGCCTTCTCCGCTTGGTCCGGCGCTGCCATCGGCGGTCACCCAGTTACGAAACTTGGCCTCGCTGCGCTCAAACTTGCCGCCCGAGGATTTGGTGTCATACCATTTATCTTGCCATTTACCGTCGACCAATAGGCCCATCTTGTTCTCCTTTCCGCGTTTGAGGGTATATTTAGGGCAGGGCGCGGGGGCCGCCCAATCTTCATAGGCGCGCAGCCGCTCTGCGCTGATGCAGACTGCCCAAACGTCACCAATTCTTAACTTGAATTTTCTACGCTTTCCGCCAGCTTAGAGGCATCAGCGGGGGAATTGCGCATGGAAGAATTTCTGTCGAAAGAAATACAGGCGGGGCTGGATGCCGCGCGTATGGCAAGCCTGCGCAAGGGCGCGCGCCTGCGGCTTGAGGCGGGGGGTGATGTCTACCGCGTGCTGCGCATGTGGAAGACTGGTTTCTCCGTCGATGCACAGGATGCGCCGAAGCTGCGCGGGCTGGTCGATCTCTATGACGGCAGCCTGCATCTGTTCCAATGTCTGATCGTGGCGAGCGAGGAAGAAGCGGGCGAGATGCGCTATGAGTTCAAACGCGCCACCGCCGTGGCGGACCGTCCGCCGCTTGATTTCGAACGCCCCGCCGATGCGCCGCTGGGGCTGATCGAAGACGGCCGCACCTGATAGGGCGGCACGGCGGGGCTGCCCCGCCGCGCCGTTTCGTTACTGCAAATCACTGAAGGCTTTGGCGAGCCGGTCGCAGGCTTCCTCGACCCGTGCGCGCGGGGTGGCGAGGTTGAAGCGCATGAAGCTTTCGCCGCCGGTGCCAAATGTCGCGCCGTGGTTGGCAGCGATGGCGGCGCTTTTCTCGACACGGTCCTGAAACTCCGCGGGCGCCATGCCGGTGCCCGAAAAGTCCACCCAAGCCAGATAGGTCGATTCCAGCGGCATCGAGCTTAGCCCCGGGATCGCGTTCACCGCCTCGTCGAAGATCTGCCGGTTGCCGTCGAGATAGGCGGTCAACTCATCCACCCAAGCAGCCCCTTCGGGCGAATAGGCGGCGGTCGCCATGATCAGCCCGAAGGAGTTTGCCGAAACACCCAAGGCCGCCATGCGCCGGGCAAAGCGCTCACGCAGCTTGGGGTCGTGGATGATGACGTTTCCGGTATGGCCGCCCGCGATGTTGAAGGTCTTGGTCGTGGCGGTCATCATCACCAGACGGTCTTCGATCCCGTCGATCTGGGCCATGGGGATATGCTTGTGCCCCGGCATCACCAGATCGTGGTGGATCTCATCCGAGACCAGCACCAGATCGTGCCGCTTGGCGAAGTCGGCCACGCCCTGCAGTTCCTCACGGCTCCAGACCCGCCCGCCGGGGTTATGCGGCGAGCAGAGGATCACCATCTTCTCATCCCCGGTCATCAGGGCGTCATAGGCATCGAAATCCATCTCGTAACGGCCCGAAGCATTGGTCAGCGGGCATTCCACCACCCGACGCTCGGCGGCGTTAATCACGCGGGCGAAGGCGTGATAGACCGGGGTGAACAGCACCACCCCATCGCCGGGCTGGGTGAAAGCATCGACGCACATGGCGGTGCCGTTCACCAAGCCATGCGTGGTAAGGATCGCCTCGGCGTCGACCTTCCAGCCGTGGCGATTTTCCATCCACCACTGGATCGCGGCAAGGTATTTGCTGTCATCGCCGAAATACCCGTGCACCCCGTGATCAATCTGGGCCTGAAGCGCGTCCTGCACCACTTGCGGGGGGCGGAAATCCATGTCGGCCACCCACATGGCGATGCCGGTATCCGCGGGCACGCCATAGATCGCTTCCATCTTGTCCCATTTCGCACAATGGGTGCCGCGCCGGTCGATGATGTCGTCAAAGCTCATGCTGGTCTCTCCTGATATTGCGGCCAAGCTAACGGCTGCCGCAGGCGCTGCAAGCCCCCGGTTGCGCGATGCACGGGCATGGCCTAAATGAGCGGGATGAAACGCCCGATCCTTTTGCACCCCGATCCACGGCTCAAGAAAGCCGCAGCCCCCGTCGCCGATCTCAGTGACGAGCTGCGCGTGCTGGGCGATGATATGTTGACCACCATGTATGATGCGCCGGGCATCGGCCTTGCCGCGCCGCAGATCGGCGTGTTGAGCCGGGTGATCGTGCTGGATTGCGTCAAGGAAGAGGGCGAAGCGCCCCGGCCCTTGTTGATGTTCAACCCCGAAATCGTGGCTTCTTCGGACGCGCTTAACACCTATGAAGAAGGGTGTCTCAGCATCCCCGACCAATATGCCGAGGTGACCCGCCCGGCGGAGGTTGAGGTGCGTTGGCTCGACCGTGATGGGAAAGAGCAGCAGGAGGCCTTTGACGGCCTTTGGGCGACCTGCGTGCAGCATGAGATCGACCACCTCGATGGGAAGCTTTTTATCGACTACCTCAAGCCGTTGAAGCGCCAGATGATCACCCGCAAGATGGTCAAGCTCAAGCGCGAGCTGGCGCGCGGATGAGCGTGCTGGAGGTTCTCCGCTGGCCCGACCCGCGACTGGCCGAGATCTGCGCCCCGGTCGAAGAGATCACGCCCGAGATCGAACGCCTTGCCGCCGATATGCTGGAAACGATGTATGCCGCACCGGGGCGTGGCCTTGCCGGGCCACAGGTGGGCGCGATGCTGCGCATCTTCGTGATGGATGCGGGCTGGAAAGAGAATAAGTCCGACCCGCTGGTCTGCATCAACCCGATGTTTCAAGAGATCGGCGAAGAACGGGTGACCAATACCGAAGGCTGTCTTAGCATCCCCGGCATCAGCACCGATATCTCGCGCCCCGCTCAGGTCCAGATGGTTTGGACCGGTCTGAACGGGGGCCGCTATGTGCAGAGCATGGAAGGCGCCGCCGCGCTAATCGCGCAGCATGAGATGGATCACCTTGATGGCGTGGTGACCTTCGATCACCTCGACGCGGAGACCCGCGCGGCCAAGATTGCGGAGTTCAACGCACAATGACCCTACGCCGCTATGTTCCATGGCCCGACAAACGCCTGCGCAGCCCCGCCGAACCCATCGATGCGGTGACGGATGAAATCCGCACCCTCTGGGACGACATGATCGAGACGATGGACGCCATGCCCGGCGTCGGCCTTGCCGCGCCGCAGATCGGGGTGATGTTGCAGGTCGCCGTCGTCGATGCCTCGGAAGCGCGCAACAAACGCATCCGGCTGGCGAACCCGGTGATCGTCGATGCCTCTGCCGTGTTGCATCCTTACGAGGAAGCCAGCCCCAATCTGCCCGGTTTCAGCGCCGTGATCCGCCGCCCGCGCGGGGTGAAGGTACGGTTCCTTGACGAGACGGGGGCCGAGGTGGAGCGTGATTTCGTCGGGCTGGAAGCGGTGAGCGTGCAGCACCAGATCGACCATCTGGCGGGCAAGATGTATTTCGATAACCTCAGCAAAACCAAGCGCGACATGCTGTTGCGCAAGGCGCGCAAACAGAACGGCTGACAGCGCTCTCCAAGGCGCTGTCCGGCAGGAGTGAACAGATGCGACTGATCTTCATGGGCACGCCCGATTTTTCGGTGCCGATCCTCGATGCGCTGGTGCAGGGCGGGCATGAGATCTGCGCGGTCTATTGCCAGCCGCCCCGCCCCGCCGGGCGCGGCAAGAAGCCCCGCCCCAGCCCGGTGCAGCAACGCGCCGAAGCGCTTGGACTGCTGGTGCGCCATCCGGTATCGCTCAAACATCCTGAGCCGCAGGAAGAATTCGCCGCGCTTGAGGCCGATGCGGCGGTGGTCGTGGCCTACGGTCTGATCCTGCCGCAGCCCATTCTCGACGCGCCGAAACATGGCTGTTTGAACATCCACGCCAGCCTGCTGCCGCGCTGGCGCGGGGCGGCGCCTATTCACCGTGCAATCATGGCGGGCGACGATAAGACCGGCGTGTGCATCATGCAGATGGAAGCGGGGCTTGATACCGGGCCGGTGCTGCTCTGTGAAGAGACCGAGATCGGCGCGGCAGAAACCACGGCACAGTTGCACGACCGGCTGAGCACCATGGGCGCGGTGGCGATCAACAAGGCGCTGTCGCAACTCACCGATCTGACACCGCAGCCCCAGCCCGAAGAGGGCGTCACCTATGCCGCCAAGATTGACAAGGCCGAAGCGCGGATCGACTGGACCCGCCCGGCGGTCGAGGTGGACCGGCTGATCCGCGGGCTTTCGCCCTTTCCGGGGGCATGGTTCGAGATTGACGGCCAGCGCGTGAAAGTCCTCGGCTCGGTGCTGGACGAGGGCACCGGCGCGCCGGGTGAGGTGCTGTCGGACGCGCTGCGCATCGCCTGTGGCGAGGGGGCGGTGCGGCTGACGCGGCTACAGCGCGCGGGCAAGGGCGTGCAGGATGCGGATGTGTTTCAACGCGGTGCGCAGATCGCAGTGGGTGCGCGTCTTAGCTGAGGCCGAGGTTCAGCTTTTGGGCGGGGTGCTTTTGTAAACCGGCAGGTGCCAGCCGAAATAAAGCGACCCGGCGCGCAGCACCCAAGTCGTCGCAGCGCAGGCCAGCAGCGGGTAGAGCGTGCCATCGAAATAGGGCGACAGCAGCACGGCAACGGCGGCACCTGAGAGCGCTGCGGTGGCGTAAAGCTCGCCTTGGGTCAGCACCAGCGGCAACTGCCCCACCACCACATCGCGCATCAGCCCGCCCATACAGCCGGTGATCATGCCCATGACGATGATGATTGGCGCCGATTGCTCTTGCGCCATCGCCACACCGACACCCGCCGCGACAGCGACGGCGAGCGCCAGACTGTCGAGCCAGATCAGAGTGCGAAAGCGGCTTTCGAGCAGGTGGGCGGTGAAAAACACCACCAGCGCCGCCACGATGGCCACGCCGAGCATGCTGGGCGTCTCGATCCAGAAGATCGGGTTGCGGTCGAGCAAGAGGTCGCGGATCGTGCCGCCGCCCACGGCGGTCAGGCAGGCGATAAAGGCAAAGCCCACGATATCAAGCTGCGCCCGGCTGGCGACAAGCGCGCCGGTGATGGCAAAGACCAGCACGGCGGCATAGTCCAGCAGGGCCAGCAGGGTCACTTCTTGCTGCCCGGTTTGAAGGGGGCCATGCCCGCGCGGGCTAGTTCATCGGCGCGCTCGTTCTCGGGGTGGCCAGCGTGGCCCTTGACCCATTTCCACGTCACATTGTGCCGCGCATTCGCGGCGTCCAGCCGTTGCCAAAGCTCGGCATTCTTGACCGGCTTCTTAGCCGCGTTCTTCCAACCGTTCTTTTTCCAGCCGAAGATCCAACCGGTGATGCCGTTTTTGACATAGTTACTATCGGTCACCAGCGTGATCTCGGTCGGGCGGCTGAGCGATTCCAAGGCCGAGATCGCGGCCATCAACTCCATGCGGTTGTTGGTGGTCTGCGCCTCGCCGCCCTTCAACTCGCGTTCCTTGACGATCTTATCGTCGTCCATGGCGCGCATCAGCACGCCCCAGCCGCCGGGGCCGGGATTGCCCGAACAGGCACCGTCAGTATAGGCGTAGAGGTCAGGCATGGGTATCTCCGGCAGTTTCCAGCGCGGTTTAGGCGGCTGGCGCGCGGCGGTCAATCAGGCGGGTTGGCGCAGAACGCGCGGCACTTTGAATTCGACGTTCTCCTGCGCGGTTTCGACCAGATCGGTGGTCACGTCATAGCGCGCTTTGAAGGCTTCGATCACCTCATTGATGAGCACTTCGGGGGCCGATGCGCCCGCCGTGATGCCGATGCTGCCGATGCCCTCCAGCGCGCGCCAGTCGATGTCATCGGCGCGCTGCACCAGTTGCGCATAGGCGCAGCCCGCGCGGGCGCCGACTTCGACCAGCCGTTTTGAGTTCGAGGAGTTGGGCGCGCCCACCACGAGCATCGCGTCGCATTTCGGGGCCATGGCTTTGACCGCTTCCTGACGGTTGGTCGTGGCATAGCAAATGTCTTCTTTATGCGGGCCGATAATGGCGGGGAAACGCGCCTGTAGGGCGGCCACGATATCGGCGGTGTCATCAACGCTGAGCGTGGTCTGGGTGACATAGGCCAGACGCGCGTCATCGCGCACGGCGACTGTGGCCACATCCTCAGGCGTTTCGACGAGCAGCACATCGCCTTCGGGCAATTGGCCCATGGTGCCGATCGTTTCAGGGTGGCCCGCATGGCCGATCATAATGATCTGAAGGCCCGCATCTGCGTGGCGCTGCGCCTCGATATGCACCTTGGAGACCAGCGGGCAGGTCGCGTCGACATAGATCATGTTGCGCGCTTGCGCCGCCGAAGGCACGGATTTCGGCACGCCATGGGCCGAGAAGATCACCGGGCGGTCGTCGGGGCATTCGCTGAGTTCTTCGACAAAGACCGCGCCCTTGTCGCGCAGCCCGTCGACGACAAACTTGTTATGCACGATCTCATGGCGCACATAGACCGGCGCGCCCCATTTCTCGATCGCCATTTCGACGATCTTGATCGCCCGGTCCACGCCCGCACAGAATCCGCGCGGCGCGGCGAGGTAGAGGGTAAGAGGCGGTTTGGTCATGGCGAAGTCTCCGGACGGTTGGCGCAGAGGTAAGGGCTTGGGCCCGCTTCGTCCAGCCCGTCAGTCCGACTTGGGCGCAGGCTCGCCCGCTGTGGCGTGCACCAGCGCGGCGGCCTGCGCCCGGTTGCGGATGCCGAGCTTGCGGTAGCCAGATTTCGCATAGTCCGACACGGTGTGGATAGAGAGATTGCAGCGGTGCGCGGTCTGCTGCCGGGTGTAGCCATGGGCCAGCAGATTTACCACTTCGGCTTCGCGCGGGCTGAGTTTGTCGAAAGCCGAAGGGTTTTCGGGCAGGGGCAGGGGCGCGGTGCCGGTCAGGTCTTCGATCCGGCGGTGCATCAGCAGGCAGAAGAGGCGCAGATCCTCGGCAATGTCGCTGAAGGCGCGCTCGAACTCTTCGGCCTCCATCCCGTTACCGACGATGAAGCCGCCAAAGCGTTCGGAGCCCTTCAGCCGCATGGGCACGGCAAAGGCAGCATGCAGACCTTCGCGCCCCGCGCGGGCGATCAGCGAATGCTCGGACGGGGTGACATCGGGGTAGAGGTGTACGAAGGCTTGGCCGATCGTCAGCACATCATAACTGTTGCACGAGTGGTGCAGGAATGGGTCATCCTCGGGCGGGAGGTCATCGTAAAGGTCGGGTATGGTCGACAGAAACTGAGCGTCTTTGAAATCCGCACCCACGCTGATGTGGATGGCGTGGGTAAAGCCGGTCTTTCGAAATGTCTTTACGATCCCATCCCAAAGCGCGCTAACATCTTGCAGCTTTTCCAAACGTACAGCGGCATCGAACAGCATCTTCCCTCACTTTTACCCCCCTTTTTCGGGGGATCGTCTACTTCTACGGGAGCAGGTAGTGTGGGATCAAGGGGAACGCATGGTTTCATGTGCTGTATTGTATCTTCCCTGGGGTATTTTAGAAATTTCACAGGCCAGTGACGCCACAGTCGCTGGCCTGGTATTCGTTCGCCCATCACCCAGACACTGCGCACAATAAGACCGCTGCCGCACGGGGCGGCATGGTTCTGCGCGAAATGGGTCTATGTCGTTCAGTCCTGCGGTGCGGGGTCGCGCGGCGGGCGGCCGATAACGTCACGCAGATCGTCAAGCTCGATAAAGTTGTCGGCTTGGCGGCGCAGATCATCCGAGATCATCGGCGGCTGGCTGCGGATCGTGGAGACGACGGAGACGCGCACGCCTTGGCGTTGCAGGCTTTCCACCAGCGGGCGGAAATCACCATCGCCAGAGAAGATCACGATATGATCGACACGCGGTGCCAGTTCCATCGCATCAACGGCCAGTTCGATGTCCATGTCGCCTTTGACTTTGCGGCGGCCCATGCTGTCGGTGTATTCCTTGGCCGGTTTGGTGACCATGGAAAAGCCGTTGTAGTTCAACCAGTCGACAAGCGGGCGGATCGGCGAATATTCATCGTTTTCCAAAAGCGCGGTATAGTAGAAGGCGCGCAGCAGCTTGCCGCGGCGCATGAACTCTTGCCGCAGCAGCTTGTAGTCGATGTCGAAGCCCAGCGTCTTTGCCGCGGCGTAGAGGTTGGAGCCATCTATAAAAAGCGCCAACCGCTCATCTTTGTAGAACATTAAACTATCCTTTCGGCAGGCTTCGCCGTATTCCCGGTTTGAACTGTAATCGCCGCGGATTAATAAATCCGTGACCTCTGGCGATGCCCCCACATCAGGGTGCATAACTAAGGCTTTTTAACGATGTCGCAAGACCCCGAGGGTATGGAATTAAGCAGTAGAGACCCTATACGAAAGTATAGTCTTCTGGTTGCGCTCGGCGGTAACCTTGCATCTTCTGTGGGTAAACCTCAGGAAACGCTAAAATCGGCTTTAAAGCTATTGCAGACGTCCGGCGCGGTGATTCGCGCCACGAGTGCATTCTATCACACTCCGGCCTTTCCCGCAGGGGCGGGGCCAGACTATGTGAATGCCGCCGCCTGGCTTGAAGCACCGTGGGATCCGCAGACCGCGCTTGGCGTCTTGCACCGGATCGAGGCGCAGATGGGCCGTGAGCGGGTGCAACGCTGGGGGCAGCGGACCTTGGATTTGGATCTTTTGGCCTGTGATGATATCGTGTTGCCAGACCGTCAGACCCACAAGATATGGCGCGAGTTGCCTTTGGAGGCACAGATTGGCCGCACGCCGGATCAATTGATTCTGCCTCATCCCCGGCTACAGGATCGCGCCTTCGTCTTGGTGCCGCTGGCCGATGTGGCCCCCAATTGGGTGCATCCGCTGCTTGGAAAGCCCGTGCGCGCCCTGCTTGAGGCCCTGCCTGAGCGGGATCGTGCCGAGGTGCGGCGGCTGCAATAACGGCTTGTAAATCTGCCCGAGGCGGCTTAAATACGGCACTTCTGGCAGCAAATGAGATATTGGAGGCTTCATGGCCCGCGTCACCGTCGAAGATTGTGTGGATAAGGTTCCGAACCGTTTCGAACTCGTCATGCTGGCCGCACATCGTGCCCGCGAGATCTCTGCCGGATCGCAGTTGACCGTTGACCGTGACAACGACAAGAACCCCGTCGTGTCCTTGCGCGAAATCGCTGAAGAAACACAGTCGGCCGATGATCTGCGCGAACGTCTGATCGAAAGCAACCAGAGCCAGATCGAAGTCGACGAGCCCGAAGAAGACGCCATGGCGCTTTTGATGGGTGCCGAAGAGGACAAGCCCGAAGAAGACAGCATGTCCGAAGAAATGTTGCTGCGCCAGTTGATGGCCGCACAGGGACAGGGCTAACCCCCGCGCCCCGGCCGGGGCTATGAGGCAGATGGCATGAACAGCGCCGACATCACTGCCGACGACCTGATCGCTCTCGTTCAAGGCTACAATCCGCGTACCAACGAACCCCTGATCCGCGCCGCTTTCGACTATGGGGCGCGGATGCATGAGGGGCAGTTTCGCCATTCCGGTGAGCCCTATTTCACCCATCCCGTCGCCGTCGCTGCGATCCTCACGGAACAGCAGCTTGACGATGCGACGATCATCACCGCCCTGCTGCATGACACGATCGAAGACACCAAAGCGTCTTATGCCGAGGTGCAAAGCCTCTTTGGCGGAGAAGTGGCGGAATTGGTCGATGGTGTCACCAAGCTGACCAACCTTCAGCTAAACTCGACCGAGACCAAACAGGCCGAGAATTTCCGCAAGCTTTTCATGGCGATGTCCAAGGACTTGCGCGTCATCCTCGTCAAGCTCGCCGACCGTCTGCACAACATGCGCACGATCAAATCCATGCGCCCGGACAAGCAGATCAAAAAGGCGCGGGAGACGATGGACATCTATGCGCCGCTGGCGGGCCGCATGGGCATGCAGTGGATGCGCGAAGAGCTTGAAGACCTCGCCTTTCGGGTGCTCAACCCCGAGGCGCGCGCCTCGATCATTCGCCGCTTCATCACCCTGCAACGCGACACCGGCGATGTGATCCAGCGCATCACCGGCGATATGCGGGTAGAGTTGGAAAAGGCGGATATCGAAGCCGAGGTCTTTGGCCGGGCCAAGAAACCCTATTCGATCTGGCGCAAGATGGAGGAGAAGGAGCAGAGCTTCTCTCGCCTGTCTGACATTTACGGTTTTCGCGTGATTACCGCTTCTGAGGAAGACTGCTACCGCACCCTCGGCGCGATCCATCGCCGTTGGCGCGCGGTGCCGGGGCGGTTCAAGGATTACATCAGCCAGCCCAAGACCAACGGTTATCGGTCGATCCACACCACCGTCTCGGGCCGTGACGGCAAGCGGGTGGAGGTGCAGATCCGCACCCGCCAGATGCATGACGTGGCCGAGACCGGCGTTGCCGCCCATTGGTCCTACCGCGACGGTGTGCGCAGCCGAAACCCCTTTGCCGTCGATCCCGCCAAGTGGATCAGCCAGCTGACCGAGCAGTTCGACGCCGAGACCGATCACGAGGATTTCCTCGAAGCCGTGAAGCTTGAGATGTACGCCGATCAGGTGTTCTGCTTCACGCCCAAGGGCGATGTGGTGAAACTGCCGCGCGGGGCCACGCCGATTGATTTCGCCTATGCGATCCACACCCGTATCGGCAACGCCTGTGTGGGGGCCAAGGTCGACGGGATGCGCGTGCCGCTTTGGACCCGGATCAAAAACGGCCAGTCGATTGAGATCACCACCGCGCAGGGCCAGACGCCGCAGGTGACATGGCTCGACATTGCCACCACGGGTAAAGCCAAGTCGGCGATCCGGCGCTCCCTGCGTGAGGTCGACCGCGAGCGCTTTATCAAACTGGGCCGTGAATTGGCGCGTTCGGCCTTTGCGCAGGTCGGTAAAAAGGCCACCGATAAGGTGCTGCATACCGTGGCCAAGAACATGCGGCTGAATGGCCCTGATGAGGTGCTCGCCCGGCTTGGCAGTTCGGAGCTCACGGGCCGCGAAGTGGTGGAATGCGTCTATCCCGACCTTGCCCCGCAAAAGGGCGAACAGATCGACGTGCGCCGCGCGGTCGTGGGGCTAGAGCCGGGGCAGAGCTTTGACCGCGCCCCCTGCTGCACCCCGCTGCCCGGTGAGCGGATCGTCGGCATCACTTTCCGCGGCAAGGGCGTGACTGTCCACGCCATCGACTGTGACCGCCTCTCGGAATATGAGGACCAGCCCGAACGCTGGCTCGATTTGCGTTGGCATGACGGCAGCCATCCGGCGGTCTATACCTGCGCGCTGGACATCACCATCGGCAATGGCGCGGGCGTACTGGGGCGGGTCTGCACCTTGATCGGCGAAGCCTCGGCCAATATTTCAGATCTGGAGTTTGTGGAGCGCAAGCCTGACTTTTACCGGCTGGTGGTCTATGTGGATCTCAGAGACGTGAGTCACTTGCATTCGCTGATGTCCACGCTCGAAGCTGAGAGTGAGGTCGCCGATGTCAGCAGGCACCGCAATATGAGCATGGGAAAGACCGCCTGACCCCGCGCAGACGAAACGCCGATACTGGACCTGAGACTTGATTTTCAAACGCCGCGATCCGAAACCGACCCTGCGCGCGCTGGCCGAGTTTCTGTGGCCGCGCGGCGGTTGGACGCGTGCGTTTCACTATGTCAAACACCGGATGCGGCGGCTGCCCGACAGTCCCGAGCGCATCGCGCGCGGCATTTGGGCCGGGGTCTTTACCACCTTTACGCCCTTTTACGGCCTGCACTTCATCGTCGCCGCGCTGATCGGGCGGGTGATGCGGGCCAATATCCTTGCTGCGCTGATGGCGACCTTCTTTGGCAATCCGCTGACCTATGTGCCCATCGGCATCGCGGCCCTGCAAACCGGGCATTGGATCCTCGGCGCGCCCGTGGCACCGACGGCGCACCGCTCTTTCGGGGGGAAGTTTCTCGACGCCGGGCGCGATCTGAAAGAGAATTTCGTCGCGATCTTTACCGATACCCAGATGGATTGGACCGGGCTGACGGTGTTTTTCCATCAGGTCTTCTACCCCTATCTGATCGGGGGCATCCTGCCTGGGATGATCTGCGCCTCTATCGCCTATTACATCTCGGTCCCGGTGTTGCGCGCCTATCAAAAGCGGCGGCGCGGCATGATCAAAGCCAAGTTCGAGGCGCTCAAACATAAGGCGGCGCAAAAGGCCGACGCCAAGCGCCACGCCGACTGATCCTGTCGCGCCATCAATTTTCGGGAAAAACCGCTTCTCCCTATGGGGTTGGCGAAAGTTCCGACCTATGGTCGGGGCAAGTGATGCAAGGGGAATCGAGATGGCGGATCAACCAAAGCTGAGATTGGGCGTGAACATTGACCATGTGGCGACGGTGCGCAACGCACGGGGCGGCGCCTATCCCGACCCGCTGCGCGCGGCCAAGATCGCGGAAAAGGCCGGGGCCGATGGCATCACCGCGCATCTGCGCGAAGACCGGCGGCATATTTCCGACGCCGATATCGAAGGCTTGATGGAGGTGCTGTCGGTCCCGCTTAACTTCGAGATGGCCGCGACGGATGAGATGCAAAAGATCGCCCTGCGCCATAAGCCCCACGCGGTCTGCATCGTGCCCGAAAAGCGCGAAGAGCGGACCACCGAAGGCGGGCTGGAAGTCGCCCGGGAAGAGAACAAGTTGGCCCATTTCATCGCGCCCCTGCGCGAGGCAGGCAGCCGGGTGTCGATCTTCATCGCGGCAGAACGCGCGCAGATCGAAGCTGCCAACCGCATCGGCGCAGAGGTGATCGAATTGCACACCGGCGCCTATTGCGATGCCTTCGCCGAGGGCCGTTGGGATGAGGCGGATGTCGAACTCAACAAGCTGCGCGAGATGTCGCGTTTCGCCGACTCTCTCGGGCTTGAGGTGCACGCGGGCCACGGGCTGACCTATGACACCGTCACCCCGATCGCCGCTTTCCCCGAGGTGCGGGAACTTAACATCGGGCACTTCCTGATTGGAGAGGCGATCTTCCTCGGGTTGGAGCCCGCGATTGCCGAGATGCGCCGCCTGATGGATGAGGCCCGCGAGGGCTGAACCTGCCGCCCGCCGGTGGCGGAAAATCTCTCAAAGGGTGCCTCCCTCTGGACCTAAAGCGGCCTTGGTCGCGTTGGGCCGCCAGACTGGTTAACGAACCTAAGGAGGCACCAATGAGCGACCATATCGACACGCTAAAGAAACTGCACACCCGCCTGATCGACAGTCGCGACGGCTATCGCGAATCCCGCAAGCAGGTCTCGGACGAAGCGGCTTTTGTCGGCTTCTTCGACCAGCGCATCGCGGAACGTGAGAAGTTCCACACAGAACTGCACCGCCAGCTTGGCGTCGACGGCGTGGATGTATCCGAAGAAGGCTCTGCCGCCGCATCGGCTCACCGCGGTTGGCTGAAGCTGCGCGACGCAGTGACCGGCGACAACGAAGCTGTCTATGACGAGATCATCAACGGCGAATCCGCATTGGTCGAAAACTACGACGATGCGATCAAAGCCACTGCTGGCCGCCCCGGCTATGAGTTCCTGACCGAACAGCGCGCCGCCGTTCAGCGCGCCATCGACGAGGCGAAAGCCGAGAAGGCCCGCCACGTCGCAGCCTAAGCGCCACGCCCTGTGGTAAATTCAACGCCGTCCCGTTCCCGCGGGGCGGCGTTTTCGGGTCGGATTGCCGCTTTTCCTCGCTTTCGCCGCGTGATCTATTGAGGGCAAAGGGCCATCGGCCCCGTCACGCGGCAAGAATGGCACTCAATGATCCTCGGCATCGGCACTGATCTGGCAAATATCGAGCGTATCCAAGGCACGCTCGACCGTTTCGGCGACCGGTTTCGCAACCGGGTGTTCACCGAGGTCGAGCAACGCAAGGCCGAGCGGCGCCATGATGTTGCGGGCACCTATGCCAAACGTTGGGCCGCGAAAGAGGCATGTTCAAAGGCGCTTGGCACCGGGCTGCGCATGGGCATTGCCTGGCGCGACATGGCGGTGAGCAATCTGCGCACCGGTCAGCCGGTGATGGAGGTCACGGGCTGGGCCGCGGACCGTCTCGCCGCGATGACCCCGCCGGGGCATGAGGCGATCATCCATGTCACCCTGACCGACGATCACCCTTGGGCGCAGGCTTTCGTGGTGATTGAAGCGCGCCCTCTTGCCGATTAGGCTGCATAGGCTGGCGCGCCCCGCCGTTTCGCGTCATATGCACGCGGGGCAGGCCGATCCGGCCCCGCGTCACTTGACTTGGCCCGCACGGCCCCGCATGTAACCCCAAACCTATATGTCAGGAGCGCCGCATGGCCGCTAAGGAAAAAACCGGCAACGCCTTTGTCGAAACCATCAAGACAATCTTTTGGGCGCTGATGATCGCCGGTGTCTTTCGGACCCTGTTCTTCCAGCCCTTCTGGATCCCCTCCGGCTCCATGAAAGAGACGCTGCTGATCGGTGATTTCCTCTTCGTGAATAAGATGGCCTACGGCTATTCCTACGCCTCTTGCCCCAGCCTGATGCTGCCCGGTGTCGGGATCGAGATTGACGCCAAGGATGTCTGCGGTGTCTTCGATGGCGATAACGAGCGCCTCTTCGGTTCTGAGCCTGAGCGTGGCGATGTGGTCGTCTTCCGTCATCCTGTCTCGGGCCGCGACTATATCAAGCGCCTGATTGGCCTGCCGGGTGACAAGGTGCAAATTAGAAATGGTGTGATCAGCCTGAACGGCACCCCGGTCGAGGTCGAAGATGCGGGCACGTTTGAAGAGGTCATGGCCCCCCAAGGCCCGCAACAACTGCGCCCGCGCTGCGAGAACGGCCCCGTGGGCCAAGGGGCGACCTGCGTGAAAAGCCGCCAGATCGAAACCCTGCCCAATGGCGTGTCCTACCCGACCCTGAACATCACCAATCAGCAGTCGGACAACACGGGCGTCTATACCGTGCCCGAGGGGCATTACTTCTTCATGGGCGACAACCGCGACAACTCCGCTGACAGCCGTCTGGCGCAGCGCGCCGGGGGCGTGGGTTTCGTGCCCTTCGAAAACCTCATTGGCCGCGCGGATCGCATCATGTTCAGCTCTGCCGGGCGTTCGATGCTGTTCTTCTGGACATGGCGCGGCGACCGCTTCTTCGAAGCTGTCAGATGAAACTGAGCGGAGACCTCAAAGCCTTCGAGACGCGGATTGGCCATCACTTTGCCAAGCCGGAGCTGCTGGTGCGCGCGGTGACCCATGCCTCCATGTCCTCGGCCAATCGCGACGACAACCAGCGGCTGGAGTTTCTGGGCGACCGGGTGCTGGGCCTTGTCATGGCCGAGGCGTTGCTGGCACTTGACCCGGGCGCCAGCGAAGGGCAACTCGCGCCGCGCTTCAACGCATTGGTGCGCAAGGAAACTTGCGCTGACGTGGCGCGTCAGATCGATCTCGGCAAGGTGCTGAAGCTCGGCCGGTCCGAGATGATCTCGGGCGGGCGGCGCAAGCAGGCGCTTCTGGGCGATGCCATCGAGGCGGTGATTGCCGCAGTTTACCTCGACAGTGGCTTCGAGGCCGCGAAGGAGTTGGTCCTGCGGCTCTGGGGCGACCGGCTGAAGACCGTCAAGGAAGACGCGCGAGACGCCAAGACTGCGTTGCAGGAATGGGCGCAAGCGCGCGGGCTGAACCCGCCGCGCTATGTGCAGACCGGGCGCAGCGGCCCGGATCACGCGCCCGTCTTTACCATTACCGCGCGGTTGGACAACGGGGCCGAGGCCGCCGCCACCGCGCCGTCGAAACGCGCCGCCGAACAGGCCGCCGCCAGCACGCTGCTGCGGCAATTGGAGAGCAATACATGACCACCCGTGCCGGATTCGTCGCCCTGATCGGAGAGCCCAACGCGGGCAAATCCACCCTGCTGAACCGCATGGTCGGGGCCAAGGTCTCGATCGTGACGCATAAGGTCCAGACCACCCGCGCCCGCATCCGCGGCGTGGCGATGGAGGGCGATGCGCAATTGGTCTTCGTCGATACCCCCGGCCTGTTCCAGCCGCGCCGCCGTCTGGACCGCGCCATGGTCGCCGCTGCTTGGGGCGGGGCGGCGGATGCCGATGTGATCGTGCTGCTGATCGAAGCGCACCGTGGCGTGACCGAGGGTGTGGAACGCATCCTCGAAGAGCTTGGCAATATCGCCAAGGGCCGCCGCGTGGCGCTGGCGATCAACAAGATCGACCGCGTCGAGGCGCCGGTCCTGCTGGGACTGGCCGAGAAGATGAACGCGGCCTTTGACTTTACCGAGACCTTCATGATCTCCGCCGAACGCGGCCACGGCGTCGACACATTGCGCGAATGGCTGGCGGGCGAGGTGCCGGAAGGCCCGTGGCTCTATCCCGAAGACCAGATTGCCGACCTGCCGATGCGCAACATCGCCGCCGAGATCACGCGCGAGAAACTGACCCTGCGCTTGCATCAGGAGCTGCCCTACCAGCTCACCGTCGAGACCGAGAACTGGGAAGAGCGCAAGGACGGCTCGGCCCGGATCGACCAGCTGGTCTATGTCGTTCGTGACGGCCACAAGGGCATCGTGCTTGGCAACAAGGGCGAGACCATCAAGGCCGTGGGCAAGGCCGCGCGCGAGGAACTCGAAGAGTTCCTTGGCCGCAAGGTGCATCTGTTCTTGCAGGTAAAGGTCCGCGCCAACTGGCTGGAAGAGGCCGAGCGCTATTCCGAGATGGGCCTGGATTTCAAAGATGGCAATGACTGACGCCAAAGGTCTGCCATGGCCCGCCTGACCGCGCGCTTCTGGGTCGATGCCTATCTCGCGCGGCTCAGGTTGCAGGACATCCCCGCCTTCGTCGTGGCCCATGGCGATGACACCGGCGGCGCGGTGCTGGTGAAGCTGGCAACGCTCGATGGCCGCGCGGTGCTGTTCCAGCGTTCCTTCGATCTGATGAGCGGCGCGCGTAAGTGGGTCGAACTGGCCGCGGGCGACGAGGGGGAGGTCGATGCCGCCGTCTCGCGCCAGCGCGGCTTCGATCCTGACCTCTGGGTGATCGAGGTCGAGGACCGCGCCGGGCGGCACCTTCTGAACGAGCCGGGGCTGGCCTGATGGAATGGCGCGATCAGGGCATCCTGTTGAGCGCGCGGCGACATGGCGAGACTTCCGCCATCATTGAGGTCTTCACCCCCGCCCAAGGCCGCCACGCCGGCGTCGTCCGCGGCGGCACCAGCCGCAAGATCGCGCCCAGCCTGCAGCCCGGTGCGCAGCTTGATCTGGCGTGGCGCGCGCGGCTTGAAGACCATATTGGCGCCTTCACCGTCGAGCCGCTCCGCAGCCGCGCCGCCGTGGCCATGCAGGACCGTCTGGCACTGGCGGGGCTGAACGCGGTCACCGCGCTTCTGGCCTTCTGCCTGCCCGAGCGCGAGCCGCATCCGGCGCTTTACCAGCGGACTGAGGCGCTACTGGATATGCTGGGGCAGGGCGATGTCTGGCCGCTGGCCTACCTCAAGTGGGAACTGCGCCTTTTGGAGGAAATGGGCTATGCGCTCGACCTCGACGCCTGCGCGGTGACGGGGGCGACCGAGGGGCTGATCTATGTCTCGCCCAAGACCGGGCGCGCGGTCTCGGCCAAGGGGGCGGGGGAGTGGGCGGATCGGCTTTTGCCCCTGCCGCCCGTGCTGCGCGGCGGCGCAGGCAGCGATGCCGAAGTGGCGCAGGGCCTGCGAACGACGGGGCATTTCCTGACCGTCCATCTGGCGCGGGATTTGGGCGGCAAACCCCTGCCGGAAGCCCGCGCGCGCTTTGTCGATGCCTTTAGTCGGCGGCTTTGAAAACCAGACGTTCGCCGCTGTCATCCGACAGGATCATCGTGTCGCCCAGCACGTCCGAAATGGTCACCTCGGTCAGCGCGTCCAAAAACGCCGTCTCGCTCGCGAGGTCGGGGCAGGCGCGGCGAGTGGCGGCGATATGGCCCGCGGCGAACCACGGGTAGGGCACCGTCATCGGGGCGCTATAGGCGTTGCAGGGGGCTTGCCCCGCGATCTTGCCGGTCTCAGGGAAGGTCAGCGTGGCGCGGGCGTCGAAGGGCTTGCCGTCCAATTCCACCAGATGCCATGTCTTGTCGCCTGCGCCATAGGCACGGACGGTTTCATCGCCTTGGCATTGCGGCAGAGCGCTGAGGGCGGCGAGGATCAGAAAGCTGCGCATGGGCTGTCCTTTGGAGTGAAGCGCCGCCTATGTCCCTGACATCGGCAGCGCTTGCAACCCCGGCAGATCAGCCCAGAAGGCGGCGGGCAATAACCTGCGCCTGAATCTCGGCAGCCCCTTCGAAGATGTTGAGAATCCGCGCATCGCAGAGGACGCGGCTGATCTTATACTCCAGCGCGAAGCCGTTGCCGCCGTGGATCTGCAAACCGTTGTCTGCCGCCGCCCATGCGACCCGTGCGCCCAGCAGTTTGGCCATGCCCGCCTCCACATCGCAGCGGCGGCCGGCGTCCTTCTCGAAGGCGCTGTAATAGGTCAGCTGCCGCGCCACCATCAGTTCCACCGCCATCATCGCCAGCTTGCCTGAGACGCGGGGGAAGTTGATAAGCGATTTGCCGAACTGCTTGCGGTCTTGGGCGTATTGCATCGAGATATCGAGCGCCGATTGCGCCACGCCGATGGCGCGGGCGGCGGTCTGGATGCGGGCGCTCTCGAAGGTCTCCATCAACTGTTTAAAGCCGCGCCCCTCTTCGCCGCCGAGGAGGTTCTCGCCCTTCACCTCGAAACCGTCGAAGCCAAGCTCATATTCCTTCATCCCACGGTAGCCCAGCACCTCGATCTCACCGCCAGTCATGCCGGGGGTGGGGAAGGGATTGGCATCATCGCCGGGGGTCTTTTCGGCGAGGAACATCGACAATCCACGGTGATCGCTGGTTTCGGGATCGGTGCGCGCCAGCAGGGTCATCACATGGGTGCGCGCGGCATGGGTGATCCATGTCTTGTTGCCGGTCACCTTGTAATCATCCCCGTCCTTAACCGCGCGGGTGCGCAGACTGCCAAGGTCTGAGCCGGTGTTGGGCTCGGTAAAGACCGCCGTCGGCAGGGTCTCGGCGCTGGCGATGCGGGGCAGCCATTTCTCTTTCTGCGCGTCGGTGCCGCCGCAGAGAATCAGTTCGGCGGCAATTTCCGAGCGGGTGCCGAGCGAGCCGACCCCGATGTAGCCGCGCGACAGCTCTTCGCTGACCACGCACATCGACGCTTTGGTTAGGCCCAGACCGCCGTATTCTTCGGGGATGGTCAGGCCGAAAACGCCCATCTCGGCCAGTTCCTCGATCACCTCCATCGGGATCAGTTCGTCCTTGAGGTGCCAGTCATGGGCGTGCGGCTCGACCTTTTCCACCGCGTAGCGGCGGAACTGGTCGCGGATCATCTCAAGCTCTTCATCCAGCCCGCTCACGCCAAAAGTCACATCGGCGCTGCGTTCCTGCATCAGTTCGACCAGACGGCTGCGCGCGGCTTGGGTGTTGCCCGCGCGAGTCAGGGTAGTGATCGCAGGATTATCGAGCGCGGCCTCATCCTCGGCGCTCAGCCCCAGATCTTGCAGGCGCAGCATCTCCCCTTGGTTCATCTGGATGCCGCCGCGGATCTGGCAGAGGTATTCGCCAAAAGCGATCTGCTGCAGCAGTTGCTCCACCTCTCCAAAGCGCCCTTCGCTTTGCAGGCGTTCGGCCCAAAGCTGCATCTGACGCAGGGCTTGGACATAGGTGGCGAGCCAAGCAAGCCCGTGGGCGGCGGTCTGATTGGCCTCGATCAGCTTGGCCGAGACGCGACCGCCGTCGCTCACCTGCGCGCGGACCGCGGCGGTGGCGGTTTCGAGCAGTTGGTCGAGCGGCGGCAGGGCCGCGCCGGTCTGCCCGATCAGATCGTCGAGAATTACGCGATGCATCGTCATGTCCTGACCGTCATGTGCCATGGGCTGTCCTTTCTTGCTTGGGACAGGCATAGACCTTTCGCAGTCGCAGCACAACAAAGATACGTTTCGCTGCGGCATTTTGTTCTAATATTGCGCGATCATTTTTGGCGTGCGGCCCCGGAGGAGGGTGCTATGTAACGGTATGAACAGTATTTTCCCCTTTCTCACCCCGTTCGAATTTTATGCTGCACTTGCAATCGGTCTTTGCGGTGGCTTCGTCAAAGGCGTGGTGGGCTTCGCCCTGCCACTGGTGCTGATTTCCGGCCTCACGACATTCATGGCGCCCGATCTGGCCTTGGCGGGGCTGATTCTGCCCACGGTGCTGGCCAATGCCTTTCAAGCGTTGCGGCAGGGGCCGCAGGCCGCGCTGCGGTCGATCAAGCTGTTTTGGGTGTTTCTGCTCTGCGGCGGCGTGATGCTGGTGCTCTCCGCCCAGATGGTGCGGCTGGTGCCGGCAACGGTGATGCTGCTGATGATCGGCGTGCCGGTGGTGCTGTTTGCGCTGCTGCAACTGTCGAAACATCAGTTTCACCTGGCCCAGCGGTCGACGAAGGTCGAGGCGCTGGTGGGCGGATTTGCCGGGGCCGTTGGGGGGATTTCCGGCATCTGGGGGCCGCCCACGGTGGCCTATCTCACCGCGCTCGGGACCGCGAAACATGATCAGATGCGGATCCAAGGGGTGATCTACGGGCTGGGCGCGGTGGCGCTTCTCGTCGCGCATATCGGGTCGGGCGTTCTGAACGCGCAGACCTGGCCCTTCTCGGCGCTGTTGATTCTGCCGGTGATGCTGGGCGTTTGGCTGGGCAGCAAGGTGATGGACCGTGTTGATCCGGTGCTGTTTCGCAAGATGACTTTGGTGGTCTTGATGGTGGCGGGGTTGAACCTGATCCGGCGGGCGATTTTTTAATGGCTTCGGGATTGCCACCGGCCCGGAAACAAGTCGCAGGCGCCGGGCCATCGCTTGCACGCCCGTCACGCCAGAGGCGTGCCGTCGTATTGGGGCGCACCTTTGGTGCGACCGGGAGGACGATGACCCTCAGGAAACGATCGCGACGCATCGATTTCGGCTAATCGCTAGCATTGTCCGATTTTGAGTAGGCTGGTCTAGCGCTCTCATCGCTTCTTCGAAGCGACTGCCGCGCGACGCCTTTTGCTTTGCAAAAGGCTTGGTGGAGCCTAGCGGGATCGAACCGCTGACCTCCTGCATGCCATGCAGGCGCTCTCCCAGCTGAGCTAAGGCCCCATCGTGGATCGTGATCGTGTGATCCGGGTCGTTCTGTGGCGCTGTCTAGGCGCTGGCGGAGGCGGGATCAAGCGGAAAATTGACCCCGCCGCCGATTAATTAATCCTCGTCGTCCGAGGCCACATCGGCCAGATCGTCGAGCGGAACTGTATCGTCATCATCGTCGTCGTCATCAAGGATATCGTCATCCAGATCCACGTCGACCGCGTCATCGTCATCGACCAGCGATTCGTCGTCGGCCTTGTCGCCCTTCTTGGCTTTGGCTGTGACCGCATCCTCGGCATCCGCCGCGATCATGCGCGACTTGGAATTGTCGACCTCGACCTCTTCGCCCGTGTAGGGGCTGATGATCGGATTCTTGTTGAGGTCATAGAAGCGCTTGCCCGTAGTGGGGCACAGGCGCTTGGTTCCCCATTCTTCGTTGGGCATGAAACACCCCTTTATAATATTGCTGTTGCGTGTAGATGATTCCGGCCAAGTGCCATATGAGGGGGGCACTGTCAAAGGCTTTGGCCTCTATCTAGGGACGTTGCTCCGGTAATGAAAGACCCTGTGCTGCCCGGCAACCCGCCGATTCCGCTGATCCTTCGCCGTTCGGCGCGCGCGCGGCGCATCTCACTGCGCATCTCGCAACTGGACGGGCGGGTGACCCTGACGATGCCGAAACGGCTGGCGGAGCGTGAGGCGCTGGCCTTTGCCGAAAGCAAGCAAGACTGGATTCGCCAACACCTCGCCGCGCGGGGCGAGGATGTGATCGTGGCCCCGGGGGCAGAGCTTCCGGTGGGCGGCAAGCTGCTGCGGGTGCGCGGGGGGCAGGGGAGGGGTGTGCGGATCGGCCCCGAAGAGATCCTCGTGCCCGGCCCAGAGGAGAGCCTGGGCAAACGTCTGGCCGCACACCTGCGCGAGGTGGCGCGCGACCGCCTCGCCGGGGCTTGCGACGATTATGCCGCGCTCCTGGGCAAGCCCTATGCCCGCATCACCCTGCGCGATACGCGCTCCCGCTGGGGGTCATGTTCCAGCGACGGGGCGCTGATGTTCTCTTGGCGGCTGATCATGACCCCGCCCGAGGTGCTGGACTATGTCGCCGCCCATGAAGTCGCGCATCTGGCGCAGATGAACCATTCCCCCGCCTTCTGGGCCGAGGTTACGCGGATCTACGGCGATTATCAGGCGCCGCGCCAGTGGCTGCGCGACCATGGCGGCGGGCTGCACCGCTATCGATTCTAGGCCAGCGTGGCGAAACGCGCCTTCAGCAGCGCTTCGGCATATTCATCCTCGGCCGTGCTGTCATGCACCACGCCGCCGCCCACGTTCAGCCGTAGCCGCCCCTCTGGGTGACAGGTCGCCGTGCGGATCGCCACGTTGAACTGCATCGCACCCGTGGGGGCGATCCAGCCCACCGCCCCGCAATAGGCATCGCGCGGGGCCGGCTCCAAAGCGCGCAGGATCTGCATCGCGCGGATCTTGGGGGCCCCGGTGATCGAGCCGCAGGGAAAGAGCGCGTGAAAAAGGTCGGTCAACCGCTTTCCCGGCAAGACCTGCGCCGTGATGCGCGAGGTCATCTGATGCAGGGTCTCATAGGTCTCGATCTCGAACAGTTTCGGCACCTCGACACTGCCCACCTCGGCGATCCGGCTGATGTCGTTGCGCAAAAGGTCCACGATCATCAGGTTCTCGGCCATGTTCTTTTCCGAGGCCGCAAGGTCATCCCGCAGCTTCGCGTCCTCCGCAGCATCCCGCCCCCGCCGCGCCGTGCCCTTCATCGGGCGGGCGGTGAGCTGCCCCTCGGCGGTGAGCGCGAAAAACAACTCCGGCGAGCGTGACAAAAGCACAGGGCCGCCAAGATCGACGAAAGCCCCATGGGCCACGCTTTGCCGCTGGCGCAGCCGGGCATAAAGCGCCTCTGGCGTCCCGGTAAAGCGCCCCTCCATCCCAAAGGTCAGATTGGCCTGATAGATGTCCCCCGCGCTGATGAAGTCCTGCACTTCAGCAAAGGCGGCCTGATACTGCGCGAAATCCCAATCCGACGTGAGCGCCGACAGGCTGGCATCACCCGCATCTTCGGCAAAACCATAAGCCTCAGGCGCATCAAAAACGCCGAAGCGCAGCAGGGGCAGCCCGCGCGCCGCGGGCATCAACGCACGCAGCTTGTGCGATCCAAGATAGCCCAACTCATAACTTGCATAGCCTGCCAACCACGCGCCGCTTTCCTGCGCAGCTTCAAGTGCTGCAAAGGCCGCAGGCACCTCAGCCGGGGTATCGGCACTGATGATCTGCCGCGGCGCGGTGAAGGCCGTGCCGTACCCCAGCGGGCCAGTGTCGAAAAGAACGCGCGGGCCAGCCATAGCGCGCCTTAAAAGTCCGCAGGCACGCGCATATCGCGCAGTGGCCGCACGATATCGATGGATTCCTGGTAGAGCGGATGCGCCTTATAGGCGGCCAGCGCCTCGGCATCCGGGAATTCGGCATAGACGACCACATCCACATCCCCCGACAGCGCATCAACACGGGTGTTCTCGCAGATCTCGAAAGTCGTCGAATGCGGAATGTCGGCCAGTTTCCAAAGCCCCGCCACGATCGTCGGAATGTCCTTGGGGTCCTTGGCCGAGAAAAAGACCACATGACGGATGAAGTTTCGTTTGGTCACGGCGCGTCTCCTTAAGGCAGTTTGACCTCCGATAAATCGCCGCAAGGCTCGCGACAACGGGTGATCGCGTCTTGGCTGCAAAATGCCGCGCTTGACGGGTGGCTGGTTTGTGATCACAACCGCATCATGAACCTGACCCCACGCCCTGTCGAGGCCACGCCGCTGGCCCATGATCGTGTCTACCGCCGCCTGCGCGCGCGGATCATGCATGGCGATTTGCCGCCCGGCCACGCGCTGACCCTGCGCGGCATCGGCAAGGAATATGAGGTCTCGATGACCCCGGCCCGCGAAGCGGTGCGGCGGCTGGCGGCAGAGGGGGCGCTGACCATGTCGACCTCCGGACGCATCTCCACCCCCGAGCTCAGCAATGAGCGGATCGAGGAATTGGCCGCCCTCCGCGCGCTCTTGGAGGTCGAGCTTGCCTCTCGCGCCCTGCCACGCGCCCATATGGCGCTGATCGAGCGGATGCAGACAATCAACACCAATATTGCCGAGGCCGTGGCCCACCGCGATGCGGTCAGCTACATCCGCACCAATCTCGAATTCCACCGCACGCTCTACCTGCGTGCCCAAGCGCCCGCTATGCTCGCCATGGCAGAAACGGTCTGGCTGCAACTCGGCCCCACCATGCGCGCGCTCTATGGCCGCCTGCGCCGGACCGAGCCGCCGCATTTTCACCGTCTGATCATCGCGGCCCTGCGCGCGGGCGATGAGCCGGGGCTGCGGCTGGCGGTGCGTTCGGATGTGACACAAGGTCTGCGCATGCTGGCCAGCTGATCCCGCCCATGGCTTGACAGTAGGGGAGCAGCAGCGCATCAAAGGGATATGGAAAAGACCAGCTTCACATCTGTCTATTACCCCCGCTCCTGATCGGCGCGGCACTCATTCCCATATGCACAAGCCGCCACAGCGCGGCTTATCCTGTCTCCCTGTGGCCTCACAGAAAGAGACGACATGCCCCCCATTCGACCCGCCGCGAAATCCGACCTGCCGATGGTGCTCGATCTGGCCCACGCGCTGGCCGCCTACCACGGCGACACCGCCACCGTGACGCGCGCCGCGCTGGAACGTGACTGCTTCGGCCCCACACCCTGGGTGACCCTTCTGGTGGCCGAAGGCGCCACCGGCCTACATGGCTATGCCGCGCTCTGCCCGCAGATGCAGTTGCAATTCGGCGCAAGAGGGATGGACCTGCACCATCTCTTCGTCTGCGACACGGCCCGCGGTCGCGGCATTGGCCGCGCGCTGGTCAAGGCGGCGCTGGACCACGCCCAGAGCCAAGGATGCAGCTATGTCACTGTGGGCACGGATACAAAAAACCGGCGCGCGCAGGGGTTCTACCGCGCCGCCGGTTTCGACCAAATCACGCCTGATCCGCGTTTTCGGCGGCGGCTGGCTTAGGCCGCCAGCCCCTTGCGCCCCATCTCAAGGAACTTGGTCCGGCGTTCCTGAACCAGCGTCTTGCCGTCCTTGCCGTCAAGCTCCTTGAACATCGCTTCAATCGACTTGCCCACGGCCGTGATCGATTCTTCGGCATGGCGATGCGCACCCCCCATCGGCTCAGGGATGATCTGGTCGATCACGCCAAGCGTCTTGAGCTCATCGGCTGTCAAACGCATCTGTTCGGCGGCCTCGCGCATCTTCTCGCTGTCTTTCCACAGGATCGACGCACAGCCTTCGGGCGTAATCACGGAGTAAACCGAATGCTCCAACATCGCGACACGGTTCGCCGTGGCGAATGCCACCGCCCCGCCAGAGCCGCCTTCGCCCACGATCACGCTGACCAAGGGCACGCCGATTTGCAGACATTTCTCCGTCGAACGGGCAATCGCCTCGGACTGGCCGCGCTCTTCGGCGCCCTTGCCGGGATAGGCGCCGGGCGTGTCGACGATGGTAACCACCGGCAGGTTGAACTTATCCGCCAGTTCCATCAACCGCACCGCCTTGCGATAGCCCTCAGGCCGCGCCATGCCGAAATTACGCTCGATCCGGCTCTTGGTGTCATTGCCCTTCTCATGGCCAATCACCACGACAGGCGTATCATTGAACCGCGCCAAGCCGCCCATGACGGCCAGATCATCGGCAAAGTTCCGATCCCCCGCCAAAGGCGTGAACTCGGTGAAAAGCGCCTCGATATAATCCTTGCAATGGGGCCGCTCCGGATGGCGCGCCACCTGACATTTCCGCCAAGGCGTCAAAGAGCCATAGAGGTCTTCGAGCATCCCGGCGGCTTTCTTATCCAGCGCGCGGGCCTCATCGGTGATGTCCATCTCTTCATTGGACCGGGCCAACGCCCGCAGCTCTTCCGCCTTGCCTTCGATCTCGGCCAGGGGTTTTTCGAAATCCAGATATTGGGTCATTGCATGCTCCGGCTTGTTGCCTGTGTATATGGAGCGCCGCGCGCCGGTTTGCAACGCGGGTTTGCAAGGCAGGCAAGCCCACGCCCCTCCCTCTTCATCCTTTTTCAAATACCCTCGGGGGTCCGGGGGCAGGGCCCCCGGCGGCTTGCCAAAAGCGCTCAGCCCCCGGCGATCATCTCGGACTGGCGCACGATCACCTCCGCCTGTTTGATGCTGGCGATGTCCACCAAACGCCCCTTATAAACGGTGGCCCCTTCGCCCTTGGCCTTGGCCTCTTCCATCGCCGCGAGGATCTCGCGCGCTTCGGCCACAGCCTCTTCCGACGGGGTGAACACCTCGTTGCTCAGCGCCACCTGCTTGGGGTGGATCGCCCATTTGCCGACCATGCCCAGCGTGGCCGAGCGGCGCGCCTGTGCGCGGAAACCCTCGTCGTCCGAGAAATCGCCGAAAGGCCCGTCGACGGGGAGCACGCCATGGGTGCGGCAGGCGGCGACGATGGCGGCCTGCGCCCAGTGCCAGGGGTCCGACCAATGCTTCTGCTCGCCACGCTGCATATAGTAGTTTTCCTGCGTGCCGCCGATGCCGGTGGTCTGCATGCCCATGGAGGCGGCGAAATCCGCGGCCCCCAGCGACATCGCCTGCAAGCGGGGGGAAGACGCGGCGATCTCTTCCACATGGGCGATACCGGCGGCAGATTCGATGATGACCTCAAAGCTGATTTTCTTTTCGCGGCCCTTGGCGGTCTCAACCGCCGTCACCAGCGCGTCGACGGCATAGACATCCGCCGCGCAGCCCACCTTGGGGATCATGATCTGATCAAGCCGCGGCCCGGCCTGCTCCAGCAGTTCCACCACGTCACGATACCAATAGGGTGTGTCGAGCCCGTTGATCCGAACCGAAAGCGTCTTGTTGCCCCAGTCGATCTCGGAAATCGCCTTAATGATATTGGCGCGCGCGCTGTCCTTGTCCGAAGGTGCCACGCTGTCTTCGAGGTCGAGGTTGATCACATCGGCATCCGACGCTGCCATCTTTTCAAAGATCGCCGGGCGGGAGCCGGGGCCGAACAATTGGCAGCGGTTCGGGCGGGCAGGGGCGGCAGGCTGAATGCGGAAGCTCATGGGGCACCTATGGGTAATATTGTTTCATCGAGTGTCTCTATTCTGGTATGAAATTGCGTCGCCAATCGCAAGGAGGTTTTCGCAGCCGCAGCATTTCGAAAGGCCCGCCCTTCGACGAAAGCCGCGCACGAATTTTGCGCAGCCAGCGGTAATTCGCGGGAAATGCCGCGCATTTGCATGCAGATGCGTCGACAACGCCACGCACTTGCGTATTCTCGCGCGCAATATGCGGACAAATTCAATGCCGGAGGCTTGCCATGATCAAAACCCCCTATCTGCTCTTTCTGGGCGACGCGCCTGACTCTCTGTCCGCCAAGGTCGCCCAAGGCATCAAGGACTGGCGTCCCGACAATGCGGTCGGTCAGTTCCGCATGGAGGGTTGCATGGCCGATCTCGGTCTGCAAGACATGACGCTGGCCGAAGCGCGTGAGGCGGGGGCCGAGACATTGGTCATCGGGGTTGCCAACCGTGGCGGCAAGATCAGCGCGGCATGGAAAGAGGTGCTGATCGAGGCGCTGAACATGGGCTTCGACATCGCCTCGGGCCTGCACAACCTGCTACGCAACGAAGCCGATCTGGTGGCGGCTGCCGAGGCCAACGGCACCACATTGCATGACGTGCGCGTGCCCAGCGTCGAATACCCCATCGCCGACGGCAAGAAGCGCAGCGGCAAGCGGGTTCTGGCCGTGGGCACCGATTGTTCGGTCGGGAAAATGTACACCGCCCTCGCGCTGGACGAGGCGATGCGCGAAAAGGGCATGAAAAGCACCTTCCGCGCCACCGGCCAGACCGGCATCCTGATCACCGGCGAAGGCGTGCCGCTGGATGCCGTGATCGCTGATTTCATGGCCGGGTCGGTGGAATATCTCACCCCCGCCAATGACGATGACCATTGGGACATCATCGAAGGGCAGGGCAGCCTGTTCCACGTCTCTTATTCCGGGGTGACTATGGCGCTGATCCACGGCGGCCAGCCCGATGCGCTGATCCTGTGCCATGAACCGACCCGGACCCATATGCGCGGCCTGCCGGAATACAGCCTGCCCAGCCTCGAAGCGGTGCGCGACATGGCGCTGACGCTGGCGCAGGTGCCGAACCCAGACTGCAAAGTCGTCGGTATCTCGGTCAACACCTACCATATGTCCGAGGCCGAGGCGGATGCCTATCTGGCCGAGGTTGAGGAGCGTCTTGGCCTGCCTGCGGTTGATCCTTTCCGCCAAGGGGCGGCGCGACTGGCCGATGCGCTGGCGGCGCTGTGACCATGCAGATCGACGTTACCGCAGATACGTTCAAACTGGCGCAGGTCTTTACCATCAGCCGCGGCTCGCGGACCGAAGCCAAGGTGCTGACCGTCCGCGTGACCGAAGGCGGCGTCACCGGCTGGGGCGAATGCGTGCCCTACGCGCGCTATGACGAGACCCTCGAATCGGTCACGGCTGAGATCAACGGCCTGCCGGGTGATATCACCCGCCAAGCGCTCTATGATCTGCTGCCTGCCGGGGCCGCACGCAACGCGGTCGACTGCGCGCTATGGGATCTAGAGGCCAAACGCGCAGGCAAGCGGGTGTGGGAACTGGCCGGGCTGACCGCGCCGGGGCCAGAGATCACGGCCTATACCCTCTCGCTGGACGAACCCGAGGCAATGCGCGCGCAAGCGGCGAAACATGCGCATCGGCCACTGCTGAAAATCAAGCTCGGCACGCCTGACGACATGCCGCGGCTCGAAGCGGTGCGCGCCGGGGCGCCCGATGCCACCATCATCATCGACGCCAATGAGGGCTGGTCGGCTGAGGTCTATGCCGACCTCGCCCCGCATCTGCTCCGTCTTGGGGTGGCGCTGGTCGAACAGCCTCTGCCCGCTGGCGAAGACGACGCGCTTTTGGGCATGGACCGCCCCGTGCCCGTCTGCGCGGATGAAAGTTGCCATGACCGCGCCAGCCTGCCGGGCCTCAAGGGCAAATACGATGTGGTGAACATCAAGCTCGACAAGACCGGCGGTCTGACCGAGGCACTGGCACTGCGCGATGCAGCGCGGGCCGAGGGGTTTGAGGTCATGGTGGGCTGCATGGTTGGCTCGTCGCTGGCCATGGCCCCGGCGACACTGGTCGCGCAAGGGGCAAAGGTGGTGGACCTTGACGGCCCGCTGCTTCTGGCAGAAGACCGCGACAATGCTTTGAAATTCGACGGCGCGGGCGTGCATCCCCCCGCCGCAGCGCTCTGGGGGTGACCATGCGAACTGTCTATGTAAACGGCGAATACCTGCCCGAGGATGAGGCCAAGGTCTCGATCTTTGACCGAGGTTTCCTGATGGCCGATGGGGTCTATGAGGTGACGAGCGTGCTGGATGGCAAGCTCATCGCCTTTGACGGCCATGCCGAGCGTCTGACCCGCTCGATGAACGAGCTTGACATGCGCGCGCCTGCGACGACCGAAGAACTGCTGGAAATTCACCGCGAGCTGGTGCGGCTGAACGACATCAAAGACGGGCTGATCTATCTTCAGGTCACGCGCGGGTCGGATGGCGACCGCGATTTCGCCTTCCCCGATCCCGACACCACCGCGCCCTCGCTGGTGTTGTTCACCCAGTCCAAACCGGGTTTGGCCGACAACCCTGCCGCCCGTGACGGCATCCGCGTGATCAGCATCGAAGACATCCGTTGGGGCCGCCGCGATATCAAAACGGTGCAGCTGCTCTACCCCTCGATGGGCAAGATGATGGCCAAGAAAGCCGGTGTCGAAGACGCGTGGATGGTCGAAGAGGGTTTCGTGACCGAAGGCACCTCGAACAACGCCTATATCGTCAAGGACGGCAAGATCGTCACCCGCGAAACCTCCAGCGACATTCTGCACGGCATCACCCGCAAGGCGGTGCTGGAACTGGCCCGCGAGGCGCAGATGCAGGTGGAGGAGCGGAACTTCACCATTGAAGAGGCGCAGCAGGCGGATGAGGCCTTTGTCACCTCGGCCAGCGCTTTCGTGACGCCGGTGGTTGAGATCGACGGTGCCAAGATCGGCAGCGGCACGCCGGGCAAGCTTGCGCCCCGTTTGCGTGAAATCTATCTCGAAGAGATGCGCAAAACCGCGATCTGAGTTTCAGAACCGCGACAAGACCAGCCCCGCCGCCACCAGCGCGGCGGCGGCGATGCGGGTGGGGGTGATGGCCTGCACCGACAGCCCCAAGAGCCCCGTGGCATCGATCACCAGCGCCGCACTCAACTGCCCGAGGATCAGCGCCGAGATCACTGTCAGCGCCCCCAGCGTCGGGATCGCCCAAAGCACCGACCAGACGTAGAAGGCCCCCAACACCCCGCCCAGCAGCAAAACGGGAGAGGCCGAGGCCGCGCGGGGCAGCGCGCTCAACTCGCCCCGCAGCAGCAAGACCCCCAACAGGATCGCAAAGCCGACGCCAAAGGACACCGCCGCCGCAGCGACGCCGCTGCCGATGTTGCGCCCCAAGGCGGCATTGATCGGGGTTTGCAGGGCCACGGCGGCCCCGGCGATGGCGACGGTGATAAGGGCAAGGATGGGGGTGTTCATGGCGGCTCCGCTCTGCTTGGCCCCAGCATGAGAGATGTCGCGCCGGGCGCAAGGGCTTTCGCAGCGAGCGCCCGCGCGGCTAGACTGGCGCAAAGAGGAGGCCGCGATGCGCAGAGAGATTGACCGGGCAGAGATGGAAGCCGCCGTGGGCCGTGAATTGGGCGTCTCGCCGTGGTTCATGATGGATCAGGCGCGGATCGACGCCTTTGCCGATGTGACCGAGGACCATCAGTTCATCCATGTTGAACCGCTCCGCGCGGCCAAGACGGATTTTGGCGGCACCGTGGCGCATGGGATGCTCACCCTGTCGATGATGTCGGGCATGGCTTACGGCGCGCTGCCGGTGGTGGCGGGCACGAAGGCGTCGATCAACTACGGGTTCGACAGCGTGCGCTTCATCGCACCTGTGCATTCCGGCAAGCGGATTCGGGGGCGGTTCACGCTGGCCGAGGCGCAAAGGCGGGGGCGGGGTGACCTGATGACCCGCTTTGCCGCAACGGTAGAGATCGAAGGCGCCGCGCGGCCTGCGCTCAAGGCGGATTGGCTTGTGCTCTATCAGTTCTAGGCGAAGCCTTTGAGCACGCTTGGCCGAGGTAAAGGGGGGCGCACAGGGATGCGCGCCCGCTTTGTGGGTTCATTCAAGCGGGTTGCTCAACCCTTTCCGACATTCTCTTCAAAAGCCGTTTTGAATGCCTCTTTCTGACTGTCGTTCGCATCGGTCTGATAGTTGGCTTTCCATTCGTCCATCGTCATCCCGTAGAACAATTCGCGCGCCTCGTCCTTGCCCATCTCGATCCCGCGTTCGTTGGCGGCCTCTTGATACCAGCGCGACAGGCAGTTGCGGCAAAAACCGGCGAGGTTCATCATGTCGATGTTCTGCACATCCGTCCGATCTTCCATCAGGTGTTTCTGCAACCGGCGAAAGGCGGCGGCTTGCAGTTCGATCTCTTGTTGGCTGGGCATGACAGCTTCCTTCTCATATCACTGGACGGGACCGCGATGGACCGTCATTCTGATGAAACCTTTGACAGGCACTCATGGGGGCGCTAGGCCACCGGACAGGCGATGTTATCGTTAACATTCGCTCTGGGGACATAGGACACGAAGGAACAGATATGAGACGTTTGCGCAATGTAAAGATCGTGGCCACGCTTGGGCCAGCCTCCGAAACCCGAGAGGTGATCGCGGCATTGCACAACGCCGGGGCGGATGTTTTCCGCCTGAACATGAGCCACGGAAGCCACGAAGAGATCCGGGAAAAACACCGGATCATCCGCGATATTGAGAAAGAGACCGGCGGCGCGATCGGCATTCTGGCGGACCTTCAGGGGCCGAAACTGCGGGTCGGCGTGTTCGAGGGCGATGGGCCAACCTTGGAAGAGGGCGCGTCTTTCCGGCTCGATCTTGACGAGACGCCGGGCGATGCGACCCGCGTCTGCCTGCCCCATCCTGAGATTTTCGCGGCGCTTGAGCCGGGCGCGTGCCTGTTGGTCAATGACGGCAAGATCCGCCTCAAGGTGCGCGACTGCGGCCCGGATTTCGCCGATTGCGAAGTGGTGACGGGCGGTGTCATCTCAAACCGCAAGGGCGTGAACGTGCCCGACGTGCTGCTGCCGCTGGCCGCGCTTTCCGAGAAAGACCGCGCCGATCTGGAGTTCGTCTGCGAATTGGGGGTCGATTGGCTCGCCCTCAGCTTTGTTCAGCGGCCCGAGGATGTGACCGAGGCGCGCGATCTGGTCAGAGGCCGGGCGGCGGTGCTTTCAAAGATCGAGAAGCCCGCGGCGGTGGAGCGGTTCGAGGCGATCTTGAATGTCAGCGACGGCATCATGGTGGCGCGGGGCGATCTGGGCGTGGAGCTACCGGTGCAGAACGTCCCGCCGATTCAGAAACGTCTGGTGCGCAAATGCCGCGCGGCGGCCAAGCCGGTGATCGTGGCGACACAGATGCTCGAATCGATGATCGAAAGCCCAATGCCGACTCGCGCCGAAGTCTCGGACGTGGCCACCGCAATTTATGAAGGCGCCGATGCCGTGATGCTGAGCGCTGAATCTGCCGCCGGGGATTACCCGCTGCAGGCCGTGGCGACGATGGACAACGTGGCTCAAGAGGTCGAAGCCGATGCGACCTATACGCAGATCATCGAATCCTCGCGCACGGCGGATCGCACCACCGTGGCCGATGGCATTGTCGCCGCCGCGCGTGAGATTGCCGAGACGACGGACATCAAGGCGATCTGCTGCTTTACCCAATCGGGCACCACCGCCCTACTGACCGCCCGCGAACGGCCCCGCGTGCCGATCATCGCCCTGTCGCCACTGGTCAACACCGCGCGCCGTCTGGCGTTGAGCTGGGGCACGAATTGCATCATCACCGATGGGCATGACCGGTTTAAACTGGCCGTGCTGAGCGCCGCGCGGGCCGCCTTGTCAGAGGGGTATGCGGGGCCGGAGGATCATATCGTCGTCACCGCCGGGGTGCCCTTCAACGTGCCGGGCAGCACCAATATTCTGCGCGTCGCGCCCTGTGACGAACGTTTGATTTACGCCTCCGATCCAGAGTAGCCTTTCCCCAGATAGGGGGATGTTGCGTGGACTCTGACTTGGCAATGGTGGTGGGCATCGTTCTGGCGGTGCTGTCGATCCCCTCGATCCTGTCTGCGGTGACCGACCGTCGGTCGCCGCGCGCCTCGGCCATCACGATCTTGATCGCGGGCGGGTTGATCGTCTTTGCGCTGCGCGAAAATCCGCGGCGCTATTCCTTTGAGAACCTGCCGGAGGTCTTCGTCTCGGTCGCGGCGGACTTCTTGCCCTGAGGGGCCGTGCGAAACCTCTTGCATCCCCGACCGAGCGCGCCTATACGGCGCATCTTAGCCTGCACGACCGGCCTCAAGTGGCATGCCGAGTCGTGTTTATACCGAACTCAAAAGACGGAGACGGAAATGCCCAAGATGAAGACGAAATCGAGCGCCAAGAAGCGCTTCAAGGTCTCGGCGACCGGCAAGGTCATCGCCAGCCAAGCCGGCAAACAGCACGGCATGATCAAGCGGACCAACAAGTTCATCCGTAACGCACGCGGCACGACAACCCTGTCGGAAGCCGATGCAAAGATCGTCAAGGGCTTCATGCCCTACGCCCGCTGATTAAGGAGAGCCGAGATGTCCCGAGTTAAAGGTGGTACAGTCACCCACGCGCGTCACAAGAAGATCATCAAAGCCGCAAAGGGCTACTATGGTCGGCGCAAGAATGTCTTCAAGGTCGCCACGCAGGCGGTCGACAAGGCCAACCAATATGCAACGCGTGACCGCAAGAATCGCAAGCGCAACTTCCGCGCCCTGTGGATCCAGCGGATCAACGCCGCCGTGCGCAGCCACGACGAGGCGCTGACATACAGCCGCTTCATCAACGGTCTGACGCTGGCTGGCATCGAAGTGGACCGCAAGGTTCTGGCCGATCTGGCCGTGCACGAGCCCGAAGCCTTCGGTGCGATCGTCAAGCAAGCGCAGGACGCGCTGGCGGCCTAAGCCGAGATTGCTTTGAATTTGCGAAAGCCCTGCCGGATGGCGGGGCTTTTTGCGTTTGGGGCAACTGCGTTTCGGGCCGTCGTGCGGGGCCTGCCATAATCTTGCCCCGATAATCCCTTGCCACGGCCTTGCCTGCTCCTCACCCCCCATGGACAATCTGCCCCAACGACAGGTCACTGTGCAGCCTATCTGCACCGGTGCCGCAGCAATTGGCGCTGTTTGTCGGCATGTTATTTGTAAAAGGTGGGGAGGTTTATGCCCGGAATTGTAATCAATAGGTTGGACGAAGACCCCCATGAGACGGTCTATGGTATTCGCGATGATACCAGTTCACGCGGCGTTGATCTTGAGGGCGCGCGGATCACGCTGACCTATGCCGATGGCTCGGTCGAGACGCTGACGTGGCACGCAACGGATCCCTATACGAATGGCGCGGCGGTGGGCGAGGATACGCAGATGTCCTTCGGCTATGACTGGCACCATCTTGAGACGACCAAGCCGCTCGCCACGATGGAGATTGACCTTCAGTCCGCCAGTTCCGTTTTCGACACCACCACCACGGCGGATGACGACCCCAATGGTGGCTCGACCCCTACTTCGCTTGAGGGGTTTCCCTTCCGCGTGGAGTCCGGTTCGCGGGATTTGGCTGGCGATATAGAGGTGACCTACTCCGGCATCGTCAATCTGGCGGGCAGCCCGGCTGCGGGCGATCTTTTCACGACCATGACCGTCGATTTCTCAGACCTGCCCGAGGGCGGGTTATTGGGGAATCTGGCGTGGAAATCCGACATCGACACGATGCGCGAAGAGGGCGATCTGGTCTCGACCGGTGTGGCCTGTTTCGCGCGCGGCACGCTGATCACCACCGAGGCGGGCGATCTCCCGGTCGAGGCTTTGGCCCCCGGCGTGCGCGTGCTGACCCAAGGCCACGGCTATCAGGAACTCGTCGCCGCGCTGCGCCGCAGGGTCGGGGCGGGGGAATTGGCGAAGAACCCCAAGCTCTACCCCATTCGGATCAGTGCCGGGGCCTTGGGCGCGGGGCTGCCGAAGCGTGACCTCATGGTCTCAAGACAGCATCGCATGGTCGCGCGTTCAGGCATCGTCAAGCGGATCTGCGGCGCGATGGCTGTGCTCGTCGCCGCGATCCGGTTGACCGAACTGCCGGGGGTGCATGTGGATGAGGGCATCTCACAGGTGGAGTATTTCCACTTGGTCTTTGAAAAACACCAGATCGTTTATGCCGAGGGCGCGCCGAGCGAGAGCTTTTTGCTGAATGCCGACACCGTGAAAACCCTCGGTCAGGCGCAGCGCGAGGAGTTCGCGACGCTCTTCCCCGCTTTGGTTGAGGGTGACGGCTTCGGTGCCCCCGCGCATCAGATCCCCGCGGGCCCCGTGCAAAAGCGGTTGGTCGCGAAGCACAAGAAAAATGGCCGCGCCCTGCTATCGGTTTAGGGTGTCGGGGTCATAGGGATTGTGGCTGGCGGCGGATAGATTGATCCCATCCTGTGCCGCGCGATGTGCAATCGCCTCTTCGCTGCGGTTCAGTTGCACCGCGATCACGCTGGTCGCCGTGCCCTCTGCCGCAAGAATGCGAAGCTGTTCGATGTCTTCGGCGCTCCATGGGGCGCCGGTGCTGCGGTCATAATCTGCCATGTCGGAGGCTCCTTTCACTGGCAAAACACGGCGCGACCAGCGGCGGTTCCTCCCATGGGGGAGAGGGGGCGCGGACTTGCGCCCCCACCTGCCGTCACTTCAAGAGCGCCAGCATCTCTTTCGCCGCTTCCTCGGAAGAGGCGGGGTTCTGGCCAGTGACCAGCTTGCCGTCGACCAGCACATAGGACGCCCAATCGTCGCCCTTGCTGTAGTCGCCGCCGTTTTCCTTCAGCATGTCTTCGACCAAGAAAGGCACCACATCGGTCAGGCCAACGCCCTCTTCCTCGGTATTGGTAAAACCGGTGACGCGCTTGCCGGAAACCAGCGGCTTGCCGTCGGCTTGGGTGTCCTTGAACACGGCGGGCGCGTGGCAGACAGCGCCAACGGGGCGGCCCGTGGCCCAGAAGGTTTCGATCAGGCGTTTGCTGTCGGCGTCATTCGCGAGATCCCACAGTGGGCCGTGGCCGCCGGGGTAGAAGATCGCATCGAAACCGTCCGCATCCACATCGCCCAGCACTTTGGTCGAGGCGAGCGCTTGTTGCGCGGCATCGTCGTCCTTGAAGCGGCGGGTGGCGTCGGTCTGCGCGTCTTCGCTGTCGCTGTTGGGGTCAAGCGGCGGCTGCCCGCCTTTGGGCGAGGCGAGGGTCACATCCGCGCCCGCGTCTTTGAAAACGTAGTAGGGCGCGGCGAATTCTTCGAGCCAGAAACCGGTCTTGTTGCCGGTGTCGCCCAATTCGTCATGCGATGTCAGAACCATCAGGATTTTCATAGGTCTCTCCTTTCGGGGGAGGTTGGGCGCGCCGCTGGGGACAGGGCGCGCCGAGGGGATGCGGCCTAACGCTTTGCGGAGGTGGTGGTTCCCCCATGGCGCCACAACCCCTACGGCTTGCATTCGAGGGGCGAGAGGGCTAGCAGGACGGGGTATTATTCCAAGGGCCTGTCATGGACGATCTGAAGCAAAAGTACCTGAGCCAAATCGCCGATGCTGGCGACGAATCCGCGCTGGAAGACATCCGGCTGGCCGCCGTGGGCAAAAAGGGCGAAGTCGCGCTGAAAATGCGCGAGCTGGGCAAGATGACCCCCGAGGAGCGTCAGGTCGCGGGCCCCGCGTTGAACGCGCTGAAGGATGAGATCAACTCGGCCCTCGCCGCCAAGAAGGCCGGCCTTGCCGATGCCGCGCTGGACGAGCGCCTGCGCAGCGAATGGCTCGACGTGACCCTGCCCACGCGGCACCAGCGTCAGGGCAGCATCCATCCGGTCAGCCAAGTGACCGAAGAACTGACCGCGATCTTTGCCGAGATGGGCTTTTCCGTCGCCGAAGGCCCGCGCATCGACACCGATTGGTACAACTTCGATGCGCTGAACATCCCCGGCCACCACCCCGCGCGGGCCGAGATGGACACCTTCTATATGCACCGGGCTGAGGGGGACGAACGCGCCCCCCATGTGCTGCGCACCCATACTTCCCCGGTGCAGATCCGCACGATGGAGGCCGAAGGCGCGCCCCTGCGCATCATCTGCCCCGGCGGTGTGTATCGTGCGGACTACGACCAGACCCACACGCCGATGTTCCATCAGGTCGAAGGGCTGGCGATCGACAAGGATCTGTCGATGGCGAACCTGAAATGGGTGCTGGAAGAGTTCTTCTCGGCCTTCTTTGAGATCGACGGCATCAAGACCCGCTTCCGCGCCTCGCACTTCCCCTTCACCGAGCCTTCGGCTGAGGTCGACATCCAGTGTTCCTGGGTCGACGGCCAGTTGCGCATTGGCGAGGGCGACGGCTGGATGGAGGTGCTGGGCTCCGGCATGGTGCACCCCAAGGTGCTCGCCGCGGGCGGGATCGACCCGAATGAGTGGCAGGGCTTTGCCTTCGGCATGGGGATCGACCGGATCGCGATGTTGAAATACGGGATTCCGGATCTGCGGGCGTTTTTTGATTCAGACCTGCGCTGGCTGCGGCATTATGGGTTTGCGAGCTTGGATCAGCCGAATTTGCATGGTGGGTTGTCGCGGTGAGTATCTGCGAAATTTTCTTGGGTTGGCCTCCAGCAGTTCAGTTGGGTTTGACCGTCTTGGCAGGTGCCGGATGTTCAGCTGCAATTGTACAGGGCCGAATAATTTATGGAAAGAACAAGGCCAAAAAAGACGGATTTCGCGCACTTAAGGATCGGCTTGATGATTATGCACTGATGCAAAACATGAACCCGACTGATCATGGCGATAATTTCATGCACGGTCGGCTGCCCATACGGTCTTCAAGGCCAATTCTTAGCCCGGGTTCGCATAAAATCTTGTTAGGTGTGCTGAAAAAGATTGAAGCTAAAAATGCTGTAGCCATGGGGGTCGTATTCCTCTTATTAGGAGGGATGTGGTCAATTGCGGGAGACGTAAGAGACTACGATCCATGGTTGTCATTCGCCTTTGCCGCAATCATTGGTTTCTTAGTTGGTCCCCTGTTTGCGGGTCTCGACGGAGTTGGGCACCTAGGGCAGTCACACTACCTCAAACTCGAGAAGGAAAACCGCAAGAGAGAACCTCGACCAGAATGGTATATGGCGCAGAAAATGCAACACCGCTTGATGTTGGACTTGGTGGCTAAAGAGTACGGGTTTCAGGCAAAGATTTTTTCTATTGCCCTCGCCGTTTTTGCCGTGATTGCTTTGGTGATTTTTTCATTTTCAGCGGAATCAAAAGAAAAACGGCCATTGTTGACGATAGAGGTCAGCTTCGAAAGCGAGGACGCATAGCATGAAATTCACCCTCTCCTGGCTCAAGGACCATCTCGACACCACGGCGTCGATTGATGAGATCACCTATGCCCTGACCGACCTCGGCCTCGAAGTCGAAGGCGTCGAGAACCCGGCGGCGAAGCTTGCTGACTTTACCCTCGGCTATGTGCAATCGGCGGAAAAACACCCCGATGCCGACCGGCTGAACGTCTGTCAGGTGGAAACCGACGAGGGCGTCATGCAGATCATCTGCGGCGCGCCGAACGCGCGGGCGGGGATTACCGTCGTTGTGGCCAAGCCGGGCGTCTATGTGCCGGGCATCGACACGACCATCGGCGTCGGCAAGATCCGCGGCGTGGAGAGCTTCGGCATGATGGCCTCTGAGCGCGAGACGGAGCTAAGCGAAGAGCATGACGGCATCATTGAGCTGCCCTCGGGCAAGCCCGGTGACCGTTTCATCGACTGGCTGGCCGAGAATGACCCGGCGAAGGTCGACCCGGTGATCGAGATCGCCATCACCCCGAACCGCCCCGATGCGCTCGGCGTGCGCGGCATCGCGCGCGACCTCGCCGCGCGGGGTCTGGGCAAGCTCAAGCCGCGCGATTCCGATGCCGTGGCGGGCAGCTTTGCCTCGCCGATCAGCGTCAGCATTGATGACGACACGCTGGACGGCTGCCCTGTGTTCTATGGCCGCTTGATTAAAGGCGTGAAGAACGGCCCCAGCCCGCAGTGGCTGCAGGACCGGCTCCGCGCAATCGGGCTGCGCCCGATCTCGTTCCTCGTGGACGTGACCAACTTCTTCACCTTCGACCGCAACCGTCCGCTGCATGTCTTCGACGCCGACAAGGTCAAAGGCAATCTGCGCGTGCACCGCGCCAAGGGCGGCGAGGAGATCGCCGCGCTCGACGAGAAGACCTACACCCTGCAGGAGGGCCAGATGGCCATCTCCGACGATAGCGGTGTGGAAAGCATCGCGGGCATCATGGGCGGCGAGGCGACCGGTGTGACCGAGGAGACGGTGAACGTCTTTGTCGAGAGCGCCTATTGGGACCCGGTGCAGATCGCCTATACGGGCCGCGCGCTGAAGATCAACTCGGACGCGCGCTACCGGTTCGAGCGCGGCGTCGACCCGGCCTTCACGCCCGAGGGGCTGGAGCTTGCTACGCATATGATCCTTGATCACGCGGGCGGCGAGGCTTCCGAGGTTGTGGTCGCGGGGCAGGTGCCGGACACGTCGCGCGCCTACAAGCTCGATACCGCGCGGGTGCAGTCGCTCGTCGGCATGACGATCCCTGAGAGTGACCAGCGTGAGACGCTGACCGCGCTCGGCTTCCAGCTCGACGGCGACATGGCACAGGTGCCAAGCTGGCGCCCGGACGTGCAGGGCGAGGCCGATCTGGTCGAAGAAGTCGCGCGTATCGCCTCGCTGACGCAGCTCGAAGGCAAGCCCCTGCCGCGCCTGACCACGGGCGTGCCGCGCCCGGTGCTTTCGCCCATGCAGCGCCGCGTGGTGACGGCACGGCGCACGGCGGCGGCGCTCGGCTACAACGAATGCGTGAGCTACAGCTTCATCGACCAAACCTCGGCGGCGCTATTCGGCGGTGGCACCGATGCGACGCGGCTGGAGAACCCGATCTCCTCGGACATGAGCCACATGCGCCCCGACCTGCTGCCCGGCCTGCTGCAAGCTGCCGCCCGCAATCAGGCGCGCGGCTTTGCCGACATGGCGCTTTTCGAGGTTGGCCCCGCTTTCTCCGGCGGGGAGCCGGGCGAGGAACAGGTCATGGTTTCCGGTCTTCTGGTGGGTCGCACCGGCCCGCGGGACGTGCATGGCGCGGCGCGCGCGGTGGATGTCTATGACGTGAAGGCCGATGCCGAAGCAGTGCTGGCCGCCATCGGCGCGCCCGCCAAGGTGCAGATCCTGCGCGGGGCTGATGAGTGGTGGCACCCGGGCCGCCACGGCAAGATCTGCCTCGGCCCCAAGAAGGTGCTCGGCGTCTTCGGCGAGGTGCATCCGCGCGTTCTGGCGGCGATGGACGTGAAAGGCCCGGCGATGGCCTTCACCCTCTATCCCGCCGAGGTGCCGCTGCCGCGCAAATCCGGCGCCACGCGCCCGGCGTTGCAGATCAGCGACCTGCAAGCGGTCGAGCGTGACTTCGCTTTTGTCGTCGATGCCGATGTCGAGGCGCTGGCGTTGGTCAATGCCGCCAAGGGTGCCGACAAGACCCTGATCGAAGATGTCCGCGTTTTCGACGAGTTCATCGGCGGCAGCCTTGGCGAAGGCAAGAAATCCCTCGCCATCACCGTGCGGCTCCAGCCCAGCGACAAGACGCTGAAGGATGCAGACATTGAAGCCGTGGCTGCTAAGGTGGTCGAAAAGGTGACCAAGGCCACCGGCGGCGTGCTGCGCGGCTGAACCAAGGAAGGACGGAAGCGATGAAAGTCTATCTCTCCGGTGAAATTCACACCGACTGGCGCGAACAGATCACCGAAGGGGCCAAGGGTCTCGACGTGACCTTTACCGCACCCGTCACCGACCACGCCGCCAGCGACGATTGCGGCGTGGCGATCCTCGGCGCGGAGGACGACAAGTTCTGGCATGACCGTAAGGGCGCACAGATCAACGCGATCCGCACCCGCAAGGCGATTGCCGAGGCGGATGTCGTCGTGGTGCGTTTCGGTGACCAGTACAAGCAGTGGAACGCGGCCTTCGATGCGGGCTATGCCGCAGCACTTGGCAAATCGCTGATCATCCTGCACGGCCCCGACCACGCCCATGCGCTGAAAGAGGTCGACGCGGCGGCGCTCGCCGTGGCCTCCGAGCCTGCGCAGGTGGTTGAGATTCTGCGCTATGTCTTGACCGGTACGCTGCCGGGGTAACGCGGCAGCGGGGCTAGCCGCGTTAAAATTTAACATCTATCAAGGGTTTAAGCGCGAATCGATTCGGCAGCGTGCTGGACGCCGCTGCTTTGCGGACTAAACCTTCACTAGCTGGAGGTTCATCAGCCGTGATCTGCCCCCCGAAAGGCAGGCCATATCCGACCCCCGCTGTCGTGCCATAGTCGCGCGGCGGGTTAACTTTGGAAGGAGAAGGTCCATTTTAGCCGACACGCCCGCAGAGCAGGACGAGCGTCTAGAGACGCTCTATTCCTATGATGTTCTTGATACCGAAGCCGAAGCGGATTTCGACGATATTGTCGAGCTCGCGTCCAAAATCTGCGAAACGCCCGTCTCTCTGATCAGTCTGGTGGATGAAAAGCGCCAATGGTTCAAGGCGCGCGTCGGGTTCGAGCCGCATGAGACGGCCCTTGATCAATCGGTTTGCTCTCATGCCATTCTCGACGAGGGCTATACCGAGATTGCGGATATGGGGGCGGATCCGCGCACCTCGGACAATCCGCTCTATGTTGGCGACCCTCGGGTGAAATTCTATGCCGGTGCCAATCTTGTCGCGCCGAACGGCCAGCCGATTGGCACGCTTTGCGTGCTGGATACCAAGCCGCGGACCCTGAATGATTTTCAACGCCAAGCGCTGCAAACCCTCTCGCGCCATGTGATGATGCAGTTGGAACTGCGCAAGAAAATCCGCATCGAAGCGGCGCTGCGCGCCGAGATGGACCACCGGGTGAAGAACTCGTTCCAGACCATCGCCTCATTGCTGCGCATGGCGACGCGCAAGGTGCAAGACCCCGACGCCAAGGATGTGCTTGCCCTTGTCGAGCGTCGTTTCGGCGCGGTGGCATCGCTGCACAGCGAGTTGATGGGGCAGGGTGGCCGAAGCAAGGTGCAAACCACCTCCTATCTCGAACAACTGAACAAGCTTCTTGCCGCCAGCGCGCCGGACCACGTTACTATCTTTTGTGCGGCTGAGCCGGGCGAGTTGCAGGCCGTGCAGGCCTCAGCCCTCGGCATGATCGTGAGCGAATTCGTGGCCAATTCGATCAAACACGCCTTCGCCGGGGACCGGGCAGGGGAGATCAAAATTTCCCTACGGCGGCAGGAGGGGGCCGAGGGCTGGCTTTTGGAATGCCGTGACAATGGCTGCGGCCATGCCGGTGCCGTCTCGGGGGCCGATAGCACGGGGCTGGGGCGGATGTTAATGGCCACGGCAGCCGAGCAGTTGAACGGGCGTCTGACGACCGATTTCAGCCCCGAGGGCGCGCTTTTGCGGGTCTGTTTTCGGGATTGAACGGGCGCGGGCCGTAAAACGCGCGATTTACCGTAAAACTTTATTGACCGTTCTATGTGCCAGTCCGCACTATCGACCGTGATGGCGGGGTTATCGGCGCGCCTTAGAATAGGGACAGAACTGTGATTCAAGAATTCAAGGATTTCATCGCCAAGGGCAATGTCATGGACATGGCCGTTGGTATCATCATCGGCGCGGCCTTCACGGCGATCGTGTCGTCACTGGTGGCCGATCTGATCAATCCGATCGTCGGGCTTTTCACCGGCGGGGTGGATTTCACCAACAACTATGCCGTGCTGTCGGGCGATGTGCCTGCGACCGCTTCGCTAGAGCAGGCGCGGGAGGCGGGGGCGTCGGTCTTCGCCTATGGCTCGTTCCTGATGGCCGTGATCAACTTTTTCATCATCGCCTTCGTGGTCTTCATCCTGGTGAAGATGGTGAACCGGGTGAAGGCGGCTGCAGAAAAGCCGGATGAGGTGGCACCAGAGGTCAAGACCGGCCCATCGCAGCTCGATGTATTGTTGGAAATTCGGGACGCTTTGAAGACGCGCTGAGCGCTGCTTTCGAAATGGAAAGGCCCGCCAATCTGGCGGGCCTTTTGTTTGGCCGCTGACGTTCAGCCCGCGATGGCCTGATCCGCGGTGATGCTGTCGATCCCAAGCGCTTCGCCCACGGCGGCATAGGTCAGCTTGCCCGCGTGGACGTTCAGCCCGGCCTTGAGGTGCGGGTCATCCGCGCAGGCCTGTTTCCAGCCCTTGTCGGCCAGCGCCAGCATGAAGGGCATGGTGGCGTTGCCAAGCGCGATGGTCGAGGTGCGCGCCACCGCGCCGGGCATATTGGCCACACAGTAGTGCATGATGCCGTCGACCTCATAAACCGGGTCTTGGTGCGTCGTCGCCTTGGAAGTCTCGAAGCAGCCGCCTTGGTCGATGGCCACGTCGACCAGCGCCGCGCCGGGTTTGAGTTCGGACAGTTGCGCGCGGCTGATCAGTTTGGGGGCCGCGGCCCCGGGGATCAGCACCGCGCCGATGATCATATCGGCCTCACGCGCCAGTTCGATGGTGTTGCCCGCGCTGGCATAGGCGGTTTTGAAGGTGCCGCCATAGATGTCATCGAGATAGCGCATCCGGGGCAGGGAGCGGTCGAGCACGGTCACATCCGCGCCCATGCCCGCGGCGATGCGGGCCGCATGGGTGCCGACGACGCCGCCGCCGATGACCATAACCTTAGCCGGGCCGACACCGGGCACGCCGCCCATCAACACGCCGCGCCCGCCATTGGCCTTTTGCAGCGTCCATGCTCCGACCTGCGGGGCCAAACGGCCCGCGACCTCGGACATTGGGGCCAGAAGGGGCAGGCCGCCATTGCGGTCGGTCACGGTTTCATAGGCAATCGCCGTACAGCCCGAGGCCAGCAGGTCGTGGGTTTGATCCGGGTCGGGCGCGAGGTGCAGATAGGTAAAGAGCAATTGCCCTTCGCGCAGCATCTTGCGTTCGCCCGCCTGCGGCTCCTTGACCTTGACGATCATGTCGGCTGTGGCAAAGATCTCCTCGGCCGTGTCGATGATGGTGGCGCCTGCGGCGGTGTAGTCAGCGTCTTCGAAACCCGCGCCGACCCCGGCCCCCGCCTGCACGATAACCTCATGCCCATGGGCGATGGCTTCTTGTGCGGCATTGGGCGTCAGGCCGACGCGGAATTCCTGCGGTTTAATTTCTGTCGGGCATCCGATTTTCATGGGGGTTCCTCCTCCTCCGTAGTGGGACAGGATTATCATATCCGCCGTGCATATCGCTGCCAAATTGGGGTCGCCAAAGGGCGCATCCTTCGAATATAATCGCGCTGGGTTGCTTCCTCACGCGAAAGTATTGCGCATATGGCCTTGGATGAGATTGATCGGCGTGTTCTGCGGGCTTTGCAGCGCAATGGGCGGATGTCCAATGCCGAACTGTCAGAGGTGGTGCATCTGTCGCCCTCGGCCTGTCATCGCCGTGTACAGCGGTTGGAGAAGGAAGGGTATATCCGCGATTATGTCGCCCTCTTGGACCCGCGCAAGCTGGATATGCCGACGACGGTCTTTGTTGAGATCACTTTGCAGGCGCAGGCCGAAGAGGTGTTGGAGGCTTTCGAGAAGTCGGTCTCGCGCATTCCCGATGTCCTGGAGTGTCACCTGATGGCTGGCACGGCGGATTACCTGTTGAAGATCGTGGCCGAGAATACCGAAGATTTCGCCCGTATTCACCGGCAGCATTTGGCGCGGCTGCCCGGCGTGGCGCAGATGCAGTCGAGTTTTGCGCTCAGGACGGTGTGCAAGACCACGGCGCTGCCGGTGTAGTTGGAAAGCCCGGAATCAAGGCCGTGAGGCCGCCGGGCAGCGCCAGACCGCTCGGACGGGCTGGCGCTTTTGCTGAGGTCGTGCCGTCCTGAAGTATTTCTCAAGCGCAGCTACCATAAACTGCCTAATTGAAGGGATTTCGAGCGCCTTCCCGCGGTCTGGCGCTGCCCGGCTCGGTTGCGCTCCCCCGCAAAACAAAACCCCCGCTGCCATGGGCACCGGGGGTTCTATATCTGTCGCGTGTCGCGGGGATGATTTACATCATACCTTCGCGTTGCGCTTTTTTGCGTGCCAGCTTACGGGCACGACGGATCGCTTCAGCTTTCTCGCGCGCTTTTTTCTCGGACGGTTTCTCGAAATGTTGCTTGAGCTTCATTTCACGGAAAACGCCTTCGCGCTGGAGCTTTTTCTTCAGAGCCCGGAGGGCCTGATCGACGTTGTTGTCGCGAACACTAACCTGCATGTGGTTGTCACCACCTTTCTAGGATAAAGTTGCAAGGAATTGCAGGAAGTGGGCCTATAACAGCCTATATCACGTTTGTCCACCCCATCACGCCCCGATAGGAGCCCGCCATGACACCGCCCAAGGCCGACCCAAAGGACCAATTGCTGGATGCCGCATTGATGCATGTGCCGTTTGACGGCTGGTCGCCCGCGACCTTCAACGCCGCGATCAAGGACAGCGGTCTGGACCCGGCGCTGGCCCGTGCGGTCTGCCCGCGCGGTGCGGTCGATCTGGCGGTGGCCTATCACCGGCGCGGCGATGCCAAGATGGTCGATGGCTTGGCGCAGGCCGATCTGTCGGCGCTGCGCTTCAGGGACCGTATCGCCAAGGCCGTGCGCCTGCGGCTCGAAGCCGGGGATCGTGAGGCGATCCGCCGGGGCAGCACGCTTTTCGCCCTGCCGCATCACGCCCCCGAAGGGGCCGGGCTGATCTGGGAGACCAGCGATAAGATTTGGACCGCGCTTGGCGATACCTCGGAGGATGTGAATTGGTATAGCAAACGGGCCACGCTGTCGGGGGTCTATTCGGCCACGCTGCTCTATTGGCTGGGGGATGCCAGTGAGGGGCATCAGGCGACATGGTCGTTCCTCGACCGGCGCATCGACGATGTGATGCAGATCGAAAAGCTCAAATCCCATGTGCGCGAAAGCCCGACGCTGAGCCGTCTGATGGCCGGGCCGAACTGGCTGTTGAGCCATATCAAGGCCCCGCGCGGGCAAGGTGACCCCGATCTGCCGGGCCGTTGGACGCCGCCAAGCTGAGGCGCGCTGCGGGCTTCCCCGCCCGCGCGGCAGGTGGTAGGGCGGGGCACCCGGTTTTACCACAGGCGCCCGATGACCAACGCGACCCTTCCGCTCATCGATATTGACAGCATCAGCTACACCCCCGGGGGCACGCCGGTGCTGCGGGATGTGAGCCTGAGCTCCGATGTCGCGCGGATCGGCATCGTGGGCCGCAATGGCTCGGGCAAGACCTCTTTCGCGCGGGTTCTGTCGGGGCTGGTGGCCGCCGATGAGGGGCAGGTGCGGATTGCCGGGGTCGATGTGGCCCGTGACCGCCGCCGCGCGATCGGGGCGGTGGGCATCCTGTTTCAGAACCCGGACCATCAGATCATCTTTCCCACCGTGGAAGAGGAAATCGCCTTTGGCCTGCGGCAGATGGGCCAATCCAAGGCCGAGGCTGCGCGGGGCGTGGCGGCGATCCTTGGTCAATTCGACAAGCGCCATTGGGCGCAGGCATCGATTCACCAACTCTCCCAAGGACAGCGGCAGTTGGTTTGCCTGATGGCAGTCTTGGCGATGCAGCCCCGGGTGGTGGTGTTGGACGAACCCTTTGCCGGGCTCGACATCCCCACGCGGTTGCACCTTGAACGGGTTTTGGCGGGGCTGGATCTGACGCTGGTCCATATCACCCACGATCCGGCGGCGGTGGCGGCATACGATCACGTTCTCTGGCTGGAGCGCGGCGAGGTCGTCCAGCAAGGCAGCGCCCGCCCGGTGCTGCGCGCCTTTGAGACGCGGATGAAGGAATTGGGGGCGAGCGATGATCTCTCTGACCTCGCCGGTTGAGACCCGCGCCCATGGCTGGCCCGCCGGGGCCAAGCTGGGGGCGCTCTGCCTGGCCACGCTGCTGCTCTTCGGGGTGGAGGAGCCGGTTTGGCAAATTCTCTTCGGTGCCGGGGTGCTGCTGCTCTATGCCCTGCCGGGGCGAGCATTCCTGCGGGCTGGGTTGGGGCGTCTGTGGATGCTTTGGCCTTTCGTCGGGCTGATCCTGCTGTGGCATGTCTTGACCGACGATGCGGAGGCGGGGCTTGTGATCGCGCTGCGGATGGTCACCGCTGTGGGGCTTGCGAACCTCGTCACCATGACCACGAAGCTCAGCGATATGATGGGGGTGGTGCATTGGCTCGCCGCCCCGCTGCGCCGTTTCGGGCTGCGCACGCGCAGCCTTGAGTTGGCCGTGGCGCTGGTGGTGCGCTTTACCCCCGTACTGGCGGTCAAGGGGCAGATGCTGTCGCTGGCGTGGCGGGCGCGGTCGCGCAGGCGGGCGGGCTGGCGCGTGGTGATGCCCTTCACTGTTCTGGCCATCGATGACGCCGAACATGTGGCCGAGGCGCTGCGCGCGCGGGGCGGTCTGTAATGCTTGACCGGGGCAGGGGGGTGGCCTAGGCAATGGAAAATTCAACCCAAGGATCCTTCCAATGGAACGCAATCTGACCATGATCGCCCTTTTTGCCGCGTTGATCGCGGCGCTGGGCCTGATTCCGAAATTCACGCTTGGCTTCGGCGTGCCGATCACGGCGCAGTCGCTGGGTGTCATGCTGTGTGGCACGGTGCTGGGCGCATGGCGCGGTGGCCTTGCGGCGCTTTTGTTCGTGGCGCTGGTGGCGCTGGGCCTGCCGCTTCTGGCCGGGGGCCGTGGCGGTCTGGGCGTCTTTGCCTCGCCGACCGTGGGTTTCCTCGTCGGCTTCCCGATCGGGGCTTTCGTGACCGGCTTTATCATGGACCAGTGGCGCAGTGCCCCGGTGGGTCTCGCGGCTGGGGTGTCGGCGGTCTTGGGCGGCATCCTCGTGGTCTATGCCTTCGGCATCTTCGGCATGATGATGACGCTGAACAAAACGCTGGTCGAGGCGACCTTGCTGGTCCAAGCCTTCATCCCCGGTGACCTGATCAAAGCCGTGCTGGCGGGGTTCATCACCTCCGGTCTGGCCAAAGCGCGCCCGGCAAGCCTGCTGTCGCGCAGCTAAACGATTGGCCCGCTCCTCAAGGGGCGGGCCGCTACAGCCGCATCAGCGCGGCAGAGCCGATCCCCCCGGCGGCGGCAATCCCCGCCAAGCCGATGCCTGATCCCCGCGCCACCAACTCATGCCACAGCCGCACCGCATTGATCGCGCCTGATGCGCCAATCGGATGCCCGCGCGCCAAAGCGCCGCCACCTCTGTTGACGATCCGCGGCGCGATCCCCGCGCCGGTGACGCAGGCGATGGCCTGCACGGCATAGGCCTCCATGATCTCGGCGCGGTGCAGGTCGTTGGCTTCCAATCCGCTTTGACGAAAGACTTCTCCGATGGCCACCAATGGGGCCAGCCCCGGCTCTTCGGGGCGGCTGCCCTTCGTCGCCGCTGCGATGAGTTCGACTGTCGGCAGGGCGAGGTCTGCTGCCACCCGCTCTGACACGACGACGCAAAAGGCCGCGGCATCGGCGGCGACGGCGGCATTGGCGGCGGTGATGTCGCCGGAAAGCACCTTGGCCCGGCTGCAAAGCGCGGGGGTGAGCCGGCGGGTGAAGGCATCGGTTGAGACGCCTGCGAGCGGCACCAGTTCCGCTTCGGTTGGGGGCTGTGCGCAGGCCTTCGCATGGCTTTCCACGGCCCAGTCATCCTGTGCTGCGCGGGAAATGCCTTGGGACCGACCAAGCGCCGCGGCGGCCTCCGCCATGTCCGGGTCGCGTTCGGGCCATGGGGTGAAGGGCGCTTGGGTATAGGCCTCAGCCGGGCGGCCATCGGCGAAGGTGCGGTAGCGCAGCGGCTGGCGAGAGTAGCTCTCGGCCCCGCCCGCCACGACGATATCCGCCGCGCCGCTGAGGACCATCTGCCGCGCCAGCGCCAGCGCATCCAAGCCCCCCGCGCATTGCCGGTCAATGCTCAGCCCCGCGACATGTTCTGATAGTCCTGCCGCCAAGGCGATGCTGCGCGCCGGATTGCCGCCGGGGCCAAGGGCGGTGCTGCAGATCACCTCGTCGACCTGCGCAGGCGTAAGCCCCGCACGGCTGAGGGCGGCGGAAAGCACAGGCGCGGCAAGGTCGGGTAAAGACAGATGCGCCAGCGCGCCGCCGCGCGGGGCGACGGGGCTGCGGCAGGCAGAGACGATATAGGCGCGGGTCATGTTTGGCCCTCTACCCAGTCCGAGAGGGCGCGCAGGTCGGGCTTGCCCGAAGGTAACAGTGGCAGGTCGGCGCGGAAATAGACGCGCCGGGGCGAGGTGAGGGGCCCAAGCGTCGCGCGGCAATGGGCAATGATCTCTTCGGCGGGCGGCTCTCCTGCCGGGGCTTCGACCACCGCGACCAGATGCTGCCCTCGCAGCGCATCGTCTCGGGGCAGAACCGCGCAGGGCAGGCCGGTTTCGGCGCTGATCACGGCCTCCACCGTTTCGGGGAAAATCATCTGGTCGGCGATCTGCACCATGCGCTGCCGCCGCCCCTTGATCCAGAGGTTGCCCTTGGCATCCAGCGCCCCCATCTCACCCACGGTCACGAAGCCCTCCTGCCAGCGGGTCTCTTCGCTGGGGCCCAGGGCGTAGCCATCGAAGAGGTAGGGGCTGCGCACCCAGATCTCACCAACATCAGTTGTGGGTTCACCCTCAGCATTCATCAGACGCAGCTCGACACCGGGGTAGGGGCGGCCCACCGCGCCTTCGGGCGTATCGGCATCGGCCAGCGTGATAAAACTTGTCTCTGCCGCGCCGTAGAAAACATGCACTGCCGCTTGGGGGCAGAGCCGCCCCACCGCCGCCCGGGTCGCCGGATCGAGCGCGCCGCCGCCGCAAAGGACCAAGCGCAGCGATGGCAGCGGGGCGGCGGCAGCGCGGGCAAGCAGGCGCAGCTGCGTCGGCGTGGCGTAGAGGATCGTCGCCCCGGCTTCGGCGATCCGCTCTGCCTGTCGCCGGGGAACGTGATCCGCCAGCACATGCGCATCGAGGCCAAGATGCAGCGCTTCCAGCACGGCATAGAGCGATAGCGAATGGCTGAGCTGCCCCAACACGGCGACGCTGTCGCGGCGGGTAAGGGCGAAACGGTCGGCATTGACCTCAAAACTGGCGATCCAAGAGGCTTGGCTGCGGCGGACCGCCTTGGGCCGCCCCGACGCGCCGCCGGTCAGGGTGAGAAAGGCAGCAGGCGGGCAGGAGATGTCATCGGGCAGGGGCCGGTCGCTGAGGCAAAAGGGGGCCTGCTGGGTAATCGCTGTGGTTAGGGCGGCCAGCGCATCAAAGGCCGGAGTGGCGGGCAGGGCGCGGAAGCTGTCGTGCTGGCCTTCGGGTGCGCGGGGCAGTTCCTGTTCCCCTGCATAAAGCCGTGCGGCCTCATGCCATTTGAACCTGTCTTGCCCGCGCATCCGCCTCTCCCTCTTCCGTCGGGTCTCAAATTCCGGGTGCACGCCGCGGGGCCGCCCGTTAGGCTGCGGCGAAACCAGACCCGAGGATACTTCAGACATGACAGAGACCATGCGTGCAATCGAAATCACCGAACCCGGCGGTCCGGACGTTCTGCAAGGCACCACCCGCCCGCGGCCTCAGCCGAAACACGGTCAGGTCATCATCAAGGTCGCCTATGCCGGGGTGAACCGCCCCGATGCGCTGCAACGCGCGGGCCGCTACGCGCCGCCCGCCACCGCCAGCGATCTGCCGGGGTTGGAGGCCTCGGGCGAGGTGGTCGAAGTCGGGCCGGGGGTGACAACGCTGGCCCCGGGCGATCTGGTCTGCGCCCTGCTGCCCGGCGGCGGCTATGCCGAATATGTCGCCACCCCCGCGGCGCATTGCTTGCCCATTCCCGAAGGCATGGGGCTGAAAGAGGCCGCTTGCCTGCCTGAGACCTTCTTCACCGTCTGGTCGAACCTTTTCATGCGCGGTGGGCTGAAGGCCGGGGAGAAAGTGCTGATTCACGGCGGCTCTTCCGGCATTGGCACCACGGCGATCCAACTGGCGCGTATCTTGGGCGCGCGGGTCTTCGTGACCGCGGGCACCGATAGCAAATGCGCGGCCTGTATGAAGCTGGGGGCCGAGGTGGCGATCAACTACCGGGACACGGATTTCGTCGATGTCGTGCAGGCCGAGGGCGGCGCAGATGTGATCCTCGACATGGTGGGCGGCAGCTATATCAACCGCAACCTCAAGGCTTTGGCCGAGGACGGCAGGCTGGTGCAAATCGCCTTCCTGCAAGGGGCCAAGCAGGAGGTGAACTTCGTCACGCTGATGACCCGCCGCCTGACCATGACCGGATCGACCCTGCGCCCGCAGAGCGATCTGGCCAAGGCCCGGATTGCAGAGGAGCTTTTGCAGAATGTCTGGCCCCTGTTGGAGCAGGGCCGCGTCGCGCCGGTGATGGACAGCACCTATGACCTGTCCGAGGCGAATGACGCGCACCGCCGGATGGAAGCCAGCGGTCATATCGGCAAGATCGTCCTGAAGGTGGGCGGTGAACTGCAAGGCGGAGAAGATCAGTAAAACTTGAGACAGTAACGAATTGTTAACCAGTAATTCGTTTACTGAAGGCACGGGTGGCCGGGACGCTGACCACCCGTGTTGGAGAGAGAGCCGAAAGGCATTGAATGCGGGGGAGGAAATTACGCCTCTCCCGCTTTCGCCATACTATCGGCCCGGTTGGGTCTAGCGCAGAGGGGTGAACAGCGCGTTATCAAGCGTGCAGTCCCGCCGAACGTCCGGTCCGCAGGGGATGAACTCAAGGTCGCGAGACAGGCAGATGCGCGCCTCTTGGATGTGCCCTTGCTTGCAGGTGATGGTGATCCCCCGCGCGGTCAGGTCCGGGTTCGCTTTTAGGAAGGCCTCTTCCACTACCGCGGCGGGGAGGGACACGGTGCGGTCGAGCTTGCGAAACACCTCGGGGCGCTTGATGCGGGCGTAGGCCTCCTGTGAGAGGGCAAAATAATCCGCCGGGTCCAACCCGCTGCAAGACCCGTGTTTCTTCCACTGGTGCCATGCCAAGCCACCGGTGCCCATGATATCGGCCATCGCCCCGGTCTGGGCGCGGCTGGGCGGGCGACGGCCACTTTGGCAATAGGACGGGTATCCCCGTGTGAACTGTGGCCAGAGGCCATGTAGGGTCCAACCGTGGTCTTTCGCGGCGTCGCATTGCGGAGATTGCCGCGCGTCGCCGGTCAATTCGCACCAATTGGGCGACCATGACAGGGACATGACGTAGTAGTCGAACTCGCCCGAACGCTCCCCTTCGGCCAGCGTGGCGGTGGGGGCGATCAGCCCGAGGATCAGCAGACAGGCGCGCAGTGGCCGCATTGGGTCTTCCCTTATGACGTTTGAGCCAGTATACAGCCGCCAACTTCCCCGACAATGGAGCCCGTTCTGCCAAGCAGGACAGCCTTTCAGGCGACGGGAAAATTGCGTTTTTAGGAGAGTGACATGGCAAAACCGATTATGGCCAAAGCCACCGCCGTCTGGCTCGTGGACAACACCACCATCAGCTTCAAGCAGATCGCCGATTTCGTCGGCATGCATGAACTCGAAGTGCAGGGCATCGCCGATGGCGACGTGGCGCAGGGGGTGAAGGGTTTTGATCCGGTTGCCAACAACCAGCTAACGCAGGAAGAGATCGACGCGGCGCAGGACAACCCGCTGCACAAGCTGAAGCTCAAGTTCAACGCTGCCGCCGAGGGCGAAGAGAAACGCCGCGGCCCGCGCTATACCCCGCTCAGCAAACGTCAGGACCGTCCGGCGTCGATCCTGTGGCTGGTCAAGTTCCACCCCGAGCTTAGCGATGGTCAGGTCAGCAAGCTGGTGGGCACCACCAAGCCGACGATCCAAGCGATTCGCGAGCGCACACACTGGAACATCGCCAACATCCAACCGATCGACCCGGTCGCGCTGGGCCTGTGCAAACAGTCCGAGCTTGACGCCGCCGTGCAAAAGGCTGCCGCGAAAAAGGCCGCCGCGGGCGAGGTGATGAACGACGATGAGCGCCGCAAACTCGTCTCGACCGAGCAGAGCCTCGGCATGGAGAGCGAGCCGAAAATCCCCACGGCCATCGAAGGGCTGGAAACCTTCACCCTTTCCGGCAACAGCACGGATGACGAGGAAGAAGAGAGCCACACCAAGGGCGATTACTCTGACGCCGACAGCTTCTTCTCGCTGCCCGACAGCACCGATGAAGACGACGAGGACGAAGACAAGGCCAAGGGCTAAGCCCCCTAGGGGCGGTGTGGCGAAAGGAACTTTCGCCGTAAAGATGTGTTAGAATGACAGGGCGTCGGGTATTCCGGCGCCCTGTTTTGCTTTGTACAAAAGGCGCGGCGCGCCGGGGGATGGATTTGGAAACGGCATTGGACTTGGTGATCTGGGGACTGGCGGGGCTGCTGATACTGGGCAGCCTGCTGCCGCTGAGCAAACTGCCCTTCGGGGCGATCCGCGGGCTGGCCTTTCCTCGGGAACAATTCCTCGGCTTGGCACTGTTGCTGGCAATCGGGTTCGCCCTGTCGCAGGGGGTGACGACACCCTCGGGCATGGCCGGGATCGCGTTGATGTTGGGGGTCGCCGCGCTTCACGCGCTTTACATCACCAAGTTCACCCCGCTGTGGCGCAAACAATCCTTGGCGGCCTCGCCCGAGTTGCGCCGCGCGACGGACCGCCATTTCAGCCTGCTGGCCGCCAATGTCAAAATGTCCAACCGCGACTATGGCAAGCTGATCGCACTGGCCGAGGCGCGGGTGCCAGATATCTTCATGGCGATCGAGGTGGATCAGGCGTGGATCGACGCGCTGGATGACGGTCTGGGCAAGAACTACGAGCATCGCGTCGACGTGCCGCTCGACAATGGGTATGGGCTTTGCCTCATGTCGAAACTCCCGCTGTCGGAGGTCGAGGTGCGCGAGTTGGTCACCGAAGAGGTGCCCTCCATCCGCGCCCGTGTACACCTGCCGGTGGGGGAGGATTTCCGCCTCTACGTCGTCCACCCCGAACCGCCCGTGATCGAACATGACACAAAGGGGCGCGACAGTGAGATCGCTTTGGTCGGCATCGAGGCCGAGAAGGATCCGCTGCCTGCCGTTGTCTCGGGCGATCTCAACGATGTGGCTTGGTCCACCACGACCCGACGCTTTCAGCGGCTTTCGGGTCTTTTGGACCCGCGGGTGGGGCGCGGCATGTACAACACATTCAGCGCGACAATGCCTTGGATGCGCTGGCCCTTGGATCATCTCTTCCACGATCCGCAGTTTCGTCTGCTAGAGATGGACCGCTTGGACAAGATCGGGTCGGACCACTTCCCGATGTGGTTCGTCCTCGCCATGGCCGAGACCGAAGCCGCCGAGAGCGACCCCGAAGAAACCGACCCCGAAGAAGAGCGGGAGGCCAAGAATATGATCAAAGAAGAACGGAAAAGAGACCGCGACCCCATCGGCAGCGATTGGGAAGACGAGGAAAACTAACAAATTGCCGTGGGGGTAATTTTACCCCTTGTACGAATCCCAAAACGGCGTATGTGGCGCGTTACAGACGCCAACGCACGCGCCTCTGGCCGGTCAGTTCCCACTCTGACTGACCCGCGTTTATGTAGCGACGGTAACGTCTCTTGAAACGACACGCGGGGAACCAGCCCCACCTGCTCTTTGGAGATGACCATGAATGCTACAGTCCCCGGCGCCCTGCGCGCCGCACCGTCCTTTCACGCCGACCCGGCTGCGGCCTATATCGCCGTCAACAGCTTTGACAAGCCAACGCTGGTGATCAGCCGTGACCGTGTGGCCGCGCAATATGACGCGCTGCACAAGGGCTTGGGCGCGGTGCATATCCACTACGCGGTCAAGGCGAACCCGGCCCCCGAGATCATCCGTCTGCTGGTCAAGAAAGGCTCCGGCTTCGACGCGGCTTCGCGGGCCGAGATCGAACTGTGCCTGAGCCAAGGGGCGAAGCCCGAAAACATCTCTTTCGGCAACACCATCAAACGCGCTTCGGACATCGCCTTCGCCCATTCGGCGGGGGTGACCCTGTTCGCAGCCGACAGCGAAGCGGAGCTCGATAAGATCGCCGCCCATGCGCCCGGCGCGCGGGTCTATCTGCGGCTGATCGTCGAAAACTCCATGGCCGACTGGCCGCTCAGCCGGAAATTCGGCTGTGCCGGTTCGGCGCTGCCCGCGATGCTGAACCACGCGGTTGCCGTGGGCCTCGTGCCCTTTGGCCTGTCGTTCCACGTCGGCTCGCAGACCCGCAAGGCGGAGTTTTGGAACCCGGTGTTGGATCAAGTCGCGCCGCTGTGGCACGCCGCGCGTGCCGATGGCCATGACCTGCAACTGCTGAACCTCGGCGGCGGTTTCCCGGCCTTCTATGGTGAGGATATCGAGGGCCCCCGCGCTTATGCTGCCGCTGTGATGCGCGCCGTCAAAGCCCGCTTTGGCGACGTGCCGCAGGTCATGGCAGAGCCGGGCCGTGGTCTGGTGGCCGAAGCCGGGCATATCGCCGCCGAGGTTATGCTGGTCAGCCGCAAGTCTGCGGATGATTTGCACCGCTGGGTCTATCTGGATATCGGTCGTTTCTCGGGCCTGGCCGAGACTGAGGGCGAAGCGATTCGCTATCAGATCGTCACACCGCATGACGGCGAAGAGACCGGACCCTGCGTTTTGGCCGGCCCCTCCTGCGATTCGGCGGATATTCTTTACGAAAAGCGCCCGATCCACCTGCCTTTGGCCCTGCGCGATGGCGATAAAGTGATGATTCGTGCTTGCGGAGCCTACACAAGCTCGTACAGTTCGGTTGGGTTCAACGGATTTCCGCCGCTTGATGTGATCGTGCTCTGACAGCACGATCTGCGTCGCCCCGGAAAAGGGCCGTCTGCTTTGGGAGGAGCGGGCGGCCCGCTTTGATTCTGGGGGTTAAAGCGACTTGCGCGCCTGCATCGCAGCGGTGATCGTCCCGTCGTCGAGGTAGTCCAACTCCCCGCCGATCGGCACACCTTGGGCGAGCGACGTCAGCCGCACGCGGTCTTCCAATTGATCCGCGATGTAATGTGCCGTTGTCTGCCCGTCGATCGTGGCGTTGAGCGCGAGGATCACCTCGGTCACCCCTTCGGTATCAATCCGGTCCACAAGGCGCGGGATGCGCAATTCCTGCGGGCCAATGGCGTCGAGCGCCGAGAGCGTGCCGCCCAGCACATGATAGCGCCCTTTGAACACGCCGGAGCGTTCCATCGCCCAGAGGTCGGCCACGTCTTCGACCACGCAAAGCTCTCCGTTCGCGCGTTTTTCGGAGGTGCATATGTCGCAGATGTCGGCGGTGCCGACGTTGCCGCAGTTCAGACATTCGCGTGCCGTGGCGGCGACGGTCTGCATCAAGTCGGACAGGGGCGTCAGCAAAAGCGCGCGTTTGCGGATCAGGTGCAGCACTGCCCGCCGGGCCGAGCGGGGGCCAAGGCCGGGCAGTTTCGCCATCAGCTCGATCAGGGCGTCAATATCGCGGGTAGAGCTCAAGAATGGCACCTATGGGCGTTGAAAGAGGGGCGGGACCGGCCCGCCCCACCGGGATCAGAAGGGCAGTTTCATGCCCGCGGGAAGGCCCATGCCTTCGGTCAGCTTGCTCATCTCGGCCTGCGCGCGTTCCGAGGCTTTGCTCTGCGCATCCTTGATGGCGGCGAGGATCAGGTCTTCGACCACTTCCTTCTCGTCCTTGTTGAAGATCGACGGGTCGATATCGAGGCCCTTCAACTCACCCTTGGCGCTACAGGTCGCTTTGACGAGGCCCGCACCGGATTCACCTTCGACGGTGATGTTGTGCATCTCCTCTTGCAGTTCGGCCATCTTGCCCTGCATTTCCTGCGCTTTTTTCATCATCCCGGCCATATCGCCGAGGCCGCCTAATCCCTTGAGCATCTGGGTCTCCTTGTTGCGTTGTCGTTTATATGTGGCGCGGGGGCCGGGGGATCAACCGTCCTCGAACGGATCCCATTCGTCTTCGACTTCGGGCAGCGCCTCTGCCGTGGCGGCGGCGGCGATGTCTTCGGGGGTGCGGATCGCGGTGATCCGGGCCTTGGGGAATTGTGCCAGCACCGCCTGCATCATAGGGTGGTCCTCGGCCTGTTTCTTCAGCGCCAGTTCACGCGCATCGCGGACCTGCGCGATGGTCTCGGCCCCGCCTTCGTTCACCAGTGAGACGGCCCAGCGGTTACCGGTCCAGAGTTGCAGTTTCTGCCCCAGCCGCTGCGCCAGATCGCGCGGCGCGTCGTCGGTGGGGACAAACTCGATGCGGCCCGGCTGGTAGGCGGCAAGTTGCACGCAGGTTTCCACCTCGACCAGCAGCTTCACGTCGCGGTTCACGCGGATCAACTCGACGACATGTTCGAATGTCGGAAAGCGGGCCAGCGCAGCGTTGAGGTCTTGCACCAGTGCCGTGGTCTGCCCCTGCGGGCCGGGGTTGGAGGCCATCCGCTGCTGCGCCTGTTGCACGGCCTGCGCGCCGGTGCTGCCCTGCGCGGCGCCATTGCCCCCGCCGTTGCCGCCACCGCCAACGGGGCCGGGGGCCGGGGGCGGACTGCTGTTTTGCAGCTTGCGCACCAGTTCCTCGGGCGAGGGCAGATCGGCCACATGGGTGAGGCGGATCACGGCCATTTCGGCGGCCATCATGGCGTTGGGCGCGGCTGCGACCTCGTCCAGCGCCTTCAGCAGCATCTGCCAGAGCCGCGTCAGCACCCGCATCGGCAGGGTCTCAGCCATCTGTTGGCCGCGGGCACGTTCTTCAGGGGCGATGGTGGGGTCTTCGGCGGCATCGGGCGTGATCTTCACGACCGAGACCCAATGGGTGATCTCGGCCAGATCGCGCAGCACCGCCATCGGGTCGGCCCCATCGGCATATTGCGCCGAAAGCTCGGTCAGCGCGGCACCTGCATCGCCGCGCAGCACCATGTCAAAGAGGTCCAGCACTCGGCCACGGTCCGCCAGCCCCAGCATGGCGCGCACCTGTTCGGCCCCGGTCTCGCCCGCGCCGTGGCTGATCGCTTGGTCCAGCAGCGAGGTGGCGTCGCGGGCCGAGCCTTCGGCGGCGCGGGTGATCAGCGCCAGCGCGTCATCGGTGATCTCGGCACTCTCGGCGGTGGCGATCTTGCGCAGGAGCGCGATCATCACCTCGGGCTCGATCCGGCGCAGGTCGAACCGCTGGCAGCGCGACAGAACCGTCACCGGCACCTTGCGGATCTCGGTGGTGGCAAAGATGAATTTGACGTGCTCCGGCGGCTCTTCCAGCGTCTTGAGAAGCGCGTTGAACGCCCCGGTCGAGAGCATGTGTACTTCGTCGATGATATAGACTTTGTACCGGGCCGAGGCGGCGCGATAATGCACCGAATCGATGATCTCGCGGATGTTGGCGACGCCGGTGTTCGATGCCGCGTCCATCTCCATCACGTCGACATGGCGGCCTTCCATGATGGCGGTGCAATGTTCGCAAACGCCGCAGGGGTCGGTCGTCGGCCCACCGTTGCCGTCAGGTCCGATGCAGTTCATCCCCTTGGCGATGATCCGCGCCGTCGTCGTCTTGCCGGTGCCGCGGATGCCCGTCATCACAAAGGCCTGCGCGATCCGGTCGGCGGCAAAAGCGTTTTTCAGCGTGCGCACCATGGCGTCTTGGCCGACGAGATCGGCAAAGGTTTCGGGCCGGTATTTGCGGGCCAGAACGCGGTAGGCGGATGTATCTGTCATGGTGCCCCAGATCGGATTCGGTCAAGGCCGTAAACTATGCGCTCCGCGCCGTGGCGTCTACCGTGCTTGCGGAAGGCTCAGAGCATCCAAAGGATCGCCCCGACCCCGGCAGAGGCGAAGGCGAGCAGGATCGCCAAGACTTTCATGCGGCTGTTGGGCTGGGCATGGGCGTGATGGTCGCTCAGCCGCTTTTGGGTTTTCGCCGCCGAGGCCTGCGCGGCCCAATAGACGTAGAGCGCGGCAAAGATGAACACCGAAGCCACGGCTTTCGCCACCCACGTCGGCTCGAACTCACCGAAAACGGCGCGCAGACCGATGGCCACGGCGACGGCGGCCATGCCGGTGCGCATCCAGCCCGCAAAGGTGCGTTCATTGGCAAGGATCGTGCGATCCTCGGCCCAGTCGGTGCGGTCTTCGGCCAGGTCATTCTTATCACTCATTGAACCAAACTGCGCCTTGCGCGTTCATGTGGCAATAGGCTTTGACATAACGAGGGACGGTTCATGCGGTTGGGTGGAATTGGGCGGAGCAAGAATGTCATCCGCCGCAGCGGACGGGCCGGCAAGGCGGGGGGGCTGGGACTCGTCGGCGTTTTGGCGGTCATGGCGATTGGCTATTTCACCGGGATCGACGTGACGCCGCTGTTGACCGGCCAAGGCGGCGGTCAAGTCCAACAGTCCCGCCCGCTCAGTGACAGCGAAGACCCGCAGGTCGATTTCGCCGCCCGCGTGCTCACCACGACCGAGCAGGTCTGGAGCCGTATTTTCCAAGAACAACTGGGTGAAACCTATACACCGCCCAAGCTTGTGGTCTTTGAGAATGTGACGCAAAGCGCCTGCGGCGGGGCCTCGGGCGCGACGGGGCCGTTCTACTGTCCGGCGGACAATATGGCTTATCTTGATACCGCCTTTTTCCGCACGCTGGACCAACGTCTCGGTGCCGGGGGCGATTTTGCGGCTGCCTATGTGATTGCCCATGAGGTCGCGCACCATGTCCAGAACGAAATCGGCGTTCTGCCGCAGGTGGCCCGGATGCGGCAGCAGTCTTCCGAGGTTGAGGCGAACGCCCTGACCGTGCGGCTTGAGCTGATGGCCGATTGTTTCTCGGGCATCTGGGCCTCGAACGTCGAAGGCTTGATGGAGAAGGGTGACCTTGAAGAGGCGCTGAATGCTGCGCGGATGATCGGGGATGATCATTTGCAGCGACAGGCCGGTCAGGTGCCGCAGCCGCATACTTTCACCCATGGCACGTCAGAGCAGCGCGCGCGTTGGTTTGAGCGCGGGTTTGAAAGTGGCCAGATTGCGGCCTGCGATACGTTTGAGGCGGATCGGTTGTGAGGCGATGCCCGTGGTGCCCACGGGCGGGGCGTCTCGCCTATCGAATGCATCATTTATTAAGAGAAGGTACCCCTCTCATCGCTTCTGCGAAGCGACCGCCGGGGCGTTGCATTGCTGCGCAATGCGACGGTGGTGAGAGGCTGATAACGACCCAAGCGGGGCTCGTTACGGCTGCTTCCTTCCGGATCTGACCGGGTTGGCGAGGCGCTTGCCCGCACCAACCTCTCAAGGCCCATATAGGAGGGCATGGAACGAAGTGCAAGCCTCACAAGCGGATCGCGATTTGGGCGAAGCCCGAGGCGGTCATCCCCCGCGGGGTGGGCGACAAATGGGCGATGTCTTGCAAGAAGGGCAGGGCCTCGGGCGAGGTAAAGAGAACCGCCTGCGCCCCCGCCGCATCGAAGCGCCATGGCAGCGCATCGGACCATGGACACGGCTGCGGCGTAGCGAGAGCGGCAATCAGCGCGTCCGACAGCGGAAGCGGGCTGCGCAGGGCGACGTCATCCCCCGCCGCGCGGTCAAACCCGCCGCCGCCTGCCGCGCGGAACTGGTTGGTCGCGAGTAGAAACTTTTGGTCCGGCCTCACCGGTGCCCCTTGCCGTGACAGCGCAGTGATCCGTCTGCCGCGGGGGCGGCAGGGGTCAATGGCGTAGGTAACGCCAAAAATCGTGTCGCAGTGAAATGGCGGGCGGCAGGGGTCGAGTAGCGGGCCGGGGGTGCTGTCGAGCGGGGCAAACACCTCTGCCGCTTTTTCCAAACGCCGTCGCAGGGCGGCACCGGTGAGGCGCAGCGCCCAGACCGCGTTTTGATAGGGAAGCAGCCCGGCGATATGGCGGCGTTGCACCGCGCCGGGCGGGATATGCAGGAAATGCCCCGGCCCGCCGCGCCCGCCTGCCGTATGCGCCGCCGTGGCGGCGAGGATCGGGAGTTCGCTATCCGCCGTGCCCGCGACCCCTTGGCGGATCACCTCGGCCTGCGCGCGGGCGCTCAGCGCGTCGATGGGGGTGGGCATGGCGAGGGCAAAGTAGTTGTGCAGCGCGGTGTCGGTATGGCCGACCACCTCCTCCAGATGCCTCCGCACGCCGATGTGGCTGACCCGTGCTGCGCTCAGCACCGTGGGATCGGCCAGCGTTTGTGTGCTGTTGTCGCGCAGGTGGCTTTGATGGCCCGACACCGTCCAGCGCCCCTGCGCATCCCGTTCAAGAGCCAGATCCAGCACCGCCAAATCGGACCCCCCAAAGCCCGGCATCGCCGCCGGACGGTCGGACAGCGTGCCGGCCTGCGTATCGACCCCCTCGCGCGGGCCGTGGTCCTCTCCGGGAAAACGAAGATGGGTGTGGCCGGTGATCACCGCGTCGATCCCGTCGATCTGGGCCAAAGTGCAGATGTCTTCCTCGGTGGTGATTTCACCTTCATGGGCGATACCCATATGGGCCAGCAGCACGGTCAGATCGGCCCCCTCTGCCCGCAGCGTTAGTGCGGCGCTGCGCAGGCTTTCGAACGGGCAAATGATCTCGGCCTCATTCTCCAAAACCTCGCGGTTCCAGATCGCGGTTCGGCCCGGCAGGACGGAAAGCAGGCCCACCCGCAGCCGAGAAGAGGGATGCCCCGCAACGGCAGGCAGCAGGCAAGAGACGACGGCCCAACGGCGCAGCGGGCCGGGGTCGGTCAAATGCAGATTGGTCGAGATCAGCGGCATGTCCAGCGCCCCGGCCACGGCGCGCAGATAAGGCAGCCCATGGTCGAGGTCGTGATTGCCAAGGCCCAGACCATCATAATGCAGATGGTTCACACAGGCGACAAGCGGATGCGTTTGGGTGACCGGCATCTGCGCCAGTTGATCGCCCAAGGCATTGCCCTGCAACAGATCGCCATTGTCGAGCAGGATACAGGCGGCCCCCTGTTCCGCCGCCTCTGCCCGGGCGGTGCGGATCAAGGTGGCGATTCCGGCCAGCCCGTGATGCCCCACCGAACGGTCGCCCACATAGTCATGCCCCACGATCTGCATATGCAGGTCCGTCGTGGCCAGAATGCGCAGACGTGGCTTGGCCGGGATGCCACCCTCAGGGGGAACGACACCGGTCGAGGCATATGTGCTGCGCCTGTTCACCGAAAAGGTAAGTACTCGTTAAATTTTGCAACTTAAAGATGTTTTGATATGACCAGATTTCAACCGATCTGGCAAGGGGGCTTGGGATTGCCAATCTCGCATGTGCCGTGGCATGGCTGGGCAAAACGCCAAAAGCCTGTATCGGGCCTGTATCGGGAGAGCGCCATGCGTCACGCGGAGACGGTAACCTTTGGAGGCTCGGCCCTTGATCGGGCGGGGGAGATACGCGGCAATCCGGAAGCCTTGGCGCAGTTGCGTGCCGACCCGGCGGCGCGGGCGGTGGTCTTTTGGCGCGGCAAGCCGCTGATCGCGCCCGAATGCCCCGCCGCTTTGGCGCGATTGGCGATGGATCACCCCGTCTTGCAAGAGGCCGAAGGCACGGCGATCTTGCTGGGGCGCGAGGATGGGGCGCCGCGCTTTGCCGTGGATATCTCTGACTGGGAACCCGCCGATCTGGATCAATCGCAACTGGGCGCGTTCCTTGACCCCAGCGAACAGCGCCATCCGCTTTTGGGCGATGACATGGCCTTTGCCGAATTGCGGCGGGTGATGACATGGCTTGATCCGCGCGATGCCGAACTGGCCGCCAGCGGCAAGGCGATCCTTGGCTGGCATGAGACCCACCGCCATTGCGCGCGCTGTGGCAGTGCCACCGATCTGGCCCAAGGTGGCTGGCAGCGGGTCTGCCCCGACTGCGGCAGCGCGCATTTCCCGCGCACCGATCCGGTGGTCATCATGCTGATCACCCACGGCAATTCCGTGCTCATGGGCCGTTCCCCGGGTTGGCCCGAGGGGATGTATTCGCTGCTTGCTGGCTTTGTCGAGCCGGGCGAAACGGTAGAGGCCGCCGTGCGGCGGGAGGTGTTTGAGGAAGCGGGCGTGCAGGTCGGCGCGGTGAGCTACCTCTCCAGCCAGCCATGGCCCTTTCCGGCGTCCCTCATGCTGGGCTGTGCGGGGCAGGCGCTGAACCGGGAGTTGACCATCGACCCGGTTGAGATCGAAGACGCGCTTTGGGTTACCCGCGAAGAGATGATGGAGGTCTTTGCCGGAAGCCACCCGCGGCTTCTGCCTGCCCGCCGCGGTGCCATCGCGCATTTCTTGCTGGAAAACTGGCTTGCGGATAGACTGACCTGACACACCGCGCTGACGGGCCCGGACAAAGCGGCGCGGGTGGCAAATGCGAGCAGAAGAATTGGAACGGACCGAATGAAATTCTCCACCAAAGAAGACGTCGAAGCGCCGATTGAGGCGGTCTTTGACATGTTGTGCGATTTTGAGAGCTTTGAGCGGGCGGCGATGCGGCGCGGGGCCGAGGTGCAGCGCGCCGATGCCCTGCATCAGCCCGGCGTTGGGATGACATGGAAGGCGGTCTTCCCCCTGCGCGGAAAGCGGCGCGAGTTGACGCTAGAGATGGTGACCTTCGACCGGCCCAACGAGATGGTGATCGACAGCATGTCGCAGGGGTTGGCGGGGCAGATGTCCTTTGAATTGATGCCCCTGTCGCGCAACAGCACGCGTGTCTTGGTGGCGCTTGAGGTAAAACCGCTGACCCTGTCGGCACGGCTTTGGGTGCAATCGCTGAAACTGGCCAAGACGACATTGACCAAGAAATACAAAGATCGCGTGGCGGAATATGCCCGTGGGATGGAAGAGCGCTACGCGGGCGGCGTCAAGGTCTAAGCCCGCGCGGCCAGACTTACATCCCGGTCGGCGCGCCCCGGCCGGGATGGGCGGGGTAGGCGCCGAGAATTTCCAGCTTGTTGGTGAAATACCCCAGTTCATCCAGCGCGCGTTTCACCGCCGGGTCTTCGGGATGGCCTTCGATATCGGCGTAGAACTGCGTTGCGGTGAAGGAGCCGCCGACCATATAGCTTTCCAGTTTGGTCATGTTGACGCCATTGGTCGCAAAGCCCCCCATCGCCTTATATAGCGCGGCGGGAATGTTGCGCACCTCGAAGACGAAGGTGGTCAGCATCCGCTCGGCCCGGCGCGAAAGGTCGATCTTAGGCGCCATCAGCAAAAAGCGAGTGGTGTTATGGTCCATATCCTCAATATCGCGGGCCAGCACGGTGAGGCCGTTGATCTCTGCCGCGACCTCGCCTGCGAGAACGCCATCGGTGCTGCCCTCGGTCGCGGCCAGTTCGGCGGCGGCCCCGGCGGAATCGGCGGCGGGTTCGGAGGTGATGCCATGTTGCTGCAAAAAGCTGCGTGCCTGCGGCAAAAGCACCAGATGCGCGCGGACATGTTTGATGTCTTCCAATGCCACGCCGGGGCGGGCCATCAGGGCGATGCGCACCCGCACGAAGGCTTCGCCGATGATATGCAGCCCGCTTTCCGGCAGCAGGCGGTGAATATCGGCCACCCGGCCATAGGTCGTGTTCTCGACCGGCAGCATGGCCAGCTCGGCGCGGCCCTCGTTTACGGCCCGGATAACGCCTTCGAACGATTGGCAGGGCACCGGTTCCATGTCGGGGCAGGCCTGAAGGCAGGCCTCGTGACTATAGGCGCCAAGGGCCCCTTGGAAGGCGATGCGCGGCGTGGTCTGGGCGGTCATGGATCGTATCCTGCTGCAAAAGGCGCGGAGAAGGGCAATTGGTCGCGGTAACTACACCTTGCCTGCGCCAAGGGAAAGCAATAGATACGCGGGCAACGATGCCAAGAACCATGGCGCGCCCATGGTGCCAATACCAAGTGATGGACCCTGACGCATGTTCGATACAATGACCCTGACCAAAATCGCAGCCGGCGTATTCGGCGCCTGGTTGGTACTTCTGCTGGGCAAATGGGCGGGTGAAGAGATTTACCACGCCGATGCACATGGGGAAGCGTCCTATGTCATCGAAGTGGCTGACGCCGGTGGTGACGATGGCGGCGAAGAGATCGATTTTGCAGCCGTGATGGCCGAAGCCGATGCCGACAGCGGGTCGAAAGTGTTCCGCAAATGCGCCGCTTGCCACAAGGTTGACGGGTCCAACGCTGTTGGTCCGCACCTCGACGGTGTCGTCGGTCGCGATATCGCCTCGGTTGATGGTTTTGGCTATTCCGGCGCGCTGACCTCGCTTGAAGGGGATTGGACCCCGGAAGAGCTGAGCGCCTTCTTGGAAAGCCCCAAAGGCTACGCGCCCGGCACCACCATGGGCTTCGCCGGTCTGCGTAAGGTCGAAGACCGCGCCGACGTGATCGCTTACCTGCAAAGCGTTTCCAACTGATATCCCGCGCCATCGCGTGAGAGAAAGCCGCCCTCGGGGGCGGCTTTTGCGTTTGGGCGGGGCGGAACGTCTTATCCGTGCAGGTGTTGGGCCATGAAACGTCCACACCGAAAGGAGACGCGCCATGCAAAGCCACAGAACCACGGTCGATGGAATCGAAATGCGGTGGGAAGAGACGGGGGCGGGGGATCCTGTCATCCTGCTTCACGGTATTCCCACATGCCCCGCGCTTTGGCGGGATGTCGCGCCCAAGCTCACGGGCCGTCGGGTGCTCGCTTGGGAGATGCCGGGCTATGGGGCCTCGATCCCGCAGGGCGAGGGGCGCGATATCTCGGTCGCCAAACAGGCGGACTATCTGGTCGCTTGGATGCGCGATCAGGGCATCACGCGCGCGATCCTCGCGGCGCATGACCTCGGTGGCGGGGTCGCGCAGATCGCGGCGGTGCGTCACCCTGAGATGATCAGCGGGCTGCTTTTGACCAATGCGATCAGCTATGATTCGTGGCCCGTTCCGCTGGTCAGCGCGGTGGCCAAGACCGGCGGCGTGGCGAAACATGCGCCCGATGGCTCATTCCACCAGTTGCTGAAGATGATGTTCTCGAAGGGGCATGAGACCGACGCCGCCGCCGAAGCGGCCTTTGACGCCCACGCCCCGCATTACGCGCAGCACGGAGAGGCCGAAGCCTTTGTCCGGCAGGCGCAGTCGCTGGACGTGGAAGACACGAAAGCCATCGCGGACAAGCTGCCCACCCTCAACATCCCCGCGCGGATCGTCTGGGGTGCTGCGGATGACTTCCAAAAGATCGAATATGGCGAGCGGTTGGCGAAAGACCTGAATGCCCCCCTGCGACGGATCGAAGGGGGCAAGCATTTCACGCCGGAGGATCACCCCGGCGTGCTGGCGGATGAGATCAACGCGCTGATCCGCATGGTCGACGGGCAGTGATCGAAGGCGGGGCGCGGCACAGTACGCGCCCCGTTTCGACTTTACTGAGCGGCGATCACCGGGGCGGTGGCATTCGCGGCGGCAATCCCGCCGATGTCGCAGCGCCAAGCGGGCAGGCGGATCACGGCGCGGCTTTGGCCCGCTTCCACATGCACCTCGAAATCCCCACCGTGCATTTCGATCAGCTTACGGGTCAGCGGCAGGCCAAGGCCGAGCCCGCCCTTGGTGCTGCGGTGCTCCATCATGCCGCCGACGACGAAGGGTTTGTAAAGCTCGGCCAGATCGACGTGCTCATCGAATGAGCCGTTGTCGACGATCGAAATCTCGATATTGCCCTCGGCGTCTTTGAACGTCTCTAAGGCGATCTCACTGCCGCCATGCAGGACGGAGTTCAAAACCAGCGCCGTCACCGCCAATTCGATCTGGTCGCCGTCGATATGCATCTCTTCAAGCGGGAGGCTGTCGCGCAGCGTGATGGTCTTGGCCGTCGCATCCGTGGTGGCGAAATGCAGGGCAGAAACCGATTGCAGAAGGTCGCTCAGGTTGCATTTCCGCTCGTTCAGGCGCAGCTCGCCGGTGCTGACATTGCTGTAGGAAATGATCGTCTCGATCAGGGCGCTCAGATGGTCGACAGACCGGCGGGCCGAGCGGATCAGTAGCGGATTGACCCCCTGTTCGGCCTTGGCCTCCAACATGCGCAGGCTGCCGAAAAGAACCGTCAGCGGAGTGCGGAGTTCGTGGCCCACCAGCGTCAGGAAAGTGGCTTCGGCGCTGTTGTCGGCCTTTTGCTCGGACGCGTCCGGCTGGCAGCGTTCAAGGGCCGCGACCACCATGCGGCCCATATCTTCCAATAGGGCGATCTGCTTCTCAGAGGGCGCCTCATGCGGTTGCAGGTCCAGCGCGCACAGGCTTCCAAAGCGGTGGCCCGACGACAGGATCAGCGGCACACCGCAGTAATAGCGCGCCGCGGGGCCGCCCTCGGCGACCATGGGGTGACGCGCGAACCGGGGGTCTTTGCTGAGGTCGGGCACCACCAGCGGCGCGTCCGACATGATTGTATGGCTGCAAAACCCGGTATCTTTCGGCATCGGCCCCAGCGGGTAGCCGACCACGGATTTGTACCATTGGGTATCTGCCTCTACGACGCTGATATGCGCGATCGGACAGTCAAGCAGGCGGCGCGTGGCCTCGCAAATGGTGTCGAACAGTGCTTCGTTCTCGGCCGTGAGGCCGGGCACATCGAAAACGGCGCGCAGACGGGCTTCTTCGTTAAAGGGAATCGGGTAGGTTCTCATGCTCAGCTCCAGTTTACGCATCGTTAACCTGAGTGAAGAATCTGTTAACTTTAGGGCGAGAAACGGGCCGGGCCGCGAAGATACAGGGGCAGCGGGCTACACTTTGTCGCGAGCGGGGGCGGGGGAAGCCGCCAATCCACGGGGCATGCTTTGCGGTGGACCGCCCGTGCGGGGCAACCTTACATATTCGCAACTTGTATCTTGGCGTCGCACAGCGTTAGCCTAGATGACGCCTATCCGGACTACGCCACGCCAAGGAGTGACCTATGCCCCGTGCCCAGACCCGCGCCGCGACCCGTCCTTCGGTCCTTGATGACCTGCCGCTCTGGCTCGCGACGCTGACGCTGATGGTGGCGGCCCTGCTGGCCGGTGCCGCCGCGGCACAGGAGCAGAAGATCATCAAAAGCCACGGTTATTCCTTCTACGGCGATCTGACCTATCCGGCGGATTTCGAGCATTTCGACTACGTGAACCCGGATGCGCCCAAGGGCGGGGAAATCTCGATCCCCTTCGTCGGTACGCTGGATTCGATGAACCCCTATTCTGGCAAGGGCCGCGCGCATCTGTTCTCGATCTTCGGTTTCGAGAGCCTGCTGGGGGAGGCGCCCTCGGGTGAGCCGCTGCCGGCGGATGTCTATGGCGAGAGTTACTGCCTGCTCTGCGAAAGCCTCGAATACCCCGAGGACAAGTCTTGGGTCACCTTCCACATGCGCCCCGAGGCGCGCTTCTCGGACGGCACGCCGGTGACGGCGCATGACATCGTATTTTCGCACAACCTGCTGCTGGACGAGGGGCTGAAGTCCTACGCCGACGCGGTGCGCAAGCGCATTCCCAAGGTCGAGGCGTTGGATGATCACACGGTGAAGTTCTACTTCGCCGACGGCATCTCGCGCCGCAGCCTGATCGAGACGGTGGGCGGCGTGCCCGCATGGCCGCAACATTGGTTCGAGGAGACCGGTAATACCCTCAAGGACAGCTGGATGGACCCGCCCCCCGGATCGGGCGCCTATATGGTCGAAAGCGTCGACCTGACCAAGCGTATCGTGCTGAAACGCAACCCGGACTACTGGGGGAAGGACTTGCCGATCAACCGCGGCCGCATGAACTTCGACCGCATCCGGTTGGAAATCTTCAGCGACGACACCTCGGCTTTCGAGGCCTTCAAGGCTGGCGAATACACCTTCCGCGCCGAGGGGGATTCCAAGAAATGGGCCACGGGCTATGACTTCTCCAAGGTGAGTGAGGGTGCCATCGTGAAGGCCGAACTGCCCGACGGCTCGCCGCCCACGCCTTCGGGCATCATCTTCAACTTGGGCCGCGAGACGCTGCAGGACCGCCGCGTACGCGAGGCCGTGGCGCTGATGTTCAACTTCGAGTGGACCAACGAGTCGCTGCAATACGGGCTGTTCAACCACCGCGCCTCCTTCACGCAGGATACGCCGCTGATGGCGCAGGGCGCGCCCGAGGGGGCCGAGCTGGCGCTTCTGGAAAGCCTCGGCGATCTGGTGCCGGACGCGTTGCTGAACGAGCCCGCCGTGGTGCCGCATAGCTCCGACCCCGCGCGCCTATTGGACCGTCGCAACGCGCGCCGCGCCTCCAAGCTGCTGGAAGAGGCCGGCTGGACCGTGCAGAACGGCATGCGCGTGAACGAGGCAGGCGAGCCCCTGCGGCTGAATTTCCTGATGAACTCCGCCGGGTCGCCGACGATCTCAGCAGTGATCGAGAACTTCGTCGGCAACCTCACCTCCATCGGCATCGACGCCCGGCTCGAGAAGGTGGACAGCTCGCAATACACCGCCCGCGAACGCGACCGCGACTACGACATGATCTATGACGCCTATGCGGCCTTCCTCAGCACCGGCACCGGTCTGGCACAGCGCTATGGCTCGGAGGCGGCGGAGTTCTCGCTCTTCAACCCGGCAGGGCTCGCGAGCCCCTTGGTGGACGCGATCATCGAGGCATCGCTCGATGCAGAGACCGCCGAGGAGGAAGACGCCGCCCTCATGGCCCTCGACCGGGCGCTGCGGCACGAGTTCTTCATGATCCCGACGTGGTACAACGACAGCTACTGGGTGGCCTATTACGACCACTACGACCACCCCGAGATCCCGCCCTACGCCTTGGGATACCTCGATTTCTGGTGGTACGACGAAGAGGCCGCCCAGCAGTTGCGCGCCTCGGGCGCCTTGCGGTAAGGCCTCCACATGGGTGCCTATATTCTCCGACGGCTTTTGCTGGTGATCCCGACCTTGTTCGGCATCATGCTGGTCAACTTCGCGCTGGTGCAATTCGTGCCCGGTGGCCCGGTTGAGCAGGCCATTGCCCGTATTCAGGGTGGCGGTGACGTCTTCGGCGGCTTTGCCGGGGGCAACAACGATGCGGGCGTCGACACCATGGCGCGCGGGTCCGACAGCACCTATGTCGGCGCGCGCGGCTTGCCGCCCGAGTTGATCGAGGAGTTGGAGAAGGAATTCGGCTTCGACAAACCCCCGGTGGAGCGGTTCTTTCACATGCTTTGGAACTACATGCGGCTCGATTTCGGCGAAAGCTATTTCCGCGCCATCAGCGTGATCGATCTGATCAAGGAAAAGCTGCCGGTGTCGATCACGCTTGGGCTCTGGTCGACGCTAATCGCGCATCTGGTCTCGATCCCGCTGGGCATCCGCAAGGCGGTGCGCGACGGCAGTAGGTTCGATACCTGGACCTCAGGGGCGATCATCGCGGCCTATGCGATCCCCGGGTTTCTCTTCGCGATCCTGCTATTGGTGCTCTTCGCCGGCGGCTCTTACTGGCAGATCTTCCCGCTGCGCGGCCTGACTTCGGATAATTTCGACAGTCTGAGCCCCTTGGGCAAGGTGGCTGATTATTTCTGGCACATCACCCTGCCGGTGCTGGCCTCTACGATCTCGGCCTTCGCCACGCTGACGCTTCTGACGAAGAACAGCTTTCTCGACGAGATAAAGAAGCAGTATGTCATCACCGCCCGCGCCAAGGGTCTGTCCGAGAGCAAGGTTCTCTACGGTCATGTCTTTCGCAACGCGATGCTGATCGTGATCGCCAGTTTCCCGGCGGTCTTCATCTCGGTCTTTTTCGGCGGGTCGATCATCATTGAGACGATCTTTAGCCTCGACGGCCTTGGGCGCTTGGGCTTTGAGGCGGCAGTGGCGCGGGACTATCCGATCGTCTTTGGCACGCTCTTCATCTTCGGCCTGATCGGGCTGGTCGTCGGCATCCTGTCTGACCTGATGTATGTGCTCGTCGACCCGCGCATCGACTTCGAGAAGAGGGAAGGCTGATGGCGCTGTCTCCGCTGAACCAGCGCCGTTGGCGCAATTTCACCGCGAACCGGCGCGCCTATTGGTCGCTGTGGATCTTCGCGATCCTGTTCGGCATCTCGCTGCTGGCCGAGTTCGTGGCGAACGACAAGCCGATCCTCGTCAGCTACCGTGGCGAATATTACACGCCGATCTTCAACTTCTACCCCGAGACCGCCTTCGGCGGCGACTTCCAGACCGAGGCCGCCTACCGCGATCCGGAGGTGCAGTGTCTTATCGCCACCGGCGGGCTGGACCTTTGTTTCGACGATCCTGAGGGTTACATCCTCGACGCCGAGGATGGCGAGGTCGAAGGCGAGGCGATCGAGACAGGCTGGGCGCTCTGGCCCGTCATTCCCTATTCCTACGACACCGCCGTGGACCGCCCCGGTGCCGCACCCCTGCCGCCCAACGGGCAGAACTGGCTGGGGACCGACGGCACCAAGCGCGACGTCATGGCCCGCGTGATCCATGGTTTCCGCCTGTCGGTGGTCTTTACCCTGATCGTGACCGGGGCGGCCTCGCTCATCGGTATCCTCGCGGGCGCGGTGCAGGGGTTCTTCGGCGGCTGGCTCGACCTCATTTTCCAGCGCATCATCGAGATCTGGTCCTCGACCCCGTCGCTCTACGTCATCATCATCATGTTCGCCATTCTGGGCCGAAGTTTCTGGCTTCTGGTCGTGCTTTTGGTGCTGTTCTCATGGACCGCGTTGGTGGGCGTGGTGCGGGCCGAGTTCCTGCGTGCCCGCAACCTCGAATACGTGCGGGCGGCCCGGGCGCTTGGCGTTGGCAACGGCACGATCATGCTGCGCCACATGCTGCCCAACGCCATGGTGGCGACGCTGACCATGCTGCCCTTCATCATCACCGGCACGATCTCCACGCTGGCGACGCTCGACTTCCTTGGCTTCGGCCTGCCGTCCTCGGCCCCCTCGCTGGGTGAGTTGACGCTGCAGGCCAAGCAGAACCTTCAGGCGCCGTGGCTCGCCTTCTCGGCCTTCTTCACCTTTGCCATCATGCTGTCGCTTCTGGTCTTCATCTTCGAGGGCATCCGCGACGCATTCGACCCCAGAAAGACCTTCTCGTGACTGCATTGTTGGACGTCAAAGACCTGCAAGTCTCCTTCCGGCAGGACGGGCAGCTGATCCCGGCGGTGCGCGGGGTGAGCTTTGCCGTGAACCGTGGCGAGACGGTGGCGCTGGTGGGCGAAAGCGGCTCGGGCAAGTCGGTCTCGGCACTGTCGACCGTGTCGCTGCTGGGCGAAAGCGCTGAGGTGAGCGGGTCGGTCACCTACAACGGCCAGCAGATGATCGGCGCCGACGACAAGCTGCTGCGCGACGTGCGCGGCAACGACATCTCCTTCATCTTCCAAGAGCCGATGACCTCGCTCAACCCGCTCCACACGATCGAGAAGCAACTGGCGGAATCGCTGGCGTTGCATCAGGGGCTGCAAGGTCAGGCGGCGCGGGCGCGGGTGCTGGAACTGCTCCAGCAAGTCGGCATCAACGACGCCGAAAGCCGCATGGATGCCTATCCGCACCAGCTTTCGGGGGGGCAGCGGCAGCGGGTGATGATCGCCATGGCACTGGCCAACAAGCCCGACATCCTGATCGCGGACGAGCCGACGACGGCGCTCGACGTGACCATTCAGGCCCAAATCCTCGACCTGTTGAAGGATCTGAAAGACGAGATGGGCATGGGGCTTTTGTTCATCACCCATGACCTCGGCATCGTGCGGCGCATCGCCGACCGGGTTTTCGTCATGCAGAAGGGGCTGGTGGTCGAGGAAGGCCCGACGGCGGAGATTTTCGACAATCCGCAGCACCCCTACACGCGCAAACTGCTCGGCGCCGAGCCCACCGGTGCGCCCGCGCCCGTGGCCGAAGATGCGCCCGAAGTGCTGCGCACCGACAACCTCAAGGTCTGGTTCCCGATCCAGAAGGGCCTGCTGCGCCGGACCGTGGGCCATGTGAAGGCCGTCAACGACACCAGCCTGTCGATCCGCGCGGGCGAGACCCTGGGCATCGTCGGCGAAAGCGGCTCGGGCAAGACCACGGCGGCGCTGGCGATCATGCGGCTCATCGGCTCGGAAGGGGAGGTGACCTTCCGCGGTGAGGACCTGCGCAAATGGTCGACCAAGAAGCTGCGCCGGCTGCGCGCCGACATGCAGATCGTCTTTCAGGACCCCTTCGGCTCGCTCAGCCCGCGGATGACCTGTTTCCAGATCATCAGTGAGGGGCTTGCGATCCACAAGATCGACAAGGGGCGCGACAAGCGCGAGTTGGTCGCCGAGGTGATGACCGAGGTCGGGCTCGACCCCGCGACGATGGACCGCTACCCGCATGAGTTCTCCGGCGGACAACGCCAGCGCATCGCCATCGCCCGCGCCATGGTGCTGCGCCCGAAGCTCTTGGTGCTGGACGAGCCGACCTCGGCATTGGACATGACCGTGCAGGTGCAGATCGTCGATCTTCTGCGAGATTTGCAGGCGAAATACGGGCTGGCCTATCTCTTCATCAGTCACGACCTGAAGGTGGTGCGGGCCATGTCGCACAAGGTGATGGTGATGAAACGCGGTGACGTGGTGGAATATGGGGACGTCGACGCGCTTTATGACAATCCGCAGACGGAATACACGCGGAGCCTGTTGCAGGCGGCAGGGTAAGCGGGCGTTGCATTTGCGGAGAGGGTAGGGGGCGCTGCCCCCATCGCGCCGGGGGCGCGATTCCCCCGCGGTATTTTTTAAAGGATGAAGTTGATTTGGTGGCGCTTTGGCCGCCCGGTGGTGGTTTAGCCTTCGCTGGGGCCGATCATGAAGCAGCTGACGTTACGCGCGGCCAGACGGCGGCAGGCGAGGTCGGCGCTTTCGCGGGACATGCCGAGGAAGTTCGCGTCAAAGCCTTGTGGGCGGCGCACCACTTTGCGCAGCGTGCCATCGAGGGTCGACATTTCGGCCAGGGCGGTTTTCAGCAGGACCTTCTCGGCGGCGTAGCGGCTGGGGAAACGGCCCACGTTCACGCCCCAGTGGCGCCCGCCGGAGGTGGAGACGCGGGTCACGATCTCTTGCTCTACCGCCTGTTGTACCGCCAGCTTCACATCCTGGGGGCGCGGTTCGGGGCGGGGGGAGGCTTTGGCGGCGGCGATGACGACCTCGGCCTCATTGGCCTCTGGGGTGGGCGCGGCGGCGGGCGGGGTTGGTGGCGTCTCAACCGCTTCGCGCAGCGCTGCTGTGATATCGCTGTTGGAGACCACGCTGGTTGCCTCGGGCGCGGCGGCGGTGGCCACGACGACGACATCGCTGCGGGGGCGCAGTTGCGGGCGTTTGGAGGTGGTGACGGCGCCGACGAGGCGGATCGTTTTGCCTGCGGCGCCGGGGGCGGTTTCCACATCGGCGTAGACGGGCGGGACCGGTTTGCGCAGCGGCGCGGAGGAGGGCGCGCGGCGGAAGCCGAGGTCCATAAGCTCGGCCACTTTGGCGTTGCGCGAGGCGGTGGATTTGCCGCCGAAGACGGTCACGATGATGCGCTCATTGCCCCGTTCGGCCGAGGCGGTGAGGTTGAAGCCAGCGGCGCGGGTGTAGCCGGTCTTGATGCCGTCTGCCCCTTTGTAGGATCCCAGAAACCGGCGATTCGTATGGGAGACCTTGCGCACGCCCGCATCGGCGGTGATGCGCGAGAAGAGGTTGTAGTATTGCGGGTAATCATAGAGCAGGTGGCGGCCCATGCGGGTCATGTCGCGGGCGGTGGAGAGGTGGCCGCTCTCGGTCAGCCCGTGCATGTTTTTGAACGTGGTGCGCGTCATGCCAAGCTGTTTGGCGGTGCGGTTCATCCGGCGGGCGAAGGCGGCCTCAGAACCGCCAATGGCCTCGCCGATCGCGGTGGCGGCATCATTGGCGGATTTCACGGCGGCGGCGCGGATGAGATAGCGTAGGGCGATCTTTTGGCCCGGGCGCATGCCCAATTTGCTGGGCGGCTCGGAGGCCGCGTTTTTCGAGATCGTCACTTGGGTATCGAGAGAGATTTCCCCCCGTTCCACCGCTTGGAAGGCGATATAGAGGGTCATCATCTTGGTCAGCGAAGCCGGGTGCAGGCGGGTATCGGCATTCTCGGCGTGGATTTCTTTGCCGGTGCGGGCGTCGATGACATAGGCGGCGTAGGGGGCAGCGATCGCGCTGAGGGGCAGGAGAACCAGAACCCAGAGTGCTGCGAATAGAAATAGCCCGTAACGGGCCGGCTGAATGCGCCGAGCCTTCATATTTGCCTGCCTTTTACTGCCTCAGGTCGCCGATTTCTGGCTGACCATTTATTAATTGGTTCAAGGCTAGCATAGGACGCCGCATCGCGGAAGCCGTCGAATCCAGTGAACAGGGGAAAAAGGGGCGGATCTCTCCTCCAATATGTAGAGGCTTGCGCACATCAACCCACTATAAGCGCGAATAAGGCAAGAATTGGGCGGAAATTGGCCGGCAGTGCGGCATTTTCGGCGATGTGTCAGAACGACTCAGGCGCGGGGCCGAGTCACCCCGACACGATCTTTTTCACTGTCTCCGGGAGGCCTGAGAGGTCGCTGATCTGGGCAAAACGGGGGGAATTGGTTGGCGCTTCGGCATGTTCCATTGCCCATGTGAGGTCGTGAGGCACATAGACGCCCCAGCCGCCTGCCGCGATCATCGGGCGCACGTCGGAGGCCATCGAGTTGCCAACCATCAGCCCCCGTTCGGCACCTTGGCCATGCTGCTCAAAAATGTGGCGATAGGCGGTTTCGGTCTTGTGAGAGACGATTTCGACCGCGTCGAACCTATCGCGCAGGCCCGATTGGGCCAGTTTGCGCTCTTGGTCCAGCAGGTCGCCTTTGGTCACCACGATGAGCCGGTAGTCGCCGCGTAGGTTTTCCAGCACGTCTTCGACATGGGGCAGCAATTCGATGGGATGGTCCAGCATGTCACGCCCGGCGGCGAGCAGATCGTTGATCACCTCGGCGGGGACTTTGCCCTCGGTTACCTCGATCGCGGTCTCGATCATCGACAGGGTGAAGCCTTTGATCCCATAGCCGTAATGCGGCAGATTCCGCCGTTCGGCCTCCAGCAGCCGGGCCATCAGGTGGTCGCGTTCACTATGTTCGGCGAGAAGGGCTGCAAAACGGTCGTGAGAGAGTGCAAAGTAGCGTTCATTATGCCACAATGTGTCATCCGCATCGAAACCGATGGTGGTGAGTGCCCCGCCCATATGTGCTGCCTCTTTCCTAAATTGGTTCAGGGGTTATATAGACGGCTGCACGACGAACAAGCTCTACCCCCAGCCGCAGGAGCAGCAATGCACCGTGACGACGTGAAAGCAGATTGGACGATCCAGCCCGCAGGCCGGTCCGCGCCGGGCGCGTGGATGATGGCCGACGGCCCCAAGGATGACGACGACAGCGAGTTGCTGACCAAGACCCGCCCCAAGACCAAACGCCCGCCGCTCTACAAGGTGATGTTGCTGAACGACGATTTCACCCCGATGGAATTCGTGGTGCATGTCTTGGAGCGTTTCTTTGGCCTGAACCACGCGCAGGCGTTCGAGATCATGTTGACGGTTCACAAGAAGGGGCTGGCCGTGGTTGGCGTCTTTAGCCACGAGATCGCGGAGACGAAAGTGGCGCAGGTGATGGATTTTGCCCGGCGTCACCAGCATCCGCTGCAATGCACCATGGAAAAAGAAGAATAACACGTGATTGATCCGCGACTGGAACTGGCCCTGAACGGCGGTGGGCTAGACCTGCCCGAAACTGGGGTGATCGCTGTCTTTCAGCCCCCCGTGGATGCGGATTTGGCCGGTCTTCCGCCTGAGCGTTGCAAGATCATTCACGATTTCAAACCTGCCTATGACGCGTGGACGGCGCGGGGCTATGAGGCGGCGCATTCGATCGAGGGGCGCTATGCTGCGGCCATCGTCTGTCTTCCGCGTGCCAAACATGAGGCCCGCGCCTTGGTCGCCCAAGCTTGCGCCGTAAGCGATGGGCCGGTGGTGGTCGATGGGCAAAAGACCGATGGCGCGGATTCCATCCTGCGCGAGATGCGGGCGCGGGTGACGGTGCAGGGGCCGATCTCCAAGGCGCATGGCAAGCTTTACTGGATCGACGCGGGCGCGAGCGATTTTTTCACCGATTGGGAGGCTGGTCCGGCCCAGACCGAAGGCGGCTTTTGGACCGCGCCGGGGGTGTTCTCTGCCGATGGGGTCGATCTGGCCTCGGCGCTTTTGGTGGATGTGCTGCCTGATAACCTCGGGGCTGAAGTGGCCGATCTGGGGGCGGGCTGGGGGTTCCTTTCGGCGCATATCCTGACGCGGCCCAAGGTGAAGACGGTGCATTTGGTCGAGGCCGGGCATATGGCGCTGGAATGCGCGCGCCATAACGTGACCGACGACCGCGCCGTGTTCCATTGGGAGGATGCCACCGAATGGCAGCCCCCGCACCGGATGGATACCGTGGTGATGAACCCGCCTTTCCACACAGGCCGCGCCGCTGAGCCGCAGATCGGTCAGGCCTTTGTCGCCGCGGCCGCGCGGATCCTTTCGGGGCAGGGCGATCTGTGGATGGTGGCCAACCGGCATCTGCCCTATGAGGCGGAACTGAAGAAACGCTTTGCTCAGGTGGCCGAGCTTGGAGGCGATGCGCGGTTCAAACTGTTCCACGCCACACGCCCGCTGACCCGGCGCCGCTGAGCCAAAAGGGGGTATCCCGATGTCATTCTCGATCTCTGGTAAAACAGCCATCATCACCGGCGCGGCGGACGGGATCGGCCTTGCCATCGCGCGGCATCTGGCCGACCGGGGCGCCAATGTGATGTGCGCCGATTCCAACGAGAAAAAGCTGATGGAAGAGCTGGGCGACACGCCGGACGACGGCAATATCCGCGTCTTTGCCGGTGATCTGCGTCAGCGGCTGACCATCGCCAACCTCGTCTCGGCCACGATCGACGCCTATGATCAGGTCGATATCCTCGTGAATGCCTCGCGGCAGGTGATGCCGACCGATCCGCTGGATGTGGAAGACGGCTCGGTCGAGACGCTGTTGCAGCAAAACCTGATGACGGCGCTGCAATTGTCGCAGCAGGTGGCGCGGCGGATGATCAAACAGGCCGAGGGCCAGACGGAGGGGCAGGTGGGGTCGATCATCAACCTCAGCTCTATCGCGGCACAGCGCCACCAGCCGGATATGATGGGCTACGCCATCGCCTCGGCGGCGGTGCAGCAGATGACCCGCTCTCTGGCGCTGGTGCTGGCGCCGCATCGGATACGGGTGAATGCGATCTCTTTCGGTTCGGTGATGAGCGCGTCCCTGCGCGCTGCCGTGGCCGAAAACCGCGACTGGCGCGACGACATCCGCGCGCATACGCCGCTTGGCCGGATCGCCGGGCCGAACGAGCTTTGCGAGGCGGTGCAATTCCTCGCCGCTGAAAGTTCGGGCTTCATGACGGGCGAGATCATGACCATCGACGGCGGGCGCACGCTGCTCGATGTGGTCTCGGCCCCCGCGCATTGAGGGCGGGCAGCAGTTTTCTGCGGCAAAAGTGAAATCATCCAGATTTCGCCCTTGACCCCAATGCCAAGCTGCCTTATCCGACGCGCCACGGCGTTATAGCTCAGTTGGTTAGAGCGAACGACTCATAATCGTTAGGTCCCTGGTTCAAATCCAGGTAACGCCACCATTATCCCCCCTTTGTTTCAGATGAACATCCGGCGTCTGCGCTGCTGCGTGTGCTCCGCGCTTGGGTTGCGCATGGGGCTGGAAGGGATAGAAGATAGCCCATGCCCCGCGCGGGTTTGAGCAGATGAAAGCAGCCTTATGACCACGGATAACTTCGTTCACGAGATCAATGTCACTTGGGGCGATTGTGACCCGGCGCAGATCGCCTATACCGCGCGGCTGCCCTATTTCGCGCTGGATGCGATCAACGCGTGGTGGGAGGCCCATTTCGACGGTGACGGCTGGTTCCAGCTTCAGATCGACCGCAATATCGGCACGCCTTTCGTCAACCTGTCGATGGATTTCCGCAGCCCGGTCACCCCGCGGCACAAGCTGATGTGCGAAACCTATCCGACCCGGCTTGGCAACAAATCCATCACCTTCGGCATGAAGGCGCGGCAGAACGGGGTGCTCTGTTTCGAAGGGTCTTTCACCTGCGTCTTTACCATCGCGGATGTGTTCAAAAGCCAATCCGCGCCCGAAGAACTGGCTCGTGTGATCAAACCTTTGGTCCGCGCCGACCTCGCCTGAGGCAATTGCGCCGCGCGCAGTTGAAGTTCCCCCGATTGCAGCGTCTTATCGCGCAGCACATTGAGGGAGACGAAGATGACGATCAGGACTGCGGTAATCGGATTAGGGATCATGGGGCGGCGCATGGCCGAGAACATGGTGCTGCACCCTGACTTCACGGTCACCACCATGTGGGATCCCGACCCCGCCGCCTGTGCCGCCGCGCAAGAGGCCGCGCCGGAGGCGGTTGTCTCCGCCACGGCGTCCGAGGCGATGGCCGATGTCGATCTCGTCTATCTCGCCTGCCCCCCGGTGCCGCGCAAAGCCTATGCGCTTGAGGCCGCGGCGGCGGGTAAGGCGATCTTCCTCGAAAAACCGCTTGGCGTGGACATTGCCGAGAGCCGCGCCTTGGTGGCCGAGTTGCAGGCCGCGGGCGTTCCGGCGGCGGTCAACTTTACCCAAGCGGCGGGGGCGGCGCTGACCGATCTGACGCGGTCGATCGAAGAGGGCGCGCTTGGCGATCTTTGCGGCATCGACATCATCGTGACCTATCCGGCATGGCCCCGCGCGTGGCAGGTGGATGCCGATTGGCTGCGCTTTGCCGCTGAGGGGGGCATGACGCGCGAGGTGATCTCGCATTTCCTGTTCTTGAGCGAGCGGGTGTTGGGGCCACTGACCCTGCAATGGGCTCATGCGGAATACCCTGACGACAAGCTCTGCGAGACCCATGTTGCGGCGCGGCTGGTCAATGCCGAGGGCTTGCCGGTTTCGATCCTCGGTTCTGTCGGCGGCGCGCAGCCGGACCGGCAGGAGGTGACGGTGAAAGGCGCGAAGGCCAGCCGTCGCATCTCGGAATTCTCTATCGACACCGTCTCGACCGGGGAGGATTTCGCGCCGACCAGCGACGTCCCCGCCGACACCCGGGCGACCAGCCTTAAGGCGCAACTCGATGATATGGCGCTGCTGATGGCGGGCAAGACCAGCCGTCTGGCGACACCAGAGGAAGCGCTGCGGGTGCAAGAACTGATCGAAGGCATCTTGGCCAACCGGGGGGTGCAGTCATGACCGCCACGCTGCAATCTTCGCCCGAGACCTGCCATTGGGGCTATTTCGAGGCCAGCCGCCCGCCTGCGCTGACCATCCAAAGCGGCGAAGAGGTGATAATCAACACCGTCTCTGGCGCGCCCAATTGCCTGCCGCCCGAGGGCTTCCACGTCCCACCCGAACTCTACGACATCCACAAGGCAGGCCCGCCGCCGATGCCGGGCCATATCCTGACCGGGCCGGTCGCCGTCGAAGGTGCGATGCCCGGCGATGTGCTGAAGGTCGAAATCCTCGATGTCGCGCTGCGGCAGGACTGGGGGTATAACTTCATCCGCCCCTTGGCGGGCACGCTGCCGCAGGATTTCCCCGAGACCTATCACAGCAACATCCCGCTGGATGCAGAGCGGGGCGTCGCCCGGCTGCCTTGGGGGCTGGAACTGCCCTTGGCCCCGTTCTTTGGCGTGATGGCCGTGGCGCCGCCGCCCGAATGGGGCCGGATCGCCACCATCGAGCCGCGCAAACATGGGGGCAATCTGGACAACAAGGAACTGGGGGCGGGCAGCACGCTTTACCTGCCGGTCTTCAACGAAGGGGCGCTGTTTTCCTGCGGGGACGGGCATGGCGCGCAGGGCGATGGGGAGGTCTGCGTCACGGCGATTGAGACGGCACTACAGGGGCGTTTCCGTCTGACCGTGTTGAAGGACCGCACAGTCAGCTATCCGCAGGCCGAAACGCCGAGCCATGTGATTACCATGGGCATGGCCCCCGACCTCGACCGCTGCGCGGAGATGGCCCTGCGCGACATGATCGCATTGGTGTCTGCACGCGCGGGGATCAGCCGCGAGGATGCCTATGTGCTCTGTTCGCTGGCCGGTGATCTGCGGATCACCCAGACGGTGAACCGTGAGAAGGGCGTGCATATGATGATGGCGAAAGAGTTGATCGGCGGTTAACGCCGGTGCCGCGCAAAGAAAAAGGGCCGCATCGCTGCGGCCCTTTCGCGTGTCTAGCTAGCGGCAGATCATTCTTCCGCCCAAGCCATCCGCGCCGGGTGATATTCGAACCCGATGTGATGCGCGGCACCCACCAGCCCCTCGCGGGTGTGGTTGTAGAGCGAGCGCCAGTAGGGCTGGATCGTGACGCCATCGTCTTGCAGCATCTTCTCACCCTTGGCCATGATCTCGCGGCGCGCTTCGACATCCGCCGTGGCCAGCGCCTCTGACAGCAGGGCGTCGAACTCGGGGCTGGCATAGCCGAACTCGTTCCACGCCTCGCCCGAGCGATAGGCCAGCGCCCAGATCTGCACGCCCAGAGGCCGCGCGTTCCAGTTGGTGGAGGAGAAGGGATATTTCACCCAGTCGTTCCAGAAGGTGGAGCCGGGCAGGATGGTGCGTTTGACCTTGATGCCCGCGTCACGCAGCTGGGCTGCCACGGCATCGGTGGTGTCTTTGCGCCATGCATCGTCGATCGAGAAGAGTTCATGCTCGTAATCTGCCATGCCCGCCTCTTCCATCAGCGCGCGGGCGGCTTCAGGGTCGGTCTTGGGCGGCTCGACTTCAGCGTATTCGGGATGCATCGGGCCGACGTGGTGGTTCTCGGCGACGAGGCCGCGCCCGGCGTAGCCGAGTTCCAGCAGCACGGCATTGTCGACCGCGAGTTGCAGCGCGTTGCGCACGCGCTTGTCTTCATAGGGTTTCATGCCGTCGACTTCGGCCAGTTGGTTGGGGCGGATCACGATGGTCGCCGCTGTGGCGATTTCATTCTCGACCCAGCCGTCCAGCGTGCTCATCACGTCGATATATTCGCCTTCCATGGAGTAGAAAGCGTCAACCTCTTCGGCCTCGGCTGCGGCGATCCATGCGGAAGGATCAGTGCCGTAGTCGATATATTCCAAACGGTCGATATAGGGCCCGCCGAAGACCTCAGTGCCCCACCATGTGTGATCGGGGTTCTTCACCAGCACGCTTTTGACGCCAACTTCGAGCGACTCGGGCAGGTAGGGGCCGGTGCCTTTCGGGTTTTCGAGCATTGTGTCGGGGTCGAACCCTTCGGGCGTGATCGCGGCGGGGTAGTCGGCCATGCCGGGGATCAGCGTGATGTCGGATTTGGGCAGCGTGAGCTTGACGGTGTGGTCGTCCACCACCTCGATCGCGCCTTCGATGGCCTTGCCGGTTTCCTCATCCACCAGTGTGGCGAAACGGCCCGCCATGGAGTTGCCTTCGAGCGACTTGTCGCACCAGCCTTCGATGTTGCGCGCCACGTCCTGCGCGGTGAAGGCGGTGCCGTCGTTCCATGTCACGCCCTTGCGGACGTTCAGCGTGTATTCGGTGGCGTCGTCGTTAATCTCCCAACTTTCCAGCAGGCCGGGGGTGAAGGTGCCGTCATTCTCCCAGATGGCGAGGTATTCCAGCCAGCCGCGGCTGAAGTTGGCGATCTGCGACCAGTCAAAGGTGCGCGGGTCTTTCAGGGCACGCACCTCCATCTGCATCCGCACGGTGCCGCCTTCCTTGAGGTTGGCATGGGCCGCCGCACGCGCAGGCGCGGCCATGCCAAGCATCCCGTAGGCTGTGGCGGACGTGGCCCCGAAGGCGCTCGCAATCGCCAGAAACTCGCGTCTGCTGACGGGGTCTTTCTTGGCGTTCTCGGCTGATGTCAGCACGGATTGCGGCAGCGGTTTTCCGGTGCGTGTCAAAAATTCCATGATTTTCCTCTCTGTTGGTGCGTTGGCCGGGCCATCGCGGATCCCCACTTTTCACGGTGGGGCAGGTGATGCAGTTGACCTGCTTTTGTCGCCTCTTGAGGTGGGCGCGGGGTGTTTAGTCTGCCGATCAGGCGCGTTGCGTCAAGCCTGTCGCGGGAAGTTGAGCAGCAAGCTAGCGCAGGAAACCGGCCCGGCAAGCGCGGGCATGGGGGAAAAGTGCTGTGAGGCTGGCGGGTTAGGCCAGATCGCGCGCGGCTTTGAAAAGCGCCGCAAGCCGGGCCGGGACGCCGAGTTCATTGGCCAGGATCAGAACCAATCGGGCGTTGAGGGCGTGGCTTTCCGCCTCGCTCAGCCCTTCGTGGGCGGCCATGAGGGCGGCATAGACGCTGTCGCCCTCGGCGCCGAGGTTGTCTTCAAGGATCATGCGGTGGCTCCTTTCGCACGGTCATAGGCGCGGGCAATCGCGGCGCTGTCGGGCTGGTCGAAGACGGCGCAAACATGGCCATCGGGGCGCAGCAGATAGAGGAATCCGCTGCCATAGCGCCGCTGCGCGTGGTCGTCCTTACCTTGGAAACAGGGGTAAGCATCATGGGATTGATCGATACCGATCCGGGCAAGGCCGGGAAGGTCGGGGGCGGTGATCTCGCCCACGGCGAGGAGGGCGAACTGGCCCTGAACCGCACCCAACAGCCAGCAATCCCCCGCAGGCCCGACCAACGGCGCGTCGATCAATGCGCTGCCGGGGCGCAGGGGTGCGTCGCCTGCGGTTTGCAGCGGGCTATGGGCCAGCGTGCAGGGCTGCGACAGCCGGCCGGAGTTGATCAGTTTGCGCGCGAAAGGGTGCTTTGCTGCGAGGGTTAGCACCTCGTTGCGAAACAGGGTCTCGATGGGGGATTTCGGCGTCATGAAATTGGTCGCGCGGGCGGAGTTGCGCATGTTCTCATCCGCGCCATGGCCGCGTTCGAAGTCATAGCTCTCAATCAGGCTTGGCGGCGCATCGCCCTGCACCACAGCGGCCAGTTTCCAGCCAAGGTTGTCGACATCCTGCACCCCGCCATTGCCGCCCCGCGCCCCGAAGGGGCTGACCACATGGGCGCTGTCGCCGACAAAGACGACGCGGTCATGCACGAACCTCTCCAGTCGTGCGCAGCGGAACTTATAGACGCTCATCCAATCCAGCCGGAACGGCGCGTCGCCGAGCATCTGCTTCAGCCGCGGCACGACCTTCTCTTCGGTCGCCTCGGCCTTCGGGTCGGTCTCTGGCCCCAGTTGCAGGTCGATGCGGTAGATGTTGTCGGGCTGTTTGTGCAGCAGGGCGGATTGGCCGTTGTGAAAGGGTGGGGCGAACCAGAACCACCGCTCGGGCGTGTCATGGTCGCCGAAGGGGGAGGTCTCCATCTCTACATCGGCAATGAGGAAGTGTTCGTCGAAGGTCTGCCCCTCGAAGGGCAGGTTCATCCGTTTGCGCGTGGCCGAGCCTGCGCCATCGCAGGCGATGTACCAGTCGGTCTCAAGCCGGTAGGGGCCATCCGGCGTCTCGATCGTCAGCTCAACATGGTCGGCGTGGCCCTTGTGATCGGTGACCTTATTGAGAAAGCGCAGGTCGATTTGGTCGGGGAACTCCTGCGCGCGTGCAATGAGATATTCTTCGACGTAATATTGCTGAAGGTTCACGAATGCCGGGTATTTATGCCCCGGTTCCGGCAGCAGGTCGAAGTTATAGACCTCCTGTTCCCCGTGAAACTGACGGCCCACTTTCCATGTCACGCCCTTTTCCAGAATCCGCTCGCCGATGCCGAGCCTGTCGAAAATCTCCAGCGTCCGTTTCGCCCAGCAAATCGCGCGCGAGCCGAGGGAGACGACGTTGTTGTCATCCAACACGACCGATCTGACCCCGCGCAGGGCCAAGTCCACGGCCATCGACAGGCCGATAGGGCCAGCGCCTACGATCACCACCGGGTGCCGCGGCTCGGGCGCGGTCAGGCCGGGTGGGGGGCTGTAGGGGAAGGGGGTGTAGGCATAGGCCATGGCGGTATCCTCAGAGAAAGGCGCGCAAGAGCAGCAGGGCCAGCAAGGCCAGCGACACCAGCGCCACCCGGCGGCGCGCACCGCGGTATTCGGGCGCGCCCAGCATCTTTGACCAAACCTGCGCTGCATCGCGCAGCCCGGCGTAGGGCTGCCCGCTGCGGCGCGCCGCATGGCGGCGGTGCTCCATCACCAGCGCGAAGACCAGATAGAACCAGAGCGCCAGCGCCAAGACGATCAGGGCAGGAAGAAGCGCGGGCAGGGACATCAGTCCGACAGCGCCTCCCACATCTCTTTGTCGCGCGCCGCCGTCCAGATGCGCGGCGTGTCGATGTCCAGCGCCTCGTCATAGGCGCGGGCGACGTTGAAGGGCAGGCAGTGCTCATAGATCGCATAGTCGCCGAACTTGGGGTCGCATTCGGCGCGCACGGCGTCCCAAGCCTCTTTCAAGGTGCCGCCACGCAGGGCCACGCGGGCCGCCGGGCGGTAGGTGGAGCGCACGAAGTCGGCGGTGCTGTCAATCGCGGCATTGACCATCTCGCGCCCCACCAGCGCGTCGCCCCGGCCCGGCGCGATGGCGTCGAGGTCGAAGGCGCGGAGGCGTTCCAGCGTCTCGGGCCAGTCGTGGAAATGCCCGTCGCCGCAGTAGCAGGCGGAGTGATATTCCACGATGTCACCGGTGAACATGACGTTCTGATCGGGCACATAGACCACCGCGTCACCCGCCGTATGGGCGCGACCCAGTTGCATGATATCGACCCGGCGTTTGCCGAGGTAGACGCTCATCCGCCCGTTGAAGGTGGTGGTGGGCCAGGTCAGCCCGGGGATGCTCTCATGGCCTTCGAAGAGGCGGGGGAAACGCTCGAATTCGCTGTCCCAATCCTCTTGCCCGCGCTCGGCGACCATGGCGCGGGCCTTCTCAGACATGATGATCTGCGGCGCGCCAAAGGCGGAGGCCCCGAGCACGCGCACGGCGTGGTAATGGGTCAGCACCAGATGGCTGATCGGCTTGTCGGTGACCGAGCGGACGCATTCGATGACCTTATTCGCCAGTCGCGGTGTCGCCTGTGCTTCGATGATCATCACGCTGTCGTCGCCGATGATCACACCAGAGTTCGGGTCTCCCTCGGCGGTGAAGGCGTAGAGGCCCTCGCCCACCTCGGTAAAAGAGATCTCTTTCTCGGTCATGTCGCCTTGTGATGCGAATTGCTTGGCCATGTGTTGTCCTTCTGTCTTGCTTCGCCAGCGCGGTTACGCGGCCTGTTCAGGAAAAGTCGATTGCCGGGCGGATCTTGCCGGTGCAGGCGCCGAAACCCACGCGGAAGCCGTCGCCCTGCGCGTGGCCGGTGAGGGTCAGCGTATCGCCGTCTTCGACAAAGCTTCGGGTGCTGCCGTCTGTGAGGGTGATCGGCTCTTTGCCGCCCCATGACAGTTCCAGCAGCGACCCGCGCTCCGATTTTTCGGGGCCGGAGATCGTGCCGGAGCCGAGCAGATCGCCCGCGTTCATCGCGCAGCCGGAGGAGGCGTGATGCGTCAACTGCTGGGCGGCGGAGTAATACATCTCGCGGTAGTTGGTGCGGGCGATCTCCTCGGCCTCGCCGCCCTCGGGCTGGAGCGTCACGGAAAGGTCGATATCATAGAGACCCGGTTTGCTTTCGCGCAGGTAGGGCAGCAAGTCTTTCTCACGCTCTGGCGTCGAAGTGCGGAACGGCTCAAGCGCGTCACGGGTCACGATCCACGGGGATATTGACGTGGCGAAGGCCTTGGCCTGAAACGGGCCGAGCGGCTGGTATTCCCACGCCTGAATGTCCCGCGCTGACCAGTCGTTGAGCAGGACATAGCCAAAGATCATCTCGTCCGCCTCAGTGATACTGACGGGCTGGCCCATCTCGGTCGAGGTGCCGACGATCGCGCCCATCTCCAACTCGATATCGAGTTTCTGGCAGGGGCCGAAATGCGGCGTTTCGGCCTCGGGGGCTTTCAACTGGCCATTGGGCCGCGTGATCTCAGTCCCCGAGACGACGACGGTGGAAGCGCGGCCATTATAGCCGATGGGGATGTGCAGCCAATTCGGCGGCAGCGCATTTTCGGCCCCGCGAAACATGGTGCCGACATTCGTGGCGTGATGTTTGCCCGCGTAGAAATCGGTATATTCGGAAACCATCATCGGCATGTGCAGCTGCGCGGCCTCCATCGGCACGAGATGGGGCGCCACAGCCGCCTGATCGGGCGCATCGGCGCTGAGGAGTTCGATCAACCGGGAGCGCAAGGAAGCCCAAGCCGTAGGGCCAAGGTCCATCACATCGTTCCAATAGGGCACATCGAACACCGGCTCTTCAGCGAGGGTGATCAGCCCCTCTTCCTCCAGCGCGGCCATGTCGAGGATCTGATCGCCAATCGCCACGCCGCAGCGCGCCTCTAGCTGATTGGTCGAAAAGACGCCGTAGGGCAGGTTGTTCAGCGGGAAATCGGTGGTGGCCGAATTGGCGCTTTCCACCCAAGAGGTCATCAGGGTCATATTGGTCCTTTCGCGGACAGCGGTCACCTCTTGCCCGGGGTGCCGTCGAATTTCTTCTCAAGGCTCTCCCAGCAGTCGATGTAATCGTCCTGCAACGGCGCTTCCTTGGCGGCGAATTCGGTCAGATGCTGCGGAAAGCGGGTCTCGAACATGAAGGACATCGTGTTGTCGAGCTTATGGGGTGCCAACTCGGCATTCGACGCGCCCTCGAAGGCGTTCCGGTCCGGCCCATGCGGCAGCATCATATTGTGCAGGCTCATGCCCCCGGGAACGAAGCCCTTGGGCTTGGCGTCGTACTGGCCGTGGATATTGCCCATCAGCTCGGACATGATGTTCTTGTGATACCATGGCGGACGGAAGGTATCCTCGGCCACCATCCAGCGGTCGCGGAACAGCACGAAGTCGATATTGGCAGTGCCCTCGACGCCCGAGGGGGCGGTCAGCACGGTAAAGATCGACGGGTCTGGGTGGTCGAACAGCACCGCGCCCACGGGGCAATAGGTGTTCAGGTCGTATTTCACCGGCGCGTAATTGCCATGCCATGCCACCACGTCGAGCGGCGAATGCCCGATCTTGGTCTCATGGAACTGGCCGCACCATTTGATGATGACGGTGGAGGGCACCTCGCGGTCCTCGAAAGCCGCCACGGGGGTTTTGAAATCACGCGGGTTCGCCATGCAGTTGGCGCCGATCGGGCCGCGCGCGGGCAGGTGGAACTTCTGGCCGTAGTTCTCGCAGACAAAGCCGCGCGCGGGGCCGTCCAGCACCTCGACCCGGTAGACCAGCCCGCGCGGGATGATGGCGATCTCCTGCGGGGCGATATCCATAACGCCCAACTCGGTGCAAAAGCGCAAGCAGCCCTCCTGCGGGACGATCAAAAGCTCGCTGTCGGCAGAGTAGAAATAGCTGTCCACCATGCTCTCGGTCACCAGATAGATATGGCTCGCCATGCCGACTTGGGTGTTCACATCCCCCGCCGTGGTCATCGTGCGCATGCCGGTCAGCCAAGTCAGCGGCGTGTCGGAATGCGGCACCGGATCCCAACGGTATTGGCCAAGGCTGGTCACATCCTGCGGCTGATGCGGCGCGGACTTCCAATAGGGCAGGTCGATCCGCGTGTAGCGCGACGAATGTTTGACCGAGGGCCGGATGCGGTAGCACCATGTACGCTCGTTCTGATGAGAGGGCGCGGTAAAAGCCGTGCCGGAAAGCTGTTCGCCATAGAGGCCGTAGTTGCATTTCTGCGGGGAGTTCATGCCCTGCGGTAGGGCGCCGGGCAGGGCTTCGGTTTCGAAATCATTGCCGAATCCCGGCATATAGCCCGGATGCGTGCCCGATGTGGTGGCCGCGGTTGTCATCGTCGATGGCTTGGACTGGCTGGTCATCTGTGCCCCCTTGCAGAATCTGTTACAAGCGTAATAGTTGGATTTGTAACTAACAAGCGGCGCAGCATGGCGGACGGTGACTTTCAGCTTCAGTATTTCCTGCCCTACCTGCTGAACCAAGCGGCGGAGGCGTCATCGCTTGAGTTTCAGCAGATCTACAAAAGCCGCTATGGCATGCTGCGCACCGAATGGCGGGTCTTGTTCCACCTCGGCCTCTACGGGCAACTCACGGCAAGCGAGATCGGACAGCGCGCGCGGATGCATAAGACCAAGATCAGCCGTGCCGTGCACCGCCTGACCGAGCGGCGCTTCGTCACCCGCAGCCGCGATCCAGAGGATCGGCGGGTGGAGCATCTGTCGCTGACGCGGCAGGGCCAAGCGGCCTATGACGATCTGCGCGCCGTGGCGCAGCGCTACAATGCCGCGCTGATGGATGCGCTCGACCCTGCCGAGGCGGCGGTGCTGCGGCGGGCGCTGCTCAAGCTGTCGGATGTGGGGCAGGGGGGCTTTACTTAGCCCGTAGAAACCGCCACCGATGGCGCATGACCGATCAGACCAAAGGCCTCTTGCTCACCTTTCTTGGGGTGATGTGCATCGTTCCCGAAGCGCTTTTCGTGCGCGTCATCGACGCGCCTATGCTGACGCTTGCCTTTTGGAAGGTGACCCTCGTGGGCATGGCGATTGGCGCGGGCCTGCTGCTGGCCCAAGGCACCGCCCCCTTCCGCGCCCTCAGCCGCGCCGGATGGGCGAGCGCCATCTACATCGGCGGCGTGGCCTGCGCCGGAGTCGGCTTCGTGCTGGCCGTGCGCCTGACCTCGGTCGCGAATGTGGTCTTCATCCTCGCCTCGCTGCCGGTCTTTGCCGCGATCTATAGCCGGGTCTTTCTGGGCGAGCCGATCAGCCGGCGCATGTTCTTTACCATCGCGGCGGTGCTCGCTGGCTTGGCCGTGATCGCCTTCGGCTCGGGCGAGACCGAGAATGCCTCGCGCGCGGGCGATCTGCTGGCCTTGTCGATCTCGGCCATCTTCGCCGGAGCGCTGACAGCGGCGCGCCATGCGCGCGCAGTGTCGATGGTGCCCGCGGTCGCATTGGCCTATCTGCTGGCCGGGGCGGTGCTGCTCCCCGTGGCGCGGCCGCTGCACATGCCCACCGCAGAACTGCCGCAGATGCTGCTCTACGCGGCGTTCATGGCTGCCAGCGCCGGGCTCATCGCCCTTGGCCCGCGCTATATCTCAAGCGCCGAAGTGGGCCTGCTCGTTTTGTTGGAATCTGTGCTGGCGCCGCTGCTGGTCTGGGCGGTGCTGGGCGAAGACCCCGGGATCTATGCGCTGATCGGCGGGGGGATCGTCGTGGGCGCGCTGTTTCTGTCGAACCTCATCGCCCTGTCGCGCCGCCGCCGGGTCGTGCCCCCGCTGCCGCGCCACTAGGATCAAAAGTCGGGGCTGACGCCCGGCAACTCCAACGCCTTGATCAGCTCACGCAACTCCTGCCGCGCGGCGATGTTCGAGATATTGAGCTGTTTCACCCCGATATCCTTGAGGTCCAGCAAGGTCAGACCACGCGGGAAAAGCTCCCGAAAGATCACCCGCTCATTGAACCCCGGCGCGGTGCGGAAACCGATCCGTTTACTGAGGTTGTTGATCGCGCGCTCCATCTTCTCCTTGTTGACCATGCGCTGCGCGCCCAAACGGTTGCGCACCACGATCCAATCAATCGCCGACAACCCGGCCTGCGCCCTGAGCTGCCGCGCGTTCCAAACCATCTCGGAATAGACGGAGGGGCCGGTGATCTTTTCGCCATTGGCGTCGATATGGGCCAAAAGATCAAAGTCGATGAAACTGTCGTTCAGCGGCGTGATCAATGTGTCCGCCAGCGAATGGGCCACCTGACTGAGCCGCGTGTGCGATCCGGGGCAGTCGATCAGAATGAAATCATTGTCCGGCTCCAGCGCGGCCACGGCGGCGCTCAGGCGATGGTCATACATGTTCTCGCCGGGGCGCAGGCTGCTGGCCTCTACATCCGGCAATTCGCAAAGCGTCGGACTGGCCAGCGTCAGGCCGGACTCGCGCATGAAGGCACGGCGGTTCTCGATATAGCGCCCAAAGGTCCGTTGCCGCAGGTCGAGGTCCAGCCCGCTGACCTTATGGCCAAGCCGCGCCAGCGCCGTCGCCACATGCATGGAAACGGTTGATTTGCCCGCGCCGCCTTTTTCGTTACCGACGACGATGATATGCGCCATACTGCTGTCCCTTCGCGCCTGCCCTTCAAGGCAGGATATTGTTGAGCCGCACTATATGTAGGGTTCACGCCTTTGGAAAGTGGCGAGGCCGCTTGTTCAGCCCGACCGTGGCAGCCCTGCCGCGTTTGGACATCGCTGACATTCGCGCTATTTTCACCGCTTAAGGCACCGTGTAACACCGCGCCTTACCGCGCGCTCGCGCACCCCAACGAACCGCTCAAGCAAGGTCTCCCCCATGCCAGATCACCACCCCACCACATCGAAACAGACAACAGTCCGCGGCGTGCTGCCGTCTCTGGGCATGGTGATCGCGGAATTCGCGCTGGTTTGCCTGCTGGTGGCGCTGGTGCCGGTGACGGTCTACCTCGATACGGCCGTTCTGGGCGAGGGCGTCACCGAAGACTCGCTGACCGAACATATGCACAACACCCTGCTGGCCATCGCGGCTGGGATTTTCATGATGGGCGCTTATCAACATGTGGGCATGCGGGGGTATCTCACGCTGGCGGCCACGCTCTTCGCTTGCATGTTCCTGCGCGAATATGACGCCGCGCTCGACCGTATCCAACACGGGTTCTGGATTTACCCCGCCCTTGTGACACTGGCAGTGGGCAGCTTCATCGCATGGCGCAATCGCGGCACCACGCTGCTGCCCATGCTGCACCACCTACAAACCCGCTCCGCCACCTTCGTCTATATCGGCGTGGTGCTGCTGCTCTTCTTCTCGCGGATTTTCGGCACCGGCGCCCTGTGGGAGGCCGTCATGGGCGCAGCCTATGACCCGCAAATCAAAACCACCGTCCAAGAGGGCACGGAACTGCTCGCCTATCTGCTGATCGCCTATGGCGCGGTGCTGTCCCACCTGCACGGCTACGGCGCCCAAGCCGCCCTACAAGAACGCCGCCTCTAACCCGGCCTCCCCCATGCGCGCCGGCCCCCACCGGCACGCACACCCCCTTAACTTCATCCTTTTAAAAATACCTCCACACCGCTTGCCGCACGCACCCGGCCTAGGCCCCATCCACTGCCCCATCCCCCAAACGCAAAAGGCGCGACCCCGAGGGGCCGCGCCTTTATCTCGCAATTTCTGTAAGGCTTAGAAGCCCAGACCTGCGTATTTGTTCTTGAACTTCGACACGCGGCCGCCGGTGTCCATGATGCGGCCAGTGCCGCCGGTCCAGGCAGGGTGCACGGAGGGGTCGATGTCGAGCGACAGATGGTCGCCTTCTTTGCCCCATGTCGATTTCATTTCCACAACGGTGCCGTCGGTCATCTTGACGTTGATGATGTGGTATTCGGGATGTGTATCGGTTTTCATCGACCAGTCCTTTATGCGTTCGCGCCGGAAAGCGGCTTGTAGTGGACGTTTTCGGCGATCCGTGCGGATTTGCCGCGACGGCTGCGCAGGTAGTACAGCTTTGCACGACGGACGCGGCCGCGGCGCACGACGGTGATGCTGTCGATGTTGGTCGAATGCAGCGGGAACACACGCTCCACGCCTTCGCCAAAGGAAATCTTGCGCACGGTGAAGGACCCGGCGATGCCGTGGCCGTTCTTGCGCGAAATGCAGACGCCTTCGTAGTTCTGCACACGGGTGCGGGTGCCTTCGGTGACTTTAAAGCCAACACGAACGGTATCACCGGCACGGAAGTCGGGGATCTCTTTCCCCAGTTCGGCGACTTGTTCCGCCTCGATTTCTGCGATCAGGTTCATCTGACCATTCTCCTATGATGTTCGCGGTATTCCACGAAATTATGTCGCGACCCAGAGCTTCGGGTTCTATCGGGCAGCGCTGCAATCGTTTCCGATCAAGGGCCCCCGCCGGAGGTATCATCGTCATTACTTAGTTTCTTGCGTAAAACGCAAAGCACCGGAGCCGCCAAAGCGATTCCGGATGCGCGGGGTATAGGGGGCAAAAGCGATAGGATCAAGGGGGCTGTGGCCACCTTGATCCCCAGTGTTTCAGACCTCTGCGGGCGGGCGCGTCAGGCCAGTGCGATCACGCCCAAGACAACGAGCAGGAACAGCACCAGCACGATGCCGATCAGCACTTTCGCCCCGGTCATCGCGGCACCCGATACGCGGCCAAAGCCCAAGAGGGCAGCAACGGCGGCGACGATCAACAGAATAAGAATAAGTTCAAGCATTTGGATTCTCCCTCCGATATGGGAGATCAACGCGCCGCGCGGGGGCGGGTTCCGTATCGGGGCGCGGGCTCAGTCCTTGCTCTCGAACGCAGCCCACATGTCGGGGCGGCGTTTGCGGGTCAGCTCTTCGGCCTGCGCCTGCCGCCATTTCGCAATCTCGCCGTGGTTGCCCGACATCAAAACGGGCGGAATCTCGCGCCCTTCCCATTCGGCGGGGCGGGTATATTGCGGATGTTCCAGCAGGCCCGAGGCGTGGCTTTCCTCTTCGATGCTCTCGGCATTGCCCAGCACGCCGGGCAAGAGGCGCACAGTGGCGTCGATCATCGCTTGGGCGGCCAGCTCGCCCCCCGTCATGACAAAATCGCCCAGGCTGACCTCGGTGATGCCGAAATGCTCGATCACCCGCTCGTCGACCCCCTCGAATCGCCCGCAGAGCATTGTCACCCCCGCGCAGCTTGCCAGATCGCGCGCCATGGCCTGATCGAACCGCCGCCCGCGCGGCGACATGTAAAGGATCGGCCAGCGCCCATGGGCGTGGCTTTGCGCGCGCGCCAGCGCCGGGCCGACCACATCGGCGCGCATGACCATGCCCGCCCCGCCGCCTGCGGGGGTGTCATCGACATTGCGGTGCTTGCCGATGCCAAAGTCGCGCAGGTCATGGGTGTGCAATTGCCAACGCCCTTCATGCAGCGCCTTTCCGGTCAGGCTGGCCCCCAGCACACCGGGGAAGAGGTCGGGAAACAGCGTGACGATCCTTGCCTGCCAGACATCCGAATAATCCGGTGCATCTTGCATCAAGGCGCGGGGTTTGAGGCTGGGCCGTGCGCTTTGACGTCCGTGAGAGCGGGTGGGTTTCATGCGGTTCCTGCCTGTTGCAATAGGGCGGTCTTGGCGCGGCGGCGCGCCTCGGGGTCATCGGCGTGTTGGCGGTTGGCGTCAAGCAGAGCCTGCAAAAGTTCCGCAGGCAAACGCTGGTTCTCGGGCGGGGGCACGGTCATCTGCGCCAAGACCTCAGGCGGCAATGCGCAAAGGTCCAAGAGCGGCGTCGCGGGTCCAAGCGGCAGGTCACGGCAGGCCTCCAGCCGCGCGTGATGCACCGGGCAGGGCAGACGCCGGGCCATCGTTTCGGCCACCGCATCCAAATCTGCCGCTGGGGCGTAGCGGGATGTGAACTGTGCAAGGTCGAGCGTCATGGAGGAGGCTTTGACATGCTCCCAATAGGCCGAAGTGATCCAATCCGCCGGATCGCGGGTCGAGAGGTAGACCATGACCTCCGCCCGGGGGAAACGGCGGCGCAGGCTGTGGGTAAAGGTCTCCAGCAACACGGGCGCGGCGCTGTAATCGGCCAGAGCGCCCCGCCCGGGCATGTGACCGGCCAGTTCCTCGGCCGAGAGGACCAGCGTCCGGCGCGGCATCCGGGGTAGGGCATCGAGAAGGGCGTCGAAGCGGTATTCGGCCTTGAGCAGCGTGAGCGGGTCGCGCCATGTGGAATAGCCGCGCGCGGCATGCAGCAGCTCTTTCATCTGCCAGCGCAGGCGCAGGGCAACATGGGGCTTCAGCAGGGCGCGGTTGGCGCGCAGGGTGGCTTGAACGGAACTGGTCCCGGTCTTGTGAAAGCCGGGATGCAGGATGATCCGGCGGGGCATCATCCGGCTCCGGTCTCAGCCATCCTTGCCCTCGGGCAGCACGCCCAAAGGCGGGTCGGCGATGATCCGGCCCGAGGCAAGGTCGACCGTCGGCACGGCGGCTTTGGTGAAGGGCAGGAAGGTGGTGGCCGAGGTACCTGCAAGTTGCAGTTCCAACAGATCGTCCGCCCCGTGGTTCTGCACCGTTTTAACGCGCCCCAGCAACACGCCGCCGGTGTCATAGACCTCAAGCCCGATGAGATCGGCGTGGTAGAATTCGTCATCCGGCAGGCCCGGCAATTGATCCCGCGCGGCAAAGAGCGAGACACCGCGCAGATCGTCGGCCTCTTCCTTGGTGGTGATTTCGGCGATGCGCGCGGCAAAGCCGTTTTTGACCGGGTGCAGCAAGGCAAGGGTGAACTGGCGGCTGCCGTCCTCGGTGCTCAGCGGGCGGTAGTTTTCGATGTCTTCGGGCACGGCGCAGTAGCTTTTCACCCGCACTTCGCCGCGCACGCCATAGGCGCCCGCGATGGCACCGACGCAGATCAAGTCTTGGTCACTCATTGCAACAACTCCGAATTCACGCAGATCGTCCCGGTCCATTCACCGGCCCCGGCTTTGCATTCATCCTGCATTAACTGCCGATCATAGCGGATGCCAAGGACAAAGCCGAGCACGAGCACGGACAGAAGGAACAGTAGCTTTCTCATTAGCGGGTCTCGACCTTAAGGCGGGGGGCGCGGGTCTCCCAACCCTTGGTTTCCAGTTCCGGCGTCAGGCTGTTTTCCTCGGGCCAGCCCATGCAAAGATAGGCCACCAGCGACCAATCCTCTGGCACCGCAAGGTCACGGTTCAGCTTTGCCGGGTCGAGCACCGAGACCCAGCCTAGCCCGAGGCCATGGGCGCGGGCGGTGAGCCATAGGTGGGTGATCGCCCCCACCACCGAATAGCGCCGCATCTCGGGCATGGTGCCCGCGCCGAGACCGCTTCCCTTTTTGGTGCTTTCATCACAGTAGATCGCCAATTGCTCGGGCGCGTCACTCATGCCCGAAAGCTTGAGCCCTGCATAGCGCTCGGCCTTCTCGCCGTCGTATCCGGCAAGGGCGCGGGCATTGGCTGTCTGGAAATTCTCAAGCGCGGCTTGGCGCGCGGTGTCGGACGTCACGCGGATGATCCGCCATGGTTCCGACAGGCCCACAGAAGGGGCGAGGGTAAAGCTGTCGAGGCAGGTTTGCACCAGTGCCTCGTTCAGCGGGTCTGTGCGAAAGCGGCGCACGTCGCGCCGCCATCGCATCAGGTCGTGCAGCCCGGCACGGAAGTCATCAGAGAATGTATCCATGCCGGGCGCTCGAAGCTTATTCTGCGGAAGCTTCTTCGGCAGGGGCGTTGGCAGCTTCGGCAGCGGCAGCGGCCTTGTCGGCTTTCTCCTGCGCGCGCTCTTGGGCTTTCTTGCCCGGTGCGCCCTTCTTGGGGTTGTTACGCTCGGTCTTTTCGCGGATGCCAGCGGCTTCCAGCATGCGAACGACGCGCTCGGTCGGCTGGGCGCCTTTGGCGATCCATTCCTGAACCTTTTCAACGTCCATTTTCACGCGGTCTTCGCTGTCTTTCGGCAGCAGCGGGTTGTAGGTGCCCAGCTTCTCGATGAAGCGGCCATCGCGCGGCATGCGGCTGTCGGCGGCCACGATGCGGTAGAAGGGGCGCTTTTTGGAACCGCCGCGGGCGAGACGAATTTTCATTGCCATGGTGTTTAATCCTTTAGGTTGGTTGGGGGGACGGGAGGCCGTCCTATTCTTGGTGGGTTTTGTGGTGCCGAATGACTTCGGCGATGATGAAGTTCAAGAACTTCTTGGCGAAGACGGGGTCGAGGTCCGCCGCTTCCGCCAAATCTTCGAGCCGCTCGATCTGGGCCGCTTCGCGGGCCGGATCGGAGGGGGGAAGGTCGTGCGTGGCCTTGAGTTTCCCCACGGCCTGCGTGTGTTTGAACCGCTCGCCCAGCGTATAGACGAGGATCGCGTCGAGCCGGTCGATCGAGGCGCGGTGCTCTTTCAACAGCTCGGCGGCGCGGGCGGCGGTATCCGTGAGGGGCTCGGTCATTTCTTCTTCCCGAAACCGCTGAGGCCGCCGGGCAGGCCCATGCCGCCGCCGAGGCCACCGCCCATGCCACCCAGACCGCCGGGCAGCTTGCCGCCCATTTGCTTGGCCGCCGCTTCCAGCGCCTTGGGGTCCATCTGGGAGGGGTCCATGCCGCCGGGCATGCCGCCCTTGCCCATCATGCCCTTCATGGCCTGCTTGAGCATACCGCCTTTGCCCATCTTTTTCATCATGTCGGACATCTGGCGGTGCATCTTCATCAGCTTGTTAAGGTCAGAAACCTCCATGCCGGCACCCTTGGCGATCCGCTTCTTGCGGCTGGCCTGAAGCAGAGCAGGGTTGGCGCGCTCTTTTTTGGTCATGGACTGGATCAGGGCGATCTGCTGCTTGAGGATCTTGTCGTCGAAACCGGCGTCTTCGACCTGTTTCGCCATTTTCCCCATGCCGGGCATCATGCCCATCATGCCCTGCATGCCGCCCATCTTGATCATCTGCTCAAGCTGCATCTTTAGGTCGTTCATGTTGAACTGACCCTTGGCCATGCGCTTCATCATCTTCTCGGCCTGTTCGGCCTCAATGGTTTCCTGCGCCTTCTCGACCAGCGCCACAATGTCGCCCATGCCGAGGATGCGGCCCGCGATACGCTCGGGCTCGAAGGTCTCCAGCGCGTCCATCTTTTCGCCCAGACCAACGAATTTGATCGGCTTGCCGGTCACGGCCCGCATCGAGAGCGCAGCACCGCCACGGCCATCGCCGTCCATCCGGGTCAGCACGACGCCGGAGATGCCGATACGCTCGTCAAAGTTCTCAGCCGTGTGCACGGCATCCTGACCGGTCAGGCCGTCGACGACCAGCAATGTTTCACGTGGATTGGCCACGTCGCGCACGGCTTCGACTTGGCTCATCAACTCTTCGTCGATGGACAGGCGGCCCGCGGTGTCGAGCATATAGACGTCATAACCGCCCAAACCCGCCTGCGTTTTAGCGCGTTTGGCGATCTGCACCGGGCTTTCGCCCTTGACGATCGGCAGTGTGTCGACGCCGATCTGCGTGCCGAGGATCGCCAATTGCTCCATCGCCGCGGGGCGGTTCACGTCGAGCGAGGCCATCAGCACGCGCTTGCCGTCGCGGTCTTTCATGCGCTTGGCGAGTTTCGCGGTGGTGGTGGTCTTACCGCCGCCCTGCAAACCGACCATCAGGATCGGCGCGGGCGGGCTGTCGATCTTGAGCGAACCGGGTTCGCCTTCGCCTTTCAGCACATCGATCAGCGCGTCATGGACAATCTTGACGACCTGCTGGCCCGGCGTCACCGATTTGGTCACCGCTTGGCCCGTGGCCTTTTCCTGCACCGTTTTGACGAATTCACGCGCCACGGGCAACGAAACGTCCGCTTCCAACAGGGCGACGCGCACTTCGCGCAGGGCGGTCTTGACGTCCTCGTCGCTGAGCGCGCCTTGTTTGGTCAGGCGGTCAAAGACACCAGAGAGCCGTTCGCTTAGATTTTCAAACATGGGCACAGGGCCTTTCGGGTCGGTTGCACTTGCCCCTATTTAAGGACGCGCGCGAAAATGCACAAACGCCCCAGTGGGCGCAACGCGCTGACTGGGGGCGATCCCGACGACAGGCCGGGACCGGAAGGCAATGCTTCCGGAGATCGGTTGGCGTTTACGCGCTGCGGGGGTGCGAGTCAAGCCGCGTGGGGTGGCTGGCGAAAGGCCGCCATGCAAAAGCCGCGCCCCCGGTGTGGAGACGCGGCTGATTTGGAGGAGAGGGCGGGGCGCTTAGGCCGCGTCGCGCAGCGCGTCGATCTGCGCATGGGCGCGGGCGATGGTGCCTTCGGCGTCCACGGCCAACTGGTCCGCTGCGACGAAGGTCACATCGGTGATGCCCAGAAAGCCCAGCACGAAGCGTAGGTAGCCGCTGGCGAAATCGGCGGCGGAATCGATGCCCGTGCCGCCCGACGCAAAGGCGACGATGACGCGTTTGTCCTCCAGCAGCCCTTGGGGGCCGTCTTCGGTGTAGCGGAAGGTCACGCCGACGCGGGCGATCAGGTCAATCCATGCTTTCAGCGAGGCGGGAATGGTGAAGTTGTAGATGGGCGCGCTGATCACGATCGTATCGGCGGCCTGCACTTCAGCGACCAGCGCGTCGGAGAGGGCGAGGGCTTCTTGATCCAGCTCGGTGCGCTCTTCGGCGGGTTTCACCCGGGCGCTGGCCCATGTCGAATCGATCAGCGGCAGGGGTTCGCTGGCGATGTCACGGGTGACGACGTCGCTGTCGCCCAGGGTTGCGATGATCCGGTCCGTCAGTTGGCGGGTGACGGAGTTTTCGCGGTTCACCGAGGTTTCAATGCGCAATGTGGCCATGGTGTTGATCCTTGTTCCAAGGGTAAATCTGATGGCGTGGAATTGGCCATTGTGCTCGCGAACGCAACTGCCAGAATGAGCGTGACCATGTTCGTAAATGCACAAGTCGGGAAGGCGAGGTGAACAATGGACAATTGGGATGAGATCAGGACCGCCTATCAGGTCGCACAGCTTGGCACCGTCAGCGGCGCGGCAGAGGTGCTGGGCGTGCACCATGCCACCGTGATCCGTCATATCGACGCGCTGGAAGGGCGGCTTGGTGTGAAGCTGTTTCAGCGTCATGCGCGGGGCTACACGGCCACCGAGGCGGGGGAGGACCTGCTGCGGGTGGCGCGGGCGACGGACGACCAGTTCAGCCAATTGGCCGGGCGGATAAAAGGGCGCGGCAGCGATGTTTCGGGGGAGTTGGTGATCACCTCGCTCGATTTCCTCGCCCCGCAGCTTGCGCCTTTGCTGACCGAGTTCCAGCGCCAGAACCCCGAACTGGTGGTGCGCTATCTGATCGGAGACCGCTTGTTCCGGCTGGAATATGGCGAGGCGCATGTCGCCATCCGTGCCGGGGCCGCGCCGGATCAGCCCGACAATGTGGTGCAGCCCTATGCGCAGCTGGCGGTGGGGGCCTATGCCAGCCGGGACTATGTGGCGCAGTACGGCATCCCGCAGGGGCCGGAGGATTATCACAAGCACCGTTTCATCGCCGCCGACAACCGCGACAGCCGCGCGCCCTATCACAAGTGGCTCTGGGCCACGGTGCCAGAGGAAAGCGTGACATGGCGCAGCACCAGCGGCACGGCGATGGAGGCGGCGCTGCGGGCCGGGGCCGGGATCGGCGGCCTGCCCGCCGCCATGGGGCGCAATGATCCGCAATTGGTCGAGATTCACGCGCCGCGCCCCGATTGGGGCAGTGCGCTTTGGCTGGTCACCCATGTCGATCTGCACCGCACCAGCAAGGTGCAGGCGGTGCTGCGGTTCCTCAAGGAACATGCCGAGGATGCGGTCACATGTCCCGAATAAGTGCCGCGGCGCAGGGGCATCTGGCGATGCTTTGCTTCTCGGCCTTGGTGGCCGGTTCATTCTCGCTCGGGGCGCAGGTGGCGAACGAGATCACGCCGACAGCGCTGAACGCCCTGCGTTTTGTCTTGGCGACGGTCCTGGTCGGGGTCTTGGCCTGGGGGCGAGGCGATATCAGCCGGGCGGGCTTTGCAGCACCTTGGCGCTATTTCGTGCTGGCGGGGCTGTTCACGCTCTACTTCGTCTTGATGTTCGAAGGGTTGAAGACCGCGCCCCCGGTGGCTGCGGCGGCGGTCTTTACCCTCGTGCCGGTGATGGCGGCGGGGTTCGCCTGGCTGTTGATGCGGCAGGTCATGACAGGGCGCATGGCGCTGGCGCTGGCCATCGGCGGGGCCGGGGCGCTTTGGGTGATCTTTCGCGGCGACCTTGCGGCGCTTTTGGCCTTCGACATCGGGCGGGGGGAGGCGATTTATTTCGTCGGCTGCATCAGCCACGCGCTTTATACCCCCATGGTAAGGCGGCTGAACCGCGGAGAAAGCGCGGTGATGTTCACCTTTGGCACCCTGTTGGCGGGCACGGTGCTCTTGGGGCTTTACGGCTGGAAAGACCTCCGCGCGACCGATTGGAGCGCGCTGCGCCCCTTGGTCTGGATCACCATCCTCTATGTCGCGGTCTTTGCCACGGCGGCCACGGTGGTTCTGTTGCAATTCGCGGCGCTGCGGCTGCCTTCGGCCAAGGTCATGGCCTATACCTATCTCACGCCCAGCTGGGTAATCCTGTGGGAGTTGGGCTTTGGCAATGCCCTGCCGGGGGCGCTGGTCTGGGGCGGGGTGCTGCTGACGATCCTCGCGCTTTCGCTGCTGCTGCGCGGGGATGACGAAGAAAAATCATAAAAATTCAGAAAGTTGCGGAATCGGTGGAACCTTAGCGCGACGCCCGGCGTTGGGCGTGAATTAACAGTGAAGGACACCACCATGCGTAGTATTATTTACCTGATCGGGTTGATCGTCGTGGTTTTGGCTATTTTGCGTTTCGCATTCGGCGTCATCTGACCGTCGATTGATCCTCCCCTTGTCTTATTTACCTCGCGGCAAGGGGGGATCACTCTATCTATATATGTATCACCTACTCTGACCCTGAGCGCATCTCGCCTTCGCCGCCCTCAGGCAGTTCGATTTCCAAAAAACGTTCGAAGGCATCAAGGTTCACCGGCTCGAATTGCCCGAACCCCTGCATCCAGACCGACGCATCGCGCAGCGCATCCGGTTCCAGTTTGCACCATTTCACCCGCCCCCGCTTTTCCTGACTGATCAGCCCCGCCGCTGTCAGAACGCCTAAATGTTTCGAGATCGCGGCAAGCGACATCTCGAAGGGCTCGGCGACATCGGTAACGGCCATATCATCCTCCAACAGCATGGCGAGGATGGCGCGACGCGTGGGGTCGGCGAGAGCGGCAAACACCTGATCGAGGTCTTGGGTCATACGTCTGAATAGCGCGGGGCGCGCACAGGCGAAAGCGGGCATTGCGGCTAACTTAACCGCTGAGTTGAATAACCCTTCGGCGCGATTTCCTTGGGGTTTGCCGGGCCCGTTTCAAGTGTGGGTTGCCTCCGCCTCCCGTAAGCCCTTGTAAACTCGTGAAAACCCGCGGCGGCCAAGGTTGTTGACTCTAACCCGCCCTGACAGTAGCACCGCAGCAGATATTCCTAAGGGGATTTTGGTGTGACCAGCCCGGACCAACGGCAGCAGATGGAGCAGCTTGAGGCCAGACTGGCGGCTGCGAAAGAACGCGGCGCACCCAAGCCCCGGGCGGATGAACATTACTCGCAGGCCAATATGGCATGGCGGATGGTGATCGAACTTGTGGCCGGTCTTGGGATCGGTTTCGGCATCGGATACGGGCTGGATGTGCTCTTTGGCACGCTGCCCATTTTCATGGTGCTATTCGTAATGCTGGGCCTTGCGGCGGGGGTGAAGACGATGCTCCGCACCGCTGAGGAAATCCAGGGTAAACAACAGGCCGAACCGGCCGAACAGGATACGCCCCATTCGGGCAAGGACGAGGGAGCCTGAGATGGCAACAGAGACACACGGCGCTGAAACAGGCGGTCTGGAATTCCACCCGATGGACCAGTTCATCGTATCGCCGCTCTTTGGCGACGATGCTTCCGTTGCTTGGTACACCATCACCAACGCGACCTTCTGGATGGCGCTGGCGGTTCTGGCCACTTTCGCGATGCTCGTTCTGGGCAGCGCGCGCCGCTCGGTCGTTCCGGGCCGTATGCAGTCTGTGGCTGAACTGGCTTACGGCTTCATCCACAAGATGGTCGAAGACATCTGCGGCAAAGAGGGGCTAAAGTTCTTCCCCTATATCATGACCCTGTTCATGTTCATCGTCATGGCCAACTTCCTCGGCCTGATCCCGACAGCCTTCACCCCCACCGCGCATTTCTCGGTGACCGTGGTGCTGGCGCTGGCGGTGTTCATCACTGTGACCGTCGTCGGCTTCGTCAAGAATGGCGCGGCGTTCCTGAGCCTCTTCTGGGTGTCCTCGGCGCCTCTGGCCCTGCGCCCCGTGCTGGCGATCATCGAACTGATCAGCTACTTCGTGCGCCCAGTTAGCCACTCCATTCGTCTGGCGGGCAACGTCATGGCGGGCCACGCGGTGATCAAGGTTTTCGCCGGTTTCGCCGCCATCGCTGTCATCTCGCCCGTTTCGGTCGTCGCGATCACCGCGATGTACGGTCTCGAAGTGCTGGTGGCCTTCATTCAGGCCTATGTCTTTACCATCCTGACATGCGTGTACCTCAAAGACGCGCTGCACCCGGCACACTAACAACCCCAACAACGGCGGGGTTTCCCGTCAAAGTTTTAACTTCCAATCGTAAGGAGATACCCCAATGGAAGGTCAACTCGCACATATCGGCGCAGGCATCGCAGGTCTCGGCACAGGCATCGCAGCCCTGGGTGTCGGCAACGTTGCCGCCAACTTCCTGTCCGGCGCACTGCGCAACCCCTCGGCAGCCGCAAGCCAGACAGCGACCCTGTTCATCGGCATCGCTTTCGCAGAAGCTCTGGGGATCTTCTCGTTCCTCGTCGCTCTGCTGCTGATGTTCGCTGTCTAAGCTCTCGGAACTGTAATCCTTACGAGCGGGCAGGCGCGCATCGCCGTGTCTGCCCGGCTGTAACGGCAAAGTTTCCAAGGAGAAGCCACGATGGCAACTGTAACAACCAGCGACGGGCTGGCCGACGCGACCGGCATTGCGACCCATGCTGCCGAAACGCCGGGCATGCCGCAGCTGAACTTCGATCACTGGGGCAACCAGATTTTCTGGCTGATCCTGGCGCTGATCGCCACCTACCTGATCCTGTCGCGCGTGGCTCTGCCTCGTATCGGTGCGGTTTTGGCTGAACGCCAAGGGACCATCACCAATGACATCGCGGCTGCCGAAGACCTTAAGGTCAAGGCGCAGGAAGCCGAAGCCGCCTATGACAAGGCCCTGATCGACGCCCGTGCCGAGGCACAGCAGATTGTGGCCCAAGCAAAAGCGGACATGCAGGCTGATCTGGATGCCGAAATGGCCAAGGCCGATGCCGAGATTGCCGCGCAAGTGGCGGAATCGGAAAAAGCCATCGCCGAAATTCGCGCGGGCGCCATGGACAACGTACAAGCCGTTGCCAAGGACACCGCCGAGGCCCTCGTCGCCGCTCTGGGTGGCACGGCCGATACCGCAACCGTCAGCGCTGCCGTCGACGCGCGGATGAAAGGATAAGCCATGACCAAATCCATGCGCCTGACACTTTCGACCCTGCTCGCCGGTCTCGCCGCTTCGCCGGCGCTTGCCGCCACGGGGCCTTTCTTTTCGCTGCGCAACACCGATTTCATCGTGTTGCTGGCCTTCCTGCTGTTCCTTGGGATCCTGATTTACTTCAAGGTGCCAACGCTTTTGATCGGCATGCTCGACAAACGCGCCGACGGCATCAAGACCGAGCTGGAAGAAGCCCGCGCCCTGCGTGAAGAAGCGCAAACCCTGCTGGCCTCTTACGAGCGCAAGCAGAAAGAGGTGCAGGACCAAGCGGACCGGATCGTGTCTTCCGCCAAGGAAGACGCCCGTCTCGCCGCCGAACAGGCGCGGGCGGATATGGCCAAGTCGCTTGAGCGTCGCATGGCCGCCGCGAAAGACCAGATCAGCTCGGCCGAGGCCGCCGCTGTAAAGGAAGTCCGCGACCAAGCCGTGACCATCGCCGTGGCCGCCGCGCGCGACGTGATCGCCAAGCAGATGACCGCCGCACAGGGCAACAAGCTGATCGACAATGGCATCGCTCAAGTCGAAGCCAAGCTGCACTAAGCCAGCGCCTTATAGATTTTTGAAAGCCCCGGCCCCGCCGGGGCTTTTTCTTTTGCGTTAGGCTTTTGTTAACTCTGCGGGGGCAGGGTTGCGTCATGCGGTTGCTCATCATCATTGCAGTCTTATTCAGCCTCGCGGCCTGTACGGCGCCCAGTCGGGAGTTCCGGGGGCTGCCGGCGCAGCGGATCTCCGTGGAGGGGTCGGTGTTCGATGTGCGCGTACGGGGCGAGCGGGCAGAGGCGGTGCGCGTAAACACCCAATACGCGCCGCGCTTTGGCCCCATCCGCGCGCGGGCCGGGCGCGCGATGGCACTGGTTAGCGGCTGTGAGGTGAAGGAGGTTCTGGGCGATCAGGCGCTGGCGCTTGGGGTGCTAGACTGCGATTAGGCCGGGCTTTGTATTGCGGCATCGCATGAGGCGAGGGCCGCGGAATGGGCGAAGCGTGCTATCGACCCGCTCCGACTAGGCGCCCCGTGGGCAAACACGCCGATCAAGACAATATCTTGTGGATAACCGCCGACCGCCCCCTCTCCCTTGGGGCTTTTGATTGACTCGGACCCATGCCAAACGGCAAGTTCGCCGCTCAGGCGAGAATCAATCACGGCAGGGCTAACTTGCGCTTTTCCAAACTCAGATTAACCGGCTTCAAAAGCTTTGTGGACCCGACCGACCTCGTCATCTCCGACGGGTTGACCGGGGTCGTGGGGCCGAACGGCTGTGGCAAATCCAACCTGCTCGAAGCGCTGCGATGGGTGATGGGCGAAAACCGCCCGACCGCCATGCGCGGCGGCGGCATGGAAGATGTGATCTTCGCCGGAGCCTCCTCCCGGCCCGCACGCAACTTCGCCGAGGTGGCGCTGCACCTCGACAACAGTGACCGGTTGGCGCCTGCGGGGTTTAACGAGCAAGACGCGCTTGAAATCGTACGCCGGATCACCCGCGATGTCGGCAGCGCCTATAAGGTGAACGGCAAGGATGTGCGCGCCCGCGATGTGCAGATGCTTTTCGCCGATGCCTCGACCGGGGCGCATAGCCCCGCTTTGGTGCGGCAGGGGCAGATTGCCGAGTTGATTAACGCCAAGCCGAAGAGCCGTCGCCGCATTTTGGAAGAGGCCGCTGGCATCTCGGGCCTGTATCAGCGCCGCCATGAGGCCGAGTTGAAACTCAACGGGGCGGAGCAAAACCTCGCCCGCGTAGATGATGTGGTCGAACAACTGGCCGCGCAATTGGCCACGCTGGCCCGGCAAGCCCGGCAGGCGGCGCGGTATCGTGCGATTGGCGAAGCATTGCGCCATGCCGAAGGCTTGCTGTTGTATCGCCGCTGGCGCGAAGCCGATGAGGCGCGTGCGAAGGCCGAGGGGGACTTGCGTGCCCGTGTCGCCGCCACGGCAGAGGCCGAAGCGCAGGTGCGCCGCGTGGCCGAAGGGCGGGAGGAGGCCGAAGCCGCCTTGCCACCCCTGCGCGAGGAAGAGGCGATTGCGACTGCGATTCTGCAACGTCTCACCACGCAGCGCGACACGCTGACCGAGGAAGAAGCACGGGCGGCGTCGCTGATCGAGACCCTGACCGGACGAATTGCCCAGCTGACCCGCGACATCGAACGCGAAGGCGGGCTGAACCGCGACGCGGAAGAAACGATCGCGCGGCTCGAAGAGGAAGCGGCAGACCTCGCCAAGGCGGATAAGGGGCACGACAGCGCGGTTGAGGCGGCGGAACAGGCCGCGCGCGAGGCAGCCGAAGTCTTGCAAACCCGCGAGGCCGATCTTTCGCAGCAGACCGAAGACGTGGCCCGTTTGGCCGCGCGCCACAGTTCGGCGGAACGCCTGCTTCAGGACAGCCGCAAGACGTTAGAGAAGTCGGAGGCCGAGGCCCGCAAGGCCCGCGATGCGGTGGCCCAAAGCCAAGCGACCCTCGACAAGGCCGGGCTAGATTTCGCCGCGGCTGAGAAGGCCGAAGCCGCTGCCGTCACCGCCTCGGCGGCGGCGGATGCCGCCCTTTTGGCTGCCGAAGAGACCCGCGCCGACACGCAATCGCGCGAGGCCGAGGCCCGCGCGGAGCGCTCTGAGGCGGAGGGCGAGGCCAAGGCCCTGCGCGCCGAGGTTGGCGCGCTGGCAAAGTTGGTGGAGCGTGACAGCGCCGAAGGCGGGCAGGTTCTCGACCGGTTGCAAGTGGAACAGGGCTTTGAGAAAGCGCTCGGCGCAGCCTTGGCCGATGACCTGCGCGCGCCTGAGGTAGAGGCCGATCGCCCCTCAGGATGGGCGCATTTGCCGAGCTACCCGGTGCCGCAGCCACTACCCGCCGAAGTGACCCCGCTCACGCAGCATGTCACCGTGCCGCGGGTGTTAGAGCGCCGAATGGCCCAAGTCGGGCTCGTTGACGCCGACGCGGGCGGAGAGTTGCAGGCGCAGTTGCAGCCGGGGCAGCGCTTGGTGTCGAAGGAGGGGGACCTCTGGCGGTGGGACGGTTTCCGTGCCATGGCCGAAGATGCGCCATCGGCCGCCGCGCTGCGCTTGCAGCAGTTGAACCGGTTGGAAGTCCTTAAACAGACGTTGGAACAGGCGAGCGCCCGTGGCGATGCCGCGCGGGCGGCGCATGAGACCCTCCAGCAGCAATTGGCCGAACAGGCCGAGGCCGACAAACGGGCCCGCGAGGCGCGGCGCGATGCGGACCGGCAGGTCGCCGAGGCGGGCCGCGCGTTAAGTCGGGCAGAGGCGGATCGCAACCTCGCCCAAAGCCGGTTGGAATCCCTCGGCCTTGCCGTGAAGCGCCATGAGGAAGCCGCGATCACCGCGCGGGCCGAGGTGATGGACGCCGAGCGCACGCTGGCGGGCTTGGATGACCTCTCCGCCGCCCGTGCGACGGTTGAAGATGTCCGCATGACGGTCGAGGCGTCGCGGATCACCATGATGTCGCGCCGCTCGGCCCATGACGAATTGCGCCGCGAGGGCGAGGCGCGCAGACGGCGGCTGCAAGAGGTCGCGAAAGAGGTCAGCGGCTGGCGGAATCGCTTGGAAACGGCGGGCAAGCGCAGCGCTGAATTGGTCGAGCGCAAGACCGCGTCGGAGGCCGAATTGACTGAGGCGAGCGCTGTCCCGGCGGAGATCGCGGCGAAGCGGGAAGACCTGTCGGGCGCGATCACCTCTGCCGAAGCCCGCCGCACCCATGCCGCGGAAACGCTGGCCGCCGCGGAGGCCGCCCTGAAAGCCGCGACGGACGCCGAGCGCGACGCGGAGCGGCAGGCATCGGATGCGCGGGAGGCCCGTGCCCGGGCCGAGGCGCGCAGCGATGCCGCCCGTGAAACGGTGACCCATGCGGCAGAGCGCATTCAGGACGAACGGCAAAGCACGCCCGAGGCGCTGCGCGATGCGCTTGATGTCGAGACGGATCAGATTCCACCGGTGGAAACGCTTGAAGAGGACGTGAACCGATACAAGCGGCAGCGGGATTCCTTGGGCGCAGTGAACCTGCGCGCCGAGGACGATGCCAAAGAGATACGCGAAGAGCACGAAGCGCTGCTGACTGAGAAGGCCGATCTGGAAGAGGCGATCAAAACCCTGCGCAGCGGCATTGCGGGCCTGAACCGCGAGGGGCGGGAGCGGCTGTTGACCGCCTTTGATCAGGTGAACGCGAATTTCTCGATGCTGTTCACCCATCTCTTCGGCGGCGGTGAGGCGAACCTTGTGATGGTCGAAAGCGACGATCCCTTGGAAGCCGGGCTGGAGATCATGTGCCAGCCGCCGGGCAAGAAGCTGAGCACCCTCAGCCTGCTGTCGGGTGGAGAGCAGACATTGACCGCGATGGCGCTGATCTTTGCCGTCTTCCTCGCCAATCCGGCGCCGATCTGTGTGCTGGATGAGGTCGACGCGCCGCTTGATGACGCAAATGTGACCAGGTTCTGTGATCTGCTGGATGAGATGTGCCGTCAGACCGACACGCGCTTTCTGATCATCACGCACCATGCGGTGACGATGGCCCGGATGGACCGGCTCTTTGGCGTCACTATGGCGGAGCAGGGGGTGAGCCAGTTGGTCTCTGTCGATTTGAAAAAGGCGGAAACGCTGGTCGCGTGAAGGTGGGAGACGCCGGTAATTTGGACCGGCCCTTAAAGCGGGTGCGCATCAGTTTGCCGCGGGCTTTCGTAGCCGTTGGTCAGGTGGTGTGAGCCGTATGGCCCTAGGGAGTTTCGCGTGAATGACGGACTGTGATCAGCCTTTGCGCGCGACGGTGACGCCGGCAACATCCTCAATAAACGTTAGAATTCGGGCCTTTACCGCATCATCCTTGATGGAGCCGATGGCGTTTACGATGTCGAGCGAGGGGTCGTTGCTGGCCTCGGGGTTGTCGTCATCCAGCCCTTCGAAGAAATAGCCGGGGGTGACGTTGAGTATCCGGGCCAGCTCATGCAAACGGCTGGCGGCGATCCGGTTGGAGCCGATTTCATACTTCTGAATCTGTTGAAACGACAGTTTGAGTTCGCGTGCCACATCGGTCTGGGATTGCCGTCGCAGGGTGCGTGCCTGCTTGAGCCGACGACCGACGTGAACGTCTACGGGGTGGGACATGGTTCAATACCTCAGGTTGAGTACAATATATTCACTACCCGCAATGTATTGAGGATCAATTGCCTAGATCTGGCCTCTTTGCGTTAACCAATTCACCCTAGCTGTATGGATTATATTGCGTTACCGGGTGATTCATGTACCATCCCTTGCCTATGAACCAGCATATGTCCGATATTGAGCCGGGCGCACCCGTGCCCCAGACCTTGCAAAAGGACCCCGCTCCGGCCCTTTTGTTCGAGATGATGCGCTCTTTCGTGACGCTGGCGCATACTTTGAACCTCAGCCATGCGGTGGCCGAATTGGTCAGCACACGGCAGACGGTCCGGCGGCATATCCAGCAGTTGGAAGAGGCGATGGGCGCGCCGCTGTTTACCATCGAAAATCGCCGCTATTCCCTGACCAAGGTCGGCCTGGAAGCCTTGCCCGAGGCACGCGATATTCTCGATCGGGGCAAGCTGTGGCTGGATGGCAAAACGCGCCATGCCGATGGCATGCTGCGCCTTTCGCATGAAGAGCCGAACGGTTGGTGTTTTCACCAACAACAGCAGCCTCTGTCGCTGATCTGGGACGGTGGCTCTGCCATGCTTCAGGCCGTGTTGCAGGCGTGGAGCTTGAGCCGGGGTGAGTTGGAAAGCGAAGCCTTTCGCGCCATGCGCCCCTATGTGTTGGTGTATCGCGATTCGCCCAATGGATGGATTTGTACCGAAGTGGGGGAGAAATCCTTTTACACGCAATGGTGGGGCTGGACCAATGCGCGCAGCAGCATCGGGCGGCCCATCAAACTCTTCCCCGGCGGTCCTGAGTTCGAGAATATGCTGAACTACCCCTTTCGGGAGGTTGAGTCGACCTGTGGCGTTCGCTTGGACGAGGTGGTCACTGAAATCCCGCGGGAGGAGGGGGGCGCGCCGGTGCCTTTGGCCTATAAACGTTTGCTGATGGCCGGGCGCTATCCGGACAAGAGCTTTGCCCTGATCGCGGCGGTTGATCGGTCGACTTCGGTCAATATCGTCGGCGTGGATGACAGTTTCCTGCGCGAGATGCCTTTGGATGCGAAGGTGACTTTCGCAGGCTAAGGGCCACGGAGCGTGAGATGCGAAAAGGGCCGCCCAACAGGGGCGGCCCTTTCTTTTTGTCCTTGGCGAAAAGCTTAGCTGATCGCCGCGGCTTTCACGTCGTCGTCGATATGGGGCAGGTACTGCTCGAAGTTGTCCGAGAACATCTTGACCAGTTTTGCCGCTTGACGGTCATAGGCTTCTGGATCGTCCCAGGTCCGGCGCGGGTCGAGCAGGATGTCGGCGACGCCGTTCACCTCGACAGGGACATCGAAGCCGAAGTTCGGATCCTTACGGAACTCGGCATCCGCCAGACGGCCTTCGAGCGCGGCGCTGAGCAGGGCGCGGGTCGCCTTGATCGGCATCCGCGAGCCGGTGCCGTATGCGCCGCCGGTCCAGCCGGTGTTCACGAGCCAGCAGGTGGCGCCGTGCTGGGCGATCTTTTCGCGCAGCAGGTTGCCGTAAACCTCGGGGCGGCGCGGCATGAAGGGGGCGCCGAAACAGGTGGAGAATGTGGGCTCCGGCTCGGTCACGCCACGCTCGGTTCCCGCCACCTTGGAGGTGAAGCCCGACAGGAAATGATACATCGCCTGCGCCGGGCTCAGCCGCGCGATCGGGGGCAGCACGCCGAAGGCATCACAGGTCAGCATGATGATGTTTTTCGGGTGGCCGCCGACGGCCTTCTCACTTGCGTTCGAGATGTAGTGCAGCGGGTAGGCGGCACGCATGTTGGCGGTGAGCGAGTCGTCGTCGAAGTCGAGTTCAAAAGTATCGGGATCGAAGACCATATTCTCGATCACGGTGCCGAATTTGGAGGTCGTTGCGTAGATCTCCGGCTCCGCCTCGGGGTTGAGGTTGATGGTCTTGGCATAGCAGCCGCCTTCAAAGTTGAAGGTGCCGTTGTCAGACCAGCCGTGCTCGTCATCGCCGATCAGCGTGCGCTCGGGATCGGCGGAGAGGGTGGTCTTGCCGGTGCCCGAGAGGCCGAAGAAGACGGCGGTGTCGACCGGGTTACCATTGGCGTGGTTGGCCGAGCAGTGCATCGGCATGATGCCTTTTTCGGGCAGCAGGTAGTTCAGCAGGGTGAAGACCGATTTCTTGTTCTCGCCCGCGTATTCGGTGCCGCCGATGAGGATCATCTTGCGGTCGAAGTTCATCGCGATCACGGTCTCGCTGCGGCAGTTGTGCTTGGCCGGATCGGCCTGGAAGCTGGGGCAGTTAATGACGGTGAAATCGGCAGTGAAGTCCTTCAGCGCTTCGGCGTAGGGGCGGCGCAGCATGGTGCGAATGAAAAGCCCGTGCCATGCCAGTTCGGTCACCATGCGCACGTTGATCGCATGTTTGGGGTCCGCACCGCCGACGAGGTCCTGCACGAAGTAGTCCTTGCCCTGCATGTGGGCGATCATGTCGTCGTAGAGCGCGTCGAAGCCTTCGGGCGACATCTCGGCGTTGTTCTCCCACCAGATGCTCTCGGCCACGCTGTCGGTCTTGACCACGTGTTTGTCCTTCGGCGAGCGGCCGGTGAACTTGCCAGTGGTGACCAGGAAGGCGCCGCCCTTGCCGAGGCTGCCTTCGCCGCGCTTCAGCGCGGCTTCGACGAGCGCGGGCTCGGTCAGGTTGTAATAGACATCGCCCAGCCCGGTGATCTGCTGATCCTTGAGGCTGAACTGCGGGTTTACCCGTCCAAATGTCATATGATGTCTCCTGTGGTAGCGCGTGAGCAGCGCAGAACGTGTCCGAGCGGGCGCAATTGCCCTGGGCGTCGGGGGCCTTGAGAGCCTCTTAACACGGGCGTTTTCAGGTTGAACAGGCAGCTTTGTCACAGTTAGCGCCATCATCTAAAACTTTGTTTCTGAGCGCTTAGAACCCGCCCCAAAGCGGTGGATGCTGCCGCGTCTTCACCTTGGGCGGGGCCAGTCAAAGTGCGGCAATTTAGCCATTCCTAACCAAATTATGACGGAATTGGTGCATCTCAGAGGCACGATTCGCACTTAAGGATTGATTCGATCTGTAATATTGGAGATCACTGACTCCAAAAATAAGAACGAATTGAGCAGCATAAGGAAGCAGGCAATGTCAAAGATCGCATTGGTAGACGATGACAGGAACATCCTGACATCCGTTTCGATGACTCTTGAAGCTGAAGGTTTCGAAGTGGAAACCTATAACGATGGCCAAGCGGCGCTGGACGCCTTCAACAAGAAACTGCCCGATATGGCGGTGCTGGACATCAAGATGCCCCGTATGGACGGCATGGATCTGCTCCAACGTCTGCGCCAGAAAACCGCGATGCCGGTGATTTTCCTGACCTCCAAGGACGATGAGATCGACGAGGTGCTGGGCCTGCGCATGGGGGCCGACGATTACGTCAAAAAACCCTTCAGCCAGCGCCTGTTGGTCGAGCGTATCCGCGCCCTTCTGCGCCGCCAAGACGCGGTCGAGACGAATGAGGTCGGCGATACCGAAGAGACCAAGGTGATGGAACGCGGCGATCTGCGGATGGACCCGCTGCGCCACGCGGTAAGCTGGAAGGGCAAGGATGTGTCGCTGACCGTGACCGAATTCCTGCTGCTGCAAGCCCTCGTGCAGCGCCCCGGTTTCGTGAAATCGCGCGACCAACTGATGGATGTGGCCTATGATGATCAGGTCTATGTGGATGACCGCACCATCGACAGCCACATCAAGCGCCTGCGCAAGAAGATGCGCAGCGCTGATGACGAATTCTCGGCGATCGAGACGCTTTACGGCATCGGCTATAGATATAACGAAGAGTAAACCCGTCGGTTAACGCGGGTCGAAAGGAAGCTTGTGCGGGACATGGCTGCTGGCAGGGACGGTGATGTTGTATTGGGGGATGATTGGGTCACCCCCGACAGTGCCGCGCCGGATGAAATTCGGGTCAAGCGTGAACGGCGGGGGCTGTTCTCGCTCCGCTCCTCGCCGCTGACGCGCAAGATCATTACCTTCAACCTGATCGCGCTCAGCGTTCTGGTTGCGGGGATCCTCTACCTCAATTCCTCGCGAGACAGTCTGGCGCTGCAACGCGCCGCGGCACTGGTGTCTGAGACTGAGCTGATCGCCGATGTGATCGAGGCCCAACTCCCCGCAGGCGCGCCGGTGAACCTGACCACTGGCGATGGTGTCGATGTGGCTGCCACGCTCGACGGGCTGGATCTGCGCGGCGGCATCGAAGTCTTTGTCTATGATCCGGCGGAAACGCTGGTCGCCCGCACCGCAGGCAGCCTTACCGTGGCCGAAGCCCTCGCCGCGTCCGAGGCGGGTGAGCGGACCTTGCTGAACGACGGGTTGAATTGGCTTTGGGACCGGGTTTCGGCCCCCTTCAGCACCGATGAGGTCACCGCCACCCCGCCGCTCGAAGAGCAATTGCGCGGCATGGTCGGCACTAGCGTGACCAGCGGCACCCGGCTGGAAGGCACGCTCGCCATCGAAGGCGGCACGCTTTTCAGCGTGGTGACTCCCATCATGCAGGGCGAGGCCCCGGTCGGCGTGGTCGCCGTGGCCAGTGCTGCGGGAGAGATCGACCGCCTTGTGCGCAGCGAACGCGAGCGCGTCTTGCAGATTTTCGTCATCGCGACCCTCGTCTCCATCGGCCTCAGCCTCGTTCTGGCCTCGACCATCGCCAATCCGCTGGCCGACCTCTCTGCCGCCGCCGAACTGGGCCGCGACAAGGACGCGCGCAAGATGAACCCCGGCCGTATCCGCATCCCGGACCTGACCGCGCGCCCCGATGAGATCGGCCGCCTATCGGGCGCCCTCCGCGGCATGGTCTCGGCGCTCTACAATCGGATCGACGGCAACGAACAATTCGCCGCCGATGTGGCCCATGAGATCAAGAACCCGCTCGCTTCGCTCCGGTCTGCTGTGGGCACGCTGCGAATGGTCAAGCGCGACGACCAGCGCGAGAAACTGCTGGATGTGATCGAACATGACGTGCGCCGCCTCGACCGTTTGGTGAGCGACATTTCCAATGCCTCGCGGCTCGATTCCGAACTGGTCAAGGAAGAGGAAGAGCCCTTCGACCTGCTGCAAATGCTGGGCAATCTGGGCCAGTACCTCGGCGAAGATGCGAAATCCAAAGGCATCGATTTCATCACCGATCTCCCCGCTGCGCCGATCACCGTGCATGGGTTGGAAGCCCGTTTGGCGCAGGTCTTCGTGAACCTGATCACCAACGCGATTTCCTTTTGCGAAGACGGCGACGCGATCCGGGTCTGGGCCCGCAAACGTGCCAATCGCGTGTTGATCGTCGTCGAGGACACCGGCCCCGGCATCCCCGAGCAGGCGCTCGGCAAAATCTTCAAACGCTTTTACTCGCAACGCCCGGAAGAGCATTTCGGCAACAATTCCGGCCTCGGCCTCGCAATCTCCAAGCAGATCGTCGAAGCCCATGGCGGCGTGATTTGGGCCGAGAACATCCGCCCGACTGAAGCCGACATTACCTCCGAACCGCTCGGCGCGCGTTTTGTCGTGGGGCTGCCCACCTAAATCCCGGGCGCGGGGCCTGATATGACCGTCGAGCGCGAAAACCTCCACGCCAGCTGCGTGGCGATCAATGGGCGCGGGGTGCTGATCCTTGGCCCGTCCGGTGCGGGCAAATCGGCGCTCGCCCTGCAACTGATCGCCCTTGGCGCCAAGCTGGTGGCCGATGATCGCACCGATATCATGCGCGAGGGGGATCAGGTGATCGCCAGCGTCCCCGAGCCGATCCGCGGCCTGATCGAAGCGCGTTATGTCGGCATTCTGCGGGCCGAGGATCACGGCCCCGTGCCGCTGGCCCTCGTCGTCGATCTGGCCCGCACCGAAGACCAGCGTCTTCCCGAAGGGCACAGCCATATGCTACGGGGTGTCACGTTGCCCTGTTTTCACAAATGCGATAGCGCTCATTTTGCGGCAGCAATTCATCTGTATATGTCAGGTGTGGAAGAACCGAATTGATCAGTCAGACCTCATCAACAGACCCCGCCCCGCGGCGGTTGGTTCTTGTCACCGGCCCTTCGGGCGCCGGGCGGTCCTCTGCGCTCAACGTGCTTGAAGATGCGGGGTTCGAGGCGATCGACAACCTGCCGCTGCGGCTGCTGCCCGCGCTGCTTGACCGCCCCGGCGATGCGCAATCGGTGGCCTTGGGGATCGACGCCCGCAACCGGGACTTTTCCACCGAAGGCGTGCTGGAGCTGATGGGCCGCCTGACGGCTGAGCCGGGGTGGCGCGCGGAACTGCTCTATCTCGACTGCGCCCCCGATGTGCTGCTGCAACGCTTTTCCGAAACCCGCCGCCGCCACCCGCTGGCCCCGGCTGACCGCCCAGTCGACGGGATCGCACGCGAGCAGGAACTGCTCCACCCGATCCGCGCCCGTGCCGACGTGTTGATCGATACGACAACGCTGAACGTCCACGAGTTGCGCGCCGAGGTCGAGCAATGGTTCGCCCCCGGCGGGCAGCGCCAACTGACGGTCTCGGTACAAAGCTTTTCCTACAAACGGGGCCTTCCGCGCGGCGTTGATGTGGTGCACGACTGCCGCTTTCTGAACAATCCCTATTGGGTTCCTGAATTGCGCAGTGGCGACGGGCGCGACCCTTCCGTCGCGGCCCATGTGGCGAGCGATAAGCGCTACGCGGATTTCGCCGACAAGGTGCTCGACCTCAGCCTGCTGCTGCTGCCCGCCTACCGCGAGGAGGGCAAATCGCATATCTCCATCGCATTCGGCTGTACGGGCGGGCAACACCGCTCTGTCGCCATGGCCGAAGATCACGCTTTGCGCCTTGCAGAGCAGGGCTGGCAGGTGTCAATTAGGCATCGAGAGCTGGACCGTCAGCATCGTGAAGGAAGCAAGCCGTGATCGGGATCGTCATCGTCGCACATGGGGGGCTGGCGCAAGAATATCTTGCCGCCATCGAACATGTCGTGGGATCCCAATTCGGCGTGCGCGCCATCGCCATCGAAGCCGACCATGACCGCGCCGACAAAGAACGCGAGATCTGCGGCGCCGCCGATGCGGTGGACCAAGGCGCCGGTGTGGTGGTTGTCACCGATCTTTTCGGCGGCTCCCCCTCGAACCTCAGCCTCTTGGCTTGCCGCCCGGAAAACCGCCGGATCATCTACGGCGCGAACCTGCCCATGCTGATCAAACTCGCCAAATCGCGGCATATGGATGTGCCCGATGCCGTGCGCGCCGCGCTCGAAGCTGGTAAGAAGTATATCGACAGCCAGAATGTCAGCGCAGGTTAGAAGGCCCCAAGACGTCATGCCCGAATTTTCTTTAAAGATCGTTAACGAAAAAGGCCTGCACGCGCGCGCCTCCGCCAAATTGGTCGAGGTGGTCGAGGCGTTTGATGCCCGTGCCGAAGTCAGCAAGGATGGCATGTCGGCCTCGGGCGACAGTATCATGGGGCTCTTGATGCTCGGCGCGTCGCGCGGCACCACCATCGATGTCCAAACCTCCGGCCCCGATGCCGAGGCCTTGGCCGAAGCTTTAACCGCCCTCGTGGCGGATAAGTTCGGCGAAGGGTTTTAGGCCCGCCAAGCGGGAAAAGGAACCGCCGACCCCATGGATGACGTGCAAAACATCGCGGCTGAGCCGGCCCAGACAGGCGACGGCACGGTGACCTTCACCAAATACGACCGCCGCAGCCTGTCCTATGCCTCGACCTTCGATGACCCATGGAAGGCGCGAGTGATCTCCGCGATGGAGCTTTTCACCGGCAAGCTCAAAATCCTGCGGCTAATCCGCAAGTTCGAACAACGCGGCACCCCCTCGGGCCAAGCCTTTTGGCGCGCAGCGCTCGACACGATGGGCATCGACCTCACAACCCCGCAAGAGCAGTTGGACCGCATCCCGAAAGAAGGGCCCGTCGTAGTCGTGGCAAATCACCCCCACGGTATGGTCGACGGTATGATTTTCGCCGATCTCATCGGCCGCGTGCGCCCCGATTACCGTATCCTCACCCGGTCGCTGCTCACTTCCATTGACGAGGTGGCAGGCAGCTACATGATCCCGGTGCCCTTCCCACATGACCCGGATGCGCAGCGCAAAGGCGTGGAAATGCGCGCCAAGGCCATGGCCCATCTCAAAGAAGGCGGCGTCGTGGCGCTCTTCCCCTCAGGCGTCGTCGCGGCCTCGGAAAGCTGGTGGGGCCCGGCGGTCGAAGCGGAATGGAACGTCTTCACCGCCAAGATGATCCGCCGTTCCGGTGCGCAGGTGGTGCCGATGCGCTTCCCGGGCCAGAACAGCCGCGCCTATCAGATTGCCAACAGGCTCAGCCCGATGCTGCGCCAAGGGCTCTTGCTGCATGAGATCGCCCACGCCTGCGACAAACCCCAAGGCCCCATCGTCGGCCACCCGCTCGCCCGCCAAGAGATTGACCGCTGGGCCGACGACCCGCGCGGTTTCATGGCTTGGCTGCGCGCCCATACTCTGGCGCTCACCAACTAAACTTCATCCTTTTAAAAATACCCTCGGGGGAATCGCGCCTCTGGCGCGATGGGGGCAGGGCCCCCAACACCCTCGCAACTCAGCGCGTCGGAACGGGCTTTTCGCCCCGGTAATCATAGAACCCACGCTGCGTCTTGCGGCCCAACCACCCGGCTTCGACATATTTGGTCAGCAGCGGGCAGGGGCGATATTTCGTATCCGCCAACCCGTCATGCAGAACGTTCATAATGGCAAGGCAGGTGTCGAGACCAATAAAGTCCGCAAGCTCCAGCGGCCCCATCGGATGGTTCGCCCCCAGCTTCATCGAACTGTCGATCGACTCGACGTTGCCGACCCCTTCGTAGAGCGTATAGACCGCCTCGTTGATCATCGGCATCAGGATGCGGTTCACGATAAAGGCTGGGAAATCCTCCGCCGAGGCGGCGGTCTTGCCCAAACGGTCCACCACGGCTTTGCAAGCGTCATAGGTCTCGCTGTCCGTGGCGATGCCGCGGATCAATTCGACCAGCTGCATCACCGGCACAGGGTTCATGAAGTGAAAGCCCATGAATTTCTCGGGCCGGTCGGTGCGGCTGGCAAGGCGGGTGATCGAGATCGAGGAAGTGTTCGAGGTCAGGATCGTCGTCGGCTTCAGATGCGGGATCAGGTCTTCAAAGATCGCCTGTTTCACCGTTTCGCGCTCGGTCGCGGCTTCGATCACCAGATCGCTTTGGCCCAGATCGCTTAGCGTCTGCGTCGTGGTGATGCGCGCCATGGCGGCGTCCCGGTCGGCGGCGGTGATCTTTTCGCGGCTGACTTGGCGGTCCATATTGCCGGTCACGGTTTTCATCGCTTTGGCCAGCGCATCGGCGCTGACATCGTTCAGCAGCACGTCGTAGCCCGCCAGCGCCATGACATGGGCGATCCCATTGCCCATTTGCCCCGCTCCCACGATACCGATTGTCTGGATGTCCATGGCCTGTCCTTTGCTTGAGTTCGGCGCACAATAGGGCGCGTGGCGGGGGTGCCGCAAGGGCAGCTGTTTACGAAATCTCACGACAAATTCGCCCATTAACAGAATCGCAGCCCCTGTTGTGCAATCTGGCTTTGGGTGAACAAAAAGGTGGGTTCGATGACCTATGATGCAGTGGGGCCAGCGCCTCTGGACTATTTGCCATGCCGCTACGGCACGTCAAAGCTGATGTTTCGCGGCCCGCGCCGCAGGTTGGAGGCGCCCTATATCGCCTTTCTCGGCGGGACGGAGACCTATGGCAAATTCATTGAAGAGCCGTTTCCCGCGCGGGTCGAGGCCGAGATCGGCAAGACCTGTGTGAACTTCGGCTTTCCCAACGCGGGGATCGACGCTTTTGCCCACGACCCTTTCGTCGCGCAGGCCGCCTCGCAGGCAGATGTGACGGTGGTTCAGGTCATGGGGGCGCAGAACATGACCAACCGTTTCTATTCCGTGCACCGGCGTCGGAACGACCGTTTCGTCGGGGCCTCCGCGCTGTTGCAGACGATCTACCGCGAAGTCGATTTCTCGCAGTTCCACTTCAACCGGCACATGCTGACGCACCTCATGCAGGTCTCGCCCGAACGGTTCGAAGCGGTGCGCGCGGAGCTTCAGCAGGCGTGGATGGCGCGCATGCGTTTGATGTTGGGGCAGATACAGGGGCGCACGCTCCTGCTTTGGCTGGCTGACCGCCCGCCGGTCGCCACAGCAGCGCAGCCGGTGAGAGAGTTGGGCCATGATCCGCTTTTCGTGACACGCGAAATGTTGGACGCGGTGGCCCAACACGCCACGGCCAAGATCGAGGTCGTCTCTCCCAAAGACCCCTCAGGGGCGCCGACCGCTGGCATGGTGGTCAGTGAATTCGAGGCGCAGGCCGCGTCGGAAATGCTGGGCCCGATGGCTCATGCCTCTGCCGCCGCCGCTTTGACCGATGCGCTGCAAAGCATGTCCTGACGCTCCCGGTAGGGGCATGCACGAAAAAGGCCCGCCGAGAACGGCGGGCCTTTGGTGTTTCAGGTGAAAAGCCTTACAGCTTTTCGATCAGTTCCGGCACCGCGTCGAAGAGGTCTGCCACGAGACCGTAGTCGGCAACTTGGAAGATCGGCGATTCTTCGTCTTTGTTGATCGCGACGATGATCTTGGAGTCTTTCATCCCGGCAAGGTGCTGGATCGCGCCCGAGATGCCAACCGCGACATAGAGGTCAGGGGCGACCACTTTGCCGGTCTGGCCAACTTGCCAGTCGTTCGGAGCGTAGCCCGAATCAACCGCCGCGCGGGACGCGCCAACGGCGGCGCCCAGTTTGTCGGCCAGTTTCTCGATCAGGGCGAAGTCCTCTTCCGAGCCGACGCCACGACCACCGGAAACCACCACGCCCGCGCTTGTCAGCTCGGGGCGGTCCGATTCGGCGACCTTGTCTTCGACCCATGTGGACAGGCCGGGGTTCTCGGCAGCCGAGATGGTCTCGACCGAGGCGGAGCCGCCTTCGCCTGCCGCATCGAAGGTCGATGTGCGGAAGGTGATGACCTTCTTGGCGTCGTTCGACTTCACGGTCTGCACCGCGTTGCCCGCGTAGATCGGGCGCTCAAAGGTATCGGCATCCACAACGCCGGAGGCATCCGAGATTACCATGACGTCAAGCAGCGCCGCGACGCGGGGCATGATGTTCTTGGCGTCCGTGGTGGCGGGCGCGACGATGTGGTCGTAGTCACCGGCAAGGCTGACGATCAGCGCCGCGGTGGCTTCGGCCAGACGGTGGCCCAGCATCTCGTCCTCGGCAACCAGCACCTTGGAGACGCCATCGATCTTGGCCGCCGCTTCGCCAGCCGCCGCAGCAGAGCTGCCAGCCGCCAGAATGGTCACGTCGCCCAGTTGCTTGGCCGCGGTCACCGCCTTGGCGGTTGCGTCCATCGACAGTTCGCCGTCGGAAATCTCTGCAATCAGAAGAACAGCCATTACACAGCCCCCGCTTCTTTGAGTTTCGCCACAAGCTCGTCGACCGAGCCGACCTTGATGCCAGCGGCGCGTTCCGCGGGCTCTTCGGTCTTCACGACTTCCAAGCGGTTGGAGACGTCGACGCCGTAGTCCTCGGCGGTCTTCTCATCCAGCGGCTTTTTCTTGGCCTTCATGATGTTGGGCAGCGAGGCGTAGCGCGGCTCGTTGAGGCGCAGGTCCACGGTGACCACGGTCGGCATGGTGACTTCGATGGTCTGCAGGCCGCCGTCGACTTCGCGGGTCACTTTCGCCTTGTCGCCTTCGATGGCGATGTCGGAAGCGAAGGTGGCCTGCGACCAGCCCATCAGCGCCGAGAGCATCTGCCCGGTGGCGTTCATGTCGTTGTCGATCGCCTGCTTGCCGCAGAGCACGAGGCTCGGCTGCTCTTCGTCGACGACGGCTTTGAGGATCTTGGCCACGGCCAGCGGTTCGATGTCCTTGTGCACATCGTCCGAGGCCACCACGAGGATCGCGCGGTCGGCACCCATGGCGAGGGCGGTGCGCAGCGTTTCCTGCGCTTGCTTCACACCGATGGAGACGGCGACGACCTCTTCAGCCTGGCCGGCTTCTTTCAGACGAATCGCCTGTTCGACGGCGATTTCGTCGAAAGGGTTCATCGACATTTTCACATTGGCAAGATCAACACCCGATCCGTCCGCTTTGACACGAACTTTCACGTTATAGTCGATCACGCGTTTGACAGGCACCAGTACCTTCATGAGCGGTCTCTCTCCTCAGTTTGCGACGCGGGCTGGTGGCCCGGTCTCCCTAATTCTCCAGACGGGTGTAACGAAGCGGATCGGATCAAAACAGGCCAAAATCGGCAGGTTGGCAGTTTTGAACGCGGCGTTTTCCCGGTTTTTCGTCTGTTAGCGCTATTTTACGCCCGGTTCGCCCCCGGCACCCAAAGCACGTCTTCCTTGCCCGCGTTATTGGCCATCCGTGCGGCGACGAAGAACCAATCGCTCAGCCGGTTCAGATAGGTCACGCAGGCGGGGTTCACCGCCGTTTGCTCAGCCAGCAGCACCGCCAGCCGCTCGGCTCGGCGCGCGACGGTGCGGCAGACATGCAGATGCGCCGCCAGCGCGCGGCCACCCGGCAGGATGAAGCTGCGCAGCGACTCCAACTCGGAATTCATCACGTCGATCTCACGCTCCAGCCGGTCGACCTGTTCTTGAGTGACCCGCAGGGGCGGGTATTCCGCATCCTTATCGGCTTCCATATCGGGGCGGCAGAGGTCGGCGCCGAGATCGAAAAGGTCGTTCTGAATGCGCGCCAACGCTTCGTCGGTGGCGCCCGTGGCTTCAAGCCGTGCAACGCCGACAAAGCAGTTCAACTCATCCGAGGTGCCATAGGCCTCGACCCGCGCGTCATGTTTGGCGACACGGTCGCCATTGCCAAGGGCGGTGGTGCCCTTGTCCCCGGTGCGGGTGTAAATCTTGTTCAGTACAACCATTAGATCGTGCCCCCTCGGAAATAGACATAGGCAAGGATCAGCAGCACGGCGATGAACTGCGCGATGATCCGCCAGCGCATCAGCTTATTAGCGTTGCGTTTGTTGAATTTGCCCCCGGTGGCAAAGCCGCCCAGCCCCATCAGGAGCACAACGGCGACCGCCACGACAGAGATCAGGACGATCACGAAAAACGGATCATTTGGCATGGGCTGTCCTTTCGTTGGCCTGAGATGTAGCGGCACCGTGCAGCCGCGCAACCAAAATCAGCGGCTGGTGACCCAGTCCAGCGCCCGCGTCGGCAGGATACGCCGTAAAATACCGCCGATATGCGTTGGGGTTGTGACGAAATAGCGCGGGCGGGCCCGGGGGGATTCGACGGCGTGGACCAGCTTCTCGACCACCGCCTCGGGCGGGAGTTCGAAGCGGTCCTTCTTGCCGCTGTCGTCATAAAGCCGGGGGCGCATTGTGCTTTCATACTCCGCCGCGCGGGGGCTGCTTTGCCAGTCGATCCAACGCTCGAAACGCGGGATGGCCTTGGTCCGCAGTTTCGAGGTGACAGGGCCGGGTTCGATCAGGATCACCGCGACCCCGGTGCCGCGCATCTCAAGCCGTAGGGTATCGGTCAGCCCTTCAAGGGCGAATTTCGTGGAGTTATACGCCCCGCGCCACGGCATCGCCACCATGCCAAGCACCGAGGAACATTGCACGATCCGCCCGTGCCCCTGCTTGCGCATCACCGGGATCACCGCGCGGGTCAGGCTGTGCCAGCCAAAGAAATTCGCCTCGAATATCTCGCGCAGGGCATCGGTGGGGAGGTCTTCGACCAACCCGGGCGTGGCGTGGGCACCGTTGTTGAACAAAGCGTCGAGCGTGCCGCCGGTTTGGTCCAGCACATGGGCAAGCGCCGCGTGGATGCTGGCCTCATCGGTGTAGTCAAGGCGCGGCGCGTCGAATCCTTCGGCTTGCAGCCGGTCGCAATCCGCTTGTTGGCGGCAGGCAGCGAAAACGCGCCAGCCCCGGGCGCGCATGCCGTGCGCGGCGGCATAGCCGATGCCGCTGGAACAGCCGGTGATGAGGATGGAGCGGGTCGCAGACATGCAAAGGGCCCTTCGTGTGAAAGGCCCTTCATCGCGCGATGCTATGAGATTGGCAAGTTAGCCGTTGTTGAGCAGGAAGTCGGCCATCCAGCCGGATTCGCTGCCGTCGACGCTGCGGAAACGCACCCAGCCTGCGCCATTGTCTTCGATCACTTCGACAGCGTCGCCTTTGCCGAGCTTGCCGACCACGCCGAAGTTGGTGCCCGGACCGCCGCGGACATTGACGCGGGTGCCGTTGACTTCGCGAATGTCGGCCTGGGTCGTGCTGACAAAGCTCGCGCCGTTGTCAGCGCCTTCGATCAGGCTCGGGATGACAGCGGGCGCATTGGCGCTTGGCGTCGTGTAAGCGGCCTTTTCCACTTTGGGGGCAGGGGTGCTGACGGCCTTGGCCTTCACCACTTTCGCCCCGGCACGGTCCGCAGGGGTGGCCACGGCCTTTTGCACCATCCCGTCATTGGCCTGCGGCAGGTCGCTTAGCGTCGTGAGGTTCAGCGCCACGCGGGTCGCTGTGGCATCACGCGCAGGGGTTCGTTCGGCGAAGGGGGTGATCGGGCTTTCCGCCTTGCGGGCCGCGTTCGCGGCGGTGGCAGTGACAAGGTTGGAAGAGGGGTTGGCGCTGGCGATCAGGGCTGCCTCAGCCGCTTCGGCGCTGGCCGTTTGCGAGCCTGCGGGCACGAAGTCGGCCCCGCCGCTCATCTCGTAGAATGCCCAGCCCATGAAACCAAATGTCAAAAAGATGAACCGTTTCATTTTTGCTGTTCCTCGTCCCGTGTCAAACCATGTTGTTGTTGAGAGACCAACGCGAAACTTCGCGAATGGTTCATTTCTGACTGGCAAGAATTCGCATAGCCGAAAAGTATTGCTTTTTTCTCACTTGAAACCGTGCCAGCGGCCATTTTAACGAGTCGTTTGCCGGTAATCTGTCGCTTGCCCGCTCTGGCGTGCTTGGCTAAAAGACCCGTCATGTCAGACACAAGCACACCCCCAGAACTCGACCCGAATGACCTGTCCGAGCCGCTGCGCCGCGCCTTGGGGGATCGTTACCTGACCTATGCGCTGAGCACGATCATGCACCGGGCGCTGCCCGATGCGCGCGACGGGCTGAAGCCGGTGCACCGCCGCATCCTCTACGCCATGCGCGAGCTGCGGCTGTCGTCCACCGGGGGCTTCCGCAAATCGGCAAAGATCTCGGGCGACGTGATGGGTAACTACCACCCGCACGGCGATGCCGCGATTTACGACGCGATGGCGCGTCTGGCGCAGGATTTCAACGTGCGCTACCCGCTGGTCGACGGGCAGGGCAATTTCGGCAACATCGACGGCGACAACCCCGCGGCCTCGCGCTACACCGAGGCGCGGATGACCGCCGTGGCCGAGGCCATGCTCGAAGGGCTGAACGAGAACGCCGTCGACTTCCGCGAAAACTACGACGGCACGCTGACCGAGCCTGCGGTGCTGCCCGCGCAGTTCCCGAACCTTCTGGCCAATGGCTCCTCGGGCATCGCCGTGGGCATGGCCACGAACATCCCGCCGCATAACATCGCCGAGCTTTGCGACGCCTGTATCCACCTGATCAAGACGCCGGACGCACGCGACGACACGCTCTTGAACTACGTCCCCGGCCCGGATTTCCCCACCGGCGGCATCATCGTCGAGCCGCCCGAGAACATCGCCAATGCTTATCGCACAGGCCGCGGCTCCTTCCGGCTACGCTGCCGCTGGGGGGTTGAGGATCTGGGCCGTGGCGCGTGGCAGATTGTCGTCACCGAGATTCCCTATCAGGTCCAGAAGTCCAAGCTGATCGAGAAGATCGCCGAACTGATCCAGACCAAGAAGATCCCGATTCTCGCCGACATCCGCGACGAATCTGCCGAAGACATCCGCATGATCATTGAGCCGCGCTCGAAGAACGTCGATCCGAACGTGCTCATGGGGATGCTGTTCCGCAACTCCGATCTAGAGGTGCGCTTCTCGCTCAATATGAACGTGCTGATCGACGGGCAGACGCCCAAGGTCTGTTCGCTCAAGGAAGTGCTGCGCGCTTTCCTCGACCACCGGCGCGAGGTGCTGCAACGCCGTTCTCGGCACCGGATGGACAAGATTGACCACCGGCTTGAGGTGTTGCAGGGCCTGATCACGGCGTTTTTGAACCTCGACCGGGTGATTGAGATCATCCGCTACGACGAAGACCCCAAGGCCGCGTTGATGTACGAGGATTGGAGCCGCGCGCATCAGGAAACGCTGACCCGCGCCATGGACGAAACCGCTTACGTCTCGCCGCTGGCGGGGGTCGATGTCTCGAAACTGGCGGTCATCGCCGATGCCGAGGCGCAGGCCACCGGCGTGCTGGCTGAAAGTGGTGAGACCCGCGCGATCCCGCACAGCTACGCGGGCCGCGAGAACGGGCTCTCGGACGTGCAGGCCGAGGCGATTCTCAACATGCGCCTGCGGTCCTTGCGGCGTCTGGAAGAAGATGCGCTGGTGGCCGAGCGTGACGCGCTGATGACCGAACGTGCGGGGCTCGAAGACCTGCTGGAAAGCGAGGACCTGCAATGGTCCACCATCGCCGACCAGCTGCGCGCGACGAAAAAGCAGTTCGGCAAGGATTGGGTGATCGACGGCGTGAAGCGCGGCCAGCGTCTGACCGAATTCGACACCGCTGGAGAGGTCGAGGACGTGCCGATCGAGGCGATGATCGACCGCGAGCCGATCACCGTGGTCTGCAGCCAGATGGGCTGGATCCGCGCCATGACCGGCCATATCGACCTGAACCGCGAGTTGAAGTTCAAGGACGGCGACGGCCCGCGCTTCATCTTCCATGCCGAGACGACGGATCGGCTGCTGGTCTTTGGCTCGAACGGGCGGTTCTATACCGTCTCCGCCGCCAACCTGCCCGGCGGGCGCGGCATGGGCGAGCCGCTGCGCCTCATGGTCGATCTGCCCAACGAGGTGCAGATCGTCTCGCTCTTCATCCACCAGCCGGGGCGCAAGCTTTTGGTGGCCTCCACCGCGGGCGACGGTTTTGTCGTGCCTGAGGATGACGTTGTAGCCCAGACCCGCAGCGGCAAGCAGGTGCTCAACGTGCGCGGCGAGGGGGTCACGGCGCTGGTCTGTCACCCCGTCACCGGTGATAGCGTCGCCACGGTGGGCGAGAACCGCAAGGTGCTGGTCTTCGGCCTTGATGAGCTGCCCGAGATGGGCCGGGGCAAGGGCGTGCGGCTGCAGAAGTTCAAGGACGGCGGCCTGTCGGACGCCATCACCTTCACGCGCGAGGCGGGTCTCACTTGGCAAGACCCGGCGGGCCGCACGCGGACCGAGGCCGATCTGGCCGAATGGACCGGCAAGCGCGCAAGCTCGGGCCGCATGGCCCCCCGCGGCTTCCCGCGCGACAACAAGTTCACGTGAAACACCCGCGCCCTTCGGGGCGCGGTCAGTCCAGCGGCTCGGCGGTCATCCAGACGCCACCCTCGGGGCGCAGGGTCAGGATCATCACCGGCTCCGGGTCGCGGCCCGGCACCGGGGTGAATTTGAACCGCCCCAGCAGGGTGGCGAGGATGATCACCGCCTCCTGCAGCGCAAAGCTCGCCCCGATGCAGATGCGCGGACCGTCCCCGAAGGGCAGATAGGCGTAGCGGTCGATGGCCTTGCGATCGGCGAAGCGCTCAGGCCGAAAGGCGTCTGGGTCCTCCCAAAGCAACGCGTTGCGGCCGAGCGCGTAGATCGGGACCATCACCGTGTCCCCGGGTCGGATCTCGCGGTCGCAGAGCCTGTCGTGTTTCTGCGCCGTGCGCGAGATGATCCCGGCGGCGGGGTAGAGGCGCAGCGCCTCGTCGATGATCATCCGCACCAGCGGCAATTTATCCACGTCCTCGCCGGTACAGGCGCGGCCTTGAAGCACGGCGTGCACTTCGGCGCGGGCACGTTCTTGCATCTCGGGGTCAAAGCCCATCAGATACATCGACCAGGCCAGCGTCAGCGCCGTGGTTTCATGGCCCGCGACAATGAAGGTCAGCAGGTTGTCGCGTAACTCTCCGGTGTTCATCTGGCGCTTGGTCTTGGGGTCTTCGCCCTCCAGCAGCAGGTCCAGCAGATCGGGCGTGCCGTCATGGCCGCGCGCCACCCGCGCTTCGATCGCCTGATCGGCCATCGCCTTCATCTGCTTCAGCGCTTGGCCAGACATCATCCGCCCCGGGCGCGGCAGCCAGTCGGGCAGGCCGAGGATGTCGAAAAGGCTGATCTTGCCGGCCTCGGCGATATAGTCGTCGATGGCGCCATGCACCTTGTCGCGGTCGAAGGTGCCGTCGCCCGAGAAAGTCACGTCGCCGATCACGTCGAAGGTCGTCGTTACCATCTCGTCGAGCATGTTGACCGCGCGCGGCCCGGCGGCGGCGATGCGCTCGGCCGAGCGCGCGGCGGCGGCGCTCATGACGGGGGCGAGGTTGCGCACGTTGCGCTGCGAAAAGACGGGGGCGGCGGCGCGGCGCTGCCAACGCCAATGCGCGCCCTCGGCGATGAAGAGCGACTCACCGATGGCCGGGCGCAGCAGGTTCTTGGTGACGTCGGACTTCGGGTAGTCCTCCAACCGGTCGAGCAGTATCTGCCGGATCGCGCCGGGGTCCATCACCATATGCCAGCGCTTGCCGGTCTTGCCCGAGACCATGGGCTGCGTCGTGGCGATCTTGGGAATGATGCTCAGCACGTTGCGCCGCGCCATCTGCAGGCTGCCGAGCATGCCGACAGGCTCGGTAACGAGCGGCACGCGAACGGGCAGGGGGCGGGCTTGGGTCATCTTGCTGTCCTCACTCTCAGTCCAAGATAGACCGGCCCGGGGACTGCGCAACTGCGGCAAATGATTGCGCCCCTTGGGCCCATCGGCTACCCCTTTTCGAAACCTTAACACCCCTGAGGGATCGCCCATGCTGAGAGTTCTTGCCCTGTTGACCTTCGTCGCGACGCTGGCCGCCTGCAACGGGGCATCCGACCTCGACAAGGCGCCGACCCCGCTGGGGGATTTCAATCTGCACCACAATATCGTGGTGGCGCCCAAGGCGCAGAAGGGGCCGCTCAGCCGCGAGGTGAGCAAGGAAGAACTGGCCGAGGCCGTGCGCGCCGCCACCGCCGAACGCTTTGATCGCTACGAGGGCGAGCGGCTTTACCACTTCGGCATCAGCGTCGAGGGCTACGTGCTGGCCCAGCCGGGCATCCCGCTGGTCTTTGCCCCCAAATCGATCCTGATCCTCAACCTGACGGTCTGGGACGACGCCAAGAACAAAAAGCTGAACCCCGAGCCGCATCAGATCACTGTCTTCGAATCCCTCGATCAGGGGCCGGTGGTGGGCTCGGGCTATACCAAATCCGCCGAGGAGCAGCTGAAGAACCTCAGCCAGAACGCCGCCAAGGCGATTGAGACCTATCTGGTGAAGCAAAACCGCGAAGAGGGGTGGTTCAACGGCGGCACAGCCCTGTCCCCCGCCGGGGAGCCGGAGGATAAATAGACCATAGCCGAGGCGCGCCCGACCGATGCGGCAGGCCCACGGTGGGCTTTAAGTGGCGCCAAGACGCAAGTCTCGCTTGATTTTACCGCTCGAACCCAATACATCGCCCGCCAGATAGGGTTCGGGTCCCCGTTGGGGCCCCTCAATTAAAAGGGCGCCACCATGGCAAAGGCAAAGTTTGAACGCACCAAACCGCACGTCAACATCGGCACGATCGGCCACGTTGACCACGGTA